>PAYP01000035.1 GCA_002714785.1 Candidatus Poribacteria bacterium | reverse complement strand
TTTTAACACTTCTTTATCTTTTACCAATTTGGTCAATTCAATTTTTTCCAACTCAAGATGGGCCGAGCCATGTATATAATTCTTTCATCCTCAAAGAATATTTTAATACCACACAATATCCTCTCCTTCAACAATACTATGACTTGAATCTACAACCAATGCCTAACTGGTTTGGGCATCTTGTCATTGCAAGTCTCATGTTCATAGTTGACCCCTTGATAGCCGAAAAAATAATGTTAAGTGGTTATGTTATTCTATTCCTTTATGCTGGTCGGTTTCTGATTATTGGTGTTGGTAGGGGCTCATTTTTATTAGACAAGTCTCAGTATTCGTTCTTTAGTGAGATTAGTACCAACACCTTACCTTTACTTTTATTTCCCTTTGTTTATAACTATCTTCTTCACATGGGGTTCTACAATTTTTCATACAGCGTAGGTTTTTGTTTACTGGCAGTAGGCTATTGGTGGGATAACCACCAAAAATTAGGTTATAAGCAGGCTATCGTATTTAACTTGATTATGGTTTGTTGCTATTTTTCACATATGGTGTCAACCGTCATTACTCTGATAGTTGTTTCAATTCTCTGGTTGCTAACTTTTCGGTTAAGTAACTTAAAAAAACATTTGTGGCAAATACCAATGCTACTTCCATCTTGTGCTTTACCAATATGGTTTATTTTGTCGCATGGCACCAAAAGCAACCATGTTCATTGGCCAATTCACCGCTTATACGAATACGTTTCAAATCTAGAGATTCTATTTTCATTTACGACTTTTCAGCTGAAATTAGGCAAAATCTTATCAGCTTGTTTCCTACTTCTTCTTATCCTGACTTTACTCAACTTAGCCGCCAGCCTTTGGAAAAAACGACACTTGTCTTTCCAATATAAAGATAGCTTTTTCCTAATTAGTTTGGTTTGTATCGTTCTATATGTTTTGGTACCAGACGGAATGTCCGGGGGAGGCTTTATTAGTCACCGACTAAGCCTATACCCCTTCTTATTCTTAATACCATTTTTCCAACTGCCTAAATATAAGCTGACTCGTTGGGTAGTTTTTAGTGTTTTAATTTTGATCGCTTTAATTAACTTCGGTTATATGATCAACTTATACCCAAAGCTAGACAAAGATATGAAAGAGTTTCGATCCGGACTACACAAGATCAGTCCGAATAGCCGAGTTTTACCTCTTATTTTCGATTCTCGCGGCCAGTGCCAACGTATTGGTATGTTTCTTCATGCCATTGGTTATTACTGTACTTACACAGGTGGAGTTGAATGGGATAATTACGAAGCTAATACTGATTATTTTCCTATTCTTTTTAATCCTGCATTCAAAGATGTTCGACCCAATTTATCTATTATCGAAACCAAACCAAGAGAAATGAAAATTGCCCCATATGTTGATTTAGTCGATTTTATCTACACTTGGTCGTTACCTATAGATTCAACAATTCAAAAACGTATAGAAGCTAATTATCAATTGGTCTTTGAAAAACAAAGAACTCGTATTTATAAGCGAAGTTTGAAGACCGATCACATTAACTAACTCAAGAATTAGCCACTATAATCGACAAGTAAGAGGGTAGTACTCTTCTAACAAAGGAAATTAGGCCCATGAATCTGACTGGTATAGCCAATCGTTTGACACAACGGCTGTCGAATTTCAGGAATGAATCGCCCGCCCTCAACAAACCCACTGAACTACCCACTTCGCAGTCCAAGCAGCCAAATAAACAGACAACCGGCAACAAACCAACTAGTGTCGTCGAGTATTTAATTCCCAGTTCACTAACAGAGCAGGAATATTTATCTAGAGTTATGCCGGCCTTGAAAAAAGAACTAACCCCTAATTTAGAAAAAGCTCTGTTTCTTACTGGCCAATTTCATCAAAAACATAGTACTGTTCAGCCAGCAATCGTCGCACAAAACCTCTTCCTAAATGATAAGCCCAGCAGAAAAGAAGCTAAATCTCAACACAACTTTCACTCGATACACCTTTTTAAACCTCAGATAGATCCGTCTTCCTCTCAACCCCTTCCTGTCCAACTACTTAACCAGACGATTTCGTCCTATAGTAAAAGATCCCAAATGAGCCAGTTGCATAGACCACAAGTTGCCCAGCCAAGCATTAATTTTCTAAGGTAGATTATAAAACCATACATTATTCCAACGGAAACTGGCCAAGCGCTGATCTTAATCTAACTATTAGATCATTTGATGGGTTGAACGGTATTTCGACCGGTTTC
Source organism: Candidatus Poribacteria bacterium (assembly GCA_002714785.1). Lineage (GTDB taxonomy): Bacteria > Poribacteria > WGA-4E > WGA-4E > UBA9662 > TMED15. The sequence continues at coordinate 77,387 of PAYP01000035.1, read as the reverse complement.
CGTAGAATGGCGCTCGTGTATAGACCCAAAATAGTATTCCATTGGTGTAAGGCTAGTTTAAGGTTTGTTGCTACTGACTGCTGGTCATTCTCTATCCAATCTAACATTGCTTTGATTAAACCTGCTTGTGCAATATCGTTATAAGAATTTCGATCCCCATCACTAATATGTCCACCTCGACTTTCTAATGGTGATTGAATCAGCCAACGTCCAAATTCTTCGAAACTAACCTGACCTAGTTCTGCACAGGCCATAATATGTGTGTGCTTGTAAATCGTCGGATCCTTTATAACCATTGGGGCTGAAGTTCCTGAATGCCAAAATCCGCGAATTCCGTTAGCGAATACGATTTCAGCAATACCATATGCCGGAGAAGAATAAGAACTATCCATCGGTTTTACACCACCAACATTACCGAAAACTTGGCTTACTGGCGAGTCGTTATTGAGAAACATTGCCCAATCTATCATATGTGTTCCTTGGGCTGATAAGTTCATTCGAGCAGAAATATTCAACCATTTTAGTCGTCCGAGTTGACCTGATTGCAAAACTTTACGACATTCTAGTAAGCGAGGATGCCAGCGGAATTGTTTGGAAACTCCGAATTTGGTTGTGGATTTTTCCTCTAATTCACACAATTGTTGCCAATCCCTTACACCATACGCAATTGGTTTTTCTACCAAACAAGCTGGGACACCTAACTCTGAAACCATTCGTAACAAATTTAGCGATTGATCAGGCATTGTAACCAAATGTACTAAATCTGGTTTTTCTTCCTCAATCATCCGCTTGGCGCTAGAATAGCTGGCAGTATTGTAGGTATTTGCAAATTTTCGCCTTCTACTAAGATCTGATTTATTGGAACAAGCAACTAATTTAGCATTAGATATCAGCCGGTAAGCATTAGCATGCCCGTAGGCTCGACGACCACAACCGATTATAGCTGTCCGATATGTCTTCATCTCATTGTCCTAAAAACTAGTCCATAAATATCCTAACGTCTACCATTTTATTGATCAAGGTCAAATACTCGATTCGCCTTGTTTAATTCTGTCAGTCAGTTGATTTCAAATTTGACAGGTACTTAAGACTGTGATAGCATCTATGATCTTCTTTTATTAGTGAAAAACCCCGAGTAAAAATGACGAATCGACAACAGCAAGCCACTAACCTCCCACTTTTTCCTCTGAATATTGTTTTGTTTCCTGGCAATATCTTACCTTTACATATTTTTGAAGAGCGGTACAGATCAATGATTCATGAGTGTTTGCAAGAAGATTCTGAGTTTGGTATTATTTTGGCCAAGGGTGGTCGTATAATCGATGATTCTTATAGCATTGGGACTGCTGTAAAAATCATCGACAGTGATATTATGGAAGATGGGCGAATGAACATTATGACAGTTGGGCAATACCGATTCCAAGTGCAGGAGATTACATGTCAAACTCCGTACTTAGAAGCCCTTGTAGATCCTATCAGTACTAGTCCACCAATTGACCTAACTCGCTTACAGGCACTAATTTCTAGGGCTTCTGAGCTATGTGAGACTTATGAAAATTTGTTGGCAGAAACAGTAACGGACTGGGAAGTACCAAAGAGCCTTCCTGAACGCCCATTTCATTTAGCTTGTCACATTGCTACACGTTTACAAATTACACTTATAGAAAAACAACGATTGTTAGAAATTTTTTCTGTTGATCAAATGTTGATAAAAGAAATAAAGATCTTGCAGTACGAAATTCAGCGACGAAAAGCAACTGTGATTGCCGAACGACAGTTCAAGTCTATTCCAAAGTCAGAAATCCCATTTTGGAAAAAGCATTCGTTGAACTAGTAAAAATATAAGACAGTAGAAAACACCCTGAGCTGAGAATGGCCTCTGTTCAGGAAAACCGAGTTCCTTCCACTTTGCATAACTTTTCTTTTTGTGTATCACATGTGTTTTACGTTAGTAACTTGCTCTCACTTCTCAGGATTGCCGTTATCCCTTTTGTCTTTTGGGGGTTACTGAAACAAAACTATTGGCTGGTTTTTGGTCTCGGTAGCCTAGGTTTAATAACCGATACTCTCGATGGTATTATCGCACGAAAACTTAATCAACAAAGTGACCTAGGTCGGTTGTTAGATCCAATCGGGGACAAGCTAGGCCTCCTTTCAACGACCCTAGCATTGATCGTCATCAATTCAAATTTTCCTTTTTGGGCATTTCTTGTATTATTATGTCGGGACATTACCGTATTTATTTTAAAGTGCTGTCAATTTCAAAAGACTCAGCAACTCCCTCAACCTGATCCACTTGGAAAAACTACCAGTTGGGCTTTGGCGGTAACATTGTTGTTGTATCTTCTAAAACACTGGCAGTTATTTGAGGTGCCTATGTGGTTGCCCAAAATCAGTTTGTTTATGGGACTCAGTTGTGCGCTGATTTCCATGACAAAGTACTTTTATCTTTACCATCCGAGGAAACATTAAAAAATAAGAGTTAGATACAAGATGTACGTTCATTTTTTAGGCTGGAAATTAATCACCAAGCCCTTCAGAAATATGACCAAATATTTGCCTAAGTTTTTTAATTTTCTCTTCGGGTAAAGGTGGCCCAACAACTGCTGAGATATTGTTTACTAGGTGTTGGCAATTAGAAGTTCCTGTAATCACGGTAGAAACTGCATTCGGCTGCGCCGCAAATTTATAAGCAGCTGCAGGTATGCTATTCGTCTGGTTGTCAATCAGCCAGTCAAGTGGATTTTGGTCTGGTAGAGCGGTTGAAGATATAATGTCTCTTTTTTTTAGATCGGCGATAACATTCTCCAATCGTTCAGGACAACTCAAAGCACGACGTACCGCAATCATGACTAGAACTCCAACATTATTCGCTTGGCAAAGTGGAAAGATGGTTTTTGTAGCTGACTGACTTAATAAGTTGTAGCCAACCATGATAGTATCGAAATGATCATCAGCCAAGGCTTTTTGCAGCATTTGATGTGTTCCATCATCAGAAAACCTTTCAGTTATACCAATGAAGCGGATTTTCCCTTCCTTTTTTAGCTGATCAGCCACTGGCAGAAGATACTCTACTGTATATTCATATTCACTTTTTCGAATACCGTGAAACTGGAACAGGTCAATTTCGTCGACTCTTAAACGTTGCAAGCTTTTTTCAACTTGAGCTTGTAATTCGTATTTTGTTAAGAAAATTCCTTCGTACGATGGCCGTGATTTAGTAGCAATGTAATATTGGTCACGAGGCACTTCTTCTAAAGCACGACCCAAAATGACCTCGCTTTCTCGGTAAGCAGCGGCAGTGTCGATCAGATTTATCCCTTGATCTAGAGCATATCTAACGAATTTACGAGATTCTATTTCAGTAAGCCCCGTTTTTTGGCCTAGGTGGCTAGGGCCTCCTGATCCCAGAGAAACTAAAGATACTTTCAAATTGGTTCGTCCAAGTATACGATACTGCATTTTCATGATTTTTCTATTTCACTTTGTCATACGAACCAGTACGTGATATGACCCATCTTGAATACTGAACCAACGAGCGATTACCAATACGTTTTGCAATTGGATTTTTGTTTTGGAATTACTTATATTTTGGTGATAGGCTTTCGAATGGCTATTTACACTACCGATTTTACTATGAAGATTAGCTGCTAAATCAATTATGGCCCGTTTTTCTGCTTTTTGCCAAGCAGTTTCCGGAAAGTAAGTGAGATTACTACTACCAACACCGTACTCATACTCGTTCTCATTTGGTATTTGGTACAACCAATCAGGCTTGTTTTTACTCATCGGTGTTATTTTATCAGATACGCTTCGTTCTTGCTCTGAAATCAAAACAACTGTCAGCTTTGGAGTTACAAAAGTATTCAATAAATAATGACTGTTAGTAATACGTTCACGTAAACCCTCAGAAATCGTTTCCTGGAATTTTTCAGCTTGTTGGTCATTCATGGCGATAATTTCGCCACTAATATTAACTTGTAACTGACGAGCTAGCTGCTCAATAGCATTTTCTGTAGCTACGTCAACTGATGATTCCCTATCGTAATAAGTGCGAGCATAACCAACAGCAGAAAGAAAGTTAGTTGGTGGTTGCCAAAACCACTTCGGGTAGATGATCTCCGAATAATTTGAGACAGTACTCCGACTAATACAACCATGAATTGTAAAAAGGAATAGAATATACAAAAAGAGGGAGGAAGTTTTTTGAAGCATAAAATGTGACCAAAGCTATAAGTCTCAGGCCACATTTCTCCTGTGATTCAAGGACTTACATTCAGGGAATTAAACCTTGCTCTTTTTTAAATTGATCATACTTTTCAACCTCTTCTTCCAGTTCTTGAAAGCCTTGTGAAGATCGGAAACGTGTGTAGAGATTCTGTTGTTTTTTCACAGCATCCAACAAAGCGCTATTTGCTGGCCCAATAGGTAATTCCATCAAGACGTATGCACGATAGATTACCCCGTCCTCCTTAATGGTTTCTACTTGCCGAGCTCTAGAACCGTTCAATACCTTAGATGTCACTGACTTGGACACAACCGAAGTTTGGCTAAGGAATTCAGCATCTTCACCTAAACCAACTTCCTCCGTAAATTGTTTGGTCATAGACTTAATTTTTGTTTCCATCTGCTGAGCTAAGTCAACACGCGCCTGTTGTTTTGCCTTGTTAAGTGCCAATTGCAGATCTTTGGAAGTCATGGTTGCAGTCGAAAACATATAGTTCGGATCTTCTGGGGGATTTTGAAACCAAGCGGGCAGACTTAGAGGATTATCCAGTTTTGTTTTTCCTCCACAGGCTATAAGAAAAGTTGCAAATATCACTAGGATAAGCACAGAACCGATCGGTTTGCTGAAATTTATGATTTTCATATCAGGAACTCCTTTTTACAATTTAGATATAGAAGTATTAGGGGGTAAGCAATGGAACTTGATAAAGCTTAACTGGAATAGAGCGATATGCTTCAGGGATATTACCTATTTCCCATCCTTTTCCAGTTGTTTCGCTGTAGAAATATTGAAGGTCATTATACTCATAATGCGCGCCTGAAAATTGACCAGAAACTCCGAGTGCAAGATGACCTTTCGGGTTCAGGAGTATTAAATCATAGCTTAATGACCTTAGTAAACTAGCAGCCAGAATAACAGTATCCTCACAATCTCCTCCCCCAGCAACTAAAGTTTCAAAGGCATACATTTTAAATTCGTCGTATCCGGTTGCCACATCGTCAGCAGTGTAAGGTAAGCTCTGGACAAAAGAAATAACAAAGTTGGCTAACCGCTCTCGAGACCAATTATTTTCCTGAGCCACTTGATTCAATTTTTCTGCAATCGGTTGACCTATCCCTGATCCTTCAACTACCATTTCGATCCACTTCAACCTGTCTCGGTTAGAATAAGTATTGTAGACATCTAGCGACAAACCAACCAAAAGAGTATAAGTGTCCCCTTCAAAATTCCAAATAAACCGTCGCCCCAACATCTGATCAGTATTTTGAATTCTTTTCTGACTTAAACTGTTGTACAGTTCAACCGAAACTAAACCACCATTTGGAAAAACTGGAACATGATCGAAAGTTTCATTCGGTGAAATTGGAACCGCAATCGGTTTGAGATCTTTCGTTTCCGAAGCGATTGGTTTACTTAGTAATAATCGAGTCTTTGCAGTCGGAGGATTTGTTTCAGCTCTTATTTTTACTTTTGAATCTTCTGTTGACTTAGCTATAGAAGGTTTCTCTCTTTTATTATTTCTCGAAAAGAGGTTCCATTTTAAATCAGTGGCTATTATAGTTTTTACCTGCTTGGTGTTTCGAACTTGGTTCCAGCCAATCGCAGCTATCAATTTTACATCAGACGGATCGTTGAGCCGAGGTAAACGAACTGCACGGTCAGACTCTGTATCAATTAGCCATACTGAATGGTCAGTAGGTTGTCGAATCAATCTTTTGGGATTTTTTACACCTGTAATTTCACCGACTGGTATGAGTTGGTCTGTTAGCCGAATTACCATCTCATGCCTTAGTAGCCAAGCCCCTCCGTCATCGGTAGAAACAATATCCACTGCATCAGGAATAGAAAATTTAGCCCTGTTTAGGTCTACCTGACTCCGAAAAGTATAGATCAAACCATTCTGATCTAAGCACCAAATGTGTTGGTTAGCCGTAGTCACGTGAGTAACTTTAGTTAAGATCGCAGGAGATAATCCATCATCAGTGAGCTTCTGAAGCCCACGCCAAGTTAACACCCATTGGTCGCCATCCAAGACTACCATGCTTTTTGCGGATTGGATAGGAATTGTTTTTATTATCTTTCCATCTAAACTCGCAGTTACGATTCTATTCAAGGCAGAGTCAATCGCCCAAATTTTATCATTGGACAGAGCCAATGAAGTTGGTGCAGCAAAACCTTTGAGTATTAATGGCTTTTTATTATCAACGTTATATTTGGTAACTTGGCCTTGGAAAGAATTAGTCACCCAACAACTTGCGTCTGATGGGTTGATAGCGATTTTAGAACGCCTCTCTGCGAATAGTAATTTGGGGTCAATTTCGATGCGGCTTCCCTGAAAAATTGAGTGAACTAGTATTCCGTCGTTTAGTAACCACCAATGATGTACTTCAGAAAGACCAATTAAGGTAAAAGAAAAAAGCAGAAGATTAATAAGGTTTTTCATTGGTACAAAAATAATTGAAAAATAAAGTTCACGCCTGAAAAGTGGAAAAACTATACCGTTGAGTAGTTCAACGTATTCTTAGATTTAATAGTTTAGCCAAAAAACGACCAAAAATATCAAACTAATCAACATAGTAATATAATTCCACCTCCCAATAATTAAATTAACTTAGTAGGCTATGACTTTAGCTTTGATTGCCCGCAAGACACCGAATTTATCTCAACTCTCTTAGAATTGAGATAAACTTTTAACGCCCTCACAATTTTTGGCTGTTCTAGCAGTGAACTCATCCTCAAATATGTTAGATTTGCACCTACGGGAACTTACTCCATTTTGATCGAACCAAAAAACCAATGTAAACCGAATCGTAATATCAAAAAAGTATAACGTCTTTTGATCCAAATAGAAATCAAACGATGTTTTAGGAAAAATAAAAAATCACAGAATATTCAAATAGAACCTGAGAGGAAAAAGAAAATTGTCATAGCAAAAAGATTACTTATTCCTAGCTGAATGGTCCCTTTTTATATCTAAGTGTATCTTGGAGAATAGTAAGTCACCTAGAAGTCATTTTGCATGTTGGGGGTCAAGATTACTATTCTTCACTAATCACTAACTTGATCAGTTTGTAATCTTTATCTTGATAAGCTTGGGTAAGTTGCTGTAGTTGTGTCAGGTTTTCATATATACCGATTACTGCACCACTTGAGCCAGCAAATTTAGCAGCACAGCCATAACGGCGAGCAATTTCTATCATCTCTAAATTTTTGTAACCAATCACAATATCACCAAAAATTCGGCGACGTAGATCAAAGTTCTGGTTCATTAATTCTTTGATTCGTTCAATATCTCGATTTTCCATTACAAACCGGAAAGAACTTGCATAGTTTGCAAAAGTACGCATGGCAGATACGACTTCGGGATCATTTTTTTTATATCGAAAATTCACATCACTATGAATTTTTCCTGAATCAGAAGGCGAAGAAAGATAAGCCAAAAATAATGGAGGGACTAATGCTGAATTCAGAGACTCGTATTGACCATACTCATAGGTTCCTATTTTGTCCATTACTTCTTTTGAAAAGTCCATAAATACAGTACCACCATAGACTTGAACGACACGGTCTTGTAAACCCGCATTGATACCAAGCTCTTCTGTTTCTACGCTCAAAATGAGACTTGGTAAAATACGTTTGTCAATCTGATCATGACCCAAATTGTAATATTGGATCAAGGATTTCATCATAGCAGTTATAATGGCACTAGAACCACCTAACCCAATTTGACGGGGAATATTAGTATTGTAAGTGCAAGTGAAATTCTTACGTGGTAATTCAATCTGCACCTCCTGACAATATTCATAAAACTTTTTGCAAGTGGCCTGAATTAGCCTTAAACCTCCATAATAACCGTTTTCCTTGGTTGATTGGTGTAGTTGGCCAAGAGATTCAAAGTTAGTTGGGTCACAGCTTGGATTCAGCTCGATCTGCAAGTTAGGACTCTCCCATAGAGTAGTACTAGCCCAGAAATTACTTACAGAACAGGAGATAGTTTTTCCATTGTAGCCATCAGAAGGGTTGCCTATTAAACCAACTCGAGCATAGCTTCTATTTTCAATAATCAAGAGATTNTAAACCTNTCATATCCCAACAATGATNAAAAAATANGGTTGTCTGANTTACAAAGTCAACATGATCCTTATCAGTTANAATNTTTAATNGTTNGAACATCTCATACTNTTGAGGCNGAGAAAATCTGGCAAACANGGCCAAAATGGNCAACATACACTCCCGCAGAAGATCAAAATTTGTCAATAGGACGNTTATACGTGCAANTAATCTATCCAATTGAACAAACTTTATAGCCTTAGCTCAACGATCCTACCACAATCGTTGAACTAATACACTCGACCCTCATCCAATAAACATTACGTANTGAACCAGAATAAAAATNGAATAATCACGACAGAACGANCTNNTTCTACTATTTGCCTACCTACGATTATTCAAATTTCAAATTTAGCCTAGATGAGGCAGAACCAGATCTATTATCTCGAACGTGCTTGCAGTTTGGCTGCTTGACCAGGATCCCCAATATGAAGTGNATCGTAGGCTTGTTGCGAAGTTTTGAAGGGTCCTATACCGGCCTTCCCGTGCCAATCNCCTTGGTTAAAAATCGGATTAGCTAAACCAGTGGCTGATTCTCTATCCGAAATCCAATTATTCATTCGTTTCGTCAGTAATTCAACGAGTTCAGGTTGTTTTTCAGCTTGATTCTCGTACTCATCTGGNTCTGAAATCAGGTTGTAAAGCTCAACCTCTGGTTTAAAGTGAAAGTCTGGCTCCAAGGCTCGAATCAATTTCCATTCCGGCGTACGCCACCCATGCTTTCTCATCCAAGTACACTCGGTAATATAAATTTCCGATTCATGCGAAGTGATTTGGCCATTAACCATCGGTAGTAGACTCTGTCCATCGAAACTGGTACCACTATCAATTTCGGCGAGTTCGAGGATTGTTGGTACGAGATCTTTGTGTTGGTTATAACCGACNACTCTTCTACCTGCTGGAACTTTGTGTGGGTAACGAACAATCAATGGTACATGTAGGGTAACATCATATAGTCCATGATGGTCAAACCAACATTCNTGGTCATATAGAGTTTCTCCATGATCTCCATTCAAAATNACGATTGTATCATCCAAAATACCAATCGCTTCCAATGTGTTAAAAATGGATTGAATACAGGCATCCATGTAGGCAATAGCACCATCATATTGGGCAATTACGTATTCCGCATCAGTTATACCGGGTGGCATCCAAGTAGCAAAGTAATCACAAAAAGGTTTAAAATTCATTACTGGATCCATTGACCGATTGCTTGGNTCGCATTCATTCCCGTGGTAAAACATCCGCTCATACGGCTCTGGGGGCAGGTAGGGTGAGTGGGGATCCATATGCCGTAAGAATAGAAAGAAAGGTTGGTTTTGACCAGCTAGGCGNTCTAATTCTGGGATTGCTACTTCGTTTAGGCTTTGAGCTTTGGGNCTACGACCCGCGGCCCAACTCCCCCAACTAGCTTTGTAATCNAGATAATTATCAAAACCACGGCTNCTGGGATTNCCACTAAAGCCAATACAAGTACTTTCGTAGCCTTGTTCCCGTAGAATTTCGGGCAATGTCGTAACTTCCGACCGAAGACCACCTTTGTGGCGNAAAGCCACAACCTGTGTACCAAAGGTATCCATCCCAGTCAACATAGACGCATATGCACTAGTCGTTGGAATATGGGCACTATAGGTTTTTTCAAACAANGTCCCTCCTTCAGCAAAACGATCAATNTGAGGNGTAGTATGTCGATAATAACCATAACAACTCATGTGAGTTGCTAGTAAAGAGTCAATTCCAAACAATAAGATGTTAGGTTGTTTTGCCATTTNAAATTCTCCTAGTGATCTGATGACTAAAAATTAAATTTACTGAAACTAATGTTTATCTCTACTTGTTTCAAGAATTACCACAGTCAAATCAGTTAGTCTTTTGTTGTCTCATTCGACTGATATTTTTGGCTAGTCGNCTCACTGACTCGATCTCAGATANTATTTGCTGATTACTCCACGAAATTTTGCTACTGATATTTACATCTTTCATTCTTTTTGTCACCTGAATATCCAACCAAAGACCAGTTTTCATAATCAATCGGGTGGTAAAAATGGAAGTAAGCCCACTTCCATTTGTAAGGTTACTCTGCCATCTTAATAATAATTCACCATCTACCCATGCAGGTTCAATAGATTTTTGGCTTCCGATCAGGAGAACTCTGTGGCTATTGGTTTGTTNTTTGATGCCTAAATTACTTTTTCCCGAGTCCAGATAGTCAATTAAACCAAAGTACAACTGAAAGGATTGAATTTTTGGTAAGTTGAAAGANTTACTGAAAAATAGTTGATAATTTCCTTGACTAGANAGTCCTGACACTAACTGAGGNATTTTTCCATTCTCTTTTAATAATCTCACCNTTGCTGCAACGCTTTCATCCGCTAAAATAGAATCTACATTAATTTCGATAAAGCTAAAAACACCTGCACGTAACTGGCCTACAGTAGACACCAAAGAATCTGCTAACTGAGTATTGAGTCCTAAGCTCGCAACAAACACACCATGTGGCAAAANCTCTGGCTCTGGATCACACCAACCATAGTTGAGACTAATGGTAAACGACATAACCATAATCAGAAAAATGAAAACCGAAATTTTCTCCACACTCAAGACTTATATTGATGTTGTATGCCATGTTTCGTGCCAATAATTGCTAATTTTACCCTATCGATAAACAACCCGTTTTCTACTACACCAGGTAGACTGTTGATCTCGACTTCCGTTTTAGCAGCTTGAGTAATCTTTTCGAAATAACAGTCTAAAATATAGTTACCATTGTCTGTAATATACACTTCTGACTGCTCAAACCGCCTTTCAACTCTAGTACAAAACTGGCTTATATGATCCTGTGTGGCTTTCCATCCAAATTTTACGACTTCAACTGGCAATGGTGAAACCTGACCGAGATACGGCACGATCTTGCTTTGGTCAGCAATAATAATCAACTGTTGGGAGGCTTCGGCCGTAATTTTTTCTCTTACCAATGCCCCACCTAAGCCTTTGATAAGATTAAGATTAGTATCAATTTCATCAGCCCCGTCGATTGTCAAATCAAGATTTCTATGGCAATCTAGGTCCGACAAAGGTATTCCCAGACTTTCTGCTATTCGGGCTGTTTGAAGAGACGTCGGAATACCAAGAATATCCATGCCATTCTGCACACGTTTACCAATTTCAAGAAGNGCGTGGTAAACCGTAGAACCACTTCCTAAACCAATGACCATACCAGACTGAACAAAATCAACAGCCGATGTTGCCGCTTGTTGTTTGAGATTTTCCAAATTCATATTCTTGTCTACAATTTCTAAAGAGCCATAAGGACGAGACAGTGTATCAAAAATTGCTTGGGACATCAACACTAAATCTATACAGAATTGATCTAGTAAGCTTAAACTGTTCTCAGTAAATTCAGCTATAATATGTTCAAAACAAATTGCTATTTTATAGGATTTTTCTCTACCAAATGAATATTAAAAAAACCAAAATTGTTTGTACTATTGGCCCAGCAAGCGACTCTATCAAAACAATCACCAAAATGGTAGGAGCAGGTATGGATATTGCTCGTATTTCCTTTTCACATGGTACACACCAAGAAAAAGCTGAAGTAATTCAAAATATAAAACGAACAGAAAAAGATACAGGTAAGCGAATTCCGATTTTACAAGACTTATCAGGGCCCAAAATCCGAATTGGCAACTTTAATGACGAGGTAGTCACTTTAGAAGAAGGAAACACTTTTACTTTGACCACGCAATCAATTAGTGGAAACGANAAGCGGGTTTCTTTTAATACACCTGAGATGATAAGTTGTATTCGTGTTGGGGAAAAAATCTTCTTAGCCGATGGAGAGATACAACTACTCGTGGAAAAAGTAGACGATACAGNCATACTATGTCAAGTTATAGCAGGTGGTGAACTTCGATCTCGTAAAGGAATTACGATTCCAGGCTTACAACTTAATGTGGGCATTCCAACAGAAAAGGATATGATTGATCTGAAATTTGGAGTGGATCTGGGAATTGATTGGGTAGCACAATCCTTCATCCGTGATACATCTGACGTCAAAAGCCTTCGTNTGCAATTAAAAAAATTAGGGCATAAAAAGCCGATTATTGCAAAGTTGGAAAAGCAAGAAGCGTTGTCGGACTTGGNTGGTATTATTCAATCTGCAGACGGAGTAATGATTGCTCGTGGAGACCTCGGGTTAGAAGTCCCCTTACAAGATATACCAAATCTTCAGAAAGAAATCATACAGGTAGCTAATTCCTATGGTAAGCCCATTATTACAGCAACTCAGATGCTAGAATCAATGATATATAATCCAACCCCAACCCGAGCAGAAGTTACCGATATTGCGAATTCTATTCACGATGGAACTTCCTCAGTAATGTTATCGGCAGAAACAGCAATTGGTCGTTATCCAGTCGAATCTGTTACTATGATGACAAAAGTGGCAAAATCAACAGAAGATTGCTTGGATTATGTTACAAACTTCCGTTCTAAGCCACTGGTAATAAAAGAAGATTTACCTGATGCAGTAGGCAATGCGGCTTGTCAGATCGCATTAGAAATTGGTGCTTCACTTATTATTTGTTGTACGGACTCAGGTAAGACTGTTTGGAATGTCTCGAAAAGACGACCACGTGCGCTAATTGCTGTAGCTAGCTCCAATCAGGAAACTCTTCGCAAGTGTCTGTTATACTGGGGAACCATCGACATTACCACAAAAGATTTTCAGACTTTAGAAGAATTAGTTACTGTAGTAAAATCATCAGTTATACAATTGGGATTAGCTAATAAAGGCGACTACATTGTGATTATTGCTGGAGACCATGTTTTTTCTGCTCAGCAAAATACTCAAAATACCATACAAGCGACCATGCTGTAAAAAATCTAGGGCGGGATTACAACCGAATTGATAGCGCTAAGTCTTTCTAAATGGAAGTTAGCACACTGGCGCACATCTGGNCTTTCGTCTTTCAAAGATTCAGTTAATTTGGGAATAATTATGCTTTTTGGTTCACCAATTAGTCCTANAGCTGCTATAATATCNGCGCGGAAGTTNGAGTCAGTTGAGCCTAAGGCTTCAACCAGAACTGGNACAGCGTCAATTGCGATCTCTCCCAGCATACCTAGTGCACTAGCAGCATTTGAACGGACCNCTNTGCTTTCATCATCTAGAGTAATTACCAAGGCGGGTAGCATCTGCTTAACCAAAGTATCATTCGTGTTCGACGATTGAATATTGGTNAAGGCTCCAATCAGACCTAGCGAAAAAGCCGCTTGCTCGCGAACACTAGCCTGTTTATCAGATAAAGCTTGAACCAATGCCGGAATGGCTTGATACGAGCTANCTCCTAATACTGGTAGTGCTCTTGCTGAATTACTGCGCAATTGAACTGAATCGTGCTCTAGAGCTTCAATAAGAATAGGAACAGCAGAAGNTCCAATTTGACGAAGCTCTTGGATNGCATTNTTTACTTCGTCAGGATCTATCGAATCAAGTCTCTTAACTTGAGTTTGAATCTGCTTNATTTTACGTTTTTTATCTGGACTTGTTTTTTTAGAATCGTGACAGCTTGGCAACAACAAACAAATCTGGATTATAGCAATAAAGAAAANATAGCTGCGTTGAAATAGCATTTGTGTNTTTCTAGCCGTTCTGNATTACGACCAAACAAAAATCTCCTTTTCTGATTGAGAATATCCGATAAATACAGCTAACACGATTCGAGGTTTGTTTCCCTCTACTGCGGGGACTTCATGGACACAATGAGTGTTAAAAAAGTAAAGATCACCCGGTTGCAGATTTACCTGATAAGTTTGAATTTTTTTCTCTTGGGCATATTGGTGAAAAGTATTATTTTCAATTACCATCTGAACTTCTGGGGACCACAGGCAGCGATACAAAAGTGATTGAACTCCGGTATCATTGTGATCAGAATTTTGGAAACACAATATACCCGCCAATTGATGGTCAAATCGATGAACATTGTAATTTATCCGTTTCTCTCTCAGCTTNACACTATCGATATGTGGTTTGTATGCATGACTTTCATAATGGGCACGAAAAATAGCCGGGCCATATTGTTGTCCATCAGCTTCATAAGCTGTGGTTACAGTTTTGCCTTTTGTTAGAGTTGACAANCTGTCATAAATTTGATGTATAGGATTTATATATCCTTGAAACAAAAATTTAAACAGAAACTGAGTGGCTTTCGCATGTCGGAAGAAGAAATCTTTGTCAGAACCTAGATTACCCAAACTTGTACCAATATCGATGCGCGTACGCATNTCAGCNTTAATNTTTTTATTTATCCANTNTTNNCTTTGGTCTAGATGCCTAGAGNCACGTATCAGACCTATATCAGTAAATCTTTGAATTAACGATACACAATCAGATGGATCGTAGACAGATCGAAAAATAATTGCAGGTGTTTTGGCTTTAACTAATGAATCAAGCAGACCTGTACGTTGGCCAACTAGACTTTCTAGGTCCTGACGATTATCCAAGTAAAATTCTTCTGGCATCCAAGTATCTAGCATTAGACTATACCCTACAACACTTACATGTTTGAAATCTCATAGTACGGATATACTCTGGTATTTAAACCAATTGTTCAATCCAGATATCAGTTCGTAATATTGCAAGCAGTCGGTTAAAGAAACACCATTAGCTTTTTGCTGTAGTTCGTTATAGAATTCAGTGATATTCTCATTTGAATATATAAATTTCCCATTGCATGTTCCTTTACGACTTGCAACCATCGCTACAGCTTGAAACATCGCTTTTAGACGTAAGGATGGATTGTGAACGAGTTGACTGATTTTAAATAGACTTGAGACCCCTAAAAGTGTATTGTCTTTGGAAAGCTTGAAATCTGATAACTGGCACCCAGATATCGCCAACTGAAAAACAGCTGACCAAGTCCAGATCGGATGGTAACCTTTGCCTAATACTTCGTCGACGCTAGCTAGCGCAACCAAGAGGGGTCCATCCACTATAGTATGCATTAAGTTTTGAATGTCTGGCTGCCGGCTAGGTAAATGGTAAATCCAATCGTCTCCTGTCTGGTCAGCTAGACTTTCGCTCTCGATCCAAGAAGTGACGTCGTGTCGATCGGCCTGTGGTGTAGCGTTCAGACTTTGACAAAAATAACGAACCAAAGAGCGTAACAATAGAGGGGTAAAGCTATGTCTAAGAATTGATGATAATTGCCAATACTGTAAAGAAGTTATAGCTTTTTTAGCTCCGAATGACATATCTTGAATCCCTAGTTCAAAAATATACTCAAAAATCTGGAATATTGAAGTGGTTCTACACAGCTTAGTTACAGCATCATCAGCAGCTTCTGTATCGCCATAGTACATTGCCCCTCGCAGTTGCTGAAATAATTTTTCAATTCGATCAGTAGGGCCAGGTTGAGGATCTCGTAGTTGGGTTTGCGTCTTTTGGCTGGACTTGAAATTAGCAATTAAAAACTCCAGGAATACAAAATCACCACAAAAGAATTCATGTGCAATGGGAAGTTGACGTTGAAGATCGCTACCTGGTGGCAAGTTTTGAAAAACTGCCAATCCAAGCGCTGAAAAGACATCATGGTAATTGTTGCTTTCCAAAATTGGTGGTAGGCCAGCTTCTAAGTCCGACTGAGATAAGTTGATTATTTTCTCCTTGATGATCTCAACTTGACGAAATCCACCTAAACTTTGAATTTGAAAATCAATTGGTGTCATATTTCTATTTTCTTTTTAACTAAAATTTCTTGGATAATGATGTCGGTAGTTATACCCTGAGCTTGAGCGTCAAAATTAAGCAAGATTCGATGTCGGAGCGCAGGAAAAATGATTTGGTCTAAATCTTCAAAATCAATATTCAAACGTGCATCAAGTAAGGCTTTCACTTTAGCGGCTAACGTAATCGCTTGCATCCCTCGAACCCCCGCTCCCAATTTAACATACTGGCTAGCATAATCATGACTACTGGGGTGATTAGGATGTGTTGCTCGAACAAGTTGAACAATATAGTTAGCAACTGAATCGGGTACTTGAACGTCAAGAACTAATTTTTGCATCCACAAGATTTGTTCAGAAGACAACTTTTGCTGAAGTTGTTCGGTTTCTTTAACTGTCGTTTGGTGCATAATTTGTAGCAGGTGGTCAGCTGTTGGAAGATTGAGTATGAGTTTGAAAAAAAAACGATCTAATTGAGCTTCTGGTAACCTATAGGTTCCATCCATTTCTAATGGATTCTGTGTCGCTAGTACACAAAAAGGCCTTTCTAATGTATAACTTATATTTGAAACACTTACCGTTCGCTCCTGCATTGCTTCTAACAAGGCTGACTGCGTTCGTGGAGTAGCTCGATTAATTTCGTCTGCTAAGACTATCTGTGAGAAAATTGGACCAGGTTCGAATTCAAACTTGCTTTGACCTGATTCACCGTGAGAATCATCGACTAATAACCTAACTCCCGTGATGTCTGAAGGCATCATATCAGGTGTGAATTGTATCCGCTTATGCTTCAAGCCTAAGGTTTCGCTCAGTGTTTGAACCAATTTTGTTTTTCCTAAGCCTGGTACGCCTTCTAGCAACACATGACCATCGGCAAACAATCCGATCAGTACATTCTCGATAACTTTATCTTGACCTATAATACGCTTTTGAATTTCTCTTTGAACAAGAGCAAACTTTTGGCAAAATGAATCTACCTCTTCTTGTCGACTCAGATTTGAAAAATCATTGGAATTACGATGATTCAAAATTTATCAAATAATTAGGCGATTCGATTAACTGAGAACTTGATCAAGTTTAGAAATTAGCTCGTTAATTGTATCTTCCGAGTCAACTTTTGTACCTCGCATTTCAGCAGCCAAGTTTAATGCGACTAAAATAGCTCGACTCAATGGGTCATTAGTACCATGGTCATTTCCTAATCGACGCATCAAGCCATCAATGTAGTTTGCTAACTCCTTAATGTCGTCAACTGTTAGGTTGTTTGGCGGTTTCACAGTGTAACGAACATTGAAAATATCAACTTCAATAGCTGTAGCTTCAGTCTTCGTTTCTTTTATTGATAAATCTTGATTTGTCATACTTTATTGATTTTGTTTGTGTGATTTAGGTGTGCATAAATGTATACTTAACCACTCACCTATAAAAGTTCTGTAAAAATTACGTACTATCGCCCAAAGACTGAAGTAAAGCCTGCCTCATAATACTGACATTTGGTACGACATTCGTCCACTTCTGGAAGGCAATCGATCCTTGGTGAACCAGCATACCTATACCACCAATAGTGGGGCAGCCTCTAATCTGAGCTGCCTTCATCAAGGCTGTAACAGGTGGTGTATATACTATGTCATAAACCACTGTACGAACTGATAAAGCATCCAGGTTAAANAGGTCAATTTCATTACTTGCAATCATACCAACTGATGTAGTATTAACCAACAGATGACTGGTAGAAATGTGATTCGCCAGTTCTTCAGAATTAATCTCAGCGAATTTAAACTGGACTNNGCTCATTCGCTCAAGCCCTGAAAATTTNCAACCTAAGTCTCTAATTAAGTGCTTGGCCCTAGCTCTCGTGCGATTAGCAATGATAATTTCGGTTGCCCCATTGAGAGCTAGGGCGACGATAATTGCTCGTGCAGCGCCACCGGCCCCTAAAACAACGACTTTGATATCTTGACTNGGCAATTCAATCTGAGATAAGTTAAGAGTTTCTTCCATTGCTTGGATGAAACCCTCTGCATCTGTNTTGTGCCCATAAATTTGGTCCTCTTCGAAAATCAGAGTATTAACAGCCCCAATAAGATCAGCTTGTGTGGAAAGTTGNTCTACCATGGGAATAACAACTTGNTTGTGTGGAATGGTCACGTTCACACCCACTAATTGTTGNGCTTTAAATCCTTTAATCGCATCTTCTAGATCCTGAGGTTTAACATTAAAAGGAAGGTAGACAAAATTTAAGCCTAAATCCGCAATAGCAGCATTGTGCATTTGTGGAGAACGACTATGAGATACGGGATAACCAATGACGCCAATGATTCTTGTTTNGCCGGTAATATTTAGCATATTAATTTATTTTATGCAGATCAAAATTTTGACGTACCCCTATCCAAAAACTCAATCCATTTAGGCGGATTTGGNCTTCTGGAGCACTNNTAGTAGCTGGTGAGATAANNNTTACATTTGNNTTGGATTTTAGTGCTTGCATCTCACCTTGCCCTATACTACATCCAGCATTAGCCCAAAGATAATCTCGAAACTGTGCTGAAACTGAAAAAGATGTGTGTCGTACACTCGCTCGTCCGATTTTGTTTTCGTTCGGTAACATGAATAACCTTTCGTAACGTAGCTCAATCTGCATCAACGGCGATATATGATACCTACCACCCAGTCTTGATTGACGAAAGTTACTGTTGGTATTTCGAATTTGCAAGCCAAACCTATCGCCATCTATTTGACTGTTTCTAAGTCGGTTTATTAAGTGTTGTCCTATGAAGAGTTGACCTCTGGGAAAATTAAGTGTTAGGCTTGTATCACCCAAAATTTCTCCCCCTTGCTGAAACCATGTCTGTTCACCAAAGCTGTCATGTGAGTAATGTCGAAAACCCAGATTGTTGCGCCAAGAAAAAAGCTGACCTTTCCACAAGGTCGCCGCTTGTAAATGACTTTCATTACCTGGTTTATACAGTTGGTTCGGTAAAACTGAGTATTTACCTTTTACCAAATAATTACCACCCACAGCTATGCACAACGTTGAAAAACGATGAGTCGTAAATAGAGAAATGCCCCTGTTAAAACCCTCACCTAATCGGCTAATCTGNAAATCGAGCACTTCTGAATAAAATTGGTTAGCTAACTCNACNTCAACTGGTCGNAACTGATTTTTACCCGTTGGTAATGAAAAACCCAATCCGATAAACCAGTCGGTTAAAAAGCGGNCTTTTCGTTGCAAGTGATAATCGAAAACTATTTGAGTGTCGGTAATACCAAATAGGCTTTGTTTATTTAACGATAGTTCTCTTGGGTCTGTGTCGACAATTTCTTTTTCATACTCTTCTTTTTGTCTTTGCATGGTTGCAAATCTTGTGACCATAGTCATCTTTAGTTCAGAATTACCTAATTGAAAGCGAGAACTCCATACCCAAGGACAAGATATTTGGCGCAATTGGTCTGTTGAAACTTGATTGCTTTTTTTTAGATGCCATTGTTTATAACTAAATTCAGTCTTGAGTCGCTCAAATTGAGTCGTGCCCATTTGCTCCAAGACTNCNGGCTTCGGCTGAAAAAAAAATAATAACACGAAACACAGATAGNTCAACGATATGTGGCTACTGACATCTACAAATATTACGAGATAGAAACGATCCTTCCCAATCCTAGGGGACTTCATTGATACATTCACTATCGCACCGTTAGGGATATGGGAACATCAGTGCCTGAAAAGCGCTGNTGCCCGTTCCCCCTTACATAAGNCGCAACCAGACGCTGATTGAGAATGCTACGCATCTGGACTTCTAACAAATTCGTAACTACTTGTTTATTATCGTAGTAATCTAGAAAATTTTGCAACTCCTCAATTTTTGTTTCCTCAACAAANGAAACTTCCTGTGCAACACTCAGTGGTAACAAAGCCATTGGGTAAGGGGCTTCCATAACTCNTTGTTGGATAAGAGACAACGAGATTGGNGGGCTCANCTGAATTGGATTCATTTTGAAATCCAAATAATAGTTAGACCAAGCTGTATAAAATGGCTTNTCAAAGTTAATCGACAAAACATCAGAGACAGGTTGGGTCTGTTCGTGAATTCCAACTACTCNTAAGATNTCTGACCTAATTTTTACTAANCTTTCTCCTATCTCCGAACCACTTCCAGTTAAAATCGGCGATTCGTATACTTGACCNTTTTGTAGGTTCAGAATTGTGAAAGATAGTAAAAATTCTTCATCCGCCGCAGGTAGAGAGGCAAAAGAACTCCGAACTTCAGTAACAATGACCGTGGAGAAGCCAAATTGNCTNGCCAATTTGACGCTAGTCTGAATGTCAAAGTTCCATTTTTCAGCTGAATTTTCTACTTCTAAAATTTGGTCCAGAACGGCGATAGGAACTACCTCTACTGGCTCATTGTCTAGTAATTCTGCTAATAAATATTGGAATACCTTGATTGGGAATCGGGGAGGCTTAAGCTCCAATTCAATAATTGGTAGTATAGCAACCCTNTTTTGCCAATTAATGTTCGCGGATATTGGTTGATCAATTTNGTGATTTTCGAGNCTNACGACTTGTTGTTGGTANTAGCTACGNATANTCGAGGCATAGANTTGTCTNAGTTTTTTAAATAATACTGATCTAGATTGATTATTCTGTNNTTTNGGGTTTGATATTGNTTGGTGTTGCTGGAAAATTTGTCGTAGAACCGAAATAGCTTTTCTATAGTTTCCAATTTTCACAGATGCGATTACGTAGGGAATCGCNGACCCAAGGTCCGATATNGTTATATTTTCTGCTTTCTGGAAATGAATGATCGCTGAGGCATAATCCAAATTTTGGTAATATGCGAGCCCTAAAGTTTTATTAGCCAACCTGTAGTTACTATTAGACTCTAAATCAACATAGGGTGTCAAGGTTCGAATCGCCAAGTCGACATTCCCCATATCCATGGCTTCTTCAGCATAATGAGTCGGGGAAATCGACCAAGGAAAATTTTGATTCAAAGGCNTAAANGTACAACCCAAACNCCACATTGTAATCGAACATATAGAAAAAACCAGCACCCAATAATTACGCTTTTTATGTTTTGTCATCGAATTTCTAGTTCAGCTTGGGCCCTGTGTAGGTAGCTNGTTAAATCATCAAAATTTTCAATCGGTTGGCCATTTGACTTCTGGATAGCTAATCTTGGGTTGTTTAATACTCGAATTTTTGCAATCCCAGTTTGTTTTGTATGGAACGAGATAATCGCAACTTTTCCTGATTCTATTTTACCATCTGGTGGTGTCGTTCTGGTTAAACCCAGACTTAGCCGACCAGGAGCTTTTGACGTTAAGTTATAATCTGATACTAGCAAAACAGAATTTACATTGTCAGTATTTTTCCAAAAATCACCCAAATCAATCCCATAGGGTTCGATAAAAACATTGGGNTAAGAAATCTCCAAAGTCANTGCNAATAAAGATTTAGCATGTTTTAGTTCTATCTCAATTTGAAAGTCTTGGCCTACGTCGACAAATTCAGGTACGTTGTTAAACTTTAGAACTGGTGTTGTGGGGTCTAGCTCTATACGAATTCTGGAAATTCCTTCGTTTTCTATCTCAACCGTCGATTCACCGACGAACAACAAACCACCTAAATTTCCNAGTGCCTCAACACGAATATATTTGGCATCCAAAGGGATAAAAATATTGATATCCTGAAATTCTTCTCTCCCGGAATCAGAAGTGAGTTTGANTTCCTGAANTGGTANATCTCGTTGCTCCCCCTCAATAAATATACGGATTCGGTCAATATCGTTACGTCCTTCTACTTCTGTTGGTAGAATCAGCTCCATTGACGTTTGAGCAGTTTCTAATTCATCAAAATCACAACCATTAATTAGAACGGTAAAGACGACTGAAAGCAGTTTTGANGCCANATTCAGAATCCGATATTGTTGTTTGAACTCCTTCANCAACTTCCAGTATATATTCCTTACCATTGAATCATAGCTCCACTGTTATTAGCACTAGTTATGAAGCACGTNCCACCAAANGNNGTCCTATTGAGGAAANCCTGTGTGCGTTGATGAAGATCATCAACATCATCACTAAAAGCTATAATGGCAGGCCCCCAGCTACTGACACCAGCACCAATCGCTCCGTTGTGCCACAGAAAGTCAAGAGTTTCTTTCAAATCACCCCCTTGAGCCTCAATTTCGACTTGTTTCCAGCCGAATTGTTGAATTTCATTGAGTGCTCGACTGAAAGTGATCANATCAGATTCAATAACTGANGGCAGTAGTTGCATGAGAATAAGGTGTGAGAGACGCTCGGCAACAAATTTTGGCTGTGGGCATAGTGTTTGGAAAAGGTTGACTTCTAAATCTCCTGAAATATGTTTACAATTAGGCAGGACGATCAAAAACTTCCAGTCCGGAAATTCTGTTTGTAGCAATAACGGAGGGGGGGTAACACCATCAACTGCGGCTGATGGCAGCAGAGAA
The DNA here is from genome assembly GCA_002714785.1 of Candidatus Poribacteria bacterium. Classification (GTDB taxonomy): domain Bacteria; phylum Poribacteria; class WGA-4E; order WGA-4E; family UBA9662; genus TMED15. Next base: position 54,848 of record PAYP01000035.1, on the reverse strand, counting down.
TCTTTCTGTTGTGGATACTTATGCCCACCATCGAGTATAAACCCGCCTTTTTCAAAGGCTATAACACCAACTCCGGATGTTCCACCTCGCCCAACAGTTTCTGCTAAATCACGAACTGATTGACCTAATTGATAAATTTGGTTGGCAGCTGCTGCGATACCAAGCGCTAGTTGAGTTCCTGAACCAAACCCTGAGTGTTGGGGGATTTCTTCTTTGACTTCAACTCTTAACCCCGGAATTTCATATTTATCTATTAGTTTTTGAACCACGGATCTCGATCGATCCTGATAGTTTAACGAATCAATTTCAATTTTTTCTGAAGGTTGTACCAAAAATTCAAAGTATGGATTCTGAATTGCCAGTCCAATGCTACCATCAATCCGATTCCGACTACCATTTAAGTCGATCAACGATAGATGTAAACGTGAGGGGGTCCTGACAAGTACAGTTCTCACACAGAGTTCCTAATCTGAATTGATAAAATCGGTCTGATACTATACGGCTTTGGGTCTATTCCACTCATCTCTTTCGATTAAGCCATCTCGAATATGAATTACTCGTTGAGCATATTCAGCGATTTCTGGTTCATGTGTCACCATGATAATAGTGTTACCTTCATCATTGAGTCGCTGGAAAATTGCCATGATATCTTTGCTGGTCGCGGTATCTAGATTACCGGTTGGTTCGTCAGCAAAAATCATCGAAGGATTATTCACTAACGCACGAGCAATAGCGATACGTTGGATTTGGCCACCAGAGAGCTCATTGGATTTATGATGGACACGATCACCCAAACCGACAGCATCTAGTGCTTCCTGCGACCTAATTCGCCGTTCTTTACGCCGGATACCACCATAAATTAGTGGCAATTCTACATTGTGTAGAGCTGTTGTACGAGGCAAAAGGTTGAAAGATTGAAATACGAAACCTATCTTCCTATTTCGAATTTCGGCTAAACGGTTGTCAGAAAGTTTTCCCACTTCCTCTCCTTCCAGATAGTATTCTCCATCAGATGGTTTTGACAGACACCCCAAAATATCCATTAAGGTTGATTTCCCAGACCCAGATGGTCCCATGATGGCAATAAGTTCGCCTTTTTCTGCAGTGAAGGATACCCCTCGCAGAGCATGAACTTCAACATCTCCCATCCGATAAACTTTGCACAAACTACGAATATCAATTAGCAATTTTTACTCCTTGGGAAAATTTGGTGTTTTTTTGTCAGCTTATTTTTTTTGATGTAATTCTAGAACTTGGCCCGTAGTATTAACAACCCACGATTGGCCATTCCGTTCAACAACAGCGTAACCATCAGTAAAATCGCGAGCTGTGTCAAATTGTAGTGGGATGATAAACTCACCCTTTCGGTCAATGTATCCATATTTATCTTCCACTCTAACACAAGCTAAATTCTCAGAAAACCCCCATGCTTCATGGAATTGAAAATCGATAAGAAGTTTTCCTCTTTGATTAATATAGCCCCATTTCTGATCTAGCCGTACAGGAGCATACCCTTGTAGAAAGCTCAAAGCCTCATCATATTGAAGTGGTACTACTAGTTTCCCTGATTGATTAATATAGCCTGATTTGTCACCAATTGACACTTTGGCAAGACCTTCTGAAAAAGGACAAGCCTCATCAAATCTTAGTGGAATAACCAACTGGCCCGTAGAGTTAATATAACCCCATTTCTGTTCTATCTGGATCGGAGTTGGAACTGAGTTGTTTAAGCTGATATTACAGCTGATGAAAAATATCGATGCTACTGAAGTAAGTGAAGCAAAAATAGATTGACGTAACTTGTTTTTCATTCTCTATAATCAGTTAACGTATACCTTCATACAAAGTTGCAACTCCAAAAGTAAGTGGATGTATATTGACAAATGAAAAACCTGCTTCAGTCATCAATTTGGTGAAGTCGTCACCGTAAGGGAAATGTTCGATGGTCGTGTTGAGATAACGATAAGCTTGATAATCACCAGAGAATAACGCTCCGACCATTGGTAAAACATGTCTTAGATAGAACAGGTGCCCCAAACGAATAAAGATATTCGAAGGTATCGAAAATTCTAGTATTAGGGCTTTACCGGCGGGCTTCAGAACCCTATAGACTTCTTTCAAGGTTTTTTCAGCATCTGGGACATTACGAATACCAAACGACATAGTAACCGCTTCAAACAAGTTATCATCCCATTCTAAGGACATAGCATCACCCGCTTCAAGTCGGATCTTTGATTGCCAACCTCGGTTGTCAACTTTTTTTTGTCCGACCTCAAGCATGTTTTTGGACAAGTCAATGCCTACCGCTGACGAAATTTGGGGACAAGTTTCACAAAGCCCGATGATCAAGTCAGCAGTACCCGTTGCTAAGTCAAGTAACTTTAAGTCATCAGCTTTTGGAAGTAGATAACCGACTTTTTTCCGCCAAGCGGTGTCCAACCCAAAAGAAAGCAAACGATTGACTAAGTCGTAGGTTGGTGCTATTCGATCAAACATCTCCGGAGATTCTCTCTTTCGGAAATCTTGACGATTAGAGCTCATTTCACATTCTCATTCATTAGGCTTTGAATTTCATCTGTTTGAAGATGCCGAAATCGACCTTTTGGTAACTTTCCCAAGCTTAAACTTCCAACCCGAGTTCGTTTTAAATAATCGACTCTAGCTCCCACGGCTTCAAACATTTTTCGAATTTGGCGCTTCTTACCCTCATGAATTATGATTTGGTACTGAGTCAATTTACCACGGTTTCTAACTTCTTCCACGATTGCGGAAGCAGTCAGTCCGGTTTTTAGCCAAATACCAGCTCTTAGTTTTTGGATGTTTTTTCGATTGAGCTGACCTTCGACCCAAGCATGATAGGTCTTATTTAGTTTATAACTGGGATGTAGGATACGATGTGAAAAGTTACCGTCATTGGTAAACAGCAATAAACCTTCGGTCTCTTTATCCAATCGGCCCACTGGATAGATACGTTCGCGAACAGCCCGTACCAAGTCCATAACCGTTTTGCGTCCACTATTATCGGTTACTGTTGTGAGATAACCTGCCGGTTTATGTAGCATTAAATATAAGTATTCAGGTTGATTTATGACAAGCTGCCCATCATATGTAACTTTATCTCTATTTGGATCGATATGACGACCGGGAATAAAAACAGGCTTACCATTGATAGTTACTCGACCTTCTATAACAAGCCGTTTTGCTAGGCGACGGGAGGCTACCCCGTAGTGAGCCAAAAATTTTTCTAATCTAATTCCCATGAAACATCTCGATTGTCCAGCCTTTTTGTTTGGCAATCTGTCTTAGTTTTAGTGTTGGGTTTACAGCTATTGGATGTCCGAATAAACTTAATTTATGCACATCAGTGTGATGGTTACCGTAAGCATATGAATTAGACAAATCTAACTGATGCTGGATCGATAAAGTTTCAACAAGATTTGCTTTTTCTTGTCCGTAAGGGTGAACACCTGCGAGTCCGCCCGTGAGTGAACCATTAACCACCTCTAGATCATTTCCAAACAAAGTGTCGAGCGCAAAATGCTGGGCAAACTGGCGCACGAGCAGTGTGAGAGAGCCAGATAAGATAACGACAAGTCGGCCTTCAGATTTATGTTGTGTGATTAACTCGTCAGCGCGAGGTGAAATTCTATTTACTAGGTGTTGACTGAAAAAGTTACTAGCTTCGTTTGCTAAGTTATGAGCAGACACACCCCGTAGGTAAGTTTTATTTGCTTTTCCTTTTTGGATATCGAGCAAACTAATCCAATCGAACCCCCAGCTTGCTACACTACCAATTGGTAATTTCCCTCTTTGTAGTAGGTAGAAAAAAAACCATANTTCAGAGGATCTATCAATTATGGTTCCATCCAGGTCAAAAANNGCACAAGTTTTCATCTATTTATATTTTCCTGCCCGAAAAAACATTTGTCGTCTCTATTACTACGTTACTTTTTAAGTCTTTAAAATGAATACTTAGTATCAAAGTATTGCAACATTTTTTGATTTTGATATGATTAATTAAGTTTAACTCTCAAAAGTTGATTCTTTACCGTTTAGTTGGTCTTTTATCGTTTTCTACGAGGAAGCACTTATCAATATAACCGGTAATAATAGTCGAAACCGATGAATAAATAAAGACGAGCAATATTCTCTTAATGAATGTTAAAAAGGGAAAGTTCCGCTGGAGTTAACTAATAATAGTTTGATGCCGATGATAAATTATACCGAGTCCTTTCAATAGAAGATTGGAATTAATATGATCAATAATTTTAGAATCTTCAGCGATAAGATCAACAAGCCCTCCCGTTGCTACTACCTGGACTTCAGATTTATTACCAAGACGGCACCTTTGAATCAATTCTGATTTCATTTGATCAATGATACCTTCCATTTGGTATCGAAAACCAAAATAGAATCCAGATTTGATGCATTCACTAGTATTAGTGCCGATAATAGATTTTGGTGCAGTTAGATCTACTCGCCTGAGCAACGCGGCATGATCAAATAATGCATTCATAGTTATACCGATACCGGGGGTAATAGCCCCCCCTAAATAATCTCCATTTGGCGATATTGCGTCGTATGTTGTGGCTGTTCCGAAGTCAACCACAATTAGTGGCATTTTGTATGTGTGATAGGCACCTACCGCAGTTGCTAACCGATCTGCGCCAATTTCTTCTGGTTGTTCTACCAACAAACGGATACCAAGATCCAGCTTCTCTGAAACCTTGAGTGGGCAATGATTAAAAAAACGCTGGCACATTTTTGACAACTCACGCCCCACAGAAGGTACAACGGAGCTAATGATTGCGCCTTCAAACTCAGAAGCAGAAATGCTTCGGCTACGCAACAGCTGACAAATTTGCACCCCATATTCATCTGCNAATCGACCTTGATCAGTTTGCAGGCGCCANCTGATACTAATTTTATGGTNTTTGATTATCCCAATTTCGATAGTCGTATTACCNACGTCAATAGCTAAGATCATGTGTGATTTTGACAANCCGAATTGAAGTTTTAGTCTAGCATAGCAAAAAATTAGGTGTCAAGTGGAAGGAGGACGGACNGATAGTTCTGNGATTANAAATAAAAATCTAAACCAGAACCACATAATAGGAGATGTTNCTNCCGNCAAAAAAAATGCACCAATGGTTNCCCATTGGTGCATTTTTTTTGCCNGTAAAACTACTGGTCTTGGCCTGTTGCTGTNATTTTGGCTGCCTGAGGTGCTTGAGTAGGCAGGGCNTCAGCGGCCAATCTATCTTCGGGTACATACCCGCTGTGGTCTGAAATCTTTCCTGTGGTCAAGGAATAGACGACAACATTAGTCATAAAACGATAAACACCAGGAGAGTAATGAACAGACCTAGTGGGGAGACTAACTGACTCCATTGCGCACATATAATCCCGGCGGAAAATAAGAACAGAGAGCTTATCACCAACCGAAATACCTTCCAGATAATTTCGCTTTGGTGGACGCGTTCCCCACCAGAAGATATCAAAACCTACAGGTGGTCCACCCATTTCGTAGAAGTTGTTATAAATNTCATGGTCATTNGGAATACGCTCGATCTGGAACTCAGGCATTACGTAACGCATCTGCGCTAAAAATAGTCGGATCATTGCTTGTGCAGGAGCATTNACCCCACAATCGTCAAATGTGAGAACTCCACCGCGTTCCACCAAGTATTTCCGTAAATTAGCGGCTTCTGTATCAGAAAAACGGCTGTCGAGTTTCCCTCCACCATACTGACGCCCCATTAGATTTCGGGAACGTGTCAACGCGGGGTCATGCCCTGTCATACAGACGATGGGGCATTTCATCAAGTTTGCATCCGTTAATTTTACTGCTCCACCCTCCACGTTCATGTCAGCTTTGATCTTGGTCCGTTCATTAAGCCACTTTGTCAGTGCGTTAAGTGAAGAAGCATCGGCCCACCAGTCAGACAAACTATGACGAATGCGAGTAAATCTTAGTACACCACGGATGTCTCGGCCACGACCGATTACACGGCCACCTGGCTCACCTCTTTCTAGAGGAGGCACTTCTACGTCACCTAAACTAATGTCTTTGACTACGTCTCCTAGTGCGTCCCGCTGAACACCAACTTCTTTCACCATTGCTAAACCGGCAGGTCGAGCAAATACGCCAGCTTTAACTTGGACTGCGCCACCAATACCACGAGCTATTCCACCCGGCAAGCCAGCAGGTGCTGAAGCAACAGGCCCCGAAAACGCCAAAGCACCAGGGGCGTCGGATGGCGGAAGATTCGCGTGTGTAACGACTTGAGGTACCGGTGAGTTTGTTACTACACGTGGTACGTTAGGGTTGATTGGTGCATTGACCTTGATTGGTTTATTCGCAAACTCGAGCACCGTTTCTGTTTGAATTGACGTTGGCCGAACGACGGCGGCTGTCGTTACACGGGGCTGCACCTGAACTTGCTCAACTACAACTGTATTCTCAGTGGGAATTGAAGGTTTGATGACAGGCTTGATAATAGGTTTTCTGACTTTCGGCTTTGGCGGTTCTTTTACCTCGACGACCTCAGCCCCAATCAAGTCCTTAAAGGCTTCGGTTTGTGTCACGAGATACACTCCCAAGACTAGGGCAGCACCAACGTGCAGTATAACCGAAATCAAAAAGGCGCTACCGCCTCTTTTTACACTCATTGAGCTTTCTCTCCTTTTTCTTGTGGTAAGCAATAAATAAACAGGTTTAGCAATCCTTCAAAAATCAGTTAATTAATGGGTGAGCACGGTGATTCTTTACTGAAATTCAACCCACCAGACATAATACGACAGCAATATAAATGCCAGAAAAGCCAGCGATTGGCTGCAATTTGGAGCCAGGATTGCCCCAAAACGAACACCTTCACCCTTCGCAGCACCATAAAGTGCACAGATGTTGTGATTAATTACTTGACTCGCGTTTTCTTGTCATCGAAGTAACCAATTTTGTCTTCAGCGTCTTTTTCGTGGATTAAGATTCGGTCATGCTTACCCATATTACGCTGTTCAATCGACTCAACTTTACTGACTTTCCATTTTCCAATATCATTTTTAACAAAATAGGCCCAAGTTTGCCCAGGATTTCTGAAAGCATTTGGACCGGTCGCCGAAGCAACTAAAGTAGCTCCACGTTTCTTGATATAAACTTCGTTCATAGGACTACCCTTCCAATTGTCGCTCTTGGTTGAGTGATGTCCCTTAGATAACTTTAGTAAAACGTTTCTTACACCCTCGGCCCCGTCCCCACTTAATGGTTCATTTTCTGAAATGTTAATGTAAATGTGGTCAGATCCTTTCTTGTTCCAAAGCGTAAGTAATTTTGTAATTTCTCTTTTATTGTATAGGTTTCGGTATTCTTCCCAGAATTTGACAATTGTTTCAGCTTCACCTTGATAATCTATGAAACTAGTTTTGTTAACTTCTAGCTTGTCTCCACCATTGTTCTTAACAACGTAAGCCAACTCATTTTCCGTATCCGTAATCAACCATTCTTCATCAGTGGCTCGAGACCAAACTGTCGAAGCCTCCGACAGTTTAATACCTTGCCCATCTAGTTCCTGGGCTATGCTAGCGCCAAAACTTTCTCCATTTAGGGATTCGATGTGGCTGGCAGAAAGACTAATCGCACTATTATCTTCTTTCTTGACTTTTGTTGGTGAAGTAGAATCCTCCCCACAGCCCATTATAAAAACGGCTACCAACAACGAACAACAAATGGCAGCTAATTTAATCACCTTGTGCATATTGTAAACCTCTTCAATTTCCAAAGTTTATTGTTATTGAAGTTAACCTAGTAATTCCAATCTAGCACCCAATCTTATCACAATCACAACAAGAGAGCAACAGCTTTTTGAACGTCAGCTAACGAAATGTTTCTCATACAACCAAGCCCGTCTAATTTACAATAAGTCGACATACACGGAGGGCAATCACTTTTTGTTCGAATAATGTAGCTATCAATTCCAAGGGGGCCAAATCTTTTCGGATCACTTGGGCCATAGAGTGCCACAACACTTGTACCCATCATTGCGGCTAGATGCATAGGTGCGCTATCATTTCCAATAAAAAGTTTGGTATTCTTCAACAATGCTCCGAGTTGACCAAAGTTTGTCTGACCGACTAAACTGATGGTCTTTTTAGACGTAAAGTTTTGAATACTCTCTACCAGCTTTTTTTCAGAAATATCCCCAATCAAAACAACTGTTGCTTGGTAAAATTCGATCAACCATTCGGATAATTCAGCAAAACTCTTCTCAGGCCATCGCTTAAGCTCGACTGGAGAGCCAGGATGAATAACTACTAGTGGCCGATTACTTGGTAGGTTAGCACAGTAAATATCAGCCCAATCTTGGTCAACTAACGGCGGGTAGAAGCTTGGTATCCGTGAGGGAATTTGAAGCTTTTGCTTCTTTAGCAAGTCCAAGTTACGATCAATTTCGTGCCGGTCGTCGGATGAAGTACCGTTCATTTTTTGTTCGATCTGATAACAGGCTCGATCGATACGATAAGGAGTACTTTTCAAAAGTGCCATAACAACAGTCAGGGAATCACCTCTTAAATCAACTACTAGGTCATACTTTCGCCACAGCCGAAACATGATTCTAATTGCAGACCAAAAACTTGAGGCTTTGGCATGCCTAGAAAAGAAGGGAGAATTATAGAAAAATAGCTGGTGAATATAGGGGTGATTTTCCAAAACCGTTTTCCCCCAATGCCCAATGAGTACATCGATTGTAGCGGTTGGAAAATTGACGTGTAAATTATTGAAGACAGCAGTAGAAATAAGCAAATCACCAAAATGGTCTAGTTTTATCACCAGAATTTTCTTTGGTGCAAATTTTTTTGGCAATTGAGATTGATACAATAATTTTTGTACTAAAAAAGAACCCGACAGTACTAGCCATTCCGCTAGTCTATGAAAACAATCACCAACTCGCTGAATCATCGAGTAAATCAAATATCGAAAACGACTTGAGCAACCCAACTTTTGTCCACCAATTGTTCCACTTGCAATTGATGAAAAGTTACGCTCTTTATCTCGGTTAATCTGGTATGCTTACCCCTATCGTATGGCTCACCAAAAACTAGGGACCGTATACTACGCGTCGAAATTTCCCTAACTTCAGCACGACGGAAAAGAAAGCCGTCTACTTCATGACGGAAGTTAATCTCATCTAGCCATTTCCTCATTAAGTCAGGTAAACCTGTAGCCTTAACAACGATCTCCATTAACATAGCTTCTTCGATAGTATCAGGTTCTGCGATCTCGGATAGCATTGCCTCAGCTGTACACTCAAAAAGGGTTTTCAAGTCTTGACTATAAACTCGAACACCTAAATCAGCCGTATGATCCAAGTATTCAATTTTTGGGGTTGAAAAATCATTAAGTCTCATGTATGATTGGCGATCGGCATTTGGGTGTAGGCAGAACCTTCAATCGATACCGCAGCGCCATTGAAACACCGTCCTTTCAATCAATTTCTACGAATACCTTTTATACAGCTAATGAGGCCGAAAAGCCAGAAAAAGTTGGTTAAAATTAAGTATGCTAATTTTCCTAACGAATTTTTCTATTTCTGCTCAATTGGCATCGAAAAAATATCTGACTCGGCGTTTTACGATCATCGCTAGGCATAAAATACTATCTAGCTATTAACGATTGCAACAAATTGAATCTGGCATAGCAATTGCTTGCCTTAGAAAGGATATTTTCGTATTTCTAAGTTAGATTAGAAGGCTGGTTGGTTAACCTGAACCAACTATTAGAGATAACATAGTTAAGTCAAATGATTAAAAATCCTATTTTGGTCGTAGATGACAACGAAGAAACGCTAGCGGTTGTTTGTGAAGTTTTAAATCGGGCCGGGTATGATACTCTTTCATCTACAAACGGGCACGAAGCATGGANAAAATTTGAAACGAACCACCTNTCTCTACTGATTACAGACTTAGAACTGCCGGATACTACAGGTGCAGACCTGACCAGAAGAATTCGTACTATTGACTCAAGCCTACCGACCATCATTATGAGTGCTAATCGCAGCTTGGATGTACGCCTTGAAGCAATGGAGGCNGGTGCTTACACCTTTATACCTAAGCCGCTTCACCTTCCTCAATTTGTTCAATTCGTTAATAAAGCCATTAATTCAAGTACGAGCGCTCTGTTCCAACCTAGACGAGAAAACATGAATAGATCTCAATCTTTGCTTTTAAAATGGACTAGGATTATCAGGTTTCGGAGATAGGANTATGAGNAAAGTCATTGGTATAGACCTCGGNACAACTAACTCTTGTGTTGCAATTATGGAAGNGAGCGAACCAAAGATCATTGAGAACTCAGAGGGAGGAAGAACGACGCCCTCCGTCTTTGCAATAACTAAGACCAATGAGAGGCTGATTGGCCAAGTTGCTAAGAGACAGGCCATTACGAACCCCGTGAACACGATTTTTTCCATTAAGCGCCTTATGGGTCAGCGATACGATGAAGTTATTCGGAAAAACAAGAAAANCCCTTACCGGCTTTTTTGCAATCATAATGGAGATGCTTGGGTTAGTCTTGGGAAGGAGTTATACTCACCACAAGAAATATCAGCTCAAATCCTACAAAAAATAAAAAAGACAGCTGAGCAATATATAGGAGAACCAGTTGTGGCAGCTGTTATCACTGTACCAGCGCACTTTAATGATGCCCAACGCCAAGCGACAAAAGATGCTGGCACCATAGCGGGAATGAATATTCTACGAATCATCAATGAGCCAACGGCTGCCGCTTTAGCCTATGGCCTAGACCAAGCCGATCGAGCTACAATTGCTGTGTATGATCTGGGTGGTGGCACTTTCGACATATCAATATTAGAAGTTGGTAGCGGCCTGGTAGAAGTTTTGAGCACGAATGGCGATCCTCATTTGGGAGGGGACGACTTCGACCAAGCTATCATTGAATGGCTGGCAGAAAAATTTGAGATTAATTATGGAGCAAGTTTATACGACGACCCCATGGCAATTCAAAGGTTGAAAGAAGCTACAGAGAAAGCCAAATGTGAGCTATCTACTAGCTTGACAGCAGAGATTAATCTCCCTTTCATTGCAGCAAGTAAAAATGGTGCTAAACATCTCAACGTCAGTCTCTCTCGGTCTAGGCTGGAAAAATTAACTGCTAACCTACTTGAACGGTCAATTCCTCCTTGTTATCAGGCATTAAAAGATGCTGGGCTTAAGGCAAATGAAGTCAACGAAGTAATTTTAATTGGGGGGCAGACTCGAATGCCAAAAGTACAAGAGCTAGTAAAACAAATTTTTGGCAAGGAAGCGAGAAGAGGGATTAATCCTGACGAAGTGGTGGCGGTTGGTGCATCCGTGCAAGGAGCTATTCTATCAGGTGATTCGCGAGTTAAAGAAATTCTACTTTTAGATGTAACTCCATTGTCATTAGGGATCGAAATTTCGGGTGGTGCTTTTACCCGATTGATTAACCGAAATACAACTATACCTGCACAAAAATCTAAAACTTTTACCACCTCGGAAGACAATCAAAGTTCAGTTGATATTCATGTACTACAAGGAGAAAGTCAAGAGGCTGCCCTCAACAAAACAATCGGCCGCTTTCGCTTAGATGGACTACCACCAGCTCCTCGGAATGAAACCCAGATTGATGTTAGATTTGATATTGATGTCAATGGTATTCTAAGCGTATCGGCTCGAGATTTAGCAACCAGTAACCAAAGGCAAATTTCTATTGCAAATCCCTCGGGATTATTATACCAAGAAGTCCAACGGATGGTACAAAGAACCGCAGCTAATTCTATGGATGACGAGCTCAGAAGGGAAGAGGCCAAAGTTCGTTACAAAGCTGAAAATCTTATCTATGCAACTGAGAAGGAGCTTTCTGCTCAGGGTGAAAAGATAGATCCTTTGGTTAAAAGCGAGATTGAATTTACCAAAACTGTCCTCCAGCAGGCTATAGAACAGAGAGTAAGACTGGATGAAAAATTGAATATAGAAAGAATTGACACACAAATAAATTCTCTACTACAAATCTGGCAAAAGCTGTCCACAGATTTCTATGAAAAATACAAACTAAATCAGCAATCTGCCGATTCTAAAAGTAACAATTACAATAGCATCAATGGAATCGCTACCACAGCTAATACCAAAAGTGCTGTGGGCTCTGTGGAGAATAGCGAACAAGTCATCGATGTTGACTATGAAATCATAGCCTGACAGGCAAAAAATAAAATATGCTCAAAGTATATTCGTTAAACACTCGGTCACTACTTGACGATCGTCGAAAGGGTAAAGCATATCTCCAATTTCTTGGTAGCTTTCATGTCCTTTACCGGCAATAATCACAAAATCACCGACCTCAGCAATTTCTACCGCATGCTGGATTGCCCTTTTCCTATCTAATATAACATCGTACTCAAAATTCGATTGCCCCCTGACCGAACTCAAGATTTGTTCAATAATGAGCATAGGCTGCTCTGAACGGGGATTGTCAGAAGTCAGGATTGTGTAGTCAGCAATTTCACTTGCAGCCTTCCCCATCAAAGATCGCTTGGTCGAGTCTCTATCTCCTCCACAGCCGAAGACAACAATTAGACGATGACTTGCCTTTATCCTAACCCCTCGAAGCAGATTCCTCAGTCCGTCGGGAGTATGCGCATAATCGACAATAACTGTGAAGGGTTGGCCCAAGTTAATCGCTTCACATCGGCCTGGAATTACTGTTGATTCTAATCCTTTTTTGATTGTGTTCAAGTTAATCTGATAATGCAGCGCAACAGATACAGCCGCAAGTGCATTGTAAATATTGTACTGGCCAAAGAGTTTGAGACGAATAGAAGTGGATTGCTTCTCTGAGCCAGACGAGATAAGCAACTGAAAGCTCAAGCCAGCCGTGCTCTGACTGATATTAGTAGCGGTCACATTGGGTTGTCCATTTAGGCCATAGGTTATAACGTTGGCAAAAGATTTCTCCTGAACTGTAGCAGCAATCGAGTTAGTAATGCCGGGCGACAAATCACAGTTAATGACAGCTAGGCCTGTTGGTACAATTTGTCTAAAAAGACGTGCCTTTGCCACTAGATAATCCTTCATGGACCCATGATAGTCTAGATGATCTTGAGTCAGATTAGTAAATACTGCAACTTGGAATTTGAGGTGATCCAACCGTCTCTGGTCTAAGCCNTGAGAAGAGGCTTCCATGATAACGTGGCGGATTTGGTTTTGGTGGATTTGAGCGAAAAGACTGTGTAAAGTCAGGGGGTCGGGTGTGGTTGATTGAGCCGGAAGTACTGTTCTACCTAAGTAATAACCAATTGTGCCTATAAGCGCTGGTTCAAGATGAGCCAAACGAAAAATACTGGCAATGAAATGTGCGGTTGAAGTCTTCCCATTAGTTCCTGTAATACCAATCAAATCTAAGCCCTCGGCGGGCTGGCCGTGCCAATTGGCCGCTATGCGAGCTAATGCTGATCTACTGTTACCAACCTGAATGTAAGCTATATTCGTTGGTGTTCGGATGGGTCTTGAATTTTCAGCTATGATGGCTATAGGTCGTTTGTCTATAGCTTGAGCCATGAATTGATGTGCATCAATTAAAACCCCCCTATAACAGACCCAAACCGATCCAGTTTGGATTTTTCGATGGTCAGTGACAACAGAACCTACCGATCGATCGAGTTGACCAACTGTTGATTTGACTTCTAAGCCCTGTAGTAGTTTGTCTAAATTCATTAGTTTGAAGACGCTCTATCTATGAACTGCTAACTCAAATTCTTTCGTGAGATTATATTTTTGGGACATGTAGCTTATCGCCTGACCCGCAATTTCCTGAAACATTGGGGCTGTAACTTCTGTACTCAGAGGTGCACCGAAAGGTTCATCAATTACTACTATAATTGAAATAAGGGGTGCATCCGCGGGTAGGAAACCTGCAAAACTAACAACAACCTTACCTTCAACATAGCCTTGGCCTGCTATCGCCTTCTGTGATGTTCCTGTTTTACCCGCTACTTGATACCCATCCACTTGAGCGTTTTTTCCACTTCCCTGTTCGGTTACCTGTACCAAAATCTTAGTTAATTTACTAGCCGTCTCTGGTGACATCACCCTTCGAATTGGGCGAGGATGAAACCGCTTAACTTCCCCAATAATAAGCCCATCTGTTAGAATACTACCTACGATGTTTGGTTTTATGAGTACCCCTTTGGTCGCAATAGTATTGATGCTATTCAACATCTGAAGTGGTGTGACGGATATACCTTGTCCAAATGGTACCGTTGCCTTAGCATATTCATCCCATACACGAAGACCTCTTAGNGACCCCTTACGTTCGAATGGCAAATTAATTCCCGTTTTTTCTCCAAATCCAAAAGCTTCGANATAAGACGACATTGAACCATGCCCTAACTTTTCAGCAGTCTTAATAATCCCGATGTTACTGGATTTTTGGATAATCTCGCTCAAGCTCAGCCAACCATTAGGGCGGACATCTTTTATNACATGTCCATTTGGTAATTGATAAGCTCCCATTTCACAATACTCAGTGGTTTCAGCCGAAGCAATCTTCTCATTTATCACACCACACGCAGTCACGATCTTAAATACAGATCCCGGTTCATATTGCATCCACATTGCGACATTTCGCTTGTACGCCTCAGGACTTTCAGCATACTGATTTAGATCATAACTAGGATAGTTTGCCATGGCTAGCAGTTCCCCAGTCTTAGGCTTCATAACTATCGCTGTTCCTGATTTAGCTTTCCATTTTTGGCAGCCATCAGCTAACACTTGTTCCGTCAAGTGTTGGAGATACCTGTCAATTGTCAATTCAATTGTATGCCCTTGAGTAAGTGGCTCAGCACTAAGTGGATAACCCGGATTGATAGGGGNTATACCAACGTCAGAATTNTCAATTGACTCGATCTGATCTTTAATATGTGCATCNGATTGGCTAGCCGGAAGGAGATAAGGATCATACTGGCGTTCTATACCGTCTATCCCATGACCGTCGAAGCTAGTTATACCGACTACATGGCATGCCAGTCTNCCATTTGGATAGACCCGTTTACTATTGAGTTGAAAATTGACCCCCTGAATCTTCTGGGTCATTGAACGAATGGCTTTTAGCTGACTATATGGGATATTTCGCTGGAGCCAGACAAATCTCTTATTTTTTTCGCTCAATTNCCCTATCAACGTTGATTCTGACTTGCCAACGATCGGAGCCAACTGTCGGGCAGCTTTTTGAGGTGAAACTTTTAAAAAGCTGGGATCTGCCCAAACCGAAATAAGATTCCTATTAATTGCGAGTATTTCACCATTCCGATCAACTATTTTACCTCGTTTAATCTTCGCTTCGCCCTGTTCAGGTTGCACAATGTATGCTCTTTCCCTTATTTGATCACCATAAATGGCNTCAATGTAAACAATTCTTATCAGTAGGCTGAAAAAACACAATTGAATCAAAATCACTGCTAGCCAAGCTCTGTTACTGAAACAGTTCCAAGTGTCAGTTTTATTTTCCATCTAACTCTTTTTTAACAAACGAATACGGATTTTCTGAAGTATGAAGTGAAATCGGCAGTTTGCTAGATTGAATCATTTTCATTTGTTTTGCTAATTTATGAATATGCTCCACCGATGTTAGTTCAGCTATGCAAATTTTCAATTCACTTATCTCGTTCTCTAATTTCTCTTTCTCTTGCTTAGAGGTTAGGTCTTGGAAAATACGACGATGGCCAGTTGAAAATCCGGCACTCAGTAATAAAATACCGACGAAAAGAACCAGTATCAAGTACGGTACTTTTGATTTTTTTGTTAGGTTAGCCTGATGATGATACATTGCACCCGAATTCTATAGATCATTCAAAGCCAAATAACGCAGGGGATTAACTACTAGATTCAATTTTTATCGAAAAGATAATTATTAATGCCGCTGAGTTCAAATACGGAGAGCGACCCTAAGTTTGGCGCTCCGTGAACGAGGGTTGACTTCTATTTCCTCTCTGCTCGCCATAACGGGTCGTCTGGTCAAAATCTTAATTTCAGGTCTTTGCTCGCAACGACAAACCGGAATCTCAGTAGGGCAAATACAAGAACTGGCTAATTTTCGAAAAGTATGCTTGACAAGACGATCTTCTAGAGAATGAAAAGAAATAATGCACAAATACCCACCTATTTTCAACCTCTTGTAGCCTATGGATAGTAATTGCTGGAGATTTTCTAATTCTCCATTGACAAAGATACGTAAGGCTTGAAAAGTCCTAGTGGCAGGATGGATTTTCTGACGGCGGATTTTCGACTTAGTGTATACGTCCAATACTAAATTTGCTAGTTCCTCCGTTCGGCAAATAGCCCCTTTACGTCGTTGCTGAACAATCCTGTACGCAATCCGCCTTGACAACCTTTCTTCCCCAAATTTCCATAAAATCTCAGCGATTTCTCCTTGCGATGAACAGTTGACCACTTCTTTCGCAGAAAGTTCTTGATTTGGGTTCATACGCATGTCTAAAGGTCCGTCTTTTTGAAAGCTAAATCCTCTCTTCGGTTGGTCAATTTGCATGGAGGAAACTCCTAGATCGACTAAAATTCCATCGAGGCCCCCCTTATGTAGTTCGCCTGGCATCAACTCAGCCAACCAGTCGGCAAAATTTCCATTAATCGCCTGAAACCGAGAGCCAAAAACAGACAAGCGTTTACCTGAGATCTCTAAAGCTATTGGGTCTAAATCTAACCCAATAACGTTTGTCTCTGGGTAGGATAAAATTGCTTCACTGTGTCCACCTGCACCTAAGGTTCCATCTAAGTAGACTCCTCCTTGGGTGGGTTTTAAGTGCTTTATTATTTCGTTGTATAAAACTGGTTTATGATGGTAGAGCNACACTATTATCTTGGATTNTGAAGTAGGAGNATCTTCAAACTAGTTAAACCAATTGTTTCATTTACGAGCNATACATTGGCTTAATCTTTTCNTTNGGAATTTTGTTTTTCCAATGCAGANATTCTAAACATATCATACTAGATTGGGCTCATAATTATCTTTTTAAATCAAGATATCACTGTCAGCACAATATCTAGCTTGATACATTTAAGTTCCAATTTCCGTCTAAATACAAAAAGATGATCGCATATTATGCTGTTTAAAAATCTGCCATCCTCNCGTATTGCTACTCAAGCCAAATCATTTACATCACACTTGTCAATTACTTCTTTTAAGCAAGTAAAACGAAGATGACAATCGATAGTTTAACCGATACACTCATCTTTAGCGCGTTATTTTTTAACTTGATTACTACTGACTAACGATTAATTGACCAAATTAGAACGTATACCAAGTGTTTAATTTGCAGAGGCAAACTAACGATTATCTTGATTCCATGAACTGCCCTTGAATCTGAATAAGGGCAGCTTTTGTAATTGATCCAACTGATTCTACTATATTGGCAGTTGCCGGACAGTAAAAAGGGCACCAAAAACTTTTTGATGCCCCTTCGATATTCGAGAATTCAAATAGAATTAAGCTTGGTCATATGAATCAACCTGACGCATCCAGATATTTCTAAACTTGACTAGATCACCGTGATCTTGCAGTTTAAGTGGTCCGGTTGGGCCGTGCACACTTTCATAGGATGACAAGTTTCGGTGTCCAGTTGGGCCATGCGCAGGCTGGCGGTTATGGAGTAGGATTCCATTCAGAAATACTGTCAAATAGGCTGGACTGACAAGATCGGCACCTTGGTATTTGGGAGCCTCAAAAACGATGTCATAGGTTTGCCACTCTCCTGGCGGGCGACAGGCGTTAACACGAGGCGGAAATTGTGCGTAGATGGCACCAGTAATCCCATCGGCATAAGTTTGGTTATCATAACCATCTAGGACTTGGACTTCATACAGCCCCATTAGAAAAATACCACTATTCCCTCGACCTTGACCTTCCCCTTTGACTTCAACAGGTGAAGCCCATTCCAGGTGCAGTTGACAGTCACTAAATTGGGCCTTGGTGACAATGTCACCGGTACGAGGAGTGACTTGCATATACCCATTTTCTACGATCCATTCTGGTTGGCCACCACTGGTTGTTTGCCAACCAGCCAAGTCTGTACCATCAAACAAAATTACTGCATCAGATGGTGGATCAGCACTCGTAGCACCCGGTGCAACAATTGTAGGTTGAGGGCGTTGGCCATCGTGAACTCGCCATTGGGAATAAGGTTCGGGCAGAAAGGGTGTATCGTCGTAACCAATATTTGACATGTAAATTAATCCTTATGCATCTGCGTTAACTAAAATATAAGATTATCATCTGGCACCACAAGCTTGTAAACTGGCTTGCATATGCCCGCGGGATTCAGCTGCAATAGTACAACACTGTTCTATTGAATATTCTTTGGCTCCTATTACTTCTAGATTTAACGGTCCTTTGTAACCATTTGCATGTAGAACAGCGATGTAACCAACTAAATCAATGTTACCTCTTCCATTGGCCTGCATTTCAGGTTGTCCTGGTCCTTTAGGGCCACTTACCACTCTATCAAAATCTTGACTTTCGTCAGGACCAACCTGATAGTCTCCTTGACAATCGCGAATATGGACATGCTTAACTCTTTCAACGACAGCGGCTATAGCCTCAACTGGGTTTTCACCTGCCCGATGAATATGAGATGGGTCCATATCGATACCGAAAGCCGGCGACGAAATCGCTTCCATCGCTCTAATAGTCGTTGGAGTATTGTAAATACTTGCACCAACGTGAGCTTTAACACACAAAGTTACACCGTATCGCTCGGCCATGTCTGACAAGTTGCCCAACGAGTCAATCACTTCTGGCCAAGCGCTTTCGTCATCGCTCTTTCCACCAGGGCCGCAATTAACGATCGGAATACCGATTTCAGCTGCAGCTTGGAAGGCTTTTTCCATTTGGTTAATATCTCGCGACGGTTGCTCCATAGCTAGCAGCTCAAGCTGATAGGTTTTTGCCAACTCTTTGATATCATCAGCTAAATCTTGCCAATGATCAAGAACCAAATGCTCGCTCATACCATTAATGGCCGACAACTCGATTCCATCGTAACCAGCCATGGCAATGTGTTTGAAGGCAGTTTCCATATTATAACCACCGAACAAAACGGAATTTGCTCCCAGTTTCACTAAATGACTCCTTTTTTGTTTAGTTTTAAATTTTAAGCAGAATAACCACTAAGCATTCTGTGTCATTGGATTACCCTTGAGGGTCGGTAGAGGGTGGGGGCGAACTAAAATCCCACCTTGCTCGTAGGACTCTATAGCCGCCCAAGTATATTCAAGTGTTGCTAGTGCATCCCGGCCCGAAGCTCGAATCTGATTGAGTGGAACTTGATTAGCTACGTCTTCTAGGAAAGCAGAAATCCGGAGTGGGAATGTAGCACCAAAATCAGATTGTCCTGATTCGTGAACAATAGAACCAGAAGATGCTCCGAGATCGAGCTTTTCTGGAACAGCTGCATCCTCCGTTCCTGGCGAAGGCCAAAATGTAACTTTTTCTATACAGTTTTCAATACAAAATGTGCCCCGTGTTCCTCCTACTTCCACACTCCACCAACCACCTAAACCGAATGTGGTATCGCCACGCTGACTTAATAGATAGCCGATAGCACCACTCTGAAATTTGACATGGATACTATTGATCGATACCATTAAATCTCCGGCTTTTTTGCGAAAACTTGGTTGGCTCATAAAAGCTTGAACATGCGTAATGTCACCACAGAAATGGCGCATTACACTGAAGGGATGAGCCAGAAAAGCTTTAACATGAAAATAAGGAAAACCTTTAACACGTGGAGAATTTTGCGGGCTATAGCTTTTCTCTCCCCCAGCGAACCCCATTTTGTGAAGACAGTATACTACTTCCCCTACGTGCCCATCATTCATGTATTGCATAGCTTGTTCAGCTGGTGGGGTAAAATAGTGATTTAGATTACAAGCTAGATACACTCCTTGTTCGTCCGCTTTTGCGACCATCTGTCGCGCTTCACTGATATCATTAGAAATCGGCTTTTCCACTAAAACATGCTTTCCGTATTCCAGTGCCATCATGGTAGGTTCAAAGTGCCAACTACCGTTCTCGTTTCCACCAGTACTAACATCGATAATATCTAGTTCTTCATTTTCCAGCATTGTTCTTTGATCGTAGTAGGCTTTGACTCCTAAACGTTCAGCAGTCGCGTCTGCTCGTTCCTTAACGATGTCGCAAACTGCAACAAGATCTGATAATTCATTTTGATTATAGCAATTAGCGTGGTTATTACCAATTCCGCTAAGACCAATAATACCAACTTTGAGTGCCATTACTCTTTCTCCTTAAAGCCTGACTATATTCTGAATAGTATCGAGTCAATTAACCCGATCCCTCCAATCAAACACATTCACTCGGACAGCTGTGAGCCTTCCCAACACTGATAAAAAACACTTCATTTTCAAACCTAGCTTTGTTACTAAGATCCATGACCAACTTGCTAATCTACAGCTCACAGCCATTCTATCTGATATTCGTTTAATTTAAAAACACACGATTATACATCACTGTGCGTGTCTTATATACCGATTACATACTAACTTTTTATAATAAATAATTGCGTGTTTGGCAGGCAGGTTTCTTATTTAAAAATAATTTCAATTATCAATAGATTGCCAGATTTTACTGTTGTACATCTTGAAACGAAACTATCAATCAAGCAGTAAGCATTGCCTGACCATTCTTGCATTAGTTAGAATAGGACCGTAACAGTTGAGAATAGCTTTGATTTTGTAGAAATCCTATCCCTTAAATTCCCATAACAATACTGTTAGCAACAAACCGTCACAGAAGCTACCACAGACCACTGGACTTGTCAATGCTAGCCTTATTTTTGTTCAGGTAGGCCCGACTTCGGCTAAGTTAACATATGCCTCTTCCATACCGTAGTAGAAAAGAACAATGAAAAATAGAACCCATTTACCGATGCTCGTTCTGATGGTCTTACTTATTAATATCAAGCTCAAGGTTTGCGGTGAAAGCTTTCGCTTTTTAGCTACAGGTGATTTACCCTATTCGGCGGAGCAATTCGATAAATACCGTCAANTACTCCAGCAGTCGAAATCGGAAGATTTCTCCTTTTTGGTTCATGTGGGAGACTTCAAAGCTAGTTATGCTGAGTGTTCAGATCAGTCCTTCGATCAGATATGTCAGATATTTCGAAACTACCCTAAACCAGTTGTCTACACACCAGGGGACAATGATTGGACTGACTGCCATCGTACNGGTCAAGACCCTATAGAACGATTGAAAAAATTGAGACTAATGTTCTACCATGACCACCGAACCCTGCGACTGAATGAATTGAACGTTGAACAGCAATCTCGNAACCCAAGATTTAAAAAATATATTGAAAATTATCGTTTCACNAAAAGTAATGTCCTATTTGTAGTGGCGCATATTGTCGGTAGTAACAATAATTACTGGCCACAATCTGTCGTTGCTATGAACGAATTCCGTGAAAGAAATACAGCGACCCTTGCATTTTTGAAAGAAAGTTTTACCTTGGCTGAAAGACAAAAGTTTGCTGGTGTAATATTGATTATTCATGCTAATCCTAATTTTGAAAATTCTGGAGAATACGAGTATGGAAATGGTGAAGGTTTTGTAGGCTTTCTAAATCTTTTGCATCAATTCTTGGCTTCCTATAGTCATCCAGTAATTTGTATACACGGTGATACACACCTATACCGTATCGACAAACCATTTAAGGATCGAAAAGATCAAGTCTATAATCACTTTAGGCGAATAGAGGTGTTTGGCTCGCCCTTTGTATCGGGTGTTGATATTACCGTCAATACAAACACAGATGATATTTTTAACTTTCAACCATACTACCTAAAAAAGTAGGTGCCTGAGACCTGCTAATTCTCTCAAAATAGGTAATGCTATAGGGCACAAAACTGTCCATATGGAAATACATTTATCTGAGGGTTTTTTTCTCTTATCCGAAACTGATAAAACCTTGTCTTTGCATTGGAAAAGTGGTTCGCTAAAATACAGCGATTTCAGACTAATGGCGGAAGGAGGTACAGCTAAACTATATACCTGTTTCGATGAAAACTTACGTCGAAAAGTTGTCTACAAAACTTTACATGATCACCTCAAAAACAGCCCAATTGAAACACATCGTTTTTTGCGTGAAGCACGAGTGACGGCTAATATTGCTCACCCGGGTACATTACCTGTTTACGAGTTGGGTCGAGATCGAAATGGTTCACTCTTTTTTACGATGAAGCACATAAATGGTCGGGATCTGAGAAGTATCATTCTATCTTTGGNTCAGGAAGACGTACGCACTAAACAACTATTTCCTTTATCAGTATTAATTGATATTCTTATTCAAGTCTGTCAAACTGTTGCTCACGCACATCAGAGAGGAGTCGTTCATCGGGATCTAAAGCCGGCCAATATTCTAACAGGTGAATTTGGTGAAACTTATGTAATTGACTGGGGGTTAGCAAAAGTTTGGGGTGAGAACGATACCAGTACTTCCTCAGACACAGAGCACTTGATTAATACCACACTAACTCCCGTGGGACGTCGTTATGGGACACCACTTTATACTGCTCCTGAACTGATACGAGGTGATAAATTTATCGATGGTCGGGTCGATGTATTCTGCCTGGGCAATGTATTGTTCGAGATTTTGACACACAAGCAACTACTACATGGTGAAACCGTCAAGCAAATCCGGCAATCCCTTCTGGAAAACCCATTACCTAAACCTAGTCAAGTNGCGCCAAATCGGTTAATTCCCACTGAATTAGAATATNTCTGCTGCCGAGCTTTACAAAGAAAGGTCGAAGATCGATTTGATAGTGTTCAGTCTTTGCTGGTTGCACTCCTCGATTACAGATCAAAGTCTNGTNAGACTGTATGAGATAGACGCTAAACCTTGACTTTGTTGAGTAAATCAGCTAGGATCGCTTNATGAAGTTGGTTATGCTGAATATCTTGGTGCTAGTCAGTACCGGGGCGTTTTCCGCACCATCGACCTCGTTCCAATTCGATAGTTGGGTTGGCCATAGCCTCGAAAAGTTGTACACCGATGGTATTCTTGNATCAGCGCATTGGCACACACGTCCCAAAAGTCGGTTCGAAGTGGCGAAACGTCTNGNCGATGTTTTGGTCAAACCGTCGAATCGTTTGAACGTTCAATTGTATAGCAAATTGCTTGATGAGTTCAGCTTAGAACGTACACTTTTGGCTAAACAGCGTGGTGGCCAGTTTAAGGTAAGAGGTTCAATTCAGGTAAGAAAAGATAAAAATGCTCATCGCATTGCTCCCGCCTTGTTGCTAGCGGCACGGTATTTTCACGTTAATGGTTTGACTTTTTATCAAGAATTTGAAGTGGCAAAAAATTCCACNAACAAACATCCCAAACAAGGTAAGACNGCAGGACAACGGGTTAACCCTTGGTACGGAGGTTACGTTGGGGACTTTAGTCGTGTGTTCGTCGTATTTCCCATTGCTAGTGGATTTCGGATTAAAGTAGGTCGAGATGCTATTTTTTGGGGGGCTGGCATGAGAAGCGCAATCGGGATTTCCGATAATTCGCCTAATTTCGATCTTATTTCATTGCAAGGCCAAATTGGACCTGTTATGGGNACAGCATTTGCCGCAAAACTGGACCCCATGTGGGCAACACAACCTAGGAGATATCTGGCTAACCGCTATTTGGCCGGGCACCGGCTAGATTGGCAAGTTTCCCGCACCATACAAATNGCCGTCTCTGAGATGGTTTTGTACAGCGGAGAACAAAGGAGCCTGGAATGGTATTATATAAATCCAATTTTGCCTTACTACGCCAGTCAGTATAATTCCGAAAATAACAACCGAGCTGACAGTAATGATAACGTTATGTTTCTATTCGATTTTTCATTTCGGCCTCTTAATGGTTGGCGGTTGTGGGCTGAATTTCTGGTGGACGATTTTTCTTATACCAGTCGGGATGATCCTAATGATTTAGCGATCGTGATTGGTGCAGAGTTGGCAAATCTATTGAGCAACAAGCAATTAGTGGTCAGCCTAACCTACACACGAGTGAACCGCTGGACATATACTCACCTAGTAGAGACTAACTCATTTACTCACTTTGGCTCAGTGATAGGCCATCGGATTGGTAACGATGCAGATTTAACAATGATCAAAACAGATTATTGGGTTAATCAAGATTGGTTAATCTGTCTCCGTTATCAACTAGAACGTCAAGGTGCTGCCGACATTGGAGATCGATTTGAAGGAGAAAATGAACATCATAGTATTCGTTTTCCCTCTGGCCAAGTGAAGAAACAAAATCATCTGAGCTTTGATTTCTTCTATGAACCTATATTAAGCAAGACTTCGCGCCGTTGGCAAAAACAGTGTTGGCAGATATGTGGTTCTTATCAATTTATAATTGCCAACCAAAATAAAGAAGAACTGGAAGAAACGACTACACGCCAACATCAGTTGGTATTTCAATTGCGTTGTAATTTTGAGTTAGCAGGAGTAAATCATTGAACGACTTTGATCGGTTAGCATCAGTCTACGACTTAGATATGGGAACTAAATCAGATGATATTCCTATGTACGTTCGCCATGCCGAGGATGTAGGTGGACCAATTCTCGAACTAGGCAGTGGGACAGGGCGAATAATTTTTCGGTTGGCAAAGCGAGGATTTGATGTTTGGGGTATGGACAGTTCAGTTGGGATGATGAGTATCGCTCGCCAACATTTAGCACAATTACAAGACCAAATGGATGGCCAGATTCGATTCGTCGATGGCGATATGAGGAGTGATCTTGTTGGGGACACTCAGTTCAAATTGATTTTCATCGCCTATAACACCTTTTTGCACCTTATATCGCGAGATGATCAATTATCTACTCTTAAAAACATGTACCAGATGTTATCAGATGATGGTCGTATCATTATTGATATCTTTACTCCGCGCCATCGAGACTTATCGCAATATGATTATCACCGACAAGAACTCCCTATCTATCGTGGAGTTTACCAAGATGAGCTGACTGGGAAAACTTATGTTCGAAATGATCGCATCAAACTCGATTTGGTCAATCAATTACAAACAGTGGAGTTTATTTATGATAAAATTGGTATTGATGGATCTATCGATAGAGAATCACATTTGGTCTCATCACGTTATGTCTTTCGACCCGAGATGGAACTCCTACTGGAGTTAGCTGGTTTTGANCTCCTCGAACTACGGGGTGGATACCAAGAGGATTCAGTATATGACTACTACAATAGCGAAGTAATGGTATTTGTAGCTGAAAAAAAATGATGTTTTGAAAAACATACTTGGAAATTCAAGGAGTGTAAATTTGATGAAAAACCTTACTAAGTTACTTGGACAGATTATGTTAGTTTGCCTGATGTTAGTCTCAAGTTCAGCTTGGGCCTGGTGGGTGGGCGGTCATTCTGTCCTAGTTAGAGCTGCTGTCAGATCATTGCCTACAGAAATGCCAGAATTCTTTCGACAAGGTGAAGATGCTATTGCNCATTATGTCTATGATCCTGATTTGGCCAAAAACCGAGCTGCCAAGTACCTAAGGAAAGCTGANCATAGTGAGCATTATTTGGATTTGGAGTTTCTTGAAGGTAGACAACTTCCCAAAAGCCGATATGAGTTNATTGCATTGTGCCAGGAAGTGGGAGTCAAACCAGAGAAAGTCGGNTTTGTACCATATAGTATAGGCGAGTGGGCCCAGCGACTTACAATTGCGTTGGCTGAGCATCGGCGTTGGCCNAATAATACTTTCATACAGCAAAAATGTCTGTTGTATGCGGGTTTTCTTGCCCATTATGCTCAAGATCAATCCCAACCCTTACATACGACGATCCACTTCGACGGACGCGCCAAATCTGACGGTAAATCCCCACACAGTGGTATACATGAAAAAATTGATTCTATCATTGAATATATGGAGCTGCAAGTTCTCGATTTGGCAAANGGTCAAGAGATTAATGCTTTTGAAGGNGACGTGATGNACGCTGTTTTAGATCATTTTAATAGTTCTCACAAAATGGTCGATACAGTTTATGAGCTAGAGAAAGAATTACCTGAAAAAGGTCAAGAACTAGAAGCGTGGAAGGTTTCAAAACCAGTCGCCAAATTTGTCAATGAGCGAACGCGAGCTGCAGTCCAGTTTACAGCACAGCTCTACTTGACGACTTGGCAACAATCAAAATCNGTTAAATTCGAAGGCTGGTTCGACCGCTCTTCATCTGATCAAACAGACGAATAGTGGGCTATCAAGCATGTCAAAANTGAGACAAAAGCTACTTGTCCTGTGGTTACAAACGCCTGACCTCAGAAGCCCTGTGGGCGCTTGGTCAATCTTCGATGGGACAGGCAAAGAAACNCATACCACTGCTGATAGCCACCAGCCACCATACGACAGCGTATTAGATGCAATGAAGGATGGCTGGCGGGTAATTCAATTCCCACAACAGTTCCCTGCATTTCCTGGTATGGAATATAACACTTCTTACTTGAAGTTTGAGTATNTTTTAGAACAATTGGAGGCAATCGATGATTGATAAAAAGTATCTGCTCAATTCGAAACAAATGGCGAATTTTGTAACGGATGGCTACCTGCGGTTCGATGAATTGGTCTCGACTGAACTAAATCAGGCTGCTCATCAAGAAATGCAGGATCGAAAAGTCGAGACTGGTCAAGCTGGGGTAAGATTCANTCAAGTTTGGTCAGATCAATCTGCTATCCGACAGATTTTCAACCAACCTAAAATCCAAGGAATTATTCATAGTCTAGTTGGTCCAGATCCACTCTACGACCACCAAGCGACGCATATTGTTAATGCTCAAAACCGTAGCGGACAGATTTGGCATGCCGACGCAATTATCGATATGCGTATGCACTTTGATATCCAGTTCTACTATTTTTGCCACGATACTCCCCGTGAGATGGGTGGGACTGCGATTTTACCAGGTAGTCATTTTCGTTTGATTAGTGAAACTGATGTAGCTCGTTATCAGAACTTTGTTGGTCAAGTTCCAACTATTTGCAAAGCAGGAACGGTCATCGTTGTTCACCACGGCATATGGCATTGTGCTCAACCTAATCACACCGAAGAAACCCGATACATGTTCAAACTACGTCTCAATCCCACTGTGCGTCAACTGAGGCTGTGGAATACTGATGATCTCGACGATTCGGCTATCCATGGGATCATTGGTCGTCATCATCGTTGGTATGGTAACGAGGTCCGGCTAGAGCAAGTCAACCGTATCAAATTCTGGCGTTTCTTGATAGGTGATGATAAATTTGACCACGCCTATTGGATGTCACGTCTGGAAAACATGCCAGAAAACATACTAGATGTCGCTTGAACCAAAAATTCTTTTTTACACTAAACCTAACTGCCCACTGTGTGATAAGGCTAAGAATGATCTGAAAAGCTTGGCTCGAAAGATCCCGCACCAACTTATAGAGACCGATATCACCCAAAACGATGATCTGTTTGCTAAGTACCGGNACCTAATACCTGTGGGTGAATTGGTAAGTTCGGGTGATCACGCTAATGAAGTATTATTCAGTTACAGAGTGGATGCTAAGAAAATCGCAGCTTGTATCAAAAATCAGGCTAAAAAATAGTTGATATATGGATCAAAACCCTAAGCAAACAGTTGGATTTCCTCCCAAGTCCGGACCTTTTGNTGACCTGAGGGTACTTGATTTAACTCGGGTGTTAGCTGGCCCCTATGCCACCATGATTTTAGGAGACTTAGGGGCAGAAATAATTAAAGTTGAGCAACCAGAGATTGGGGACGAAGCTCGTGGCTTTGGTCCTTTCCAGAACGACTTTAGTCTATACTTTATGAGTGTAAATCGAGGTAAAAAGAGCATTACTCTTAACCTAAAAACAGACCAAGGCCAGCAGATTTTTCATGATTTGCTGGCGAAATGTGACGTGTTAGTCGAAAATTTTCGCGCAGGTACTATGGCTAAACTCGGTCTTGGTTATGACCAACTAAGAGAAAAGTATCCAAGGCTAATATATGCTGCTTGTTCTGGTTTTGGCCAGACCGGCCCTTATGCCAATCGTGGTGCCTACGACATGATAATCCAAGCAATGGGGGGTATTCTAAGCATTACTGGAGAGCCTGACCAACCACCGGTTCGGGTTGGCACCTCGATTGGTGATATTACGTCAGCCCTATTTACAACCATAGGTGTTTTGTCCGCGCTCCATCATCGTCAAAAGACAGGAAAAGGGCAATTAGTTGACGTAGGGATGCTCGATTGCCAAGTATCCATCCTAGAAAATGCCCTAGTTCGTTATTTCTCTAGCGGAGAAGTCCCAAAACCACTTGGGCGAAGACACCCAGCCATTACACCTTTCGAGGTATTTGAGTCCAAAGACGGTTATGTCGTCATCGCCATTGGTAATGATCAATTGTGGCAAAGATTTTGTCAACATGTCGATCGGTCTGATTTAGTTGATGACCCCAGGTTTAAAAATAATTCTTCGCGTACTAACAATCACTCAGAATTACGAGCGATTATGAATAAAGTCTTGAGTCAAAAGGATACTGCAAGATGGGTAGAGGAACTAGCTAAGATCGGCGTGCCCTGTGGGCCGGTTAATACCATTGATAAGGTCGTTGAAGATCCTCAAATCCGCGCACGGGATATGATCGTTGATTTGTCAACCCAATTTGCAGGGAAAGTACAAATACCTGGAATCCCTGTCAAGTTGTCTCAGACGCCTGGCCAAGTCGACGAACCCGCACCGATGCTAGGCCAACATACGGAAGAAGTTTTGGCCAATTTGCTGGGAATACCGAAAACAGAAATTCATAACTTACAAAAGTTAGGGATAATTTAAGCCGCAATAACGGCTGGCTTATTGATTCCTGCCGATTTTACTAGGTGTTCCTCTTGTTCCATTTGACTGCCAGGTAACATAGCTTCCACAAGAGAAATTAGGAAAACCCGCCCTATACTTCCTATTCGTACAAGGCTCGTCGTGATTTCTTGTGAATGAGCCAAANGTGGTTACAAAAAAACGTACCATGCATTTACGGTACATGTATTCGATTTACTTGCTCACGACTCAAGCTAGATAAATCGTTAGTGATTTTCTTTACAAAGTTTTGTGTGTCATGTAGAATAGGCTGGCCGAATATACATCGAGATCAACCGGTAACTGGTTTCAAAAGCAGAGCTCTTAGCTGATAGTCAAAAGGGAAAATAAGATGTCAAATGNNGATTATTCTATTGGGGTTGTTGGTGTNGGACGAATGGGTAGTAATATCGCTCGNCACCTCAANGATGAAGGGTTTTCAGTNGTTGCNGTTTACGATTCAGTCTCACAATTAGCNAATTCATTGGCTGNNGAAATCGAGGCTACGGCCTGTAANATGNTNGCTGATGTNACAAAANTAGCNGACTACATNATTACNGTTGTAACTGATGATNCNTCTATGGAACAGATTTTCTCNGAAACCNNCGAAGANAGCNTNCTTAAAGGAGCTGAAGGGACAGTCTTTATCAATTGCGCTACAATCTCACCTGGTATGCATGTTGAAGTTGAGCGTCGGGCAGAGCTAAATGGCGCTGAAAGTTTGGAAGGCTGTATGGCGAGTAGCATTACCCAGGCACGGCAAGGTACGCTTTATTTGATGTGTGGGGGCCGAAAATCAACATTTCATCAAGCGGAACCAATCCTAAATGCAATGAGCGTTTCTCTTCGATATATTGGTACTGCCGGTCAGGCTGCTCAAGTAAAAGCTTTGGTCAACATGGTTATGAATATCAATACTGCTGGCTTGGCTGAAGGTTTGGGTTTAGGTGAAGCTTTGGGTTTAGACCTAGAAATGTTGCAAGAGGTCTTTTCTCAAACTGGTGCTAACTCACGAGTGTTAGAAACCGATGGAGAAGACATGCAGGTTCGAGATCATGAGTGCTATTTCTCGGCAGCTCATGCAGCTAAAGACTCTGGGATAGCTCTCGACCTGGCCAATCAAGTAGAAATTAATCTTCCGCTTGCTAAAGCAACCAAAGCGCAATTTGACAAAATGATCAATATTGGTAAAGGCGACTTAGACAAGTCAGGTGTAGCCGAATTAACTTTCAAAGGTCGCTCTTAACAAACTTAATGTTGAACTAAAGTGTCCCATAATCAGAATAAACAGACTCTAACTGACCAAGAGTTGGTCCAGAAATGGTGTGACCAACCAGCGCCATTACTCCCTATACTCCACGCCTTCCATGACCGAGATGGGTTTGTTTCTGAGTCAGCGATGCGTACCATTTCTCTAGCTTTGAAAATTCCCCTAGCAGAATTATTTGGTACTGTTAGTTTCTATCATCACTTGTCCCAATCTCCNCCAGGCCAATCAGCCCCACGAGTCTGTGATGGCCCAGTTTGCCGTTTACGAGGCAGCAGACAATTACTTGCTGAATTATCCGATCAAAATGCCACTCAAATGCCGTGTGCTGGACGTTGTGATGACTTCATCCCAGTACTAAAGGGATCTGAGGTTTTGATTGGGACCACTGCTGACAATTTACAGGTTTGGCCATCCCCCCTACCGCCGCCAAACCCAGGTCAAACAGAAGAATGTGTTTTTTCTCAAATTCGCCAACCAAACCGATCGACAGTTTTGGGCTATCGTCAAACAGGTGGTTATGATGGCTTTATTAGGATGTTAGACTTAATGCGACCAGCAGATGTGATACATGCATTGGAAGATAGCCAACTGGCTGGTCGAGGTGGAGCGAGTTTTCCCACTGGTTTGAAATGGAAGACTGTAGCAGAAGAAAAAAGANGGCCAAAGACAATAGTCTGTAATGCTGATGAAGGCGAACCTGGTTGCTTCAAAGATCGGGCAATCATGGATTATGATCCGCATGCGGTAATTGAAGGGATGTTGATTGCCGCATACGCAACTGGTGCAAAACAGGGTTTTATCTATCTACGCTATGAATATCCAGAAACGCTTAATATTCTAGCTCAGGCCATTGAGGAGGCCCAAGTGTCTGGTTTTCTGGGGGATAGTATTCTTGGCTCCGATTTTGATTTTCAAATCCACATACGAAGAGGAGCTGGATCCTATATTTGTGGTGAAGAAACCGCCTTACTTAATAGCNTAGAAGGGAANCGTCCATTTCCTCGCAACCGTCCTCCTTACCCTGTCACGAATGGGTTTCAAGATTTACCGACGGCTGTCAACAATGTTGAAACTCTGGCCTCTGTNCCACAGATTTTGCGAAATGGCGCAGAGTGGTATCGTGGACTNGGACTAAATGGGCATGCCGGTACAAAAATAATCAGCTTGTCAGGTGACATTCAGTACCCTGGCAACTATGAGATTCCCATTGGTTTACCTCTATCTACCTTACTATATGATTGGGCTGGTGGNNCAACCTCTGGACGTGAAGTTCAGGCTGTTACGATGGCTGGTGTGTCAGGTGGATTTTTAGCCAAGAAAGATTTAGACGTGAAATTAGATAACCAATCAGTAACTGAAAAAGGATCCATTTTGGGTTCAGGGGGAGTAATTGTCTTTGACGATAGTCGTAACATGGTTGAGGTCGCGGCAAATGCGATGGAATTTTTTGCTGAGGAATCTTGTGGAAAATGCTTTCCTTGCCGAATTGGCACACAACGGTTGACTGAACGCTTAACAATGAATCCACCTATTTCAAGCAAAGAGGTGTGGTTAACGGAGGTAAAAGAAATTGGCCANACTATGAAAGCAACTAGTGCTTGCGGATTGGGTTCTGTCGCGCCTCTAATCACTGATAGTCTTATTAACTATTTCCCTGACCAAATAGAGANATACCTTGATCGTCAGGNATAATACTGTTATTTTGTAAACTAGGNTTNTTGAAAATAGATGGNGAAAAATGTTTAATTGGTGTTGTCTTGTTTTCTGTATTTTGATTTCTCTNATTCCTAGTACGAGTGAGTCTAAATTATTATTATTTGACGATTTTGATGGAAAGCTGGATAAGAAAAAATGGACGCATGGTGCAAAGGCTCGGAAGATTGANTGGAAGACTAAAAATGGAGTGCTAGAAATTTTGCCCACTGGTGTGGGTTGGAGTTACTTTGGCTATGCTAAAGCTGAAGCCGAAGATTTTGGTTTACAATTTGATTTTAGACCTTTACAAGATGAATTTGGTAATGGAAGTTGGATTGGAATACTATTTCGAGCTAGTGCCGATTTCGAGTTCTACCAACTCTATGTTACACCAGAAGATGGAATGGGAACCAAGAACTATGCTCGTTGGTATGTTCGTCAGGGAGAAGCACAAGAAACCTGGAAAGAACTGAGAGAGTTACGCACTAAACTCCCCATCGCTATCAGATCTAAGGAGTGGTACACTCTATCACTGACCGGCCGGGGTTTTAAGTTCGAGCTATTTCTTAAACGTAAAGACGAGATAGTTTCACGTAAAATTATGAGCTGGACGGACGATAAGAGTCTTCACCCTAAGGGTACTATAGGTTTTATCTCTGACTTGGAACGTCATTATCAAATTGATAATCTGAGGCTGTTTGATTGGCCCAATGANGTTAACTTGTCTATGGAGGACAAAAATAAAATGGCAGTTTGCTGGGCAAATTTGAAGCAGAGGTAACTAATCCAATCTTTTTCCGGCTGGCTAATTCCCTGTAACTCAATTCATGACTCCGGCATTTGAAACACCTCCACTAAAAGAAGTCTGGGGGAATGTCTATTAAAAAGCAATTTCTGAAGAAATGAAATGAGACCGATATGTTCTTGTGTCTCCGATCCAAGCATAATCAACCCGAGCGATAATCGAACTAAATTGACACTTCAAACCAACACCTGTTGNCCAACTTCCATCTGAATTCCCGCCTCTTAGTTGCAGAAAGCGAGAAACTGGTAACTCAAAACCCATTCTGGCCTTTGTGTTCGACTTTCCATTAATAGAATGATCTTGTTCCAAATCAAGGCTAACAANCAGATCAGAGTTAGGCCTTTTTAGTGTTATTTGGTAAGCTAAGCCTATCGTCTGTCGATCTATCCCCAACCTGAGATCTTCGTTTTGCCACAGCAGGCCAATTTTCCAATTCGGACTGAGTTTCACTAAGACAGCTAAATCAAAGGATGGGTTATAACCAAACACTTGATAATATCGACTGGGGTGTCGGCGTTGGAACTTAAGACTACCTCCGAATGCTAAGTAAGAGCCAAATTGCCGAGCGACAGCATAGTAGGAGTAGTCTGGATCTTGACTTCTTGTCCCAAGAGCAATCTTATTTCCCCAAGCGAAACCGGTCTGCCGGTATGAATAAGAAATCCCTTTGGGATCAAATCCATACTCGGAGCGGCCAAAAAACTTGTTCATACCAAATATTCTGACACCTTGACACTGAATTAGACCGGCAGGATTCCAAAAACAAGCGGTGGCATCATCAGCAATTGCAGTAAATGCATTTCCAACACCTATTGCTCTGGCGCCAACGTAAACTGGTTGAGCCTTCTCAAAAGGTAACACAGAAGAAAATAAAAGAGGTTTGATAAAATGTATAAAGCAGAAAATTGCAAATAGAAGGTGCCAGTTATTACAGAAGATGCTGAATTCAGAATGTCTAGTTTTGGAGCTGAAACCGATACGGGAGTTGTACCCGCACGCTGACCTTAGTCTTGCCCTGTCTAGCCGGACGAAAGCGTGTTGACCTAAGCGCTTGAACTGCTGCCTGATCACAACCGAATCCCAAACTGGTAACGACCAGGATATCAGTAGCTTTNCCTTCAATACCAATCGTAGCTTCTAACAAAACAACCCCTTCCCGTTGAGCACGCCGGGCTAAATCTGGATAAGTNGGTTCAACAGGGTTGATCACCATNGGTCTTTGGGTTACATCCCTGAGATCCGCAACTAAAAAATCAGTTGGATCAATATCAAGGTTAGGTGGGGCTGTTGAAAGTTGTATCGTCGATGCCATTGTCGAGCTTGCTCGCTTCGGGCTGACTTGTGGTGGTTGCATTTTCAGCGGTACTGGCTTGTACTCAATGCTCAGTGGCTTGCTAATTGTGTAAACGTCCTTGCTAGCAAGCAATGAAGGAGTTTCTGTAGCCGCAACAACGCCGGTTGTATAACTCGTGGCTGGCAGCTCAATAGCAGTTTGTATCCGTTGGGGAACTCGATTTTGTTTGATCGCCACAGTCGCTATTTTGGGTTGATAACGAACTGGCTTAATCGCTCTTTTCGATAACCGGCGCTTGGGTGGAGATTCAACTACACGGGTGATATCCACGGCAACCATATCTCTTTCGATGATGTGGCGTTGCACCATGTAAAAAGCGCCCAGCATAGCCAATAGGGCATGCAGGATAAGGGAAATTAAGAAGGGGAGTGGTAACCGACGTCCCATTAGTGTTGGCCGATAGTGTTAAAAGATTAAGCTAAAAAGAAATGAGGAATAATGAAAAGAACAAATAGGAAAGCAGATTTTTCATTTAATCATGACTTTGTTGATACTGAGTCTCANATTCNTTTGCGGTCAGAAGAATAACACTAGTTCAACCGCGAAGTCAAGTTTGACTCATTTTTTCCTTTAAAAACCTAGATTACTGGCCCTGACAACACCTGAAGGAACAATCAGGGCCAGTAATCTAAAATTGCCTATGTGATTATTGAANCTTAACTTTACCCCAGCTAACGGTTAATTTACCTCGATTGTTAACTGCCAGAGCACNATCGATTCCATTTGTGTAAATTTCGGTCAACTCCTCTTCGCCCAACGCCACATCAAAAACCATAGCCTCATCGACTGTAATGGTTCCAAATCGATCGCCACAGCATTGATCACGACCAATCCAAAGTTGTTTAGCTTCTTCTGCAGCGATTTCATTTTTGGCAAGCTTGAGCTTGCTCTCGATTTTTCCATCAATTACGATCCGCCATTCGCCAGTCTTACTATCAAATGTACCAGCATATAGGTGCCAGTCAGTGATTTCTTTAGGAAAGACTTCCCCGTCTTGCCAGCCGCCTGGCTTATTCCAACAACCACCATTACAAATTGGGAAAGATACACCAGTTCCACCTTGGTTGTTATGAATGATAAAAGCNTCCCTTTTGGACATTATCGTTCCATGGTTATTCCATGCTTTTTCTGCACTTTTGACCAATGCAGCAACGGTAATAGCCTTTGTTGGATTGGCATGTTCCTTAATCGCTACGTAACCACTTTTNCCATCAAATTCAATGGCTTGACCGAACTTACCCTTGACCCACTTGNACTTACCTTCTAGTTTTCCTTCCAAACCATTACCAGAATCGTCTTTGGCTGTTCCACCCTTACCTTCGTCGAATTTCCACAAACCGACTAGGTGTTTTTCCAAATCGATCTTAGCAAAACCTGAACTCGTTATTAATAGACAACATAAACTAATTAGGCCAAGATGGATAACTACCGGGGATTTTACTTTTGGTATTCTAAACATGACCATTTGCTACATCTCCTATGTACTGATAGAGAATAGTTCTAACCTGAATTAAATAAAAATAAAGTAGTCTCNACTCTAGTACAGAACATNGCGAATGTCAACTTTGTGGATCTTTTTCGTGTGTTTTTTGTCAAATNTTGCCAGCTTATAAGCCTNATTTACTTAACCACCGCAATTTTGCCAATTTTTTGCTGATCTTTATGTTGAACTAGATATAGGTAAAGGCCACTAGCAACGGCGAAACCTCTGTTATTCTGAAGATACCATTGCTTTTCCCCCAGATCTTCAGGTTCTATTGATAATGTTTGGATTAGGATACCAGACAAATTATAGATATGAATTTGACTGTTAGTAGGTAGGTTAGCGAATGTAACTGCACCTTTATGCATTTCGTTAGGTCGAACCGGATTGGGGTATGCTACTAGGCGCTCCAAGTTAGTCGGTTGAGCGATATCTGGCGGCGTAGTAAATTCTGCATACTCACCAGTTGATAAATCTAGTCGATAATTCTTTTCCCAATCCAAGTGGGAGAAGGTTAATAACAACCGCCTATCAGATTGGTCTAACACAACTGAAGTTGGCTGCTGTTTGACATTCAAGTCATCAACTGGAGACAAATGATAATTCTGCGGATCGAAAATTGAACGACCAATGAGATCTTCCCATAAGTTTAAGTTCAAACGATCAGCAAACAAGACAGAGACTTGACTCTGACTCAATGGTTGAACTGTCTCTAACTGAGATTGACTGCTAATTACAACTTCAACTTCATTACTCCTAAGAGCGCTGTTGCTGACGGATACAACATAACGATAGGTTGATTCTAACTGAAAATCAAAATCCTTAAAGGTCTTAGATTGACTTGTACCGATCTCTTGCCAGTTTCCCTCTTCTCCTTTTGCTCGATAGATAGTAAATCTCTGAGCTGAAGACTGCCAGTTAAGTTGAACGATTGTCGGCTTTCGTTGTTGCNTTGGATCTGAAGTCTTTGCCGTTAGCCCCCACACATTGGCAACAGTGGTTTTTGGCCAAAACCAAGCTACTGCCTGTCGAGGCTGATTGACATAAATTCCCTTTCGGTCGCCTTCGGAAAAATTAGTTGTCAAGATGTNTGGTGTTTCGTAAATAAGTTTTGTCCAAATCGGCTTGAAATTTTGGTCGTATATGTATNCNTGCGGTGANATAGCAACTACTAACTCATTGGTAGAGTCTTGGTTTAGATCAACAATCTTCAAACTCGCAAGTTGTTCGGTATAAGGGACAAATGATTGAGACCAAATTTGATGAAAGCCCTTATTATGTGACCGATAGGTAAAAGCGTAAAGTTTCCATTGGCGAGCAATCGACGGCAATTCAGGCTGATAGGTTTGCCCTCCAACAATAAAATCGTCAATTTTATCCCCAGTCATGTCACCAACTGCTACCAACCGAATATCTTGGATCGGTAAATTGTGTTCCCAAACCAAACGATGTTTTGGGCTATTCATGTCTGTATAGACAAAGACCTCACCTTCGCTGTCGCCAAACACCAGTTCATTTTTCCCATCCCCGTTAAGATCTCCAGTGGCAATCTGTTTTATCACGTTAGTACCTTGGCTAGGGTTTTTGATTTCAAAGATTAGATCAAAGGTATTATTACCTCCACTTTCAAATCCGAGCACNTGACCGCTGTAGTTGTTTGGACCCACGATTTCTGGACGACCGTTCTGGTCAAGGTCAAATACCTGAGCGAATTCAATGAGATCAGAAGTCCAAATCTTCTGATCAGGGTATGTTTGGTTGCCAGTCATAACAAACACCTGATTATCATCATAACCAACAATTTCTATTTGGCGATCTTGATTCAAATCGCCTACAAAGACTGGCCAAAAACGGGTTGGAATAGTATGTCTTAATGGGAAAAGACCTCGTTTGTTTCGCTCATAAATTTGGACCCCTTTAGTCAATGTTCCACTTAAAGGTAAGCCAACCAACTCAACTTGCCCGTCTCCATCGAAGTCAATCGGTGAACTAGAGTTAGCCAAATGAAGTGGTGGTAAACCAAGTGTGTATTGATCTAGTTGAAAATTCGGGATCCGACGATCTTTGATCTGGGTACTGAGCAGTTGTTCGGTTGTCAAACCAACGAGATTAGTTGATTTAGCAAATAGTTTGTAATTACCAGCAGGTAGATCAGGTAACCAAAAGATATGCTCTCGGCTAACTGTAGCCTCAGCGTGTCGATTCTGCCAATTGCTCGAAGCAATTGGCTTCCAATGGAGTTCATTGATAGTCATGTCAAGGGTAGACCAAAANACAACCGGTACATAACGATCACCGGCTAACCAATGCTGCAGGGTCAAATTTTGTAAAATTGGTGGTGANTGGTCGACTTGAACGACAACATTATCTGTGATTTGTATATTCTCTACATTTTTGACAACCAATTGAAGGGTATAACTGTCTTCAGGCAAAAAAGTAGTTTGCCATATCGCTAGAACTTGATTTTTCCTCGTCGGTAGATAATCTTCCTTGATTATGGTCCAATCGGTTGGTGTTGTTGATCGACCATACCGTAATTGCCATTTTTGAAATCCAAATCCACCAGCAGAACCTCTGACTTCAATCTCTTGATCACTACCAGTACCAGTACTGGGTGATGTAATTTTTGATTGTAAACTAATACTCATCCGTAGAGCAGAAGATGCTGAAAGGTAACCAGCCCCCGAGAACTCAGGGCTTTTAGGCATTGGTTGTGCTGATGAAACCAAAATTTGTCTAATCTCTTCGGCTGTCAAATTCGGCCTCTTTGATAGCATTAAAGCAGCAACACCTGCTACATGTGGTGCTGCCATTGAGGTGCCGGATAGTAGTCGATAATTGTCTCGTATATGGGTACTCAAAATATCATTGCCAGGGGCTACGATATTAACTCTGGAACCGAAGTTAGACTGATAAAATCGCTCATTTTGTTGGTTACCTGAGGCAACGGCTAAAACTGACTGATAACCGGCAGGGTAGATAACATCAGATTTCATATCATTGCCGGCAGCGGCCACTAGCAATACTCCGCTAGCCTTTGCATAAGCTAAANTATCACGAATAACAAAAGATAATCGATCGCTTCCCCAACTCATGTTAATCACTTTTGCTCCATTATCAGCGGCATAAATGATACCAGCGGCAGAGTTACTGTCGCGCATGCCCACACCNCCGTAATAGGAAGAAGATCCTACCCGAATAGCCATTATTCTAGATTTCCAAGCTACACCGGCAATACCAATTCGATTATCCACTTCAGCACCAATAATGCCAGCCACATGAGTACCATGTCCGGTTTCATCCATGGGCTTATTATCATTTTGGGTGAAATCCCAACCTAGCATGTCGTCAATATATCCGTTGCTGTCNTCGTCAATCTGGTTGCCATCGATCTCTCGATTGTTTCGCCACATCTGTTTTTTTAAATCTTCATGTGTGTAGTCTACACCAGTATCGATTACTGCAATAATGACATCAGAATTGCCACGGTCAATCTCCCATGCTTCTCTCATGGCAATTTTCTCTAAATTCCACTGGTCTTTGTAACTAGTATCATTAGGTTCGATCGATTGTGTGAACCGAATATAATTGTAGGTGACTGCCTCGACCTGAGGATGATCCTTACATTGCCAGTATTTTTGGGTTAGATCTACCTTTTGGGAAAATTCGAGTAGATAAAGACGGGATAATCCAAAATGATCAGCAAGGAACTTAGTTTTTATTTGGGGCAATAGAGGCTTAATATGGTCAACTCTAAGTTGATGCTTGACTTTCTGAAACACAGCAGAAGAAGATAAACGAACAATCAATTGAGAACTAGCTTGGCTCGTACTTTTGGCCGAAACAGATTGATTGGAAGACGATTCATTGGTACTCCAACTTATACCAACAAAAAAATAAAAAAAAATGATAAAAAAAATTCGCATATTTCGTTAGGATATCAGTCGAAAATCCAGTCGTCAAGTGGGATTGATGCCCCATATACTACTGAATTATTGTTGCGCACGTTGGTTGACAAGTGTAACTAATTGGTTTATTATAGGGTCATGCAGGCTCTCCATGTTGGGNTNTTCACTTGCCANACCTACAATATGTTGCGATGTCAGCTTGACCGCTAAAATATTTTTTCACAGGAAAACTAACCGGTGCAGTGTCCTTATTGCAAAAGTAAAGAGAGTAAGGTAATTGACAAGCGTACNACNGATAGGGNGAATGCAACNCGNCGAAGGCGACAATGTTTGGGGTGCANTAAGCGTTTTACCACATACGAAAGATCAGAAACGCTGGATTTGTTCGTNGTCAAGAAGGATGGGCAGAAGGAATCTTTCGACCGACATAAGTTGCTGCTCAGCCTGAGCAAAGCATGCGANAAACGACCTATNGAGCAAGACAAAATTGACAATCTGGTTGGTGAGGTATTGCAGCGNTTGATTGCCCTNCGNAAGANTGAGGTGGAAAGTTATGCTATTGGTGAGGTTGTCATGGANCTGCTGAAAANTTTGGATGATGTTGCCTACATTCGCTTCGCATCTGTCTATCGTGAGTTCAAAGACATTCATGATTTTCAAAAAGAAGTCCTTCAGATTTCATCAGCTAGTGAGTTTGCTGAGCGCCGCCCTTCTGAAGATACNCCATCCTGGCTTTCAGTTAANGAAGCNGTTGCCACTTTTGGCCTGCCAGAGCGAACACTAAGACGCTATATTTCACAGCGAAAAGTTCGATCTAGGTTAGANGATCGCGTGAGNTTGGTCTATGCCAATGACATCAGGCCGCCTNAAAATGANAANAAACAAGGCCGATGGGTTGACGTGAAGAGCGCGGTGTCTCTTTTTGGCATGTCAGAACGTACAATCCGCCGGCATATCTCACAAGGGAAAATCAAGTCATCATTAGTCAATGGGAAGCGGTTGGTCTATGTCAAAAACCAGCAAAAGAATACAGCGACGTAAACAAATCAAAATCAAGCAAATTAAGTAATCTCGAGGAACCGTTATGACGAATTCAATTCACTCAATTCCATCCGCACCTAGCCATGAAACAATTACCAAGAGGATTGGTGAAGATAACCCATCACCCGGTCTTGAGTTTATACGTGTGTTTACTGAAAAAGGGGTACACCCGTTTGATCAGGTCGAGTGGGCATATCGCAGCTCGTCTATATACGATGAAAAAGGAGAGATCATTTTTCATCTCGACCGAGCTGAAGTTCCGAAGGAATGGTCTCAACTAGCTTTAGATATCGCAGCCTCCAAATACTTGCGTAAAGCCGGCGTGCCAGAAAAAGGACACGAAGACAGCATTCGACAACTCGTACACCGAGTTGCCAATACTATCCGACATGCTGGAGAAAAGTTTGGTGGATATTTTGCGTCAGCAGAAGATGCAGACAAATTTGAGGCTGAATTAACCTACATGCTAGTAACACAACGTGGTGCTTTCAACTCGCCAGTTTGGTTCAATTGCGGACTTCACTATCAATACGGAATTGAAGGTGGTCAAGGTAATTGGTACTGGAACCGAGACCAACAAGAAATCGTACAGACAGATAACAACTATGAGCAACCGCAGTGTAGCGCATGCTTTATTCAATCAGTTGATGACGACCTGATGTCGATGTTTGATTTGGTCAAAAATGAAGCCCGAGTATTTAAGTATGGTTCAGGAACTGGTAGCAATTTTTCAAAAGTCAGAGGCAGACAAGAGAAACTTTCGGGTGGTGGAACTAGTAGTGGTTTGATGTCATTTTTAGAAGTCTATGATCGAGCTGCCGGAGCAACCAAATCAGGTGGTACAACCCGGCGTGCGGCAAAGATGGTGTGCCTAGACATGGATCACCCCGAGATTGTCGATTTCATTGAATGGAAAGCCAAAGAAGAAAAGAAAGTCGCTGCGCTAATTGCCGCTGGTTATTCTTCCGATTTCAATGGTGAAGCTTACAAGACTGTTTCGGGCCAAAATTCAAATAACTCTGTTCGCCTAACAAATGAATTCATGCAGGCTTATCTAAATGACGAAAAATGGTGTACCCGTCTGCGAACAACTGGAGAACCCCACGAGGAATTTTCGGCTTCGGATTTGATGCAGAAGGTGGCTGAGGCTGCTTGGCAGTGCGCAGACCCCGGTGTGCAGTTTGATACAACCATTAATGATTGGCATACCTGTTCTAGTACGGACCGAATTTACAGTAGCAATCCTTGCTCTGAGTATATGTTTTTAAACGATAGTGCATGTAATTTAGCATCTATAAACTTGCTGAAATTTTTGAATTCCGAGGGCAACTTTGAAATTGAAAAATTCAGGCATGCTTGCCGCATNTTCTTTGTTGCTCAAGAAATATTAGTTGATTTATCGTCTTATCCGACCAAATCCATTGCNCAGAATAGTCACGACTATCGTCCANTAGGTTTGGGTTATGCAAACCTAGGTACACTATTGATGGTTAAAGGATTGCCGTACGACAGCCAAACTGCTATCGCCTGGTGCAATGCCTTGACCGCAATTTTATGCGGAGAAGCGTATCTGACATCCGCGGAGATGTCGTCNGTGAAAGGTCCATTTTCTGGATATGAGAAGAATCGTCAACCTATGCTGAGAGTGATGAGTAAGCACCGAGCTGCTACTTACCAAATCGACCCCGACCTTTGTCCACCTGATTTGATCAGTACCGCACAACAGGTATGGAATGAAGTAGTTGAAATGGGNGAAGCTCATGGTTATCGCAACGCTCAAGCCACAGTTTTGGCCCCCACGGGTACAATTGGGTTGCTGATGGATTGTGATACTACTGGAATAGAACCTGACTTCGCTCTGGTTAAATTCAAAAAACTGGCAGGGGGTGGTTATTTCAAAATCATCAATAACTCTGTGCCAAAGGCCCTAGCTGCTCTTGGGTATAGTCAGCCTCATATTGAAGCTATCGTAGCCTATGCCCAAGGCACAGCTACTTTGCTTGATGCCCCAGAAGTCAATGCTATCAGTTTGAAAGAAAAAGGGTTGACCGACGAAGAAATTAGCAAAATTGAAGCTGTCTTGCCCTCTGTTTTTGAGTTATCTAATGCGATCAATCTTCACACAATTGGAGATGATTTAGCCAAAAGAAAAGGTTGGGCTGTAGACTTGTGTGAGCAACCAACATTCTCTTTATTAAATCATCTAGGT
Organism: Candidatus Poribacteria bacterium; assembly: GCA_002714785.1. Taxonomy (GTDB): domain Bacteria; phylum Poribacteria; class WGA-4E; order WGA-4E; family UBA9662; genus TMED15. The sequence continues at coordinate 12,143 of PAYP01000035.1, read as the reverse complement.
TTTACCAACGATCAGATCGAATCAGCTAATAAAGTAATCTGTGGGATGATGACTCTAGAAGGTGCTCCACATCTACGTGAAGATCACCTGCCAATCTTTGATTGTGCCAATCGGTGTGGGAAATATGGAAATCGTTTTATCGCTCCCATGGGGCATGTTAAAATGATGTCTGCGGCTCAGCCTTTTATTTCTGGTGCTATTTCCAAAACGATTAACCTGCCTAACGAATCTACAGTTGAAGAGATAGAACGTTTATACAGCGAATCGTGGCGGTTGGGTCTGAAGGCAATGGCTATTTATCGTGATGGATCAAAGCTATCACAGCCATTGAACACCTCTAATGACTCTGAACAAGACGAAGTAGAGTTAACTACAGTAGAAGAGATGACTCCGAGTCGTCGTCGTTTGCCAGATGAGCGCCAGTCGATCACGCATAAATTTAGCATTGCTGGGCATGAAGGATATTTGACCGTTGGCATGTTTGAAGATGGACTACCAGGTGAAGTTTTCTTGACCATGTCTAAAGAAGGATCAGCTATTTCTGGCTTGGTGGATACTATTGCTACTATGACCTCTATGTCTTTGCAGTACGGTGTCCCACTAGAATCACTAGTAAAAAAATTCTCTCATTCTCGTTTTGAACCGGCAGGTTTTACAAATAACAAGGATATTCCGATTGCTAAGTCAGTGATTGATTATGTTTTTCGGTGGCTGGAACAAAAGTTTATCACTAACAACGTGGAAATTAATAATACAGTCGAACAACTCGATTTCCCCCAGCAAGACCAATGGCCATTACTAGGTGCGCTGGAAAGTACTAAGCAGGAACGCATTGAGCAAGAAGTAAAGATTGCCCAGATGCAGACCGATGCGCCTGGTTGTCACAGTTGTGGTACCATTATGGTCCGTAACGGTACGTGTTATCGGTGTCTAAATTGTGGCGAAACTAGCGGTTGTTCCTAAACTACAGACAGACTAATTCTAGATTGGTCTCATGGTATCTTGTAAGGAGTAAGAATGATGTCAATTCGAGATGGAGAGTCTGTTGGTAGCGATTTTCGCTTATTTACATGCCGCTCCAACCCCGAATTAGGGAAAGAAATTTCTGACTGTTTAGGGCTTCGCCTAGGACAAGTTGAAATACGAACTTTTCCCGATAGTGAAACCCATGTTCAAATTGAGGAAAGTGTACGTGGAACTGATGTCTATGTAATTCAGCCAACTTGTGAACCCGTCAATGACAATTTGATGGAATTACTAGTTATGCTGGATGCATTGCGTCGAGCTTCGGCTCGGCAAGTCACAGCAGTAATCCCATATTTTGGTTACGCGAGGCAAGATCACAAATCTACTGGGCGTGAGCCAATAACGGCCAAATTAGTAGTTGATCTGCTCACTACAGCTGGTGCGGATCGTATTATCTCAGTCGATTTACACGCCACGCAAATCCAGGGGTTTGCTAATATCCCATTTGATCACCTAACTGCATTAGGAATCCTTTCCACTTATCTAAACGAGCAGAAAATCAAGGATGGGGTCGTCGTTTCTACAGACGTTGGCCGAGCCAAATTAGCAGAAAAGTATGCTGGAATTCTCCATACGCCCTTAGCTATCATGCATAAACAAAGAAGCGGAATTGGTGGTCGGTCGGTTGAAGTGGACCAAATTGTTGGTGATGTATCAGGTAAGACCCCTATCTTGATTGACGATTTAATTGCTGGTGGCAGTATTTATAAACATGCTGATGCACTTGTGGAAGCAGGGGCTAACCCAGTACATATTGCTATTACACATCCGGTACTAACTGGCCAAGCTTGTCAACTATTAGACCGACCTTCTATCCAAGAAATTGTTACGACCAATACTATCCCTGTTCCAGCTGAGAAACAAATTAACGGTAGGGTCAGGGTCTTAAGTATCGCCCCATTATTAGCTGAAGCAATCTTTCGTATTCATAAGCATCGCTCGGTCAGTCGGGTATTTTTTGACCAAAAACTAGATTTCCCTGTTTAACTTATAGGCCTACGCTATTTCCAATGCAATTATTAATCACATCTGCCAGTACTAAACTAGCCCAAGGGTTAGCTACAAGTTTATCAGCCGACCATGAAATTCGGTTGACGGATATAATCGATGTCAAAACGGATTTTAATTTCATTCGCTCTAACCTTGACCATGAATCCCAACTACCGGTTCAGCATATTGATTCAGTTGTACATGTGGCAAAACCACCCTCAGCTAACGATGTAGCACTGAATGATATCAGTGATCCAGCTAATCAAATCCTAGACTTTTCAACACGATGTACTTACAATTTATTGACTGCTTCAGTTGAAGCTGGTGTCAGTGACTTCGTTTTCCTTAGTACGCTGAGGTTATTTGACAGACTTGGGCCAAATGTAGCTATTGGCCCTCGTTGGCGTCCACAGCCAAGCACTGCTCCTGATCTGCTAGCCTCATATCTGGGCGAGTGTATCTGTAAGGAGTTTGCTCGTGAGCGATTAATAAAGACCACGATTTTGCGGCTAGGTGAGGTTAGTACAGAAGAGATTTCCGCTGCTGTTTCTGATGCTATTGACAATAAGTACTGGAAAATTATTCATCTGGGAGATCAAAAATGAAAGTGCTTTTGTTAGGCGGTAATGGATACATGGGACCACATGTGGTTAAAGCGATTGAGAATGAACACACCCTCCGTATTACAGACACCACACCAATCGAATCACCACATGAGACCCGAGTTGTCGATGTGGCTGACATTGAGCAGGTCAGAAGAGCAGCTGAAGGTATGGATGCAATTATCAATCTGTCAGTTTTGAGGCATGACCGGAAACTAGCTTTTGATGTTAGTACTCGTGGTACCTACAATACTATGCAGGTGGCAGCCGAGCAAGGTATCGATCGAATCATTAATACAGGACCACACTTTACCTTAGCTGGCCAAACCTACGAAGATTTCGATTTTGGTATCAGCCCTGATATTCCACCTCATCCTGGTACAAATCTTTACGCGCTAACTAAATCTCTAGGCCAAGAAATTTGCCGTGTTTTCACAGTTAACTATCCACTACATGTCCTAACTTTGTTATTTTTGACTTTTCTTGATCATGATGATCAGAGACAAGGTACTGACCTACATCCTTTTACTGTCAGTTGGCGTGACTGTGGCGAATCGTTTCGTTGTGCCTTAGCCGCAGATCTTGGGGCGATGCCTTCAAGATGCGAATGCTTTTTTATTGTGGCTGACCTCCCACATGACTGGGTTTCTAACGAAAAAGCCAAACGACTACTTGGGTTTCAACCTAGGGATAATTTTGAAGCCGTTTGGCAAAAAAAGGGCTAGGCCAGCATTAAACCAAGGAGCGTCCGGTAATCAGGCGATGAGCTTCTAGATATTTTCTGCTGGTTTGTTCGATCACCTCTGCTGACAGTTGTGGTGCTGGTGGTTGTTTGTTCCATCCAATTTCTACTAGGTAATCTCGCACATATTGCTTGTCGAAGCTACTTTGCGATCGGCCTGGCTGGTAATCGTCTTTTGGCCAAAATCTAGAAGAGTCAGGCGTGAAAACTTCGTCAATCAAAACCAATTCTTCGCCAACTAGACCAAATTCGAATTTGGTGTCACATAGAATTAGCCCTACGCTTTCGGCGTGTTGACTGGCAAATCTAAATAAAGCAAAGCTGGTCTCTATTAATCTATCTGTCAGATCTTTGCCGACGACGTCGGTCATTTGCCGTATGGAAATATTNTCATCGTGTTCTCCGTGATCAGCTTTTGTTGCCGGTGTGAAAATCAGTTCGGGCAGTCGATCTGATTGCTTTAATCCAGTGGGTAGTTTAGAACCACAAACTGTTCCATCCTTCTGGTATTCATTCCAAGCAGAACCAGCAATATAACCTCGAACTACGCATTCAATATCGATTCGATTAGCCTTTCGTACCAGCATTGATCGGCCATCTAATAGTGAACGGTCAGAATCAGACAAATCAGGGTATTCATTTACGTCCGCAGAAATGAGATGATTGTTGACAATTGATTCGGTTTCCTTAAACCAGAACTCGGACATACTGTTCAAGGCATGACCTTTGTGAGGTATACCACTAGGTAAAACAAAATCGTAAGCGGAAATTCGATCTGTAGAAATGATTAATAATTGATCGCCTAAATCATACAAATCCCGCACCTTACCTTGATAGGATGGCATTTTATTGGATAATTCAGCTTGGGTTACAATTTGCATAATAGAAATTCCTTTCCTCGGCTGTGAGTTCATTAATAGCTGATCTATTATATCTCAGAACTAATGGNATTCGCGACGACTTGTTTGATGTGTTTGTCTATCTAGATTAGCATCTGCTATAATAGACATAGTATGTGGCGACCTTTGAAGCACTGTGGTTACTGGACTTTAGCTAAATTGATGAGTGGATTTGCGTCTCGTTTGCCATTGTCAGCATCCTGGAAGATAGGTGATTACATAGGAGAATTAGTTTTTCATCAGGCTTCTGTTTCTCGGAATCGGGCCAAACGGCAAATCATTCAAGCCCTTCCATCAGTCTCTAACGTTGAGCATTTAGCACTTAAATGTTTCCAAAATTTAGGCAAAAATTTGATGGAATTCTTGCACTTCCAGCAAACGGAGTGGGTGGATACAGCTGTTCGACTTGAGGGGCAGCGAAATCTTGACCAAGCGTTATCTTTAGAGCGGGGAGTAATCGTTTTAATGGGACATTTCGGCAACTGGGAATTGGTCGGTGCAACTTTTGCCCGGCACGGCTATAAGCTCAATGCCATCGCTCGACCTATTCGATCAAAAACGATTAATAATCTGGTAGTGGGTAATCGGCGTCAAGCAGGCTACGATAGTCTGGATAGAGAAAAATCCTTGAGGAAGGCTTTTCGTTGCTTAAAACAAAACGAACTTTTGGCTATTTTGGCTGATGTAGATACTAAAACATCCGGTGTTTTTGTTAACTTTTTCGGACGTTCAGCCCACACTCCTGTTGGGCCAGTTGCTATTGCTAGAAAAACCGATGCTCCACTATTGCCAGTTTTTATGGTTAGACAACCTGACAATACCCATCATATGATTATTGAGCGAGCCTTGGATTTGCAAAAAACTGAACATAAACAACATGACCTTATTGAAAACACACAACGATTTACTTGCCTGATTGAGCGTTATATTCGGCAGTATCCGGAACAGTGGATTTGGATGCATGATCGATGGAAAACCAGACCAGTCTCAAACTAGGGTGCNAAGAAAAACGAATAATTTATCTGTCATTTGCATTTCTGTATTGNTTTTGGTGGCNCTGAGCTGTGATAGACAGGAGATTGCAACCACTGAAACGGAAATTCCACGACAAACATTGTCAGCTTTCAGCATGAGACATGCAGAAGGTGGAGTCTTGAANTGGACTTTGATCGGTAGGGAGGCGGAATTCCGTTTACAAACTACTTTCGTTCGTAAGCCATACGTTGAAATATATGAGAATGGCCAGGTAGTCGCAAAAATAACAGCAGAGCATGGTGAAGTCGTCGATCAAACACAAAATTTGAAGTTTATGAATTCGGTCATCGCAACTAGCGACAATGGTCAATTATTTTCTGAGGAATTGCACTGGAGTAATCGAGANGATCGACTTTATTCGCCCGTTGCCTGTAGTATTGTTCGTGGTGAGTCAGTGGTTAATGGAGCCAATGCAGCAGCCCGTCCTAACCTCGAAGTAATTGAAATGAAGGAAGTAACAGCAACACTGTATGAAAAGGATGAAAAGTTAAATGAATCGGAGTAGCTCGTACATTAAAATGAAACAATGGTTTTGGATGATATTTGGTTTAATGGTTATTGGCTTATCCACTGGGCAAGANACTTTAAAAAGACCAAACACCAATGCAGATTTAGAATCACAAACGGACGAAAATTCTGATGGTGAGGAAATTATTATATGCGAACATGCAGATTCACTAAAAATCTATAGGCCTGACGAAAACACTGAGGTTACTGTATTGACAGGCAAAGTTANGATTAAAATGACAAATGGGTTTCTGAATGCACAAAAAGTAACCATGTTCAAAGATATTGCAACCGATACTTACCAAAGAACGTTGGCTGAAGAGANTGTTGAATTGAAAGATAAAGATATTTTTGCTAATTGCCATCAAGCGACGATAAATCACATAGACAATACGATTGACTTAAAAAAACAGGTGGTAGTAATCCAAGAAGACGATCGTCTAGAAGCTGACCACTTCATTTTCAATCGTGTAACCGGTGAACGAATTGGAGAGGGAAATGTGAAATTTAGAGTTCGGATTCGCAGTACTAATCCATCTGAATTAAGTATAACCAATGGAACCAACAATGACAGCAACAGTCGAACCGGAGAATAGATCGCAACTGTCAAATTCTANGNCGATTACGTTATCTACAGAAAACTTGGTCAAAAGCTATTCTCGAAAAGGNCGGACTGTTGTAGATCANGTCAGTATCAGTGTAGGCACAGGTGAGATCGTTGGCCTNTTGGGTCCAAANGGGGCTGGCAAATCTACCACTTTTTACATGATCGTTGGTTCAATTAGACCGAATTCTGGCCGAATTTTCTACAATGATCGAGAGATTACTTCACTCCCTATGTATCAGCGTGCGCGGTTGGGTCTTGGATACCTACCGCAGGAAACATCTATTTTTCGAAAATTGACTGTGGCTGAAAATATCTCCTCTGTTCTAGAAGTCCGAGGCTTACCCAAAGGTGAACTTCAAAAGAGACAAAATCAGCTAATGAGTGAGTTAGGTCTTTCCAGTCTAGCAAACCAGAAGGCCTANACGCTGTCTGGTGGNGAATGNCGTAGAGCAGAAATTGCCCGATCTTTGGCAATTGATCCAAATTTCATGTTATTGGACGAGCCGTTTTCAGGTATTGACCCAATCGCAGTCCAAGAAATTAAACAGTTGNTATTTCAACTAAAAGAACGTGGCCTTGGTATNCTTATAACAGACCATAATGCAGCTGAAATGTTAGATATTGTTGATAGAGCTTACCTAATAACAGATGGAAAAATTTCTCTTAGTGGTACTCCAACCGAGTTACTATCTAGCCAAATGGCCAGGGAGCGTTACTTTGGTAATAGCTTCAATTTACCGGTCAAAAAAACACCGATCCCAAATTCTTCAGANGAAACTGGGCATACTGACTANAAACTATCCTCTANATTTGAAAATATTGCTATAGGTAGCATCATGCAACTTGGACTTCGTCAAANCATCAACCAAAAACAAACTCAAAACCTTGTCATTACTCCTAAGCTAAGACAAGCTATTGAAGTTTTGCTGATGTCTAGACTCGACCTNGCACAGCACTTGCAAATGCAGTTGGAAGAAAATCCGATGTTAGAAGAGTTAATTGAAGAATTAGACGAAGTAGAAATAACTGACTCAGAAGACACGGAACTGGTCGAAGACGAAAACAATGATAACGAGAGTGATGAAGATGCGGCTTTAGATTCGGAATTTGACATTGAACCACCTACTGAAGACGAGATACAGCCAGATTTTGATTGGCAAGATTTTCTAGATGATTCAATCTCACCAAGTGAAAGAGTCGCTCAAGAACATTGGGAAAATAATGATGGGCCGGATGAAGATGTAGCTCAACAAGTATCACTGTTAGATTATCTGTCAACACAATTGCAAGTTTTGCTAATTGCACAGAAGGATCGGCAAATCGGTGAATATATAATCGGCAATCTAGATTCAGACGGTATGCTGGCAGTAACAATTGATCAGATCGCCGAAGATCTAGGATGCTCAGCAGAAGATGTTGATGCTGTTTTAGCATTGATACAACATCGATTTGACCCTGTAGGGATCGCCTTCCGGGATGTCAGGGAGACATTGTTGATTCAGCTAAGTCGGAATCATGATTTTCATGATTCGTTGGCAGAAAGAATTTTACTAGATCATTATGACGATTTTAAGAACTACCGAATCCGTCATCTATCTCAGATATTAGAAGTAAAAACAGACCAAGTCCTAGCCGCCGTTGACGTGATTGCTAAGCTTGATCCATATCCTGGTCGGCGCTTCACACAACAGAGTGGTAGCCAGCGGAACCCACGGGCGGTCACACCTGATATTTTCATAGAAGAAATTGAAGATGATTATGTTATCACAACTAATGACCGTGGATTACCTAGGTTGCGACTGAACACGATCTACCTAGATATGTTACAACAGAAAAATTCTCTTGACCCAAACACAAAAAGCTGGATAGAAGAGCATCGAGGAAAGGCTATTGATTTGCTGAAGAGCGTTTATGAAAGGCAGCAAACTATTCAAAAAATTGCTGAAGCTATTTTTGAGGTCCAGAGAGATTTTTTGCAAGTAGGAGTAAGTGGACTTAAACCATTGGTACAGAGTCGGATTGCTGAAATGGTTGGTGTTCACGAGTCAACAGTCAGTCGAGCTACCAACAAAAAGTACGTTCAAACCCCGCAAGGATTATATAAGCTGGAATACTTTTTCAGTTCAGGATTGTCAACAGAAATAGGTGAAATTTCTTCGACTAGTGTACAAGAAAAAATCAAAAAACTAATAGACCAAGAAGAACCCGCTAAGCCTCTTAGCGACCAAGCAATTTCCCTCATTCTTAAAAAAGAAGGTATTAGCGCTGCTCGCCGAACGGTCACCAAATATCGCGAAAAATTAGGCATTCAATCTTCAACCAAACGTCGTCGAAAGTGGAACTAACCAGTGCCTGATCGATTCACCATAGCTAAACTGATTCAGTGTTCAGAACTAGAATTAAAGGTCTTGGCAGGTCAAAATGGTTTAGACCGCCAAATTCATTCGGTTCAATCGAATCGGCCTGGGTTAGCCTTGTGTGGCCACTTCGACAGTTTCGGCTACGATCGAATACAGATTTTTGGTAAAGGGGAAGTATCGTATCTGCATCAGTTATCGACAACTGAGCGCCACTGGATACTATCGAGGCTTTTTTCTTATCAAATTCCTTGTCTGGTTTTTACTACTAATCTTACCCCGTCGCCTGAAATAGTCTCGCTAAGTCATGAGAGGCACATACCATTACTTCAAACCGGCCATGATTCTTCAACATTTACTAATTTTTTACTTCATTTTCTAGAGAATGAATTCGGTCCAACTGAGTTTATTCATGGTAATCTAGTCGATGTTTACGGCCTTGGTGTGTTAATTTTAGGCCCCAGTGGAATTGGAAAAAGTGAAGCTTCCTTAGAACTTTTGCGAAAAGGGCATCGCCTAATCGCTGACGATACCGTTTTGCTGAAAAAGGTATCGGAACACAGGGTATTTGGTATTAGGCCTAACCCGTTGAAACACTATATGGAAATTCGTGGTTTAGGAATAATTGATGTGGTCTCATTGTTTGGCATTACTGCTATAGGTAATCGGAAACAAGTTGAACTGGTGGTTTCTCTAGAGATATGGGACAAAAATAGAGCTTATGAACGGACTGGATTGGAAGAGCAGCATTATCAATTCCATAAAGAATTGATCCCAAAAGTTGTTCTACCTGTTGCCCCTGGCCGCAACATTTCAAATTTGATTGAAACTGCAACCGCAAACCTGTGGAGTAAAAAAATGGGTGTCAACGCACCTGAGGAACTGGATAAAACCTTAAGTAATATGATGAATGATGATGAGAAACAAGATCATATTGAGAATTGGCAACACCAAGCTTTGTTATTTTCCCCCAACTAGGGTGCGTGTAGATGGAGGATCTGGTTACTATGGATGGTTACAATTGATAGAAAAAAGTGTAATTGTTAAAAATGTAAATGGGTTGGATATGAAGACTGCGGCCCGAGTTGCAGAAGCTGCCAGCCAGTTTTCTGCAGATATTTTTCTGTTACAAGGTAGAATGAAAGTTAATGCTAAAAGTATTATGGGTGTAATAATGTTAGCTGCTAGGCCNAGCTCTGAGCTNTTANTGATCGTTGATGGAGAAGATGAAGCAATAGTGCTGAAACAATTTGAAAAAACACTCAACACCGTATTTGATGAAGCTAACCTTACACCGAATTAGCTTCCGGGACCATTTATTTTTATGTTGCTAAACCTAAAACAGATAGGTGATTTTAAGCGCGATGGGTTCTTGATCCTTCGTAGTTTTATTGAGAATAAAACAATCGATCAATGGCGAAAACAATTTTGGAAGCAAGTTGGCGGCTGTTACTCAGANAAATCAAGCTGGTCAACAGCAAGTTCTACTAACAATCCAAAACTAACACCTGAGTTAGGTAGCTTGCCAAAAATTGAAGCTATAGTTGAACAAGTCGGCGGTTATAATTTCAAAGGGGGAGGGTGTGGGGTTCTGACACGTTGGCCAAATCAAGATAATAGTTGGACGATGCCTGTTTCGGGGCACTTGGACGGTTACCCAGGTGAAGGCTGCCAAGCTGTGTTGATGATTGGTATTACGACTTATCTTTACGATGTACAGTCAAGAGGTGGAAGTTTTGTGTTTTGGCCTGGTAGCCACATAGATGCACATCAGTATTTCCTTCGTCATCCTGAACGAATCGAAGGTACTTTCAGAGATACAGTTGAGTGGAAAGAGCATGGTTGGTCAATCTTTCACGGTCCTAATTCTCAGCCTGCGCAGGAATTTATTGCTGAAGCTGGGGATATTATCATTTGGCATGGATGGCTGATGCACACTGGATCTTCGAATAATCAGTCAACGCCTCGGATCGGCTTATTCGCGCGTTGGACACACCATGATGATGCTGGTGTGCGCAAGAACATTCCGAAACACCTCTGGGACTACTGGGTAGTCTAATTTTCACAGTAAGCTAATAGCTGATTTCGCAGGATTAGTTCTTCTACACTCTTACGTATTATCTCAATAAATTAGTTGTTCCTAAAATGATTTGCTTTGTCAAAAAACAACGACTGGTATTTTTTGCAGTATTATTTTTTGGGTTTTTGGATGGTTATGCTCAAATTGATCTGCATCAGCTAAAATCTGGCCAACTGGGATTTGGATTGATGGGACAAACTAGTATTAAACCATTGGCAAAAACTATCCGAATCGCTCCCATTCTGAATTTTGGTGTGTTGGAATTAGCTGAATTTCATCTGGTGGCTGGTACTAACTTGGTCTCTGACCCCGATGACGTGTTAGGGCATCCTGATTTGGTTGATCAAAAACAGAAAGCTAAAATCAAGCTACCTGTTATCATCGGTAGTGGGTTCAGTACAGTTTATCCCATAGAAGAATTAGGAATTGATTTAATCGGTCGAATTTATGGTGACCTGAAACTGATTAGAGCGGAACAACAGCAACAAAATATAGTTACAAAGCTTTTGGTAGGTGTCAATTTTCAGTTAGGTGTGAGTAAAAGAATCCGATTATCTGACAGCCTCACTTGGATACCTTATGCTTGTTGGAATCACATTCGTCAAGCTCGAAGAATAGAAATCTTAGGCCAACTTGATGAATCAGAAGGAGACGCGTCTAATACCCACATCGGTTTTGAATTACAAACACCAAATATCAATTTTTCGGTTGAGTTGGACGGATCACCCGGTCGTCGCTTGACTTTGATGACATCTTATTACCCTAAGTCAAAACCGGTGACCAATACCTTTTAATAATTAATAACCCACATCCACCAAAGATGAAACCTATTGATTTAGTTGGTAAGGAGTTTTTTTTGTTCAAGAAATACGTTTTCCAAAATGCGAACTTACAGTTGATATTTCTAGCTACATTGATTTTCCTCTTCTTCACAACGATTACTCAAGCTGAGCAATACGATCAATCATCTGAATACGAACTTTACTGGCACCAATGGCGTGGGCCGACATCCAATGGCATTGCACCACGAAGTAACAACCCTCCTCTTGAATGGAGTGAACAACAAAATATCCTGTGGAAACTAGAAATACCTGGTGAAGGACACGCAAGCCCGATTATCTGGAAGGATCAGATCTTCATTCTAACATCTACTCCTACAGAAATAGAGAACAAGGAACAACCCGTAGAAAACGGAAATGGAGATACCGACTTTTTTGGTATACCTTTAGAGCAGTTCAAACAAGCAGCCCAAACAGGTGGACGTAACCGGCGGGGTGAGGCTCCTAATCTCAATCTGA
>PAYP01000034.1 GCA_002714785.1 Candidatus Poribacteria bacterium | reverse complement strand
CGTTGGAAGGGAGGTTGATTGATCCATTGAAACGCAAAGGGGGACAGCCACCCAAACCCAAGAACCAGACCAATGTTCAACCTGAGACTACTTTACAGCTTGACCTGACCCAATCCCAAGAGGATTTAGAATCTACCAAGTAACGGATAGAACAAGACCAACAGAAGAAACTCCAACACCGCCAGGAAATTGACCAAGGCATAGTCAGACCAATGCCCGATAATCTACAACAACGGATTGATCGGTTAGGTAATACCAAAGNGTAAGAGGTATNGNANNTNTAATCNNCATNGTTTTATNTGNCGNCTNNNCTTTATTCATNNTCTTTCCCGATCGGTTTGGTNGGCATCATTTTGAAAATTGGATATTATCCAGACCAAAACCATATGCGTTTAATGTTTTATATTTCAGCTTAGTTGGGTGGGGNTGTTATNCGATTTACAAGGATATAAAAGGTGAAGAAATTAGGTGGTTTNGAGACTTTTCGATAGCCCANNGTTATATTTGTTTTTTCACCTAACTTTATTGGCAATCAAAAGGCTTGAAATTGANAAAAAGGAAAAATCNAATCGTATTGATTATTTCAAAAATAAACAANANCAGCAAAAAGAATGGATAGAAAAATCCATGTGAATTTANCCAAAATCGAATTCTCTGGATAGGCCGTCGGTCATAGTCTGTGGAGTCAATTTATTGNGCTTTTCGANAATTTACGGAATGAAGGGCGTCCTTGTAGAACGCCCTGGCGAAGGGTTGAGTTTTGACTANATTTTACAGCAAAAGATTCAACTATAATTCTTACCGTATTTACCGCATAAGGTCCGGCCCGAACTGTTTGTTTGTGCATATCAACAGTTACCAAGTTGAGGTTTTACTGACTATTATCTATATTCGCAAGAATTTTGTTTTCTATCTTATTANCTTCACGTTGCCAAATACTGACGCCGTNAGCTGGTTACTATTGGAATAGATATCCTGCCACTGAGTGGGGGTTTTGCCAATGCTCAGTTTGGATTTCCGCACAACGACGGGAATATACTGTTATACTTCCGTTCATTTTTTTAAATCAAAAACGATTTTTTCAATATTTTCGGTATTAGCTCTTAGGTTCCCATCAATAAAAATCATTAATCCTTTTCCNTTCTTGTATTTTTCACCNGTTTTATCCCAAGCAATAGTCAATTTATAACCATGATAAAATACATTATCAAGGCAAAAATAGTCCCACTTCCCTTCAGGTAACAACGGATTTATCTCAATCACATTGTCGTTTCGTGGTCTTAATCCCATCAAACCAGTAATTATTAAGTCATTGTAAGTCGAGTGGTTATAATCCTTTCCTCTCTCTTTTCCCCCCTTCTCTATACTCCAAGTTCCATTTTCCCAAAACTCAAGGCGTGTACGTGATATCCAATCACCGGTGTATGGATTCAGGTTTTCATCGATCCATGGTAGTATNTTACCGTCTTCTCTTTCAAGCTTATGGGAATCAGTGTAAGATTTAAGTGTTTTAAAATAATCCTCTTTTCCGATTACATCCTGATCATAATTGTTCAATAGATTAGCAAGTGATGTTAGNACATTACATGTAGCCAAAGGCCAACTTGGGCCATTCCATTGGCATTCATGCCCNTCATAAGAAATTATAAATTCTGAATGCCGNTGTTCTAGAAAAGTAGGACCATAAGGAGCATAAAAACCTTTTTTATCCATTAATTCTTTCCATGCTTCCTCATACCCAGAATCTGGCATGTTGAAGTACCAGGGAGCATATCCATGAAGCTCGCGTGCATCTTTNAGNGNTCCTCCTTCTTTTGGTAAAACTTTAAAAAACTTAGATTCACTGTCCCATAGTTTGTCTTGAACCAAATTTTTGATTTTGGAGGCTTTTGATCTGTACTCATTTTCTATATCNTGTTTTCTGGCTAGATTTGCTATCCTTGAAATGGCCATAGCATCGCCATACATAAAACTGTTGAGAGTCGGACGAAAACCATGTCCACCTATGGAAAGCTCTCCTCCATCCCTATCATCAATGGTATAGAATAATCCATTTTTCCTTTGTCCGATATGATAACCCTTCCAATCCCATCCAGTTTCCCATAAATTATAATTTTCTATCAAATCAGGAAGTAAATCTAGTAGAGGATTNCTATCNAAAGTCACCAAATATCTATTGTAGAATGCGTCCGCAATCCAGAAACTGTATAAGCGTGGTTCACCCCCTTTTCTTAGCCAGAAATACGAATAGTCGTCGAGATACTCTGCATTGTGCAACCATCGTCCTTCATAGTAATGGTGGGCAGCAGGACAACTTATAGTATTATGTTTTCCTGACCATGGTACATCTGGTAGAAACTCCGTGATGACGTAACCATCCTTGGTCTTCTTAATATGTTTACGATAAGTCCACCAGCGAAAATAATAAGTCCTTTCGAAATCAACATCTGGACATTCAAAAAGAGGAATATTTTTTTGTAAAAAATTAAATGTTTCTTCATTACTAATGTTTGAGTATAATTCCTCATCGTCAATATTAAACTGTTCAACATAATCTCGCAATTTACTTTCATCCAAAACTTTCATCTAANACTCCTTAAAATCAGTAGTAATATTTACCCAATCGATAAAGACCCACATCCAGACTATAAAAGGAATCTTAGTCAGTTGGGCCATCTTCTGATTTGTTTAGTAGCACATCTCGTTTTCGGATAAGATATGGAGTCCAAATAACTANTCCTATTCCCCTAACAACAACTAATATAACNGTNCTTTCAGTAATATCACTAACAATAGTTACAAATAAAGTCAATACCAAAAAACTNCATCTTTTTCTAAGACCTATAAGTATCTTTTTTCTTTCACTCGAACCCGCTCGGTGTAAAATATGATGTCTTTAGTAGAATACTAATCAGTAGTCGGGTAATTTCTTTACCAGTATAACTCTACCCTTCTGTTTCTGCTCTTCTTGTTTATTGTAAACCATATTGATTCTTTGTCTTAATTAGTTGGAGCAGGATAGACTTGTTTCAATTTGTCCAAAGTATCTATACCCAAAGCTACTGCCAATNGGTTAATTTCTTTCAGTGTAACGATAATATGTCCATTAATTTTTTTGGATAGTAACCCTTTTCTAAATCCCATTCTGTGGGCAATNTNTCCAGATTTGCCATAAATTATTTTCTTAATCTTCTTAGGATCNAAAATAATTTATTTATTTTTCGTATCGTTTAAGATGTTTAATGATTACCTGATTGCTACCTGCAATTGTCTTTCCAGTTGCCTAAATTNCTTTCGTTCTAACTTCTAATTTCACCTGANCTTCGGTTGATAGATAGGTCTTGAACTTTTCTTTCATCAAACTGACACAAAAATTATTAGTTAATTAAGCAAGCATGCAGACACCTTCCACCACTAGATTCTGGCAGTCATCTTTGAGGTAGAGATCCTCATTCAAGGTGTCTTTAATGTTTTCATCATCTCGATCATTAACGAACATTTGTAACCCCTTTTTGAGAGAGGGTTCTCTGACTTGATCAATCATCAGATCAATAGATAAGACTCCACATTGGAGAGACTGGATGTTAACTAATATCAATAGAGTTATAGTTTCAATTAGTTGAGCATCATTTTTTGCTGTCATAACTTTCTACCTCCTAGCGTCTAGTAGTTAAATCATCACCCTCCCCATCAGTATTTGGAAGGAGAATGATTTTGGTATTAGATATGCCAATAGAAAGAAGAGTATTCTCAANAATATAATGACTNGTGTAGGGTTNATTANGACATAGAAGTAGCAAGTNCAACACTAATCTGTACCAGGTCTATCTACCATANTGTTCCTCAACCCAGATAAGCANCAAATGAGTAAAACAATCAAGCATCGGATTCTGACGAATAACTTCTCCAAAAATTTGGAGAAGTCCTAATTGGCGAGGGTTTGGCAATGAAATGTAGGGCTATTTTTTTATTTGTCATCAGTAATAGTTTGGCATTCTTGTGCCTAAGCATGATCTTAATTGTTTTAACTGATAGAACCCTGAAGATCATAGCTCTAGAGGTAGATAGTGTTGCTGTTATGAGAGTGGAGGGCTGTCTAATCGCTATCATTTATTTGATATGGCTTGTNGTAGATGTGGTCAANAAATCTAATAAATAAATTTNGTATGAGTGAATAGATGTGTACACCTGAATCTAAGGAAATTATCTACAGGCAATAAGGATTATTACAATAGCAGACTAGTCAAGTTATTCCTTGATTAATATATATGACTTTGGTACAGTCAGAATCGAAAAAAATTAAGGATGATATCCATTCGATTTTAAGGAGTTTATTGATGAGAAAAATTTTCTTTTTACTAACAGGAATACTTTTTATAGTATGTTCTGTTTCTGTTTTAGCAAAAACTACGGAGAAACCAGTGATCCGGGTGATTGGTGGTAAGGCAGATGACTACAAGGATAGTCAAGGTCGAATCTGGTTTGGTGGACTGCAGAAGTTTAATATCAAAGATGACGACTCTTGGGGGGGTTGGATTGGAACAGAGCCCCAAACAGCGGAAGTTAAAAAGCTGACCGATGCAGCTAAAGCCCAAGCAGATAAGGCCGGTTATGATCATGCCATATTTCATACTGTCAGCTGGGCGAAATATCCTGATACTGTTCAAATGGGACTTAGGACCGGAAACGGTGTTTTCGATGTCACCTATTTGGTAGGTGAGCATTGGTCGCCTGACAACCGTGGATTTGATATCTTCATCGAGGATGAAAATGTCGCACCATTGTATGTAGCACCTGGCGCAGATGAGATCGACATCAAAATCTTCAAAAATGTATCGGTCACGGATGGAGTACTCAATCTGAATTTTGCTGGTAATGAAGAAACAGGAAAAGGTGANCTCAATGCGACCTTCAGTGGTATTGAGGTAATTCCAGTAGGCAAAGGAACAGCCGTAAACCCTAAGGCTAAACTGGCAAGTGTTTGGGCGAAAATCAAGAAGAACTAGGGTTCTTCTCAAGTTTTAGCAAAAAAANACCAAATCGGCTGGACCTTGGTTTAGCCGATTTCTATCATCCGAGATGGTAGNTTTGAAGNAATCGAGTGATAATGCTTATGTGTTGATTTTATATCAAATGAATAAGGATAAGTTTTAGGAATCTGGTTGTGAAGATAGTTATTGTTCGATCCCTTATGATTCAAATTGAAGAGGATTTACAAGGAGANTTTANTGATGAATAACTTTTGGACATTTNGTGCCTTGGTTTTGTTAATATTACTGTTGANTCCGTATTTTGTATTTGCCCTGAGAATAGAATTCGATGACCCAAAAGATATCAAGGATTGGGAACTTGGACCAGGTGCCACGGCCGAGGTCTCCAACGGTCAGCTCGAGTTGAAGGTCGTCGGAGGGCAGAACTCGGGTATTTTTTTTGGCGACCCGAAATGGACCGATTACAAAATGGAAGTCAAAGCTCGTAAAGTCGCTGGCCCATACTTTCACCTTTTTACTCGAGTGCAGAAACCAACCCAGGATTTCTACTTTATAGAAATCAGCTATAACTCAAACACCAACAGTATATTTCGCTTTGATGGGGGAACCGGTATAGAAATTACCGGTGGAGACCGGCCCAAACGTCCAGAGTCCACAGACACGAAAGGAGGAGACGCTTACACTATAATTTTCGANGTCAANGGTGAAGTTATCAAAACTTATATAGANGGCAAACTGCAAGTAGAAACAAAAGATAAGANTTATAAAGACGGTCGTCCNGGTCTTGGCGGAAGGGATTCGACNNTATTATATGATTATGTTGAGATCAATGGTCCTGGAATANCTNCCAGTCCNGTNNAACATCAGGNTAAACTGACTACCACTTGGGGAANGCTGAANCNAGCGCATTAAATCGTAAAATTATCGGTCGCTTAAAAAAACTTATTAGAAAAGGCATGTAGTCTTTTCTAATAAGTCCGTGATCAATATACTGTTACGTAATTAATACCTGATTGATCAGTAAATCCAGACCTTTTATTATTTAAAACTATTATTAATAATAGCGATCCCACAGTTTTGGATCAGAGGCAGGAAACCCTTTGCCAACTAATTCTTCTCCATCATCAACCTCAAATCCTGAAACTAGGACATGGTTCCCTGCTTGAGATAAGTTAACTTGGACGCCTTTAGCCATGAAGATCATCACATGTGCACGGCGTTGATTTGGTGTAATATTGGTTGGAGTGGCATGGAAATTCAGACAATGATGGAACATACACTCTCCAGCCTTGATTTGGATCGGTTTCCCAAATGAAGCAGGTTGTTTTGCAACTTTATCTCGTTCAGATTCCGTAATTTCATTTCTTTCTTTGGCCCGTAACTCTTCTTCATGACCTATAGGACTGAAACGTGGATCCAGATGACTTTCCGGTATAACATGCATGCAACCACTATCAACGGTGGCATCATCCAAGGCCAACCAACAACTTACAATTTCTGGTCGGTCTAGCGGCCAAAAATAAAAATCCTGATGAAACCGAAAGTGGTCATTATCACCTGGTGGTTTCGAAATAACCTGATCATGCCAAAGTCGGACTTGGGAGGTGTTAAGCAAAGCACACAAAACTCCTGAAATAGTTGGGTGATGAAGTAGGCGTTCATATGCGGGTTCACGTTTCCACATATTTAAAAATTGTGTGATCACTCGTCCACTAGGGTTCTGGCTCCTTAAATCGTGTCCGAACTCAAACTCTGGCTCAGAATCATCCCCACCATTCAATTCGATTTGAATTACCCGATCCAGTCCATCTCTTAGTTCTTGGACCTCACCTATATTCAGAACAGGGCCGTATTTTAAATATCCATTCTGTTGGAAAAATTGAACTTGTTGTTGTTCAATCATAATACTAACTCAGCCTCTCAAGTTGTTTGGTGTTTGATAATGAGCTTATCCTTGACTAGACGCTATAACCATTAATTCTACAACATAACAAGAATTTGGAGAAGTGTAAATTCAATCACAATAATTCAGTTCTGTGCTTATATTTCTAGGACTCCGATGTCTTTTTCGGATTTCCATCTTGGATATTATTCAGTGTGGGCGTGAAAAGGGTAAAAATGCCCCAAAATGTTAGGATCATTGTCTTCCTAAGCAGAGATTAGAAGTCAGCTATGATTAACCAGTTTGAGGCATAATTTTAATTCATTGTTGAAGTAGTCCAAGTGTGTTGTAGATAGGGTTAAATATGAGAGATAAAGTAACATGCCTAAGAGACGAAAATATCAACAGTGAGGGAATGATTCTGATGTATGATCTGATAAAGATCGGCGTTGGAAGCAAGAAAGTTACCTAAAAGTTGATGTTGATCCCGACAAAGTTGAAGAGCTTATAGTTTAAGTTATTGGTAATCAAGATCAGAGTTGGTAGATGCAGTAGCCGCAGAGAGTTTGTCGATTTTCCAACCCATACTGCTAAGAAGAAGTTTATTTAATGGGGTTTCTATCAATAATGAGAGTGCTAATGAAGATAGTTTATTAAGATTAAATTGTAAAAAATTTTGCCAATGTTTAACCTTCTAGAGAACTCGATTTTTCAACGATTCCATTTTTAATCGATATTTTTTTAGCTGTTGATCTTTTTTCAGGATTTATTAGGTCTTCTAAGTGCTTCTTTGTCGACAAAAATTCAGATGATAAGAACTGATCGGGTTTTCTTGGTCTTGACACAGGAATTTCCACGATCTCTTGCAGTTGGTTGGAGCTAGAGCCAAGCACAAAAATTCGGTCTGCTAAGTATATTGCTTCTTCGAGATCGTGTGTGATAAAGATAATAGTAATGTCAAGACTTTCCCATATTTGAAGCAAATAAGATTGCATTTGGGCTCTAGTTTGTGCATCTAGTGCTCCGAATGGTTCGTCCATTAGCAAAATTCGAGGTCGTGTAGCTAGGGCTCTAGCAATAGCTACACGTTGTTTCATCCCCCCAGATAACTGATGAGGGTAAAGATCAGAGAATTCACTTAGACCAACTAATTCTAGCCAGTCCATTGCCTTAGTGTTGGCTTCCTGGCGATCAGTTTTTGACATTATCAGTCCGAACATAATGTTCTTTTTTATAGTCAGCCAAGGAAACAATGTGTAGTTCTGAAATACCATTCCCCGATCTGAACTAGGTGAGTCAATGGGTTTAGAATCTAGAAGGATACTTCCAGATGTTTGTTTTTCTAAACCAGCAATGATTCTAATGAGCGTCGACTTTCCACACCCAGAGGGGCCAATCACACATATGAATTCTCTTTGATGAACGGAAAATGAGATATTACCTAGAGCTACTATTTCCCCCTCCCGATCTTGAAATTTTTTTTTCAGTGAGTCGACTTTTAATAAAATGGGTCGTTTTTTGATATCCTCAAGCCTTTTGCGAACGGTCTCAGACTGGAGCTTATACTGGCGTGATTCGATGTGATCTAAAGTCATTATTCTCTTTCTTCCCAGATAAATATGTGCCTACCAATCAATCCTAATATTTGATCTGTTAAAAAACCTATTAGCCCAATAATAATAATTCCAGCAAAAACCTTGTCATAGTTTCTATACTTAGCTTGTTGTGTGATAAAAAGGCTGATACCTGATTTTGCACCAATGATTTCAGCTACAATTAAGTAGGTCCAAGCCCAACCGAGTAATATGCGCATATCTCGATACAAGTCTGGTAGAGTGCCAGGAACTATGACATTGGTAAGAAGTGCAAACCGATTCGCCCCTAGAGTTTGTGCTGTTTCTATTAATGTATGATCAAACTGACGTGTTGTGTTGGCAATAACTAGCACTTGTTGGAAGAATGTACCGATAAAAATAATTGCGATTTTAGGAGCGTCGTTAATGCCGAGGATCGCAACAGCTAGGGGACCAAAGGCTGGAGCAGGCATGTAACGAACAAAGTCAACGAAAGGCTCGTTCAAACGAGAAAGAACAGGAAAAGATCCACATAAAATACCAAGTGGTATGCCAACAAGCGAAGATAACAGAAATCCCAAAGAGATGACCTCAATACTGTCCCAGACATTTTGATACAGCCACTTCTCACCTTTTCTTCTCGGAGGTGTTTTGAAAGAGACATACATCGCTTTTAGAACTTGGTGTGGAGCTGGAAGGTAGATTGGATTCACACGAATACCACTGGCTTTCCGCCGACCATCCAGAGCAACTTGTCGATTTTCTTCTTGAAAGTTTTCTTTGTCAACGCGGTCGTTTTCTCTGAAATAGGTATCACCAGAATTTTCAATTAAGACTTGAGGATGCCAGAGGAAAGGTATATAGCTAAGTGCCGACCAGAGCGTCAAGGGTAACATAAACGCTATTACAGCCAGCCAAAAATTAGCTTTTTCTGAAATTGGAACTCCGATCAAAAAGTAGTCCTGAATTCGCATCCACAAGTATAAGGTTGATTCAGGGTAAAGAATTCGTCAAAAGATAGGTCCAGAGATTTGTCGCTGAAGGCAGGCCTAGGATGTATTCCATACTTAACATTGAATTTATCCCCTATCTGACTGGAACTATAGACCGACGAAAAAACTCTCTTTCAAATGTTTTTTGCCTCATCAAGGGTTAAAACATGGGTACCTTTTAAATTTTTTTTATACTCTTCTGGACTAATTTGAAATCTAACACTCAAAATTTCTGGAACTTCCGCTTCACCTTTCGATCTCTGTATGTAATCCAAAATCCTATACCACACTTTGGTAACTGCTAACTAATCGTCTCGGTTCTTAGCTAAACTTTCACTACTTACATATAGTAAGTTACAAATCAATCTTTTTGCATTTGCACAAGTAAAGATTGGTTTTGACTAGGCACTGATTTGAGTACTTAGCCGAAGCCGGGTTGCCCAGCAACTATAGCTGATACATTACCTGATTCTAGAGCCTGCGATGTTTAACCAGTTGGGTACGTTCCAACATAGTGCGTAGCATCAGACATGCCAAAAATGATAACAACTAACTTATCCGTAGTTAATAAGGTCTAGGTTGACGAATATAGAAATTGTTAGTTATAAACAGTGTACCATCCTTGTCGCAGTATGTAACACTGATAACGCAGTTGTCCCGAAATAACGATGATAGAAACATGAAAAATCAATTTTTAAGACGCAAAAAATTGGGAAGGGACACAGATATCAACTACTTTTTATGGTATATCTACTATCAAATAAGACAAGAAAATATTCGATTAATTTCGTAGCATTTAAAGTGATGAAAATACATTCAAATTTGAAGAATAATCCTAAAATAATCCTTCGTACTTACCACAGGATTAGTTGTTACGCTGTATCATTTTTCCATATTACTGGGTGTTGGTGTCCACGAAACAGATCGCCTTCTTTTCGTGGACACACCTTTAGATTGCTATGTGAATATATTCCTTGATTGGTATATCTAACGTGATCAGCTACCATATGAATTGCCAATCCCAAGCGGGGTTGATCTGAATTATTAGGACCAGAGCCGTGAATTGTCTTTGCATGGTGAAAGCTGACAGCACCTGCCTGAAGTTCGCAATGTACAATTTCCCATTTTTCTCCCCTTGGGATTTTGACCTCACTTGCGGTCTTATCCATTTCTAAAGTTCGTTCAGATGCCTCCATCGCTTGACCCCATCGATGGCTTCCCGGAATAACCATCATAGCTCCGTTTTGGGTATTAACATCATTTAAAGCTACCCAAGCCGTTATGAGGTCAGCATGGTCACAAACTTGCCAGTAATTCCAATCCTGATGCCAACCAACATTGCCTGACAAAGTCCTTGATCTTGCCGGTGGTTTATAAAGTAACTGATCATGCCACATATATACACCGTTGACTTGTAGTAACTGGGCTGCCATCTGACCGATTTGTCTATTTAAAGATAACCGACTGATCGCACCTCCAGCCCACCAAGCATTATTGATTTGAACCATTCCCTGTAGATCTTCACGCGCAGGCCAGTTTCGACCGGCCATTGGCTCCCGACCTGATTCATATTGGTGATTCATAATATCATTCATCGACTGTCGATATTCGGCCAAATCTTGACTAGAAAATAATGGTTCAGATTCAATCCAATAGCCGTAATTTTCGAAAAAATTCTGTGGACTCACGAGTTTAGTATTGTTGGTTAGATTGTCAAAATATCATCACAGACAAACTGAAAGATTAATGACTCACTCTTTATATGAAAATTCAAGAGTTAGCAAAAGATCAGAGTCCCGAAAAATTCTGGCCGATGAAAATCTGGTTTAGGCAAGTCAACAATTGACCAAGTCAGCCAGTGTGGGTGTGAACTCCGATCAGCACACTTATAAAAATTAGCCTTCCATTCTACCCCACGAGCAGGTGTGATAACTTCAGTATATTTAGCTAAGATTGAGAATGGAAGCTTATATTCCAACGTCCAAGTGACTGGTTGTGTAATTTCTTTGGTAATAAGCTTTGGTAAAGAACTGGCAATCTGAATCTGATCTAAATCATTATCACTTAACTCCTTGGAACAGTAATTTCTGGAAACCTGATGATACATAAGTATTGTTCCACCACAATTAGTTTCAAGATTAAAATAACCGCTACCTACATCCTGTTGTGGAGTAAAAAAAAATTCTACACAACTATCCTGACAAACTGCCGATTGATATCCTCGGGATGAGGCTCTGACATACTGGTCGACAACCTTGAAAATGACGTATATTGACTCTGGGTCATAAAGTAACTTAAATTCTACATTTGGAATGTGGCTCGGCCGATGCCCCATGAAATATTCTAAATTGCATGCTGTAACTTTTGACCAGATTGATTTATCCCATTTAGCATTAATAGTGATATCCCTAGACAAAGGGTGAACCACGTATTCTTTTGATGTATTTGTTACCATGAGCATCGCAATAAGGTACATGAGTAAAGTGCTCATGTATCAATTTTTTTTAGTCCTCTTATCCCCAGAGCAAGAGAGAATTCATTTAATTATCCAATCCTACCTATATGGCGTCCACCGGTTACGTTCTGCGGAAACACAAATGCAAATAAAATTTAACCTTATTCTTAACTTTCTCCAGATCTAATGCTGTTTGATTGTGCCCCAGGTAATTGAGAGTTTTTGGTTATTGGAAACTGACAGCGCTGTTTGCAACCCTTTACTCATTATTCCCTTCAAATCTTTCTCAGTTAGGGCGACACTGAATAAAGCAACATCGTCAATGATACCCTTAGTATATCGGTCGTAGTGTCTTCCGATAGCTACTACACCTTCACTAGTACCATATCCACTTTTCGTGTTGAATTTGATCTCTCCCTCTTTTTTACCATCTACCCATATAGAAGCCAGTCCCTTAGCAGAATCTGCGACTCCAGCAATAAAGTGCACTTATCGTCGGTGGAGAAAAAGAAGCTCGCCATAACTGGCATCGTTCGTACCTGGTTCAAAAGTAGCCTAATTTACTTTAGAAGTAAACTAACCATCGAAAGCCAAATCAGATTTCGGTTTTACTTTGATTGTCTTATGTTCCTTTAAAATTACACGGCCAGCTTTAGATCCTTTTTTTTTGCGCAGATTCTTTCTTTGAGTGTAGTGGACAGCAACTTGTCCCCCATTCCGACTTTTACTGTAGTAAGCTGCGATAGAAGCTGCTTCTTGTAGTGTTTTTTTGGGTAACCTATCCAACTTTTCTTGATTTCGTACGATCACGTGAGCTCCGGAATTATCGGCTACATGTAACCAAAAATCTTGTGGTAAGGATAGATTAAAGGTCAGATAATCGTTACTTTCTGCTTGATTTCCCACCAAAATTTCCATGCCTTCAGACGACACGAATGATTTGTAACCCTGCTTCATAAATGATGATGATTAACCAATTATAATTTTGTTATCTGCTGATTTATCTACTCTAAACTTGATTTCCATTAAATGTAATTCTCTTTATCTTTCAAAACGGAATTTTTAACTCTCAAGTACAAAAAATAATCTAACTTTTTATGAAACACTATCTTACTTGATAAATGCTGTAATGATTGTTTCCTTTATCCTATGATTTTTGCAATCCACTCAGCACTAACTCGGGCTAATTCTGACATTACGTCTTCTTTTATTTTTCTTCTTTTCAAAACTTTAAATCCATGGTCAGCAGTGTCCACAACATGGAGTGTACCTGTTTCTAGTTTATCTACTACGTGCACTAATAAGTCAAGATTAGCCATTCTATCTCTCTGGCCAGATAAAAATAACATGGGAATATCAATCTGCTTCAGGTGGTCTGCACGTTCTACATTTAGTTTATTATTGTGAAGAGGAAAAGCGTAAAAAATTATTCCTGACAATTTTTCTTCAGGGTTACGAGATTGTTCTATTGAAAACATTCTCCCGCTCATGGAATGACCACCTGCGAAGAGTGGTAAATTTGCAATTTCTTTGGATGCGATATTAAGAGCCGATCTAACTGTAGACAATCTCACTTTTTCGCCATCCATCCCGCCTTTTCCCTTTTCAGAATAAGGGTAATTAAAACGCATGGTTGCTATTGACTTGTGGTTTAGTGCACTACTCAGTTCTGACATCAATTGATGTTTGATATTGGAACCAGACCCATGACCAAGAACCAATACCGATTTAGCTAACTCAGGCTGATCATATATAGCAGTGACTTCTCCCTTCCCTGGGGCAGAATGAAATTTAAATTCCTTTGTTGATATTTTCATATTAATTCACTTTTATATTAAGCCTGATCTTGATATTCTAAGTCACATAAGATCTGTTAATCTGAATGATTGTAGAAATTGAAAATTAGATTAATAATATATCACAAATAGTAACTTGCCTTAAAAAGATAATAATTAAATACCTACAAGATTGTAGAATCCCAACTGGAAATTACCATTGGTTCTGTAAGAATGTTTGACGATTTATAGTAGAGACTTATTTTTGATATAAACCATTTACGCCAATAATCATGTCGAGGGAAGAAGATGAAGGCCGCATTTGGAAGAGTTTCAATAACTCCACCGATTAATGATACTTTTCCTGATTTATTTTTTGATCCAGAAGGTACATTAGATGAAATATATGCTAGAGTAGCCATTCTAGAGGCGGATTCGGCACCAATTGTTTTGGTGGCACTTGACGTTCTCGGTATTGGGTTGGCAGAAATAGCAGACCTAGAGACTGATATCTCCAATGCAGTAATTATTGATACTGAAAAAATATGGATATTGAGTAGCCACAGTCATTCAGCGCCGATTTTGTGTCCAATTGATCTTTATGATGGATTTAGCCCATATTTTGCAGGGCTAAAAGATCGTATTATTTGTTTAATTACGAACTTAATGTCGCAATTACAACCAGTTACAATCCATTTTGGCCAGTCCAATTGCGACTTCAATGTCAATCGACGACTAGTAGATACCAGTGGTAATTGTCGTATGGCTCCCAATATAGATGGAGTTGTAGATAAGAGTGTTCCAGTAATCAGTTGCCGTGATGTTAACAACAGCTTAGTTGGTATTCTGTTCAGTTACTGTTGTCATCCGACTATCTTGCTAGGACCTAAGATCTCTGGGGACTATCCAGGATGGGCGCAGAATAGTTTAGAGAAGAAACATGAACCAGTCGTAGCTTTATTTTTACCTGGAGTATTTGGTAATGTTAGACCATACTTTGGTTCAGGAGATCGTTTCCGCCCAGGTACTGAATCGGATGTAATTTCGTGTGGTTATGAATTAGCTAATGCTGTGGAAGAAGGTTTAAAGGATTCTTATCATGTGCCTACTGAAGTTATCCAAGCTTGGCGTATCAAACCTCAACTGCCACTTGATAAACCATTATCAATGGAGGAATTAGGTAAAATAGCATCTCAATCTATTGCATCTCAAAGCGAAAATGATTCAACTAATTCATGGAAGAATGGATTTAATATTGCTAGGCGACAATGGGTTCAAAAAGTTCGGTTAGAAAAGATAGAAGATCGTGTACCAACCCATCAGACTTACACATTTTCAAGAATAAGATTAGGAGAATTAAATTTGGTCGGTTTTTCCGGTGAATTTTTCTTAGAATACGGCATTTATGCACAGTTCCAAAGAAGCCCAGAAAAAACATTAGCCTTTGGATATACGCAAGGATGTCAAACTTATGTGCCAACGACAAAAGCCTTGGCTGAGGGGGGGTACGAGGTTCACGCCTATAAGCGATGGAAGCAAAGTTGCCCCTTCAAACCAGAAGTTGAAGGTGTCGTCAAAAACGCAATCTCTGATCTGATGTCTTTCGACTAGTGATCCATAACTTTTGGAACACTTCATGAATCGAAAAATATGTTTTTTAATTGTGAAAATATTCGGTCTTTTACTCATGCTACTCGACCTCATATGAGAAGAAGACAGAATGAAGCTATCTGGATAAAAAGTTTGCAACTTTATTGATAGCTATAGCTATATCATCAATATCCTCTTTACTCATCTGTTCGTGAATTCCGACAACCGCAACTGTATTTAAACCTTTGATCGCATTAGGTACGAGATCCGGACTATAGTGGTACTTCTTGGATGCGTAAGGACTATTAAAAGGAAAACCACTACTACCATAGGTTTGACCTTTGGTTAAAAATTCACCCCTAAGAAAAATCGGATCTTTAATGTAGTGCGGAGAAACAGAAATACCTTCGGCTCTAAGGGCACTGCAGAATTCGTCGGGGTTGTGTGCTGTAATATGAAAAATATAGTTCCACCAGGATACTTCTCTATTATCTTCTGGGGGAATAGCCATAATCCCAGATGCTGAGCTAATTTTTTCATTTAGTCGGGTTCCCAATTCGATTCTACGCTCCACGACCGACCGAACTTTTTCTAATTGTGCCAGACCGACAGCACCTTGTAGTTCGGTCATACGGTAATTAGGAGCTAAGAAAGCATGATCCCGATCACCCATGTACTGATAGTCCCAACCTTTATCAGAGAATAGCTTGAGCCGAATATAGGTTTCTTCATCGTTAGTAATAATAAATCCACCATCACCTGTGGTCATGTGCTTGGATTGTTGCATACTAAAGCAACCCATATGACCAAAAGTTCCAGCATAATGTTCTTTATACTTAGTAGCATGAGCCTGAGAACAGTCTTCAATCAATATCAGATCGTGCTTTTGCGCAATACGAACAACTGGATCTATATCGCATGGACGACCAAATAAGTGGACAAGGATGATTGCACGCGTGCGATCGGTAATATTAGCTTCAATCGAATCTGGTCGCATATTTAGCGTTAATGGATCGACATCAGCAAAAACAGGTATCGCATTCTGCATTAGAATTGGCATTACACTTCCAGGGTCAGTGATTGGAGCTGTAATGATTTCATCGCCTGGTTCAGGATTGACTACTCCAATAGCAGAGTGAATAGCAGCCGTACCACTAGTTGAGGATTGAGCAAAGGATGCTCCATAAAAATTTGCTATTCGTTTTTCAAAATCCCTGACCATAGTGCCACTTTTGCCAAATAGATTCTGACTACGTACGGCCTGTATGAGTAGTTCTTCCTCTCTTGAACTAAATGGTTTCCTATTGGGAAATGGTGTCTCCCTGACTTTTTTACCACCATAAATCGCAAGTTTAGTTTCCATTTTGAACCTCTCGGTTAAAGCTTGATTGCACCAAATTTTCTTACAATTCGTTTCAGAGAGTAATCTTTTTGATTAATGTAACAGGGTTAAGTGAAATCGATAAAACTATACTCTTACCTGTGGCAATTTGCATCGTCAGTTCTCAGAAAGGTTATCAAATATATAGAAGAGAATTATCCTACCTAGTAATCATTCACATATTGGATTATAGAATTAGTTTTCCACCTACTTTCTGCAGATGACACGAAATTCATTTTTGGTTTCGGCTGAAAAAACAGGTGAAAAAGAGCAATAGAGAGGAAAGCAAAATTACAATTAGTTAAATGATATATACATGCTTTCAATTTTATATGGATCAGGAATATAGGCTCAGCTAATTTCATTTTTTATTCGGCTCACGCTCTTATTATTGTCCTCGATTCAAAAACTTCTAACCAAAAATCAATTTAACCCAGAATATCCTCAATGATCAATTGTTGATTGGACATCTCCTTGTTGGCGGCTTCTAGCCTTTCTCGACTCGAAACGACGCAAATTGCACCTTTTGCAAAATTATTTTCTAATAGCTCCAATAGAGCTCTTTTTACTTCTTGAGGAGTGACACTCAGGAGTTCACCATAGTATTGCTCTCGAATTTCAGGACTTTGTCCGATTAGATGGCGATATAAAGCCTGACTAGTTGCAACTCCTGGCCGAATGGGTCGTTCAAATTGTTTTGCGGTCGCTATGATCGCGCGGTCAATGTCGGTTTGAGTCCATTCAACCTTACGAATGTAGTCAGCAACACCAGAGAAAACCTCTAAGGTTCTGCTAATGTGTGGGTCTCGGTAGGAACCCAGGGTTAGTGTACTATCGAGTGGACTATAATTAAACATAGCCCCATACGCATTACCCCTGAATCGAATTTCGTTCATAATATATTCGAGTCGGACTAGATGTGCTCCCACCATCAGGGGGGTTCTATCCGAATGGGAGTAATGAGGGGCTGGAATCACTTGTGCACAATGAGCTACTTGGATTGGTGCAGCTAATCCCTCGCATGGTGAAACATCATATCGTTTAAAGTCGGTAGGAGAATCACCGATGGATTCGCGACTCATTTTCGAGATCCAATTCTTTAAGGTCTTTTGTACTTCTTGAGCTGAATCTCTTGAGCCAGTAAAACTTGCAGTCATTCGACCACCAACTAACAAAAAATCACGTATAGATTCAATTTGACTTATAATATCTTCACTGTGGACATCAAAATTGTTATTAAACCCTTCCACAAGGGATAATTGTGGTAACCCATACACGATTTCAGACAAATACCCTTCAACCGTTAAACCTCGTGCCGCATGGCTAGTTGCTGTTCCTGACCCATCATAAACCATGTTAGTCCGATATCTAGCCTGCGCCTGCTGGAGTACGTCCTGTAGTCGTTCCTTATCACTTGGATCAACTGAAAATAGTAAGTCGTGTAATACCTTTAGGGCTGGAGAAATTTGGTCGTCTAGTGCTTTCAAATTAAACTGGACGTTCCAGGAGGAATGGTGTGGATCATCGATACAAGTACCAAAGTCGGCTTGGCAAGAAATCCCACCGGTGAATGATGCTGACCGTTGAGCAATTTGCTCATAACTCATTCCCGCGGCCCCCATTTTCCGAATTGATTCAGTATAGCGAGGCAAATAAGGCCAGAGTTCGGGTGGCATGCCTTTCAAACTAAAGTTTAAAACCAAGTAATTAACACCGTTAGAGAAGACGTTATTTTGTAAAAGTTCGACACCATCAATTACTTCCACTTCTGTCTGGATGTGTGTGAGTCGATTTGGCAAATCATGAATTTTTAACTGTGGCAATTTTGCCAGCAATTCAGGAGGATTAGGTTGACTATTTAACTCGTCTAGTTCTCGTGCGTTAGCAGAAATTTGTGCGACCTGATCGTCGCTAAATTTGCTACGCACCTGTTTCATCCGATCGGCAAAATCCATGTCATTTTGTGCCTGCATCTGGCTATCAGGTTTTAATACGGCTGTAAGACGATGAGAATTTTTCAATAGACGCGAACGTATTAATTGGTTAAATAGTTGTGGATCGGATTCATAGCGACGTTTACAACTAGACAGATGCTCATTCATCCGCA
This sequence comes from Candidatus Poribacteria bacterium, assembly GCA_002714785.1. Taxonomy (GTDB): domain Bacteria; phylum Poribacteria; class WGA-4E; order WGA-4E; family UBA9662; genus TMED15. The sequence continues at coordinate 9,721 of PAYP01000034.1, read as the reverse complement.
AGAACACCAAAGGATCCTTGTCATAAATCCATGAGTTAATTACTCGTCTCATCATATGCAATGGGAACATTGATTGGATTTCGAGGTAGTGATACGACGACTGCTGAAAAGCAGCCTCTACTCTTTCAGGATCCATTGGACTGTCAGCGATTTGGGTGAGGGTTTCGTTCACTAACTGGACAAAATCGTCAAGACAATCAGATTCGCTACCCTTCAGACCAAGACTAAAGGTACTTTCTTTACCTATCCCACCTATTCCTGAAGCAATAAGATCGGCTCCCAAGTTTGAGCTGATAATTGCTTTTTTTAAAGGGGCAGCTTCATTGCCTAGCAAAATGAGGCTGAGAATGTAAAGTAGGGCAACATCCTCAGCATCAGTGGCATCACCAACTAACCACTCAATTGCCAAGTAGGTTTTTTCTTCAGATGACTCATCCACACCAATCGGATATTTATCGACTATGGATCTAGGTTGACTCCACCGAACCTGAGGCTCGATTTTGGTATCAACACCGATACGATTAAAACTACTAAGTTTGTCTGATAAAAATTCAAGATATTTCTGGGTTGGTATGTTTCCATAGAGGAAGAAATAACTATTACTTGGGTGATAATAAGTTCGATGAAACTCTTTTAACCCTTCGTATGTCAAATCGGGAATGGCATCTGGGTCCCCTCCAGATTCTCTACCATAGATTGTATCAGGAAGAAGGGCACGTGAGACGGACCGGTAAAGTCGGGATTCTGGATCAGAAAATGCACCCTTCATTTCATTGTAGACAATACCCGTGATGGTCAAATCTCCCGTCGGTTTTTCCGGATCTAGAGGGGCAAAATGGTGTCCTTCTCTTCTAAATGTCTGTTCAGTTAGCAAAGGGTGAAAAACTGCATCAAAATAGACTTCGGCCAAGTTAAATAGATCTTGTTCAACGTTGCTTGCAACCGGATAATATGTACAGTCTGAACCTGTCATGGCGTTGATAAATGTTGCCATACTCATTTTTATCATTTCGAAAAAAGGTTCCTTGACTGGGTATTTAGCTGAACCTGCTAGAACTGCGTGTTCGAGGATATGAGAGACTCCGGTGTTATCTGGGGGGGGAGTTGGGAAACTAACCGAAAACAAATTCTCTGTATCTTCACTGTGCAGGTGAATTATCCGTGCTCCACTTTTTTTATGTTCAAGTTGATAAGCTACTGAACGTAAAGCTTCAAGAGGTGTTATCTCTGTGACTGAAAAACCACCAAAATCTTGTCCTAGATGCATGGTTATCTCTGGAAGTACTGACATTTTCTAACCTTATAAAATCTTAAGTTTATTCTATGAATCAGAATCCATGGATTCTGTAACTATTAAAAATTGTATGATTGGTATTAAATAAAAATTTATCTTTTCTAGTATCTGATGAATGTGTTTTTATGAAATAAATAAAAAACGATGATATCTAAACTATCAACTTTATTGTTTTGCAGATTCATCTCGCTCATTTTGATGTACTCACCAACATCAAATCTTTTCTTATTTATTTTAACAGATACTTACTATCCAGAACAAAGTACTAATCTTTCTAATACTATCGTAGTAATGGATCGGATTAGTTCTCTATATTTTCGAATACATAAAAAATATGGGAACCTGAAATGATAATGAAAGAACCAAATGGATAAGCATATTATAATTCAATTATTGTAAATAATAAGAATTGGATTAGGTCTAGTGTTCTTTTCAGAATTTATACTAATATTGTACGTAAGCAAACGTAGTTTTATGAAAGAGCCATAATGTTTCAATTAATGGATAATATTTATAGAACGAAACTACCAATAAATAAATTCTATTTCCAGGACAGTATCGAGTATCAAGACTTCCTGTCAAGTGAGAAAAAACGTCGTTGTAATCACAAACTATTAGGTACAACTATTCATATATAAATTCACCTGTCATAAGACTAGAGTGTATTTGTTAAAAACAATGGAGTGTGGGAAAATTATGAATGAAATAACTAAACAGGTTGGAAATCTGGATCTAATTGAGAATTGGCAGTCTGTGGCTAATGGTGTATGGAAATCCGAAATCGGAGATATGAACAGTGAAAAACGTTATATTAGTTTAGCTGCAGAAGCGCCTCGATTAGATAGAATAAATGGACTTTCGCCTACTAGTTTTCCTCTTGAAAATTGTATGCCATCCTTCCAGGATAAAGATGGGAAAATTACTGTCCGTATTCCTACTGAGAAAGACGAACATATCTATGGTTTTGGTCTCCAATTTGATGGTTTGAAGAAAAATAAAACGGTCCTCACTTTGAATACCGATCATTGGGGCAAAGGAAATGGGCGCACTCATGCACCGGTTCCTTTTTATATTTCAAGTCGTGGATACGGAGTATTCTTTAATACTGCACGTTTTATGAAGGTCTATTGTCAAATAGGTAATCGGAAAGATTCGCAGAATAACCCGTTGCCAGTTGATCGAAACCCTGTATCTGGAAGTGAACCAATAAATCCTTGGCAAGCTGTTCCTCAAGGCGATGCTGTGGAAGCTCACATTATCGGAAAAGGGATGGAGCTTGTAATTTTCGGTGGTACTAGTATGCTAGACGTGATTCAGCGTTATAACCTTTATTGTGGCGGTGGTACATTACCACCCCTTTGGGGCTTGGGATTTTGGCATCGTGTACATGCTACATTTGACGCAGATCAAACTGAGGCCGAACTTAGCGAGTTCAACAAAAAACAGTTTCCCTTAGATGTTATCGGGTTAGAACCGGGTTGGATGAGTTCTTCCTACCCGTGCACTTTTGAATGGCAGACGGCTCGCTTTTCAGATCCATTCTCATTTGTAGAGCGTCTTCGAAAACAGGGAGTACGCTTAAACTTGTGGATCAACCCTTATATCTCTCCGGAAAGTGGAATTTACGAAAAAATATACCCGTATTCTGGGTCACACTTAGTCTGGTTGGGACTAGTCCCTGACTATTATATGAGTCAAGCCCGTCAACTGTTGGTGCAACAACATACCAAAGAGCATTTGAAAATAGGTATCAGTGGATACAAGGTGGATGAAGTCGATGGATATGACTTCTGGTTATGGCCAGACCACGCAACATTTCCTTCAGGAACTTCAGGAGAAACCATGCGTCAGACATATGGATTATTAATGCAGGAATTACTATACAAGGATTTGTTCAAACAGAATAATCAGCGCACTTATGGTAATGTGCGTTCAAGTAATGGAGCAGCCTCTGGGTATCCGTTTGTTATTTACAGCGACTCATATAACCACAAGGAGTATATTACCGGTATTTCATCTGCTAGCCTCTGTGGGATTTTATGGACTCCTGAGATAAGAAATGCCTCCTCAGCAAGAGAATGGCTAAATCGGATGCAGACAGTCTGTTTTTCTTCCATGGCTAAGTTAAATGCATGGGCTACTGGCTTGCAACCATGGAGCTTTTCGGAGGTGGAAGATGCGGTTCGTCAGGTTATTCAACTTCGGATGCGCTTGTTGCCTTACATATATAGCTCCTTTGCCAATTACTATTTTAACGGTGTTCCACCGATTCGGGCTATGATACTTGAAGATGATGGAAATACTGAAATCGAGACAAGAATTGATAGCCAACTTGACAGCGAGGCTAACCCTTATGCTATGGATAAAATTATCGAAAAAACGGACCAGTTTATGTTTGGTCCGTCCATCATGGTTGCTCCTTTTTACGAAAACCAAGCCACAGAGCGATATGTTTATTTACCACCAGGCAAATGGTATGATTTCTATAGCGGCCAATATGCTGGTTCCGATACAACCATATTAGTAAAATCTGAACTACTAAACGATAAAATTCCTTTGTTCGTCAAAGATGGAGCACTAATACCTATGCTAAAACAAGATGTGATGAACACTGAAGAAGTAATAGGTCATGATCTAGAGGTACGTCATTACGGTGTTGATGATGGGACATTTCAGCTTTATGAAGATGATGGAAAAAGTTTTGATTACCAAAAAGGGGTTTACCGTATTCGCACGCTCTCTTTCACAAATCAGAGATTAACAGAAACTATTTCTAAGGACGATGCAGATTCTATGTTTGGTTCCGTTTCATTAAAAAGAATGATATAAGTATAAATTCTACTTTAGGCTGCTAATTGATAATAAAACATTATAATCGATGGTAAAACATCATCTACCATATGCGAATCATTGGAATTATCCTTTTGACTACGACTACACAAGTTGTTTCAGGTCAGCTTAAAATCTATATTCTTGCTGGCCAATCGAATATGCAAGGTCACGCCCATATCAGAACACTTGATCACATGAGAATGGATCCGAATTCGGCTTCAATTCTCGGTTCATTTAGAAATCCCGATGGCACGTCAACCGTATGCGAAAAAGTTTGGATCTCCGCGATTGATACAGAAAAAGTAGAAGACGAAAGGTATGGAAAATTAACTGTAGGGTATGGTGCTTCGGGCCTGAGTACCAAGATTGGTCCTGAGCTGGCCTTTGGTATCTATGTACAAAAATACGTTAATAGACCCGTTTTGCTTATTAAGACTTCTTGGGGTGGAAAATCCTTGCACACAGATTTTCGTCCGCCCAGTGCTGGTCCTTATAAATTCAATGAAAAACAGTTGAAAAAATTAAGAAGTCAAGGTGACAGTATTCGCCAAATCCAGACTGATAAAAATCAGAAAACCGGTAAATATTATCATTTGATGATAAAACATATTGAAAAGGTATTGAAGAACATTAAGCGAATCTATCCAGCGTATGACATTATGTCAGGCTATGAGTTGTCAGGTTTTATTTGGTTCCAAGGCTGGAACGATATGGTCGACCAAAGTACTTATCCGGATCGTGGGAAGCCTGGTGGATACGATGAGTATACCAACACTTTAAACCATTTTATTCGGGATGTACGGAGAGACCTTCAGGTACCAAATCTACCTTTTATCATCGGTGTTATGGGGGTCGGAGGCCCAGTAGACAAATATGGTACCGATCAGAAGAGATATGCGGATATACATAGAGGTTTTCGCCAATCCATGTCAGCCCCAGCTCTAGTCCCAGAATTTAAAGGAAACGTCAAAGTTGTGCTCACCGAAAAATATTGGGATTCCCAACTTGCTGAACTCTCTCTAAGAATGAACAAAATAAAAGAAAATTTAAAAAGGTTACGAAAAGAAAAAAATTAACCTCTGAAGAGCAAGAGGAATTTTTGGAGAATTACAAGGCTAATGAGTTTACTTTGGAAGAAATCTATATGTTAGAAACTGGTGTTTCAAATGCAGCTTATCACTACCTAGGTTCCGCTAAAATTATTAGCCAAATTGGAAAAGCTTTTGCTGATGCAATCGCCACAATGGATAATTACTAATAAGAAGATTGTTTCAAAATTATTTTCCACTTCATTATATTCTTAATGTCTGGATGAAAGAAGAACTTCTCGAAACTAGCAGGCTTACCCTTTTTGGGATTCCAAATCTCATCTTGTTGGTTTTTCCTATCATAAGGCTTATTAGTTCTTTTACCACTCGTACATAATGGACTAAAATAATAATCTTGTCCTATAATGGGTATATAATTTACTGATTCTATTGTGTCAGCGTGGCTTTTAACACATGAATGCACATCAAACCCTCAGATTAAATAATTGAATAGAAAAACATATGATTAATAATGAATCAAGTTCAATAGTTATTCTCGGAGCTTCGGGTAATTTGGCATTAACTAAGCTTTTGCCTTCCTTATATATCTTATTTACTTCTGGAGCGTTACCACATAACTTCGTAATTTCTGGATATTCAAGAACGTCAATGTCTAACAGCGAGTATAGGAAACTGGTCAAAGATAACCTAAAAAACAATATTGATGAAACACTTTGGGTGGAAGGTTTTTTACAAGAATTTTTAAACACCATTCATTACTATAGTGGTGAGTACAATTCAGTTGAAGATTTTATTGAATTCCATAAAGTCTTAGATAGTATTTCTAAAAATTTCCCAAGCCAACCTAATGTTTTGTACTATCTATCAATACCACCATCAGTTTTTGAACCTGTTATTAATTCTCTAAGAGAATGTGGTGCAGTCACCAAGGGTGATTTGTCAACATCTGTAATTGTCGAAAAACCTTTTGGCTATGATACTGAGTCTGCACAAGCTTTGGGAAAAACTCTTGATCAAACTTTTGACGAGAGTCAAGTTTATCGTATCGACCACTATTTGGGGAAAGAAGCGATAATGAATCTTATGGTTATGCGATTTGCTAACCTAATATTCGAACCTGTATGGAACCGGAATTACATAGATTCAGTCACTGTTGCTTGGGAGGAAGACAAGAATATTGGCTCACGTGGTGGATACTTCGACGGAGCAGGAATTATCCGAGACGTGATACAGAATCACCTACTACAGATTTTAGCACTCGTAGCTATGGAGAAACCAAGTAGTTACGACAGTGAAAGCATAATGTCCGAAAAAAACAAAGCGGTTAAATCTATAGAGAAAATTACTTTAGAGAACTGCATTTTAGGACAGTACACACATGGTGTATGTGCAGGAAAACCAGTTGTTGGTTACATTGATGAAGAAAGCGTACCAAGTGACTCCAAAAGAGAAACATTTGCCAAAATAAAATGTGCCATCAACAACTACAGGTGGAGTGGTGTACCATTTTACCTCCAAGCTGGTAAAGCACTGACAAAAAGTACCACCGAAATCATTATTCAATTTAAGGAGGTCCCTGGCGACATATTCCTGTCCCCACATCATCCAAATAAGATGGTTATTGAGGTTCAGCCTGATGCAGGTTTGAAGTTTTTTATAACCAACAAAGTTCCTGGAAAAGGAATGGTACTGAAGGATGTAGCGCTTGACTTTAGTTACGTTGACGGATTTAACAAAACAATGCCGGGTGCTTACGAAAGGCTACTACTGGATGCAATTCAAGGAGACAAGACTCTATTTATCGGTTACGAAGAACTCATCCATTCCTGGGAGATTTTTACCCCCATTCTTGAAAAAATTGATTCTGGAAAAGCTGATGTATTCTACTACCACGCCGGCACCTATGGGCCTGAAGAAGCTAACAGGATCTGAGTTCTCCGTTCATTTTTGCCTTTTATTTATTCTCTACTTCTCAATTTTAATAAAAATTAAGCGATATCGTGGTTTGGCAAACATACAGGAATAGAAGATCGTACCATAATCTTTTTTGGTAAATTTCCACTCCCAATTTCCTAATTATCTTTGTGAACAATATTATTTCTCAGATCCACAAGGAAATTTAGGGCTATCCCTTATGTTTGTATGGGTTTTACTCACAATCTTGAGTCCAACAAACTATTTAGATTACAACCGTCAACATTCATACGAAACAGTATAAAGAGGCCGGTTTTGTAACTGGTAAGGTGTTTCTGAACGAGGGGTATTTGCTAAATTACTTACTAGAAAAACGAGCATGAACTGAATAAATCACATACTTCGCTTGACTTTGATCAGGGTTTCGACCTGTATTCTTGTCTAGGCTCAGAAAGCTCCAATCCCTTGATGGCCTGCTTTTACTTCTGATTTAAGCAGATTTTTACCGCCGTTATTTATGATTTCAACCCCACCATTATTAATAGAAGGCTTGGTATTTAATTTCCGAATGTACCCATTAAGTTCTTTCATCGTATCTAGGTCAATATTGAATCCTGCATGTCCAGCATTGATAAATTCAGGATCTATATTAATAGGGCTTGAATCAGACCCATGAGGTTCGAGGTTGAAATAAAGGTTATTTCTGAAAACAGTATTGATTTCTTCAGGCCTATTACCCCATTTCCCTTGTTCTTCAAAGAAAAAGATATTATTCTCAAACCGTGAGTTAAGTGGGGTTCGACCTTCAGCAAAAACGGAAACTTTTAGCCCTTTTTTCACATAGTGTGTATTGTTGTAGATGTGAATGTTCTTAGCTTTTTTTTCATTTTCAAAGCCATAAAAATAGATTCCTTCCTTATCATTTTGGCTTAAATTATAGCGAATAACTACGTTTCGATTTCTCTTTTTCATAATTCCACAAAACCATAGATTATCATGGCTATAATTGTATTGGATAAATGTATTAACACAATTGTAATCGGCATCAAACCCACCACGATCGATTCCACCTTCACCAACATTACCATAGGCTTCATTGAATTGAATCTTGATTCCATCTGTGTTGAAACAAAAAATGCTATGACCAGTGCTATATCTGCTACTATTAGCCAGAGTATTACGCTCATAGATTGCGTCCTTACTGACACGTGCGATGATATTATTCCGTCCCGTGAAATTGACATAATTGTCCGCTACATATACATCTGTCCATAGATAATGACCGATTTCATCGGCCTGTCTAAACTCAATTTTCCCACAAGAAGATGAATTGCCTATACCAACTCCTCCAACGTGGCAAATCCGGTTATTAGTGATACGTAGATCGTGGAATATCGACTTTTTCAATTTCTTGATATGAACATGGATACCCCCACGCTTCTTTCCACCTACTTTCCCATTGACATTATGGATGTAGCAATTATTGATATATACATGTTCGTATATTCCTTCCTTCTTGTCAGCCAAAACGTAGATGCCAAATAACTCTCCTTGATCATCATCGGTTCCGTTGGAATTCGTGATTTCTAGCCCATTGACTTCCCAAAATGAAGGATTCCGTAAAAGCAAACCAGCTCTTTCCTTTCCTTTGGCATCTATTCGAGGCTGATGCCCTTGTCCATAGACATCTATTCGAATGGGAGATCCAGAAATTCCTTTTCCTTCAGGTGAAAACATGCCCGTAAAACGGACTCCTTTTTTGAATAGGATTACGTCTTTAGGTTGAAACGTATTAGTTTTTAATCGATCGAAATCTGATTGGGACGAAATCAAGTATCTTTCAGCGTACGATGTCAACAATTGAGATAAGAAGATCAGGAATCCTACGACAAGATAGAGTTGGCAAACTTTCATTTAGTGTTTTTCCGTTCTCCATTATTTACTTTGTTATCTTTCTTATATCGAAACCTTACGAAAAAACAGAATTTCCACATTGTTAGTACAGTAATTTGAATTGTTGATGTAACCCCGACCTTTTTCGATATAGACATATGTGAGCCAAGGCTAAACTGAAAAGACAAAAATCAGAAACTTTTTTGTATTCACCTTTCCATAACGAAACGGAAACAGAAAGAGTCTGGGATTCATCACGTAAAAAAGTAGATCTTAAAACTGATCAAACAGATTTAGAACAGATTAACTACCCCCTCAATCTAATAGCTAATACGGCTTTCCGACCAGAGAAATTAAATTGATTAAACAAATGCAACTCGTTCATCGTGATTGATACCAATGGTATCAATTTGTCCTCTTCCGGTCACTGGCTGGTTTACTCCATCTGATCCAACCTCAACGTACTGACTAAACCATTTTTACAGATCGGCACGTAATCTTATAAGGGGTTCACGATATCCAGACACACCTACCAAATTGTGGTTCTCCTCTGGATCTTCGATTAGGTTATAAAGTTCATGTGGCCCCTCTGGGTATAGATGAATATACTTCCATTCTTTCTCACGTAGCATTCGGGTCGGCCCATATTCATCACAAATAGCTACTGATTGATTCCCAGTATGGTTTTTACCCTCTAAAGCTGGAACGAAGCTACTTCCTGGTAGATTTAAATCAGGCG
>PAYP01000033.1 GCA_002714785.1 Candidatus Poribacteria bacterium | reverse complement strand
CATTAACATAAGTGGTCCTACCCAACCACCAACTTGAACTGCGGGTACAATGTTGGTGCGTAGCTGCAATGGTGCATAGTTGTGTTGGTCTTGCAGGGCATGGCCAGCTTCGTGTGCGGCAACACCTGCCGCTGTTATACTGTATCCATCATAAATTTTGGGACTTAATCTCAGGACTTTAGATTGTGGATCATAATGGTCTCCTAAGAAACTGTCGGTTCGTTCGACGTTAACGTGATTGAGCCCACTACGTTGTAAAATGTTTCGTGCAATTTGAGCACCTGTCTGTCTTCTAGTCAAGCCAACCTCAGAATATTCTGCAAATACAACTTTGACACGCGATTGAGCCCAAAAAGCAAGCAACAAACCAGGTGCTGCGAATAAAAGATACAATGGATCGAAGAAAAACATATTTCTCCTTCTAGCTAATGCTAATTCTTCTAATGTAGAATATTTTAACTCAATTAATTCCAGTTTTGAACTCGAAAACGTAAAAAGTCACAGAATTATTACGTAGTTCATCAATTTTCTAACTTATGCTATCTTGATGACAAGCGAGAATCTATTGAATATTGGTAATAGGTGCTATTGTAATACCACCATTTTTCTTACTTCTGTATAATTTCCAGCACTAATTTCGTAGAAATAGATTCCTGAAGAAACTTGTTCTCCATTTTTGTTTTTTCCATCCCAATAAATTGACTTATTCGATTCTGTATAATTTCCTGCTCGTAAGTATCCTAGCTCAATTACTCTGATTTGATTACCCAATGAATCATAGATTCTGGCAGTTACTGTAGAAGACTGAGCTAAGCGAAAAGGTATCCAGGTCTCTGGGTTAAATGGGTTCGGGTAGTTTGCCAATAACTGCGTTTGTGAGGTAAATCTTTTAGGTAGTATAGATTTCAAAAGACCTAGTGCAAATTCTTCTTCATCTGAGCGATGCAATTTGTCTTCTAGATAACTAATACCGATAGTAATATGCTTTTTTTGCTCATTTGATAGTACAACATCAGGATTTACAGCAGGCGCCGCATTGGTTGTATTTCGACCGAAGTAATTTGCAACTAAAACCAAATCAAAGATGTTAACTGATCCGTCCGAATTAATGTCTCCTATCAAATCATATCCCTTTTGACCGAACTGATCTGCGACCATCACTAAATCAAAGATATCAATCACCTTATCTCCATTAACGTCACCTTTGATTCGAATAGATTTGTTTTCGAGTAACCATAAACTGCCATGGTCGCTTAGTAGATATATTTTACCAGTATCACTTTGAATCTTAATATCTCTGATCCTTCCAATTTTTCCTTTGAATATTAATTTTTCGTTTAGGACCTCACTATTACTGAAAGACAGTTTTCTTAAAGACTGATCTTTTAAAGATGTGATTAACGCAGACCCATTCCAGTCGGAAAATTCATTCCCCTCATAGATAATAATCGCGGAAACAGCAATTGAAGGAACCCAGTAGATCAACGGCTTTACAAAACCGGGAAGCCACTTTGGCCCAATACTTGTTGAATCATAGTTGGTTCCTCCCCACCCAAGTATTTTCCATCCGTAGTTACCACCAGGCTCATCGGCAGAACCAAACCAATCTCCCCCCTTAGCTCCATGGTTACTCATATAAACCTTATTGTCGAAAGAGGATAAGGTAAGACCTTGAGGGTTTCTTACTCCAATCATGTAAATTTCAGGTAGCCAATCCTTTTTTTCTAAATCAAGGAATTTGGGATTGTTTTGAGGTACAGTTCCATCTAAAAAAGTCCTGATTACACTACCAGGATGGCTTTTCCCATCTTGTGCAATCATCCCTAAGCCTCGTTCACCGATGGTTGCATATAAATAACTATCTTTTATAACTAACCTAGATCCAAAATGGTACCCTGACTCTATTGGAGGCTCAGCACGAAATATATTTGAGAATAACAGGTAATCGCTGTTAAATGCGGCTTTGGCAATGGACGTACTCGATAACCCTACTCTATCTTGATTCTTTACATCATCTCTTTGTTCAGAATAAGAAATATAAACTGTATCTTTATGATAAAGAATATCTAGTAGCCCACCTTGGTTATATGCATGAATTTTCAGGTTATGCTCTATCTTTTTTCTCTTTTTTGTAGACAAATTGATTTGAATGATACGGCCGTGTTTTTCAGTTATTAATACTTTGTTTTTTTCTATGAAAGTTAAACTCCAAGGCTGATCCAAACTATCGGTGACCTCTGTGAGTTTGATTTCAACATCTTCAGCTTTGACTAATAGGTTAAGCCAAAAGAGTAAAAAAACGATTTTTTTCAAGTCATTACCTCAAACAAATTTCTAATAAAATACCATTTCTTACTTAAAAGGATCTAAATTATTAGTACAAATTCTAACCCAATTAGACAAATACTCCATCAACCGACGAAGAGTCAAAAGAGATAATAATATAAATCAGACTTATGTAAACTACACATTGGTAAGAAAGTTGATACTTCTGTGGATTAAGTGGAATAAGAAGGCTTCGGGACGATAAAAAAGTCCAGCCGCTTTCAGCACGTTCTTCCTTGTGTATTATAAATCGATTAAAGACAAAGATTTACACCCAAAGTGTTCGTCTGAGTCTTATCTTCAATTTATTTATAATATGGTGTTTTTTTGACCGTTAGAAACCAAAAGAGCCCCGTAAAAATTAAAAACGTACCAAAAATTTCTTAATGTCTATCGACCTTAAAATTCGTGATCTTTTACTTGAAAGTGTAACTTGAATATCTATACAATACCGTCCGGTGTTTTGTTGGTTGCATAATTGGATTCCGTCTTTCTAGCAGGTGGAATCTAACAGCGTGAGATTTTTCCTTCATGTTAAGTCGTAAGAATTCGGTTTATTGTTTGCTTTGGTAGAATTGAATCAAAATTCAGGTATAGAACTAGTATCTGGACATCCAAAATGAATAAGGCAACTATAGTCGCTCTTCCATCAGAAGATTGTGAACTTCTTCCTTCTAATATTATCAAATAACAGAAACTATATTTATTAGAATCGTTCAGATCTTTATACTAGAATAAAATATGATCAAGTAGTATGAGTATTTTTGTAATTAATTTGCCAGTAAAAATCAGCCTTAATTTCCACTCTTCTGTTTTTATTAGGCTCAATAACCAAAAACTAATGTGAGCCACCAAAATAATTATGCTAATGATCTAAGCGAACATATGCTCATAATTATATCAATNTGGTTAAAACAAAAACTATGATTCTCTGATATCGAGTAAATTATTTTTGGTATAACTAATGCTNTCGTGTTTGCGAGTATGAAATNCTTTNTCCCTTTTATATTTATATTTTTTTATTTAACCTNGTNCANAGACGATAAANAAGATTCGTTTATTGTCTCAATTTGTCCTTATTAATAACCTNAAATTAACATAAAATCAGATAACATAAATGAAACCTAGAATTTTAATAATAGATAATAATATTGATATTTATCCACAGTTAAAAACAGCTTTTGAATTAGAAAATTTCACAGTCAACCACATTGAAGATGGGTCTGATGCCGTAAAGCGCATCTTCCAGATGATTCCTGACGTTATTCTTCTCGATTTGCAATTAGTAGACATCGACGGTCTAGATCTACTTCGTATTATATCGCGTCATCAAAATACGAGACATATCCCTNTAATTGTGATCTCAGANGAAGCCAATGTGGAAGNCAGGATTGTTGCTTTGGAATTAGGTGTTGATGACTATATTGAGAAACCATTCAATNTTAGGGAAGTTGTCCTGAGATGTCGGGCTGTTCATCGAAGGAACAAGGCGTACCTGAGCAAAGTATCCGAAGAAAAGATTGTCGTGAATCAGTTAGAAATTGATTCATCGGAGCGACGGGTATTTTGTGCTGGGAATAATGTTGACTTAACCAAGACGGAATTTAATCTGTTACTTTGTTTAGCTAAGTTGCCNAATCGAGTTTTTGCTAGGGAAGAGTTACTACAACAAATACCTAGTAAAAGAGCTAAACTCAGTGATCGAAGAGTTGATACTCACATGAATCGACTACGTAATAAGCTTGGCTCAGAAGGTAAACATATCCAGACTGTACATGGAATTGGCTATCGGTACGTCAACTGATTTACTAACTGTAAGTCCGAGCCAAATTCGTTTCGTAGCTGTACATTTGCAATTGTNTAAGCTTCGATTTGGAATTGAGGGTTAGGCAAATTACGCGAACTAGTAAATTTGTATGTAATACTGTTTGTCTTCGTAAGTATTACAGATACTTCCACTTCTTTTTACCTCNACTAGAGAATTAACGGTANGCTTGGGTTGGCTAGTAAGGTCGCAATATTTTTCGTCGATTAAATTATTGATACTGTTATCGAACATCAAATAGTCTTTATGAATAGTAGAAAAAAGATTTATCAAGCTTGGTATCGTTTTGCAAACCCAAGTTTACTATTTAGAAGGGAATATTATCCCCAAATTCCGCAATTGGAATAGGTTNCCTCTGGTCCTTGCTGGTATTAGACGACATCCGATTGTCACTACGGATGCCCACGAACTCGAAACTGTCGATTAATAGATCATGCTTAGCTCGCCTTTCACCTTCGGGGGTTTCCCACTGGCGGAAGCGCAGTCGGCCCTCGACATGAATAGGATCGCCTTGNCAAAAATGTTCAGCGATTACCTCAGCTATTCGACCGAAGGCTTGCAAGTCAATAAAGCAGACCTCTTCTCGCTTCTCACCACTATGCTTGTCTGTCCAAGTACGATTAACAGCTAGTGCAGTTGTCATGGATTCAGTCCCCGAGGATAAGATGTTTAGCTCTGGATCACGTGTTAATCGTCCCATCATAATTGTACGGTTATAATTCAACATTAGATTTATCTCCTTTTTATTTGTATTATTTCCTTTGAAGAAAAACACTGATTCTATTTGTTCTTTGGGTAGCTGAACAATACGTGGCAAATGCGACAAACTGTGTCGACATTAGTAGGTGTTTTTTTTTGTGCGACATTGGCTGTCGCACTCGGGGTGTATAATCCCAAAACTAATGCAAAATCAAGGAATTATGAACTATATGTGCTCTCATCAATCCAAACTCATGGACGAACAAGAAAATGAGTTGTTTAGTCAATTAAATAAAGCCAAGCTGGCTGGAAACAATGATGACTGTCATCGAATTAGAAACACCTTAGTTGAAAAAAACCTAGGCTTAGTTAGAAAAATAATTAGACAAGATTATTACCAAAATCATGAAAGTGGAATGACTGAAGATGACCTGATGCAAGAGGGATCTATTGGACTCATGAAGGCTATTGAGCGGTTTGACTCTACTCGTGGTAGGTTTAGCACTTATGCTTGGATTTGGATCCGGCAATCTATCAGTCGTGCTTTAGAAAATAAAGCTAGAGGTATCAGAGTACCTGCCGAATGGTTAAAGAAAGAACAAATGAATGAGAGCCAAAATGACAACTCTGAAANGCTTCANCCTGAGTACAAAGACCGAATTTTTTTTCATGTGCCACGCTTATTTTATTCATTNGACAATTCTAAAGATGCTACGGATGAAACAGCACTTACAAACTACGTTTGCAGCTCAGTTGGTCCTGAAGAACAGGCAGTTCAAAACGAACGTGAAGAGCAAGTAAAGATCTTCTTGGGCAAAGCTTTGAATCAAAAGTTGACTCATCGAGAAACAGAGGTTATACAGCGCCGATTTGGCCTGTCAGGACAACCCGAAAGCTCACGAACCGAAGTTGGTAAACAACTGGGATTGAGTCGGCAACGTATAGCTCAAGTAGAAGGTAATGCACTGATGAAATTGAGGCAAGTCGCTAATGGTCAATTGAGCGGATTATAAATCTATGATTGGAANGTNATTAATAATAGAGAAAGAAAACAATAATACTAGCATCTTTGCCGGTGGACGACTGAACAGATAAACGCTGGTCGTTATTTCGAAGCGGTGAGCACAATCGCATCTTTTTGAGCAATNAGTCGAATTCTTTCTTTATAATTATTTGGATTGATAATGAGCTACTTGATATCAATACCAGAATAAATAATAATTTACTCAATTTTGATTTACTAAGTCGGAAAAGTCATCTATCCGTACACATTGTGTACAAGATCAAAAGATTCTTTGAAGTTTCCTAGCTCTAATGACTNTGCAAGATGTATTTTTAGCTTGAAATGAGCGGTGAAAAATTTCATCTAATACTAAATCACTAATTAGTTTACTTGATGTTGAATGTTCAATACTATTTGCATGTCAAAGGTAAAGTTTTGCTATTTACATTATTAGGCAATACGGGATCAGGAAAATTATAACGGACCCAAGGCCATCTAAATATATCTCCAGTTTCATCATTCCAGCCGAGTAACCGAGCTTTCATTTCTAACAGAATTTCACAAAATTTCTCTTCATTTATAACATTGTTCATTTCCCAAGGATCTTTTTGCAAATCATATAATTCATCTAAGTCGTGAGCNTTCATTACATATTTCCACTGATCTGTTTTAACCATACGTTGCGAAGCATAACCCCATACTTCGCCGTGATGTTCTGCATAAACGCTATCAGGCCAATGTGAGAAGTCTTGTCTTTGGAGTAAGGGGACAATGCTTTTGCCATCAATGTTTTCGGGCATTTCGCCATCACCCCAATCTACAAACGTAGGCATTAAGTCCATTAGGCGAACGTATTGATTTACTTCTTTAGATTTAGCCATNCCTTTGGGNANCCTCATGACTAAGGGAATTTTGAAGATTTCTTCATACATAGTTCCAGCTTTCTCAAAGTGTCTGTGGCTACCAGTCGAATCTCCATGGTCCGTTGAAAAGATGAATATAGTATTGTCGGAAATACCGGCATTTTCGATAGCCTTCAAAGTCAAACCTACTAGATCATCGATGATACTTACATCACCATAGTACTTTGCCACTATATTTTGCCACCAATCCCAACCTTTTTGTTCTAAGTTCCAATCTTGATGCTTCTTCAGGTGACTAGATGGCTTTCCGATGAATGTTTCATTAAAGTTCGGCCATGGTGGAATTTCATCCGGTTTGTACATAGATGAATAAGGTTCTGGAATAATATTAGCAAAGTGGGGGGAAGTAATATCAATTCTTGTGAAGAAAGGCTTTTTGCGTTTAGCGTTTTCCTGAATCATTTCTATACCTGCTTCAACGACTTGCCATGCAGGGTAATTTTCTTTTGGGCCTGACATAGTTCCTGCCACACAAACTTTACTTCCGTATGGAAATTCTATAAAACTGCCAGATCCTTCGACTAGTTTCCCACTTTCTCGGCCAATATGCTGGTTCTTTAACTGTATTTCTGATTGGGATTGATAAATGTCGAAACCATATTCTTCTGGTCTGATATCCTGATGAACNTGCCACTTACCGACATAATCTAAAAAATATCCACTATTTTTTAATATGTTGCTGAAAACAGGTACTTGTCTATCTAGNCCTCTTGACCAAGCAGGAGCTATATGCGTATTGAGCATGACTCCATGGTTATGAGGATAAAGACCTGTCATGAGAGATGATCTTGAAGCCGAACATACAGGGCTAGTTGTGTAGGCATTATTAAATATGACACCATCTCCAGCNAGCCGATCTATATTGGGTGTCATACAAATTTGGTTTCCGTAACATCCAAGCGCATCCGCACGTAATTGATCCGTAAAAAAAAGTACTATATTGGGTTGTGTGGAAGACATTTACTACCTCTGATAATTTGTGTGTTGCGCAATATATGCACTACGATTGATTCCTTAAAAGTACCCCTTAGTAATTTAAAAACCTAAACCCCGATTAGGAAAAGAAAATAGGATCTGCCAGATTTCAAGCACAGTGCCTAAAAGGAAAAGGTATCTTTTCAAAATCTGGGAAATAGTTTTATGAAGGACTTACGAGTTGACCATCCCAAAAATAGAGTATACAGTACGTATAAAATTTTTCATTATTGATTNTCGAGATATTTCAAGTCAGGATGTCTTTTATGTTTCGAAGGTAGCCTACCAAAATTGTTGTTCTAAAACAATGATTAGTCTAGGATTATAGAGTAGGGAGCACATGTTGAAGTACCCCTTTAAATTTTGCGCAAACAATTGTGTCCAAACACATTAACTATATTGGTTTCTAAATAATCGCCTTTTGTAGAGATGTCTAGCATAAATTTACTACTTTTGCCTGCTACATATTAATTCTTCCAAATCATTAAAATTTTTAAGTTGTTAACTGATTTGAATTCATACTAGACATCAAATCAGTTCAGTGTATTTTAAATCGGAGTGCATGCTAAATGGTTGATATAACTGGCTTTCATCTGTCTTCCATGATTAATTCAGAGTTGACAGAATATTACATTAAAAATGGTTTTGTTTTAGTTGATAAATTAATTTCTAAAAGAAGTCAAGATGAAATCCGAACTGAGCTCGCAAAAATCAATCAAGGACATTATGACAATTCAACGATTGAGCCAATTGATTGGCCGATTAATGATCAACGGTTAATCAGCCGCTACATGTATATTGGTCAACCCCACGCTTACAGTCAAATTATACGTCAGTATATTGATCACCCGAAACTATGTCGTATTTTGGACTTGATAGTAGGAGCCAATGTGCCTTTTTGGAATGGAGCCTATAAGTGTGTACAAACTATGTTTGTTACTAAAAAGCCTGATGGTAATGGAAGCCCTTGGCATCAGGACGAATCAGCTATTCCTACTCGTGACCGTTCGTTAACTGGAGTGTGGATAGCTTTATCTGATGCTTCCACTACCAATGGTTGTTTGTGGATTATTCCGGATAGCCACAAGTCCGGGGTCATTTACAAGCGTGAGGCACACAATCTGCCCGATGTCGATAGTATGCCTATTGCACGCGGATTTGATGATAGTAATGCCATACCAATTGAGATGACTGCAGGTAGTGTCCTCTTTTTTTCGGGTTACCTGTTACACAATTCTAGAAAAAATTATAGTAAACAAAACCGCCCAGCTCTAACGATTCACTACTGTAGTTCTAATACGATGTTACCATGGGGTGTAAATAATTACCGAGGTGTGACTCCAATTAAAGGTGAAGACCCTTATCAATCAGAAGGTTACACTGATCCGATTCCTTGGGCTAAATTGGAATAGCTATTTTCTATTACAGTACCTGTGGGATTCATTATTTTAGATAGTCTCTATCACCATGTTCAGTCATTAGTTAAATTTGTCAATTCAGGCAATCTTTATGCTAAAATTGGCCAGCTTGATTGCCTTGGTTCAGTTCAAAAAAATTAGAAACCAATGTAGATACATCTGAGATGAGGCAGGATAGCCCTCACTTCTATCACAGACTCTACAAAAAATACGGAATGAAAACATGAAAACACCTCAATTAACTCAAATAATACAATTAATCGTTGGAGATCGCATATGGACTAATAAAAAATGGATATTTTGTTTAGTCCTTATCTCAACTGGATTCAGCATGGTATCAGCAGAATGGAGAGCCTACAATGATTGTGCCTACGAAAAAGGCATTCAATTTCAAAAGAAAAATGTTACTAATTACGGACTTGGTCGAGGCAACCCATTTCCAGAAGAAGGTCAACTACTTCAGTTTAAGTCAGGTAAAGAAACGGGGGTGACAGCTAGTTTTGTTGAACGTAAATCGCAAGGTAACCCAATTAACTGGGCTAATGATGAATCGATGTTCGATAATGGTAGTGACGCCGATAAAATCTTCAAGGATGTTGTTGATGCTAGTGGCAATATGAGTTACAACGATGGGCCAGGATGGTATCTTGATTTGATATTTTCCGGACTAAAACCAGGTGGTGTCTATACTTTCGTAGGTACAGTTAACAGGAATGGTGGCCCAGATTACAAAGATCGAGTAACTAACTGGAAAATTATGGGAGCTGAGAGCTTCACTTATACATCTTCTGCAACGGCTCAAAAGGTAAGCGAAGATAGTGTTGAGTTCAGCACAGGCCAAAACAATAAAGGACTAATTGCCAGATGGGAAAATATTCGTTCGGGTAACGATGGAGAATTCCTAATCCGAACCAGCCACAGTATTGGTTCTAAAAAAGGTGGAATTAAAAATGCCCATGCTTATAAAGGATACGCTGGTGGACTATTCATGTTGGAATATAATGGAACAGCATCAGTAGAGTTGACTGATAAATTGACAACATGTTGGGCTACTGTCAAATTTCGACCATAATAAAGTCAGTCCGAAATAGTTAACTATGATCGAGGAATTTCCTTTAATCGAGGTGTCAGGTACCCCTTATCAGTTAGGTTATCAACATGGTAGTCAAGCCAAAGGCTTAGTTCAAAAGTACTTGACTTGGATTGAAAAACTAACCGGTCAAAGCAGAGATATTCTGGTTCAGCGTGCCATAACGTTCTTGCCTTTGATTAAACAACTTAGTAATGATCTTGCCTCTGAAATTCAAGGATTGGCCGACGGAGCGGATATTAGCTTGGAAGAAGCTGTCTTATGTCAAGTAAGAACCGAAGCTAGCCAAACGGAAGATGGAGGTTGTACTACTTTTGCCTTTACAGGCCAGAACACAACCGATGGATTAACGCTGATTGGACAGAATCAAGACTTGGAGCCCCAGTATGAGGATGTTGCAATTTTGCTACACCTCAAACCGATAGGCAAACCTAGAGCTTTAATATTTACATTTGCTGGACAATTAGGATATGCTGGCCTGAATCAACATGGAGTAGCTCACTTTACCAATGCACTGTATGGTTACCAGTGGCAGTATGGTACACCTCATTACCCAATTAAAAGGATTTTGTTGGAACAAGACAATCTGGCTAAATGCTTAGAATTACTACAAAGCGTCAAGGTATGTTCAGCGACGAACAAAGTTATTTGTGACGGTGAAGGTCAGATTTGTGATATTGAAATCTATCCATCAGGATATTCAATTTGGCAAGATAAGTGGACTAACGGGTTAGTACACACTAATCATGCGCTAACAGATGACTATGTACCACAGGAAAGATACCTCTTGCCAGATTCCCGTAGTAGACTAAATCGCGCGAGACAACTATTCGAAGAGAACTTAGGATGTTTATCGGTATCAGTGATAAAAGAGATTTTATCAGACCACGATGGTCATCCGGCTGGTATATGTCGTCATGGAGCGGATGGAATGTATTCCGTTTCAGGTTACATAGCTGAAGCGGAAAAGAGGTTACTACACGTCAGGCGGGGGCCAGGTTGTTTAGGACAGTGGAAAACTTATGCAGTTTAAAGATTATAAACGGAAATGATATAGCCATTCGANATTGTCAATCTGTTTATAATCTTGATTAGATTATTCAGGACAAAATTATTGCCGAAAATTATGAAAGCNGAAAACTGTTTTTTCGAATTGTTACCNAAAGTCGTACCTGCTGACAAGGAGACCGTTGTTAAAATTCGACCACTATTTGATCATGTCTATTTCAATTCTGACCGACAGTACCAAATTACTTATTATCCTGTAGAAGAATTTGCTCTTCAGAGTGGTTGGCCTAAGCAGAATAGACAGAACCTGACAGTACTAGATGACTGTTTGTGTCTATCACAATACTTTGAGGGAGAACAAGAGCATGTGTTGCTCGTAGAAGAGGTTTGGGGAAACAACCGTAGGTTAGTTGGTGAATTCCGGCTCTATTCAGTTCAACCTGACTTATTCGAGCGAAAACCTTACAAAGGCGACATACACATGCACAGCCATCTATCTGATGGGCGAGAATCTCCTGGATATGTAGCAGGATGCTGCAGAAAGATTGGACTTGATTTTATGGCTTTGACCGACCATCGAAAATATGAACCATCGTTGGCAGCAAAACAAGCCTACGATGGGGTTCCGATCGATCTACGAATTTACCCTGGTGAAGAAGTACACCCTCCAAATAATCCAGTTCACATGGTCAATTTTGGTGGCAGCTTCAGTGTAAACGAACTATTCGAGGATAAAGAAAAGTATCAGGCAGAAGTGGACCAAATTGAGCAACAACTCGGTCCACTTCCTGCAGGTGTAGATCGTTATGTTTATGCTTCTTGCTGCTGGTCTTTCGAAAAAATACGAAAAGGTGGTGGCTTAGGTGTTTTTTGTCACCCTTATTGGTTTACCGGTCACCGTTATTCACCATCTGGTGCCCTGACTTCTTATTTGTTGCAAACTCAGCCATTCGATGCATACGAATTATTAGGTGGTTATGATCGACAATCTGTCGATTCTAATACTTTACAGGTAACACGCTACTACGAAGAACGTGCCATGGGTAATGAGTTACCCATAGTGGGCGTTAGCGATTCACACGGTTGTGAAACTGGATCACTGTTCGGATGGTACTATACGGTTGTTCTTTCACCTACGTTGACACATTCTGATTTGATAATTAGTATCAAAGATCTATTTTCAGTCGCAGTAGAATCTATTCCCGGCGAATCTATCCGAGTCTATGGACCATTCCGACTAGTCAAATATGTACTCTTTCTTCTAAGAGAAGTGCTACCACAGCAAGATACACTCTGTGTTGAAGAAGGACGACTGATGCTAGCCCATTTGGCTGGAGACACATCTGCTGCCAAATCGCTTAAGACATTATCTGGACGGACTGCGAGAAGACTAGATACTCTCTGGGCTTAACTGTAATCAGTCTGTCATTAAGCTCTTTACCGATAATGAGCTGATTAATTTTCTCCATTTTACAATCAAAAATAAGTAACCATCATAGTACCGACCAAATCGAAATAGACAGTCAAAATTGTGTAAGCTCCTATTTTACAATTTGGGTTAGTAGAAACTAGGGTGAGAAAAATGAAAATTTCTAAACGTTCGCTTATTGAGACAGAACAAGAGAATCGAATAAACAGTTATTGTAGTCTAATTAGAATTTTTAAGATTATGTGGATAGTAAATACACTTATTCTTTTTTTAGCATTTGATTCAATATCAGGTGATGTCCGAATTCCCGCTTTTCCTGGAGCAGAAGGCTTCGGAAAGTATACCTTAGGTGGTCGGGGTGGAGACGTTTACCAAGTCACGAATCTAAAGGACACCGGTCCTGGATCACTTCGTTATGGGATTAAGACAGCTGACGGACCTCGAACAATTGTTTTCGAAGTCGCAGGTACTATTACCTTAAAGAGTCCAATGGAAATTAAAAGTAAGAGCTACTTAACTGTAGCTGGTCAAACAGCTCCGGGTAAAGGAATTACGTTACGTGATCAAAATTTTTCTATCAAAGGAAGTAAACAAATCATTGTTCGCTACATTCGCGTAAGACTAGGAGATGAAAACAAAGAACAGGGTTCGGCACCAGACGTTATGACAGTAAACTATAATGACCAGATTATCCTAGATCATCTTTCGCTAAGTTGGGGGATTGATGGTAATTCTGATTATCGCGGTAATAGGAACATGACGTTACAATGGTTAATTTATAGCGAAGCACTTAATCGATCGCTCCACCGAAAGGGAGCACATGCCATGGCCACTTCGCTACGAGACTGCTTTGGTAACACGACCATTTACGGTAATATTTACTCCACTTCTAGAAATCGTCACCCAACTATAGGGTCTGGTGCTAAAAAAGGTGGATCGAACTGGATTGTTGACTTTCGAAACTGCGTTAATTATAACTGGAGTGGTCCAACGAATTTGGGTGGAGTACAAATTAACTGCATCAATAACTATTATAGACCTGGTCCATGTACAAAAAATGATTCTACCCCACCATTACGAATTAAGGATCATGATACAACTAGAGCTAAAGGTTTTATTCAAGGTAACTACTTTGATGGCATGTCAGAGGTCTTCAATTCAGATAACTTTGCAGCAATAGAATATACGAATACAGGGAGTTATATGTCGACATCACGTAATCGATGGGAGTTGAAATCAGAAATCGATTGCGGTGAGTTTTCCGTGCCAACACAAACTGCTAAAAATGCCTATTCAAACTGTCTAAAGTATTCAGGTTGTTCATTAGTACGAGATACAGTAGACGAACGAATTATCGCGAATATCGCTATGCAGAAAGGCATACTGATTGACTCACAAAGACAAGTTGGTGGTTGGGATCCTTACTCAATAGAACGGAGACAGAAAGATTGGGATATTGACCGAGATGGTATACCTGATTACTGGGAAAAATCAAACGGACTAGACGCGGAAGATCCTAGTGATGGCATTAGCGATCAAGACGGTGATGGTTACACTAACTTAGAAGAGTATATCAATAGTCTTGTCGCAAGTAAGNCAATTAGTAGATAAAATAAATACGNCTTNTCTCGACTTATAGATTTAGTTAGCTCAAATCAAAATCAGGTATTCNGACGTTTCCTCTACTTNTACCACTAATANACAATAGCTGANAAGTCANAGTTTTTTGTACACCATCTTGGTTTNTTTTTACTTTTGAGGNTGNTTCTTCTGATCGCANGACCTTGACAGGTCAACAAATTTAGTTAGAATCAGANGGTGAGATGAAACAAAAATCGATAAATCANACTAGGTCTTTCTTTTACATTCCCGATTTTTTTCTAAGATTATATCTTTATTATTTACGTATCAAGGACTAGCGACATGAATGGACGTTTCTTACTATGTTTATTCCTACTCGGCTTGTTATCTGTTTGGCTCCCAGCTGAAGACTGGTATCAATGGCGAGGACCTAACAGGGATGGTACTTGGAATGAAATTGGAATTATTAATCATTTTGATACCGAAGATTTACAAAATCCTACTTGGCGAGTACCTATTGGTAGTGGGTACAGTGGACCAACGGTATCCGAAGGTCGGGTTTATGTCATGGACCGAGAGACAAAACCCAAACAGGTAGAAAATGTCCACTGTTTTTCAGCCGAAACGGGGCATCGTATTTGGAGTTATAGTTACGAATGTCAGTATCAAAATGTGGGCTATACCGCTGGTCCACGAACTTCTGTGGTTATTGTCGATGGCTTGGCTTATGCCTTGGGCACAATGGGCCATCTCCATTGTTTCGTAGCAGAAACGGGACAAGTTAAGTGGAAAAAAGACCTCAATCAGATTTACCAAATCCAGATGCCAACTTGGGGGATTGCAGCCTCACCAGTAGTAGAAGAAAATAAATTGTTTTTACAAGTCGGTGGAAAGAGTGCCTGCCTGGTGGCATTAGACCGTCAGACTGGTGAGGAATTGTGGACTGCTAGATCAGATCCCGCATCATATGCCACACCAATTTTGATCAATCAGGCCAACGAAAAAGTTCTGGTATGTTATACGGGTAACCATCTAGTTGGTTTGTCTCCTGAAAGTGGAAAAACTTATTGGGAAATTGATTGTCCCCCTTCTCGAATGGCCATTGGTATTGCGACCCCAGTTCATCATCAAGGCCATTTGTTTATCAGCAATTTTTTTGATGGCTCAATGTTAATTCGTCTTGACTCATCTGAATTACGAGCAGAAAAGGTGTGGCACCGAAGAGGAGAAGACGAGCATCAAACAGATAGTCTTCACTCCCTGATTTCTACTCCCATATTAATTGGAGATTTTATTTACGGTATTGATAGCTATGGTCATTTTCGATGTTTAGATATTGCTACTGGAGACCGTGTTTTTGAAGACGTTACTATTGCTCCCATTGAAAGATGGAGTACAGCTCACTTTGTTAAAAACAGGGAATATGTATGGATATTTAATGAGAAGGGAGAATTATTGCTAACTAAACTTACTCCGGAAAAAGTTAATTTGATCAGTCGTTCCCAAATCATTAAGCCAACAAGAGATCAGTTGAACCGCCGTGGCGGTGTCTGCTGGTCTCACCCGGCTTTTGCTAATAAGCATATATTTGTCCGCAACGATGAAGAGTTAATCTGCATTAATCTGAGCAAATAAATTCTTGTAATACGTCTGCAAATAAGATTTAAGAGCGTTTATTGTAATTTATCAGATTAATGCCTAGACATTGGTAGACAATTATAAAAATATCATGTTAATTCTTTTTCACGAATTGGCATCAAAGGATTGAGAAATTTAGTTAAAATTATGAAAAACACGTTTTTGTTATTGTTTCAATGTCCTATCATGTTAATTCTAGGTATTATGCTAATTCTTGGTAGTGTCCCTTCTTCGTCAGCCCAGGTTCACTACTTGGGTAATGGTAGTCCTTGGAACCAAAAAGCCGAAACCGGTCCTGATGCTGTGGTTGCCGGTTGGTACTATAATCTGGGTATTACCGGCATCCGTGTTGAACTAGTAGCTGACAAACCGAAGTATCTTTTAGTCAAATATGTATTTCCCGGCTCGCCGGCTGACGGAAAAATCTCTCCTGGTGATTTAATAGTTGGTGTTAATAACCAACTGTTCAATACCGAACACAAAAATGGATACGGTATGGACAAGTTTGGCGCTGATGGGCCAGTCCTTGATTTTGCTATTGCATTGGAGAATTGCCAAAACGCATCAGCGATGGGAGCTTTATCTTTAACTCTAGATCGTCGAGGTACTACAGAGAATGTACTACTTAATATCGGGTATCAATCTGGAACCTATGGTCAAAATTTCCCATTCGACTGCAAAAAAACAAGTCTTATTCGGGATCAACTGTATCAGTATCTGGTCGACCATCAAGGCGAAGATGGTTCCTGGGGGATACCACCACAGAACACTTTTGCACCATTAGCTCTTTTGGCTAGCGGTGAAAAACGATATCTAGATGCTGTTAAGAAAAACGTAAAGATGCACGCACGGACCACAAGTTCAGAAGATAGTTCTTGGCTGATAAACTGGCGTTATATGTCTGCGGCTATCGTTATGAGTGAATACTACTTATTCACAAGAGAAAAATGGGTACTGAAAGAAATTCAGGAAGTCTATGAGTTTCTGGTATCCACCCAATATATCGATATGAATCAGATTAATGAAAAAGTAAAAGAAACACATCCTCACGCTTATCCAAAAGATAAGATGGATTCTCACGGTGGATGGGGACATAATCCTGGATTTGAAGGTTATGGACCGATTAGTATGCTAACCGCTCAAGGGGCTTTAGCTTTCTCCTTGATGCACCGTTGTGGAATCGATGTTGATCCAGATCGGCATGTAGCGGCCTATAACTTTTTGCGACGTTCTGCTGGAGCCAATGGGTACGTCTGGTATAAAGACCAACCTGCTGGGCCAAATGATTGGGCTGATATGGGACGTACAGGAGCTTCTGCCATCGCGCACCAATTGAGCCCTTATCAGAGGAATGAACATGGTAAGTTTGCTTTTTTACAGGCTAAGGTAATAAGCCAACATCCACAGAGCTTTCCTGACACCCATGGCTCACCAATTATGGGTATGGGTTATACGGCTATCGGAGCTAACGTCGATCCCGACTACTTTCGCCAGTTGATGGAGGCTAACCGTTGGTGGTTCACACTCGCCCAGTGTCCTGATGGTAGCTTCTACTATCAACCTAATCGTGATAATGCTGGTTATGGTAGCGACTCTAGAATCGCGGCCACGGCTGTTACTGCATTCATTTTTTCCATCCCTAAAGGCAATCTACATCTGACTAGGAAAAAAACTATCGAATAGATCAGTGGGACCAAATAGATTATTATTCCACCTCTGACTGGGTGTGATTTTGTTTTCTGCTTATCTTAAAACAGATTTCATTTCATCCTGATTGGTCTGTAGTTATTTTTTTCAGAAAACTCAACCAATTCTTCGATAGTATCATTTTATGGATATTAGTTTAGAAAAGATAATTGGTTTATATTCGTTATTAAGCCAGTATTGTGTTGGAAAAGCACAGGTATACATTAAATGTTAACTGATGTTTGCCACAGGTGTCAGGATCGAGGGTATTTGAATTAAAAGACTATCGTAATAAATTTCAACCTCTCTNATATCAATCCTCTTATCAAGATAAATTACCTAATTTATTTGCCGGTAAAAAATCACATTGATTTCGGACTCTTCTGTTTCGATTATTTGAATCTTAAGGCTTGATCACCAAGAGTTGACAAACAACCACCAAACTAATTGTGCTAATCATCTAAGCGACCTATCGCTCATAATTAAATCAATTTAGTAAAACAAGGACTACGATTTTCTGATATTGAGTAAATTATTTTGGTACAACTAATGCTCTAGTGTTTGTGCCAGTGAGATTGTTTATCCTTTTGATATTTTCATATTTAATTTAGCCCAAGGAAGATAGACAAAAGCCGTTTGTTATTTTATATCCGTTCTATTAATGACCGAAAAAAACTATCAATTCAGATCACAAACGAAACTAGATCATATCTTCGATTGTAACCTAAATTTATTCGTTATTTTATACTCTTGAACTGATTTTGTCATCAGGGGAGTTGTTTATTTACTACTTTGATGGATCTACAAATTAACCAAACGAAATTAAGAGAAAAGTGGGAACATACCTACCGTACTAGATGAATATATTTAATTATCGGTTTTTTAGAACCTTGATGTATAAACTTTTCTCAGACACAATTCGACGACCAAATAAGCCGCGTTTTAAACAATTATTCATACTTTTCCTTTTCTCAATTTGGTTTATACCTCAACAGATATTTAACTGGATATGCTTTTTTCTAGACGAAATTCTCTTCAATAGTTATAAAAAGATTGAGGTTAAACCACTCTTTATCATCGGTGTACCAAGAAGTGGTACAACTTTTCTACAAAGAATTATTTCTAAAGACCATACTCAATTTACGGGTATGAGCCTGTGGGAAGTATGCGTTGCTCCAGCCATTTGCCAGAAGTACTTTTTCTTATTTTTAGGTCGGNTAGATCGTCNGTTCGGTTCTCCTATTTTTCAATTGATGGTGGATTTTGAGTCTCGGTGGTTTAAAAATCTACATCAACTTCATCGGTTATCTTGGTTCGATATGGAAGAAGATGAAGCGTTATTCCTGCACCAGTTTTCTAGCTTTTTCTTAATNTATTTATTTCCTTATCAGGAAAATTTCAAACCGTATGTCTATTATGATCAGGAAGTACCTTATAATATTAGAAAAAAGCAAATGGAATTTTATAAAAATTGTGCCCGTCGACACCTATATGTTTTTGGATCAAATAAAAGATTTTTGTCCAAAAACCCTCATTTTTGTCCTCGTATTGAATCTATAATGACGTTCTTGCCCGAATCTCGTTTTATTTTAATTATTCGTAACCCAATTAGTACAATTCCCTCTAATCTGAGTGTATTCCAGTACTTGTGTACTCACTTGGCTAATGTTANTGAAGGAGTTTTTAAAAATAGGACTCCTATTTTTGAAAGCACGATGGAAATGATCCGTCATTGGTACCACTACCCGTTGGCTAAACTCACAGCCTACAAAAAAAATCGGTATGAGATTTTAAATTATGATGAATTTCGTAATAACCCTCGGAATGAAATTAAACGTGTCTACCATCAATTAGGCCTAGAGTATTCATCAGTTTATGATCAAGAAGTAAAACAGATAATGGATAATAGCTNACGNTATAGAAGCATGCACCAGTATTCTCTTGTTCAATTTGGTCTAAGCAAAAAACGTATCCTTCAAGATTTTCGATTAATCTTCAAAAGATGGAATTTTTCTAGTAAGTGAATAAACATAAACTTAAACAGGTTTTAGTTCACTGCTGAATGTATTTCCTCTATTAACTTGATTGAATTTTAATTTTCTCTTATTTGATCAGATGAGTCTAGATTTTAAGGTGTTCTTCATAGAATCAAAAAAGGGACCCGCTAATGGAACAGGTCCCTTCCTTACTAAAGTTGTTAATTATTAAATAAATAATGGCATCATGCCCCAAACTAATGGACTCAACTATAGTCTTTAGATAGTTATAGTTGTTGACTATCGCATCTAGTTGAGTAGATATACAATAGTTAGCGGTGTCTATCGATTACTTTTGATTCTTCCCCACGAACTTGTAAGCTTTGATTTAGGGTCTACCGGAAAATTCGTATCACCAAAGTATTCAATCTCGCCGATTTGGAAATAGGCCCCATTTGGCCAAGATTGGGTTTCAGTGGTAATATGGCGGAAGAATTTGTATCCNACCATTTGCTTTTTGAAGTCTTTTCCAGCGTCGAAACGGATGACTTGAAGCCTCTGAGTCCAAATAGGTTTCTTCTCGTCATGTGAATAAATAGTGGTGAATTTCTTACCATCGTTTGACCCTTGAACTTCCCATACCAGAGGATCTCTAGCAGGAACATCATTAGCTGATGATACGGTGAAATGAGTCAATGCATATTTNTTATCAAACTCTGCAGTTACCCACATTCCTTCTTTGGCTCCGCCACCTTTACCACAACACCATTTATCATTACNTGGTCCAAGAACATTATCAAACACGTTAAACGCAAATTCCCCTCCTCCGAAACCAGGCTCATCATTAGAAGTAAATTTAGCATCGTAATTTTTATCTTGTTCTGGCTTCCCATCGTCTTCTGGGTCAGTTAGGTCTCCTCCTAGAAGTGATTCTGTACCTGTACCTAAGTCTTTTTCAGCAATAGAAATATCAGCAACAGAGACCATTAGTAAAATCGCTAACAACGTTGAAATATTAATTTTCACTCGTAATTGACTCCCATAAAATAAGTTATAATTAGAACTATGCAGGATTGAGGCGATTAATTATTTTCACCACAATCCTGTATAGATAGGTGGACTATTTTTTAACAAGGATTACTGACTATTTTTCAATATTCCCCATTGTGTTGCAAGTTTGGACCTAGGATCCACTGCAGTATCATCAGCTGGAGTGCCAAAATACTCAATTTCACCAATTTGAAAAAAGGCTCCATTTGGCCAATTAGCTGTTTTGAAAGTGATATGTCTGAAAAATCGATACCCAGTGGTTTGTGCATCGAAATCTTCTCCTGCATCGAAACGAATGACCTGAAGCCGATCAGTAAAAAGATTATCGCCATCATAAGAAAAGATAGTCGTAAACTTTTCACCATCATTTGAGCCTTGAACTTCCCAAGTTGTAGGGTCTCTATCAGGAACATCATTGGCTGAAGATAAAGTAAAATGTGTCAATAAGTGTGGAGCTTCAAGTTCTGCCGTTATATGCATACCCTCGCCATCTCCTATGTCACCTTTTCCACAACACCACTTGTCATTACCAGGCCCAAGTATATTATCAAAGACATTAAAGGCAAATTCTCCGCCTCCAAACCCTGGCTCATCACTGGAGGTAAATTTGGCATTGTAATTTGTGTCCTCTTCAGGTGCACCATCATCTTCCGGGTCAGTCAGATCTCCTCCTAACAGGGCTTTGGTTCCTGTTCCTATTATTGTTCCTGGGACTTTTATCCCGGCTTCTATATTAGTCATTGTGCTGACCAATAATAGAAATCCTGCTAAGATCAACATAATGTTATTTTTCATACGCATTAGTCTCCTATAGAAAATTTTTGTTCTTTAAGTTTTAAATCTAGTTAGGTGAAAATAGAGAATGAAATAAATTAAATCGTAGCAAGATTTAATCGACACACCTAAGCTGGAAATTATGACAAAAAAACGACACGGAATCGTACCATTAATCAAACAGAAAGAGCCAGAACTATTTGAGGNAATTTTGTTGGCCGTTCCAAAACTCTGCAACTGAGCCGAAGTGAATTATATTGCATATGACGTCAATACAAAGNCGCCATCTATTCAATTAAGGGACAANATTTTTGNACGTACCTTTGGGCCAACATGTTATTCCTTTGACTATGGGAGGGGCATTTTTTGTTTTAGATAACATCAATTGGTATCAAGAAAAAGAGAATAAATTCGGTTGTTGCAAAAATGAGTCAGGGAACAAACAAGTTGACTTCATTCAAAATGTTCTTATTCGAGTTTCTCAAAATAAGCTGATTATATTGTCAATCCACATTCTCATCAATTCAATAAAGGTGAAAGATATTGTCTTTCGTCTTATTTAGACTCGTCCATTTACATTTTACGTCTCCATTCATACACATTTTCACGAACATCTTTATATTGGATCATAGGACAGTTAGAAAAGAATTAAGCCTCATTATCACTTGATTAATGTAACAGTGAACAGTGGCTAGTGGAATGAAATCAAGAACGAAAGACAAGTCCTTTATACAAAGATGAGAGATAGATCTCCGAACGGGTACACAATCGTAATTTTTGACGGGCATCAATACTCGATTAATTATAGACCTGCTAATCAAATCGATGACCATCGACTAGATATTTTTGTTCCATACAAAGTATCTACAGATAACCTTTCTACTACGAAGATAATCGTATTATAACGGAAATGAGAGAGGGAAAGTTAGATTTGACACACAGGAAAAATGGCAATGTGGTAGGGCGAATTGAGTAGGATCAATTGACATATTTTGATCCTGCTCAATCATCAAGTAGTCAGTTGTGGGCTAGAAGTTTGTGAGAAGGTTAAACCAAGAAAAAAGTGGGCCAAACTACCCAAACCGATCAAAACCTCTCACTTATGGCAATCCATTTTACCAAAAGATCTTACTGAAGGAATATATTTAATTAGAGTAGGGGCAGTGATAGAACTGTCTAAAGGACGTAATCAGAGCCTTTAGACAGTTCTAGTTATCCAACTATCATTGTAGTTGGGTAGGACAATAGTCAGTAGTGCCTATCGATTACTTTTGATTCTTCCCCACGAACTTGTAAGCTTTGATTTGGGATCTACAGGAAAGCTATCGTCACCGAAGAATTCAATTTCACCAATTTGAAAATATGGACCGTTTGGCCAACTGGGAGTTTCAAAAGTAATGTGCCGGAAAAACTTGTATCCCACCGTTTGCTTCTTGTAGTCTTTGCCCGCGTCAAAACGGAAAACTTGAAACCGATCAGTCCAAATAGGTTCCTTCTCGTCATGTGAATAAATGGTGGTGAATTCCTTACCATCGTTTGACCCTTGAACTTCCCATACCAGAGGATCTCTAGCAGGAACATCATTAGCCGAGGATACGGTGAAATGTGTTAATGCATATTGCTTATCGAACTCTGCAGTTATCCACATGCCTTCACCTTTTTTTATACCCGCTNNNCCACAGCACCACTTGTCATTACTTGGTCCAAGGATGTTATCAAAAACATTAAAGGCAAATTCTCCACCTCCGAACCCNGGCTCATCGTTAGAAGTGAATTTGGCATTGTATTTTTTATCTTTTTCTGGATCACCGTCATCCTCTGGATCGGTCAGATCACCCCCTAGTAGNGCNTCAGTTCCTGTTCCCAACTCCTTTGCTGCTTGTACAACATCATTGTTGACAAATAACAAGAGCCCGGTTAAGACCAATATAATAATNTTATTTTTCACGTATTTATATCTCCTAAAAAGTTTTTATTCGAACTAAAAAGTGTATATNCTCCAAANTCCNAAGCNTCTNTNNACCTTTTTCAAATCGAAAAGAATACAAAATANTTTGATAAGATCATAACGGATAGATTGTGGCAATTATCGGTTTGATTTTATANTTCCCCATGTTGTTGTCAGCTTAGATTCTGGTTCCACTGATGTAGCACCAGGACTATCAACACCAAAAAATTCCAGCTCAGCCAATTGAAAGTAAGGTCCNTCAGGCCAAGATGGTGTTTCTAAGGTAATATGCCGGAAAAATCGGTAAGCGGTAGTCTGAATTTCGAACCCTGGAACCTTTCCAGCTTCAAACAGGATAACTTGTAACCTTTCAGTAAATGGGTTTTCTCCTTCACCATCGTAAGCATAAATAACTTCGAAATTTTCACCATCATTCGAGCCATGGATTTGCCATTTAATCGGATCTCTTTCGGGGGCATCATTTGCTGAGGTAACGGTGAAGTGTGTCAAGTAGTAAGGCGTATCAAATTCTGCCGTTACATGCATACCTTCGCCTTCAGCTATACCCGCTAGTCCACAGCACCACTTATCATTACCGCCGCCAGCTATATTATCGAATACATTAAATGCAAACTCTCCTCCTCCGAATCCAGGTTCGTCATTAGACGTGAATTTGGCATTGTAATTGGTATCTTCGTCAGGGAGACCATCATCTTCTGGGTCAGTTAGATCACCACCAAGCAAAGCGTCTGTACCCGTGCCTAAGACTTCTTGTGCATGTGACAGGCTGATTGTGTTAATTATGAGAAGAGTAACCACTAGTGCAAGCANCGTCTTGATTGATTTTGGTTTAATTCTCATCCAAATTATCTCCTTTATTGATAAATAAACTTCATTTCTATCATGAGTTTCATATTTTTGCAGTGGTACAGACTATTCTGAGATAATGTCCGTTCCAATTACTAAAATATTTAANTAACAAATNCAAGNCTACCATGCTATTCAGGCACCTTTCAAANGTTTATAAAAGAAGCGAAAAGCACAGAAAAAAAAGCAAAAATCCTGATAAAAAAGCAGGTTNTGATGGTGTTTTATCAAANAAACCTCNAACTAAAGAAATTACGCGAGCAANAATGAAAATTACTTNTTTNACAAAAGTCAAAGATAAAAGGANTGNATCTCGGNGAGTCAACTATTTACAGTATTGAACATCTCAAAGAATTNTTGATTCCGGTCTTGGNTTGGANTAGATACAACTTGTCTTTTCTGTGGGTTATGNTNTTTACTAANGTCGTTCTAAGGCAGAGATGGTTAGAGCANGCANTGTTTGCGTTTCTCATTACTACGTTGCCTGTGGAANTGATTTAATGGTTATGATATTAAGAACTCCTAAAGCTAAATTAATCTTTTCCATCTGAATCGTTACATGATATCAATGACCATGAAGTGATTTTCTAGAGTTCATATAAAATAGTTTTGGCTAAAAGACTATACAATATTACCGGAAAACCAAGTAGGAATTGGCCTTTTGGTCCATTTAGAAATGTGTTTTTTATTTTGCTTGTAATAACGGCGATAAGAAGAGAGTGAATCTCCAGAGATTTTGCAATGATCTGGCATGGCTGGGGTCGGCTGTGTGAACGCACCTTTCTCTATGTTATAGGGTGGATAAACTAAAATATGTTTGAGCTTTTTATAACTCAAATGTTTTCTCCCATACCGATATGTATATTCTTCAGCTAAGTCAACAAATAAGTTATAAAGCCAGTCGTAATTTGACTGATTTTGTCTAACCCAAATCGCAGATGGATGATTTTTGTGGGTTGCTTTATAGACGAACCTATTTGCCATATCTCGATCAATGATTCTGTGTGCGGTTGATAATAATTGGGCATATTCAAGTACCATCCTGACACAATGCTTATCGTTGTGGTATTCAGCGCAGATTTTTGTGTCATGNTCCAAGTAAAATACATTCATAATTTGCTCACTTCAACGGTTGAATCACAAAGCCAAACTCATTCAAATATAAAATAGAATGCGAAGATAGTATCTAAGAATATGTTACCGTGAGGGTTGCTCAGTGATAAATTTATTTGATCACCCGACACAAGAATAATGAGATAAACTAAAAAATTATAAACCCCTACGGGTAATGTATTGTCGATAAATCTTATATCCGAGATTTCTTAGTAGTTCCTGCGGTNATGTTTCCTACCATAGGGGTATTTAAGGAATCATGATTAACTCATGGTTACATCTACCTCACACTAGATACTTGATATTAGTTAATTCTTATAAGTTAGCGGTTCTAGTTTCCAGTTTCTAGTTATTCAGAAAATCATCCAAAGAACTTTAGNCAGAATTATCATTTTTANTATGATTTGGGGAGTTAAAGCGAAATTTTGCTGGTGTCTCGAGTGGAAATTCAGGATACTTTAACAATAAAAATTATAATTAATTTCTAGACAAGGGAGATTGCAAGATGAGGAAAATATCAGGCCAGACGAACGTATTATCATATCGATTCGGTTCTGGTAGTATAAAAGGTATCGGTAATGAGATCGGAAGATTCGTTGTTGTGACAATGGATATTCCATGGAAAGTTACAANAAATTTGCTTGGNGGCACTCCAGAAGAAGTAGTATTTATTGATTCTGTGGATCAGATCGTACTAGATAATAAACTTCTAAACCTACCAGCCTGTGANACTGTAGTTGGGATTGGTGGTGGGCAAGCCGTCGATGCAGCNAAATACTTTTCTTGGAAACGTAGCATCAGATTAGTGACAATTCCAACTGTGATTAGTGTCGACGCATTTGTCACTCCTGCTGCCGGTGTACGAGTTAATCACGAAATCGAATATGTTGGACAAACTAGCCCNGATCCTTTGATCATAGATTATGATATTATTCGTACGGCACCTGCGACCTTGAATATTGCAGGTATTGGAGACCTATTATCTATACATACTGCTAGTTTTGATTGGGAATATGCAGAAAGTAAAAATCAATCCAAGTACCCATTTTCTACGTCTGCAATCAAGGAAGCTCGAGGGATCATAGATGATTTATACGAAATTATTCCCGATATAAGAGACGTTACCGATAANGGNATACTTGCTATTGTTCAAGGTTACATGAAACTGAACACAATATGTCTTCCTATTAATCACTATCGTGTAGAAGAAGGTTCAGAGCATTTTCTTTTTTACGAATTAGAAGAACGGCTTAAACGACCTTTTATCCACGGACACATCATAGGATTGGGAATCTACCTGATGAGTCGATTACAAGAAAATAAAGCTGAAGAAATTACCAAAATTATGGATGACGTAAGGTTAGATTACCAGCCAAAATCCATGGACCTGAAATATGACGACTTGTTTCAATCGTTAATAAATTTGGAATCTTTTGTTAAGAGTAGACCTNAACTATGGTTTACTGTAATTGATGATAAAGAAATATCAGAAGATTGGATAAGTGAAGTTTTGTCTAATCTGTCTTTTTAACCAAGGGACAGATNTAGAATGAATTCGTCTTATCTCGTTCATAATCAACTAGTAGGGTCTTTAATCTAATTTTGTCTGTCGCTGACAGGTAACTGATTATAAAAAATAAAAATATCTGTACAAGCGTGAGAGCTAATTTCCTGTAAAGGAAAAAAAATTAAAACTGTCAAATACTGAAGCCCCTAATTATGCTTGAATCAAATCGAGTGAAATCCAGCCACATTTACCTTCTCAGTTTTATCCAACCGACAATTGTCTTTACCACAATGTTTGTAGGCGGTTGGACAACCTGCCTAGGAATTATAATTCCTCTTGCTGTATACCCATTACTTGATGTGTTTTTCAGTGTCGAAAAAGAAAATTTNCCAGNCTTCCATCCCCCATTCTATCTCGAGTGGATACCTGCTATACATGTTGTTTTTCAGCTGGCTATTTTGGCGTCATTATTCGTATTAATTGATAATAATGATTCTTTTTGGCATACAAAAATTGCGGCTATCTCTAGTGGATTCTGTGCTGGGGTCTCGGGTATTGTTCCGGCTCATGAACTCGGGCATTACAATCGAGGGCCACGTCGATGGTTAGCAAATTTGATGATGCAAGTNGTAGCTTATCCACACTTCACACAAGAACATAACCGAAATCACCACCGATACGTGGCAACGAGTAAAGATGGTGCAAGCGCACCAAGGAACCGAGGGTTCTGGAAACATCTTGCATTAACTATTCCTCTTCAATGGGTCAGTATATATAGAGAAATGGAACAAAAATCTTCTGGTATTCGCAACCCTATTTTNCTGAGAACTGCATTATCACTTGTTATTGTCGTGGCGCTCTTTTTATATGATCCCTTCATGAGTTCGGCATGGTTGATCTATTCAGCATCAGCGGTATTTCTTCTCGAATATGTAAACTATATTCGGCACTACGGACTGCGCCGAGAGAATGGAGAACCTGTTTCAGAACTCCATAGTTGGGATTCTGAAGCTCGTTGGAGTCGGTGGATGTTATTGGAACTGAGTCGGCATTCATCGCATCATTTAAAAGCAAATATCCCATTCTGGCAACTTAAATCAACAACTAAGTCACTTAAACTTCCATCAGGGTATTTTGCTTGCTTTTGGCCTTGTATGATACCTCCATTGTGGAGACGGTTAATTCATCCCAAAATGGATTCTCTAGAACAAAAATCAGNAGAAACTAACGAACAAGCTTTATNATTGCATAAATAAAAATAAGATTGATTTCAGTATATAAGCTTAATGATGGCTATACTAGATTCTATGACAAGTTCTTTTACCAAACTAGTGGNAATTTCTACCTCAGCTCTCGGATTTAATCTTGCCCAAAAACATCATTCTAAAACAAATTAGGTATTTTATAGTATTGATTTTGTAAAATATCACAGGGTAACCGTACTGAATATTCTATTTCTTTAGCTTTCATTTTTTCTTTTTGTTCTGCCAAAGAAAAAGCTATATCTTTACCTCTAAGGCGATAAGCTTTTTCAATTTGATCTTTCCTTGTAATTTGTTTAAATAAGTCGCTCCGTGGTAGTTTGTTTTTATATTTAGAAATTAGTTCGTCTTCCATTTTTGCATTTTCCTTCAGATCGCCATCTTTCAATATATGACTGACTAGACCACCTTCTTGAATAATCTGATATGAAATTAAAGAGAAACGGTGGCATTCAAAAGGGTTAGCTTCTGAACACATTAATGCAATTCTATATCCTAAATCTAACCCTCTTGTGAGTCTAGCTATCCCATCCTTGAATGAAGAACTCAATCTTACTTTATCAAAATCGACTTTCCCATTAGAATCCAGCAAGTAAGAACTCGTTTGTCTTGCACCAAATTCCTTTTGAAAACCCATATAGTGTATCTTGCTTTCTCTTAAGGATAAACTCAATCTATGTCTGTTAAACTGTGGGGCAATTCGACT
Organism: Candidatus Poribacteria bacterium; assembly: GCA_002714785.1. Classification (GTDB taxonomy): domain Bacteria; phylum Poribacteria; class WGA-4E; order WGA-4E; family UBA9662; genus TMED15. The sequence goes on along the minus strand of PAYP01000033.1, from coordinate 11,828 downwards.
ATATGGAAGGCTTCTGACATCGATGATGATATTACATTGATGGTAACGCAATAGCCTTATAAAGCAATCAATTTTGTGCCTTGAGTGGCCTATAGTAAATATTGTTTGGTTTTTCATTTAAACTCGTTATCAAGTGAATAGGACTTTTTTGATACTCAATGTATAAGCTTATCAATTTATTATCTTTCAATCTGTTCTNACCTGAGAAAAAGAATTAATATGATTAGTAATACCGCGCCGATGAAGAGACGATAATCTAGTTGATTTTTAGCTTTGAACAATCAGTATGATAAAAAATAACTTTGTTCAATTGATGACTAAGTGAATCAACATGGCTAATAACTGAACAAAGTTATTTTCAAGGAAGATATCAGTGATTTAATAAATGATATTAATCCGCAGATCCAAGAACTTCCTGCAAAGTATGAAAGTCTACATCGTTTNTCACAGGATCAAATCCAATTCTGCTCTCTTCTTCCAATAATTGCTGACGTTTGACTTCTAGCTTAAATCGTAGTTTCGGATCCTCAGTTGCGATATAAACCATAACTTGACTGGCTNGGTTAGAAATTTCGATCGAGTTGTCAANTAGGTTCCAGTCGAGATCATAGACCCCATCAGCGTCTATCCTAAATACATCACTGACTTTTTGTAGATAAGTAGGAAGTGAGAATGACCATTGTGCATTTCTGGGAGGTCCGTATTTGAAAACCCTTTCTTCTAAATCAGGCTCGTAGTTAAGATCCATTGCGAACAAGATCCCTGCTCTGGGGCCAAAAATAGAAGAAATATCCCAATCTAAATGTCCATTTGTATCTGTCAGACGTTTATGCTCATAAGCATCGCCTTCCAATAAAAATTCATCAATCAGTCTGAGTTCGCGCCCAATATGTACCAGTTCTTCCATAGTATCTCTCCATGAGCATAGAGACTTCAAACTAAGATTAAACCAGTAAAGCGAAGTAATACGTGTTGAAATAGCGTGGTAGGCTTGCATTCTAATTTCCGTTGNGGTCGGAGAGGTCCTTGTTCGATGATCATATACCGACCAATTATGATGAGGTCCCTGAGACCAAATCGCGCAAGGCATTGGTCGATTGAGTTCCTTGAGTGATCGGCACATATCTCCAATAGTTTCAAGAGGCGANCCCCAACCAATTATGTTTCCATTCCAACGATCATATTTTCTCCAAGAATCAGGAGAAGGTGCCGACACACGATAAGCGTCATAATGTGGGTAGTCACTTAAGCCCGCGTAATCACGCCATATTCGTTCTTCGCTGTGTGTCAAGGTAGTAGCTAATCGGGTAACAGCATAAGGTGATAGAGCTTCCCAAACATCTTGTGGGGGTACGGGAGTTCCGCCACCATATTGTGGCTCTCCCAAAAACTCGACAGCATGGATTTTGGGNAACATNTCATCGGTATCATAAACTTCAAAGGGCTGTAAGCCGCCAAAATACTTCAAAGGATACTTTTCATACAAATCAGTATCGCTATAGCCATCCATAATGGAATTATGTGAAGTGTTGACATATAGTCGTTTAAGTGTTTTAAGAAAATTCTCATTTGGAAGATGATTTCCTGAATCGTTGACCCATCCTCCTGAAATATCAAATCGTTCCACTTTGATACGAAGATAAGACCAGATAGAATAGGAAGGACCATCAGTTGGTGTAATAATAATCTCAATAGCTGCATATGTNAGCGGTANTGGATCAGTTTTGATCATGAACCCACCNAGTTCGCTCGCGGGAATTACCTCTTGATCATTGAATAATTTGATTGGCTCCAATATTTTTTGTAGCGAAAGTATACGGGGAGTTGAGGGCTCATTGGCTAGCCAAAGCCGACAAGAACTAATAGAAATATCTTGTTCAGATGTGTTTNCCATATGAATGACTAAATTTTCTGGATGGATTTCGCNTTCTGGCGCTAAAAAAGTTACAGATGACATCCAGCACTTAGAAGGTTTTAGGCTCAGATTTCCCGAAAGCCATGGTTCGTTAGTAGGACCAATTTTCATGTCCAGTTCTGCATTAGGACCAAAAGTTGGGTGTTTGCTATTGAAAGTCCAAACGGTCATCTGATCTGAATCGAGAAGGTCCAAATCGTTTCGTACTGACGGAGTGTCATGCCAAGACCAAATATTTTCTTCCAATAACTCTTGGGCAGATTTTCCAGCAAACTGAACAGAGGTTTGATTAGTTATCGNCAAAGATTTAGAGCTATTATTGTACAAAAAAAGCTGAACTTTGGCACCTGAGGCTGGTTCAGGGGCTTCACTATATCTCATCGATTCCGCGATNAGATGTGGTGTGACATTTGTACCTTTCAGTACAAGTTGTTGATCTATATCTTTATCGTTTGATANGGGGGAAGAAGAAAAAGTTTGCATAATATTATGAAAGCTCCTATTTTTATGGATATTTAAAACTTAAATCTATAGAATTCTCAAATGAGNTTATTTTACAATAAAACCATTTGCGTTNGAACTATGAAAGTAATATCTTATGAATGATATNTTCTTTNNGAANAATNATATTCATTTTTGAATTTCATTATCCCTACGACTAATTCAGCGTTCATCTTATTTCGTTCAAAGTAACCAAATTAAAAGTTAAGTAATAAACATCATGACAAAAATTTCGCTGAAATAGCCAGACAGTTCGAAAAACCGAAACATTTTTTCAACCCATAATACAGGTATTTAAGGAGCGATGNGTGTCGGGTCATTACCCAAAAGACTTTAATTTTTCTGAAAATACATATGGCCTTTCCCAAGCTGATACATATTGGTTNACGCAGGCGACCAAGGANCAACTAAATGGGTCNAAAATAAGATCATCATCAGGTTTATGGCTTTATACACCAGACGGTATAGGTAATTACAAAGCCTTATGGACGAGAGATTTCTACTATATGGTTGAATATGCTGGAGATCTGATGAATCCGGAAGAAATCAAGCTTTGCATCAAGTATTTGATAAATGGACAGAGAAAAGATGGTTGCATGCCCGACCGAGTAAATTCTGATGGTCAACCAATATATAGTCCTGGAGGAGATTTAAGCCCGCTAGCCGATCATGCACTTGATAATGGTCCATTCACGGCATTGCTCTTATGTTCATACACTAACCGTTTTGAAGATGATGAATTCTTTACGAAAATACAAACGGTGATTAAAGATGGGTTACGATTTGTTAATAGAGATAAAGATGGTTTAGTATTCAATGACCCTTTGAATCCCCAGTGTAACTATGGATTCACGGATATTGTGAAAAAGACTGGTAATCTTTTATTCTCATCTCTTTTGTTTTTTCAATCTAGTATGGAAATGGAAAAATTATGCATAAAATATTCCATAGATAGCGGGGAATGCTACAGGATTTGGAGAGAAAACATTAAGAAAAATATCAGCAAGCTTTATGATAGCGAATCAGGAATGTTTTTGGCTTCTACTNTCGATTGTCGACAAATTGATATTTGGGGGAGTGCATTTGCTGTTTCTGTAGGAGTAACAACCCCAGAGCAAACAAACAGAATTATTCAATATTTAATTGATAATAAGGAAAAATTATTTTTTAAAGGTCAATTGAAGCACTTGTCGCCAANAGATAAAAGCTGGGACAAAACATTTNTTTCGTGTGAAACTGGTACGTACCAGAATGGAGCTTTTTGGGCAACTCCATTAGCATGGGTCATACCGGTCATTGCCCGAAAAAGCCTAAGAGTTGCCAAAGAAATTCTAAACGAAGTAATACNAGACTTCAGGAGAAACGGAATAAACGAATGTGTGAATAAGGATTACTTTAAAGTGCCTAACTATGTGGCCAGTGCTACAAACGTTTACACGATCATCAGNGGCGAAAACGATTTTTGTTAAATAATTCCAGATACTAAAATTAAANATCAATCACTAATTACATTCTGAACAATTCAGAAAAAATTGANGGATCAATTCTCTCGCTACAGTTACTTACCAACCGGAATTGAATGCTAAGTAGCTGCAACGAGAGATCAGTAACATTGTAATTCAAATATTTTGATGATTTAGATTATACCAAGAATAGCTGATANCTTGGCCATCATCTATTCAGTCTTTATCGTGGCCCAATTCAGCGTTAATTTACCTTTGGAGGCAACTGAGAGAAACGCATCCATTCCACTGTTGGTAATGGATTTGATTTCGTCTTTANCCAAGGCTCGCTTGTAAAAAGCAACATCATCCATCAAACCTGAATAAGTTTCATTAGCAGAACCACCGATACGAAACTCCGCAATTTTGCCTTTTGTATCTTGGTAGTCATCTTCTTTTTCTAGCTTTCCATTGAGATAGATTCTAAATTTCTTAGTATCAGAAGTTAGAGTAACCTGATACCAAGTGTTCTTTTTGACTAATCCACCGTCAGTTTGACAGAGAACGCTCCACCCATCGGCCATACCTCTAAAAGAGAATAATCCTTGAGCCGAGTTGAGAAATAAAGTGTTATGCCCAGAAGCTCCAGGCAAACTACGCCATAAATGGCCCCACTCCGTGCCTTTGAAATCTGGGTTTATCCATAAGGTATAAGTAAACGGTTCGAGAAATATATCCCCATGTAAGCTATCCGAAGGTTCGATTACAATTGGCTGATCCGCTGCTAATTCAATAGCCTTTCCAAATTTTCCTTTTTGCAAAGATACTTTTCCATTTGCAAGTTCTCCATCATTTTTGTTGCCACTGGCATCTAAGAGATCTTTTTCCATTGGAAGATACAGAACTAAGTCTTTATCAGGTTCGACCGACCAGCTGAGAGTCTGTAATGAAGAAATAATACCTATTACTAGTAGTATGAATAGTTTTTTCATTTTATGATTTAAAAAAAACATAATTTTATCCTTTTTTGGGTTATTTACTGGGATTCAGTCTAGCCAAGCTGTCTAATACATTAATACCCTTCTCGGGAAAGATTTCTACTTGTCGTAGTACGCTGTTCCCGTTCCACGATAATTGGACATAAGCAAGACTAGAAAACAAGATTTTGTATCTTTGTTAGCAGAGCAAAAATTATACCATTTCCACCAGCATCCATGTCATTCCAATATTATACTTTTTATCTATACTGAGCTTAACTACTACGAGTAGACATTGTGCAATTTTTGACCTAATAAATTCTGAACATGGATTTTATTTCAAAGCTTGAATCCCACATAAACAACATCTTCAGGGGAACATTGTATACATGTTTTTACCAGTGATTATGGCTATCAAACTCCACAAACTACCTGCCGAAAATTGTCCAAATATAAAACCCAGAAATAGAGGTAACATTATTCGGTAATATTTCACTCCACCGGTGGCAAACATTAGTCGTTTGGCTAGCCATCCCAGTAAAATAGAGAACCACATCCAAGTCATAGCCCATCCTTTACTAACAGCATAACCAGCTGGATAGAAAGGCCACCAAATAAAACGACGTTTAAGTATCGTCAAAACTGCTGTGATTACAAACCCAATGCCTACATGCTGCATGGCTTCAAGATTCGCTTCTTTAGGAAATAGAATCTGATTTCTCAAATGGTTGAACTCACCAACTCCCCAGCGAGCAAACTGAAAACGGTGATAAAGAGAGACATGAAGCAAAATTGATAGGAAAGCCCCGACGATCGAGGCAACAATCATGGAAATTATCAAACGGCGATAGCGGACATCAAAATAGGAACCAATTTTGAATCCTTCTAATTGGTGTGGCATCGGATGGCATCGGTATCCGTAAGCTAACCAAGAAAGCAAGGTAGTATTAGTTAAGTTAGCGGGACCAATTGCTCGTGTTCCAAGAAAACCGGCCATTAATCGGTCTGGATGCGCACCGTGTAGTTCGTGAGTTGGTGGGCCCAACTCAGCTCGCATTCGGGTCATTCCAATACAAATTACAAAGTAAATCAAGAAGTAGGTTATGGCAACCCAAGGAGATAGACCGGCTTGATACCAAAATAGAACCATCAGTCCAGTGCCAAAAATCATGCCAAAAACGGCTAGATAGTATAAGCTGCTATTTTCTCTTCGAGTCAACACACCTTTCACTATTTTGATAATATGATTACGACTGGTTAACAGTGCAATTACACCAATACCGATCCAAGCTCCTGATCGTTGTTCATTCATCAGCCCAACGGCCGTATTAAATCCAAGCACAGTTAAAATCACCGGTTGTAACTTCCAGGTCAGTAGGAAAAACCATAGGGACAGAGAAAGATCCAACGGCATTAGGTAAGCTAACCCTATGGCAAACGGGTAAATGTAAATAGCAAATCCCCAACTCATAGCATTCCAAGGGCGAATGTTTGTGGGAAGTATATATTTTATCTTTAGCGGGGGAACTGAAGGGTATAAGTAGTTTAAGCCAGCTATTATCTCTAAACCAAAGGCTATCAAAAACCCGATCCACACGAGTTTATTTGAAAAGAGTTTGGAGGTATCTGAAATGACCTCAATTGGCATGACTGTTAGTGGATAACTGAGTTTCTCATGCTCAATCCATTGTTGACGGATAATGATATTGATACATAGAGTGACGAACAACAACAAAATTACAAAAACGCTCCAAGCCAATATAGGAAAAATCCAAGCATTAAAATATTGAGGTTGCCAAAAATTTTCATCTCCTTCAAAGTAACCACGTAATAAACTTCTATTTGGAACTGTTAACCAGTCAGGCAGATAACGAAAAAATAGCTCTTCCCATTCGTTTTCGGGAGTGGCAAACCAAAATGGATTTGCCATCAGTGGTACCAACTGTCGAATGATATCGTGTCCCGCCAAAGCTGTGGATACCGATACCATAACGTAAATAATGGCGATTTCTGAGTTTTGTAAAGCCAGGCTGGTGAACGTTCGCTTAAGTAATAAATTTACGCCAGCGACAGCAAATAAAGTAAAAAGGACAGTAGGAAACACCGAAAAATCGGTCAGTTCCCAGACTACCCGGTTTTCCGCAGAAATAATCCAATAGCAATTTAATGCAATAAGGAGTGATCCAAAAATTAAAACGCGTGAAATGAAACGGGCGCTTGAACCAAGTCCTGGTTGCTGACTCAATGATCGTATGGGATTTTCCTTGATAGATTCGGCCGAAAGGGAAGCCTACTTTTTGAGGAGAGACTTGTCGTTAGTAACTCTGCTGATTATAATACAGACACTTATCAATCCGTGTCAACCGTATATGAAATCCGGTATCAATCTCTATTTAATATCAACGTTTCTTTTTCGCAGTATTTGTCCAACAAAATTCAGGTCTAAAAGGTATTTATGAAAGTTTTGGTTACAGGAGCCAGTGGTCGACTATCGGGTTATGTCATTAGTGAGTTAAAAAGTCGTTACGAACTAGTATTGACTTCTCGTCGTCCACCTAGCGCGGAATTTAATGATTTGCAATGGATTCAAGGAGATCTTAATAATTTTTCTGATTGTCAAAAAGCTGTCCAAGGAGTAGATGCCATCCAGCATTTAGGAGCCCAACCTAATCCGGTTGATCATCCAAACCTTAGGGCTGCAGCGGAAGAAAAAGGGGTACCATTCGATGCGACCTTTAAGACTAATATGCTTGGTACATATTATCTACTACAAGCAGCAGTTGATGCTGGTGTGAAAAGTGTTGTCATGTCAGGTAGTAACTGTGCCTTGGGACACGGTTTTAGAATCAGTAATACACCATTCCCAATCCAACAATTACCAATTGACGAAACTCATCCCTGCTTTCCTGAAGACTCCTATAGCTATTCAAAACGTGCTGGAGAAGAACTGTTAGCCACTTACACTAGAGCTTATGGAATTCGAACTTATATGACTCGACCGGCAGGTATTACGCCACCCGAACGACGTGTAACTATGGCAGAAGACGTTCAACCAGCCAGAAGTTGGAACCCGTGGCTTTGGTGTTGGGTGGGTAGTGAGGATGTGGCTTCCGCTCATCGTCTGATTATGGAATCCTCAATGGGCCAACTTGGTAACTCTATCCCTGACCATGATGTATATTTCCTGAACTCAGAAGATACGACAGCTTTAGAATCGTCCTCTGAATTAGTCGAGCGTTTCAGACCTGATTTATTGGAAATCTCTCAGGATTTGGTAGGATACCAATCCTTTTTGAATTGTCAAAAACTAGAACAAGCGGTTGGTTGGAAGCACCAAACCAGCTGGAGAGGTGATCTATCATGAGTGAAGTTGTTAGGCTTGGTATAGTTGGGGCTGGTAGTATCTCCGTACGTGGTATTATGCCTCATTTATCTTTAGGTGACGTACATGATCGTGTAATAATGACCGCTGTCTGTGACCCCTTTCCAGGTCGAGCTGTTGCTGCTGGTGATCGATTTAATATTCCCTACGCCTTTGAAGATTACCGAGATTTGCTAGATTCTAAAAAGGTAGATGCTGTGACCATTGCGTCCCCCATCAGCTTTCATTACCAGCAAGGGAAAATGGCAATTGAATCCGGTGTACACGTACATTTTAACAAGTCGATGACTACAACAGTCGATGAAGCTGATAACCTAATTGAACTAGCACAAAAAAAAGGCGTGAAATTAGTTTCTTCTCCTGGAGAAATGTTACGACCTATTAACCAGAGAATACGGCAATTAATTCTGGAAGGTGAACTGGGACAACTAACTTGGGCCGTAGCTGGATCAGCTTTTGGTCAGTATCACGAAAAGGAGTCTGTGAGACATGGTGAAGATATCCTTTCTAATATTAATCCAGCTTGGTATTATCGGAAGCCTGGTGGTGGACCACTGTACGATATGACCGTTTATGGGCTACATGCGTTGACTGGTATTTTAGGTCCAGCTAAACGTGTGACCGCATTCTCTGGCGTACGAATCAGTGAGAGAGAATTTCGAGGTGAAATGCTTCCCTGTGATATGGATGATAACACNTTGTTAACAATTGACTTTGGGCAATCCTTGTTTGGGTTTGTGTATGGTACTGCAGCAGGCAGTTTACCAAATATAGGTCGATTTGCTATTTTTGGCACAAAAGGTACTATATCCGGAGGGGAATTGAACGGTCAACCGATCGACATAAATACGACTAAGGCTAGTCTGCCACATGTTGTTGGTGAACATCTTCAAATGGAAGAAGCCCATGTTTACGAAGATATCATGCAGTTAGTGGATTGGATCCGAACAGATAAACCAACGCTTGCAACTGCAGAGCATGCTCGGCACGTGATTGAAATCTTCGACGCGGGTTATAGATCAGCAAAAACAGGACGGGCACAAGACCTACGCACTACTTTCGATACAATTACTTGAGCCAGTGAACGCCTAAATGTTTTGGATACGATAGTCTGATTGTCTTCTGATGATTTCGATGCCGATCGAAATTCGTCATAATCTTTTCGTGAAATGTGTGAGTGATCTTTGAGTATAGAAGTAGGAGTCAGAAAAAACTATTGCCTTTATGCCTGCTCATTCACTATAAAAAAACGATTTTTTTTATCCTAAAAAGGGTAAATTCTTTATTAACTTTCTTCTAATGCATATCTTATTATTATGATTCCATCTAATTCACCGCCATCGGTTGCACCCGAACAACATCATCCCGTTCGGGTCATGAGCTTTAATATCCGACTGAATACTTCCAGCGATGGGTATAATTCTTGGCCGCATCGGAAACAGATGGTGCAAAGTACCATCCTGTTTCACCGAGCCGATTTGGTTGGTGTACAGGAAGCATTACATGATCAAATGGAAGACTTAGCTAAGTTATTACCAGACTATGATTTTGTAGGAGTTGGTCGAAGCGATGGTCTAACCGATGGCGAATATAGTGCTATCTGGTTTCGACGAAATCGTTTTCAGGTCTTGCAAAGTAACACCTTTTGGTTGTCTGAATCACCTGAGATCCCAACAACTGGCTGGGATGCTAGTTTGCCACGCATTGTCACATGGGTGAAATTTCATGATTCATACACAAATCAGGTGTTTTTTCACTTCAATACACATCTNGATCATCGGGGAGAAATAGCAAGAGTAAAAAGTGCTGAACTAATTCGATCTAAAATCGAACAAATGAACCCAGAACACCTTCCCGTTTTATTGACTGGTGATTTTAATACATCNCCGACATCCAACCCCTATCGAATCCTCACAGAAGGGGACGGGTCGGTATCCATGAGTGATGCGAAATCCTTGTCGCTTCAACCGCCACATGGGCCGGAAGGTACGGTAAGCAAGTTTCAGTTTCCTGGTATACCCGGAAGTCGAATTGACTATATTTTCGTCAAACACAAAGTTAGCGTCTTGAGTTACGCAACTTTAAGCGATTCTTGGTCAGGNCGATTCCCATCTGATCATCTTCCTGTTATCGCAGAGGTAAATATAGGNGCGGTTTCGTAAGNTTTCGCGTTTTACCCAGATTTGCCTCGNAATTCNTTCCCATANTAGCTGCTTTTCGTNTTTGCTTGATACCGGTAGTCCTGTGTAGGCAACTTTTTATACGGAGGCTAGACAGGATCGTTTTTTTCGTTGTATTTTTCTATTACTTGGGGCTAAGAATCCTCGGCTGGTTTCCCGCCTATAAACAACTGAGGCCGATATTGCTAATTTTTTGGACTGTCGCTTACTCTCATCCTATAATTTGAAGTTGGTTCAGAAAAGGGAAAAATCATTCAGCTGCGACTAATAATATTCCCTCCAGTACAAAATGATTTGGTACACAATAAATCATGTGGCGCAAATTATTTTTGGTTTAAACGATCTGAGTTACGAACTAGAACTGATAGATATTTTTTAAGACCTTACTTATTCATTAAAAGGGAAAATATAATGATGTTTTTTTTGAATGCTTTTATGCTTCTGCTGTTTTTGAGTTATAATAGCTTTTCTGCTGCTGAAAAACTAGATTGGAGCCAGTGGAGAGGACCAAACCGAAATGGAATTCTTATTTCTGAATTGCCAGAACACCTATCTGGTCTACAGAAAAAGTGGGAAATAGATCTTAGCCCTAGTTATTCGGGTCCTGTAACCTACAAAGGAAAAGTTTTTACTACGGCGACAGTTGATGAGAAATACGAGGTTGTTTATTGCTATAATGCCGCAACTGGTGAGTTAATATGGACTTCCAAGTGGCTTGGTGCCATGAAAGTACCTTTTTTTGCGGCATCGAACGGCAGTTGGATCAAATCCACGCCTACAGTGGCCGATGGCAAAATTTTTGTGGCTGGCATGAGAGATGTTTTGACTTGTCTCAATGTGGAGAATGGCGAGCAAATTTGGCAGGTAGACTTCGTAGAGCAATTCGAAACAACCATGTCTTCCTTTGGTTTTGTTTGCTCACCTCTAGTATATCAAGATAAGGTCGTCGTTCAGGCCTCCGGTGGTATTTTCCAATTGAACATTGATACTGGTGAGGTTATTTGGCAAGCGCTAAAAGATAGTGGTGGAATGTACGGAGGAGCATTTTCCTCCCCAATTATTGAAGTGATTGATAATGATCTACAATTGATAGTTCAAACCCGTACAGAGTTAGCCAGCGTCAATTGGCAGAACGGTGAAAAACTGTGGGGTGTCACGATTCCTGCATTTCGTGGTATGAATATCCAAACCCCTTCACGCTATGAAAATAGTTTTTTTACCAGTTCATATGGTGGTGGGTCTTTTTTGTACGAATTAGATTCAGGTATTCTAGCCAAAGAATCAAAATGGTCCAATACTATCCAGGGTTATATGTCTAGCCCTTTAATTCTCAAAGATCACGTTTATATGCATCTACGTAATCAACGTGTGACTTGTATGGACCTTCAGACCGGAGAAATTGCTTGGACTAGTAAACCATTTGGTAAATAC
>PAYP01000032.1 GCA_002714785.1 Candidatus Poribacteria bacterium | reverse complement strand
GTAGTCATTAATACTAACCAGCCACCTGTAGCGGTGGCTGACGTTACGGCCCCAGAAGTCGAAGAAGGTGAAACGCTTCAATTTTCGGTATCTTTTATTGATCCTGATGGTGATGCCTTAACTTTGGCTTTGGTTGAGGGACCCCCTGGGGCAGAGTTGATCGATAGTGGTGATGGAAGTGGAACTTTTCGTTGGGCTACAGATTATCAATCTTATATCCAAGAAGGCTATAAGGCTGTAATTACGGCTACTGACGCTTTTGGTTTGGACAATACTAAGGAGGCACCAGTAGAAGTATATATTCAAGTCAAAGATAAAAATCAAGATCCAAAATTTGAGCCGATCAAAATGCCTCCTCAAGTCATAGAAGGAGATGTAGAGACCGTCGAATTGAAAGCTGTAGATCCTGACGATCCTGAAGAACCTATTCAATATAAGCTTCGAGGCAACCTCCCAAATGGTGATGTGAGCGTTGCTGGCTCACAATTGTTGATTACCCCAGCTCTTGGTGACCAAGGCCAATACGAATTAACTTTGGTGGCTGAAGATACTGCAGGTGGTCTAGACAAAGTATCCGTTATTCTGACTATTGCTACGCTCAACCTCAGGCCGGAAGTAAGTACAATTGACCCCGTTTACAATGGAGTAGTGGGCGATGAAATTAGTTTCTCAGTGACAGCCAGTGACCCCAACGGAGACGAGTTAAATTTCATTCTAGACGGTAAACCCGATGGTGCTCAATTTGATACTGGTGCATCTACTGGTACCTTCAGTTGGATACCAGCAGTTGGTCAAGAGGGGCAATTTAATTTAAAAATTACTGTTCAGGAAGTTGATGGGGAGTATAAAGAATTTATTGAAACCAGATTGGTAGTTATCAAACGGGAAGGTCCTATCCTTCGTAATTTAAAAATCGAAGGAAAAAGCGGTCAGGCTAAGATTTCGGTTGAACTAGAAGTCGAGCAAGCGACCAGCCAAATCAATGTAGCCTTATCTGTATTTACTGGAACGAGTGAACAGGTACTTTACGACACCTCAACTCAAGGAAGTCAAATAATAGATTACCCATGGGATACCACTAGCTTCGGCCTGGATGATATAACTGAATACGAAATTCAAGCCAAGGCCAGTGATGGTGTGGTCGAAAATGTTGTCAAGATTGGACCGGTAATAATTGATAATTTGCCTCCTGCAATTGTATTAAATCAGTCGGATTCGATAGAAGCCGGGGCTGGTGAATTAGTCGAAATATCAGCCAATGTAGTTGATAACAGTCAAGTAGAAATGGTTGAGTTCTTATCTGAAGTAGTTACAATTCCTTTATCTCTTAGTGGAGGAGAATATCGAGCTAAGGTAGTTGTCCCGACAGATGTGATAGATCAGCTCAAGTTAGCTGGTATTACTCAAGGTTCTCTACCTTATTCGATATCAGCGACCGATATCGCTGGTAATGTTACGGTCTTACCAGCTGGAGGTATCCGGATTTTGGATAAGACACCTCCTGAGGCTATCATCGATCCAAACCAGTTAATTGTAGCTCAAGGAGATATAATTAAACTAGATGGCGGACAATCAACCGACAATAGCGGTCGAATTGCTAGCTATGCTTGGGATATTGATGGTAGTGACGGTGCTAATTTCGAAGGGACAAGCTATGATACAAAGCAAGTTAGTTTCGTGGCTACNTTCACCACAACCGTAACATTGCAGGTCAAAGACGAAGCTGGTAANGAAGCCACTACCACCGCTGAAGTCGAGGTTTTGGACAACGAAGCGCCACAACCCCCCTTGCTTGACTCAGGAATTATAGATGGTCCCATCACGGACAACAGTGTTCAACTAACAGGTATAGTCACAAACGTTCTGGGNGAACCAGAATCAGAAGCCACCGTAGAAATCAGCTACGAAGGACCTGATTCAGACACAATAAAAGCAACAGGCGATAAGAGTGGTATTTTTACTCTTACCCTTTCAGGTTTGATCGATGGCCGATATGAAATTCGAGGAAGCGCTGCTGATATNTCTGGTAATAAATCTAGTGTCGTTTTCTTAACCGAATTAGTAGTCGACAATACTGAGCCAGAAGTTACCATTCGCGGTTTTGGTAGTACTGGTATTTCCACTTCACCTGATCGGGACCGAGACTTTGGGGTCTTACTAGATACGGTTCAGTTTAATCGCTTCTCATCTGACCTAGACGAGACTGGTAATAAGTTGCCGTCGATTCCAGTGGAAATATCAGATGTAGGTGGATTAGAGACCATAGAATTCAAATTGTTGGAAGGCTCAGTAGAAGTCACCCTCGATGGGGGNAGTATTCGTTCTGTTACTCCAGGAGTTGAAAGGTTTCCTGATACGGTCACGCCACTACGAGAATTGATCGATGGTCTCGCCTACTCTGTTTCAGTCACAGCTACAGATCAAGCTGGGAACGTGGGAACTGGAACCTACCAATTTATAATTAATGAAGCGGCAGCTGATATAACTCCTCCCCAGATTAGCTTTATTATCGATGATATCACCGCAGATGCCCGCCCTCAACTGAAATTTGACATAAGTGATGATTTAGCAGGATTCGACTTATCCAAGCCAGATTCAGTTGAGGTTACCTTGACTGATCCCGATGGAGTCGCAGTTTCAATAGATGCGCCACAAATTAGTAGTACAGATAAGAAAAGTGCATCAGTTACTGTAATCCCTGCAGTAGACTTGACTGATAAGGCTGGTAATTACCAAATCAGTGTCTCCACATCCGACATAAATGGAAACTCACAAAGTGCTGACCAGAGTTTTATAGTTTTATCTGAAATTGACCAGAACCCGGTACAATCAGACAGGTCTCGAATTTTGACTGAGCCTGTTTTTGCGACTGAACCACTCACCACAATCAGTGGTAGTGTACCAATCGAGAACATGCCTGGCGGTGGAAATGTCGAAATCTTTGTCAATGGCAATTCAGTTGCCCGTTCTAAGATTGACGAAAATAGTGGTAATTTCTCGGTTAGTGTTCCTTTAGTCGAAGGTATAAACGAGGTATTACTGGTTACTGAAGATGTTTTGGGACGTAAAGGTATCCCTTCAAATCAAGGTGTCTTTATCCTTGACACTCAACCACCATTGATTCGGTCTTTAGAGCCAGCCAATGGTTTGACTCTACGTCAAGCAGCTGAAATTCGAGCCATTGTTAAAGACTCAACAGTTGCGGCCAATAAAGTTAGTGGTGTTGATTCGATCACGCTGAAAGTTTTCTTGAACGATCAACTTCTGACCGATGTCAGAGGTGCTGAGTACGATCTGATTTCAGGCCAACTACTTTATCCGATTTCAGCTGCTTTGGAAGATGGTATACAGCAAATTAGGGTTGAAGTATCCGATCTACAAGGTAATTCGACCGAAGCACGAACCGAATTTATTATTGATTCAGGTATCGAGGATACAACTCCACCCACTATCACCGGTCTATCACCGGGGAAAGGCACATTAGTAAATGCCGCAGTAATTAGTGAACTTACCTTACGCGGTGCGGCCTACGATGTTGAAAGTGGGGTAGATGAAATTCAGATTCGATTGGATGGTAATATTGTCAGTATTCAAACTAGAGATCAAGACGAAGAAATTGGTGAAATCGCCTATCAACCTAACAACTTGTCAGAAGGTGAACATACACTGACTATCTATGCTCGTGATACTGTTGGTAATAAGCAGACGGTGAACGCGACTTTCTTAGTTGACACCACCAGTCAAATGCCGACTTTAACTATTGCTGGGCCTGAAGCTGACATAAACTCTCAGTCTTATATCACCAAAAGTAATAAAGTCACTCTTCAAGGGGTAGCTGAACCAGAATCGAAAGTCAATCTAACTATCAATGGTAAGCCATCTGGTACAACGAAGTCTTCAACTACTGGTCAATTTTCCTTGCCTGACTTGAGTTTAATTGAAGGNAAAAATGTTATTCTTGTTACCGCTACCGATCAGGCTAACAATATTAGTTCTNCTAGTCCCTCACTAGAAATATTGGTTGATAGTCGACCACCTAGTGCTTTTGCCCCTCAGCCAGCNCCCGATAGTCGAAACAAATCTCAAACGGCTACTATGTCAGTCAAAATTACCGATAATCCGGGTGGCAGTGGGCTAGATAAAGATAGTATTTTCTTTGTATTAGATGGAAATGTCGACATCTTCGATTTTACCTACGATGAAGAAAGNGGCACCGTCTCTTACACACCAACTATTGAACTTGCTGAAGGTACGCATTTCTTCCGTATCACAGCCACTGACTTTGCTGGTAATCCACTGACGTTCAACTCGGGTAAGTTCTTCATTGATCTTAGTCCGCCCGATTTCGTGGAACTGTTACCCACTGACGGCCAGAAGTTGTCTAACGATCAATTAGAAGTTACTGCTATTGTTAAAGCGACCGATTTGGATCAACTTACCGGCAAATTAGTTAAAGATGGTAATGAAATACCAGTAGAGGTTGATGCTAACCTAATCAAGGGCTCAATTCGCATCAAAAGTAAAGATCCATTGGTTAATGGAAACTACACTGCTACTATTACAGCTATTGATGTAGCAGGTAATACGGTTGAAAAAGAAACCAATTTCACTATCGACTTGGGNGCTGTTGACGAAACGCCACCGACCTTCGTACAACAGTTCCCACCACCAGGCCAGCCCGAAATCCCGATCAAAAACTTTAATGCGCTTCAATTCCAGATATTGGATGGTGATAAAGGTGTNGATTTCGATGAGATGAGTGTTGANATCAATGGAGTGACATATAATGATCTATTTAAACCTGGCAGCCGACATCGGTTNAACCGAGAAACCGGTGAAGTTACCTTGTTTATTCGGTTTAATCGTTCACAACTAGAGTTAGGTGGTTTAGAAGATCCATTGGAGTTAGGTGGTTTAGAAGATCCATTGGAGTTAGGTGGTTTAGAAGATCCATTAGAATTGGGAGCATTGAACCGGCCAATGGAGTTAGCTGTTGGTCTGAACTCAGTTGGTATTACCGTTCCTGATATAAGTGGTAACTTCGGCTTGTTTGATTTCTCATTTGAAGTCTCATTGAGTTCACCTGATTCGCCAGATTTCTTGCCTCAGGTTGCACCACCGGCACCGCCGGATGCCCTAACTCTACAAATGTATACGGACTTCTTTATCAACGATATTGGAGTAGAACCGACTACCGTTGTTGCTGGTGAAGTCTTCAATTTTGAGTTTAATACTGATCCCAAGATAGTAGCCGCGTTTTTAGATCTGTCTACCTTGGATTCTAAACTACTATCAGCAGACCCGAGTACCGATTACAAACAACCAATCGAAGATCTGAAAGCTGATGGTCTCTTACCTGAATGGGTAACAATTGATCCTGAGAAAGATTTGGGACCAATCTGGACAGTTCTAGCTAGTCTTTCGGAACATCTACCTAGCGATATTAATGTCGATATTATGAAATTAGTACCATTGGCTTTCCTTGAAGCTGATCCACGACCTTTTACAGTCCCTGCCATTGCTAATCGTTATACAGCTCAATTGACGATTAACAAGGATACCAATATTGCTGGTGGAAGGTATAGTATGCGCCTCTTTGTTGTTAAGGAACGAGAAGATGCTTCGGAAAACGAGACAATTGTAACCAACCGATTCGAAGTTAGCTCTCAAGAAATCAATATTGGTTTCAAAAACCCAGCTCTGGACGAAGAAACTAAGCCACCGGCTAGAAAAAGTCGAAGAGGTCGTAGCCGTTCTCGCCGAGGCTCACGTAACAGGCAGATAGTAATGGCTGAAGATGGGACTTTAGTTGTGGAAGATTCGACGTTTGAAGAGGCGGCTTACGAAGTAGTAATTAATGAAAAAGATGGAAAAATCTATACCAATTCACCTGAAATTCCATTGACGGGCCAAGTACCCTTAAGTAAGAACAGAAGTCTGATGGTCGAAGTCTTTGTTAATGGCAACACTATGGGTATAGTTGAAGCAAAATCAGATGGTACTTTTACCATTGACCGTATTATCTTAGAAAATGGCGAAAATACTGTCTCAGCCTTTACACGTAGCGAATCCAAGTTACAAAGTCCATTATCTGCACCTAAAACCTATGTGTTAGATTTAGAGCCACCGACAGTTAATTTTATTGATCTGCCAAACTACAGTAAAGACTTGGCCTTTATGGTTAAAGTCAAGTATCAAGATAATAGCCTAGATACTGCCGATTTCATCACTTTAATTGTTAATAATAGACCGATTGCCATCGACCCATCCGAAAGCGAAATTAGTAAAATGGACGACTTGATCAAATCAGTTGAAGTAGAGTTAGTCGATGGTGAGAACCAGCTTGTGTTGACAGCTATTGACACTGCTGGCAATGCTAGTTCAATTGTAAAAAGAACTGTCATTGTAGATCGCTTACCGCCAGAAACAACTCCAACCAATCTACAGGCTAAGCTAACATTCTCAGGAACTGAGGCTAAGCTTGATTGGCAGGCAGATCCTGATGCTGGTAGTTATAATCTATATCGTTCAGAAAAACCAATTCTGGCAACTGAACTGAACCGTGATGATGTGAGTTTATTAACAACCACTACAGAGACAACTTTTGTTGATACTAATGTCGATCCTGAAGTAACTTACTATTATGCACTGACTTCAGTTAGTCCAGCAGGACTGGAAGGTGTTAAGGTTTCGATCAATCGAAATGTAACTATCATTTCAGTTAACAAAGGTGGTACGGCCATTTTAGCTGATGGGACTCGATTAAGAGCTGGTTTCCAAGCAATTGCATCTGACTTGACACTTTTCAATGCTATTACTATTGAAGATTTAAGCTTGGGTGGCCTTCCACCTCTGACCGGAGCTTTATCTGATCAAGCCATTGTTTTTAGTGCTGCTACCCAATCGGGGCAAACATTCAATGATAACTTTAACCAATCTGTTCAAGTCTCATTATCTTATCCGACCAATAGCCGTCAGGTAGANGTCTACAGGTTAAATTTAGATTTGACTCAANTTCAAGCTGGTCAATCGGATGGTGAATGGGTCAAGGTTGCTAGTACTACCGACATTGACGATCCCAATATTCAAGTAGAATCAGGCTTAATTACCTTCCCTGCTAATAGGTATGGTATTTACGGATTAGCTAAGCCACTGACAGAGCCGTGGGACGTTAATGGCGATGGCCAAGTCGATATTTTTGACTTGGTCCTGGTAGTTAAATATTTTGCTCAAACGGGTGATGATATTTCTGGTGATGTTAATGGCGATGGCCAAGTCGACATTTTTGACTTGGTCCTAGTTGTCAAGCACTTTGGTGAAGTCTATTCAACCGTAGCAACTGCTCCAGCTATAGCCTCATTCCAGCAGCCAATTCGCCTCCACTTATCTGCTGAGGTAACTAAAACTGAGAATCAAGGCCTCGATCAAAATATCTGCCAAATAACAGTTCAAGCGGATATGCCTGAGTCCTCACTGAAGGGTTACCAATTAGATTTGGCTTACGATCCCTACCAACTCGGTATAATTGATGTTAGTAGTAAAGGAAAGATTTCTACTAGTTCTGACAGCTTGCGTCCTGTTTACTATCCTGTTCAGCCAAAATTTGGCTTAGGTCTAGTGCAAAACATTGCAGCCGTTAGAATTCAAAATTCTCAGCTAGATGATCGCTCTGAAAGAACAGGAACAGTACTAGCCACCATAAGTTTACGTTTAAAGACAAAGACTAAACAAGCATTAGNGAGTTTGAGCTTGCAGAATTTGCGGATAGTCAATAGTGATGGTCAACTGGTACCTGTAGAAATTGATAGCCGTATTCAACTGCAAGTACAAGAAGAGAATCCGCCGCATCAGTACACGTTAGAACAGAATTACCCCAACCCGTTCAATCCTGAAACTTGGCTACCTTACCAATTGACAGAGCCAGCGAATGTAACCCTTTCCATTTACGATAGTAAGGGNCAGTTAGTTCGTCAATTACAAATTGGGCATCAACCGGCAGGCACCTATGCTAGTCGAGACCGAGCTATCTATTGGGATGGAAAGAACGAATTGGGTGAGTCGGTAGCATCAGGCATTTATTACTACCAAATTCAGGCTGAATCGAGNTCTAGTTCTACTTGGAGAAAGACTAGAAANATGCTACTTCTAAAGTAAGAGTNGCCAAAACTAATCTACTAATTTTGTTGGTGATGAGTTTTCATCTGTACTTGTCACCTCAATGGATCCGCTACTTGAGACGGAAGAAGAAAAAGGATCGTACATTGCTTCGGCAGCAATCGGTGGCAAAACGAATTTACCTTTGGTTATGGCTCGTAAGGCGTAGAAAAATTTGGTTTCCTTCTTCTTTTCAAATCGACCAAAGAAAATTAGTCGGTCGTCCCGAATATCGATGTAACTGGGCTTGAAATTCTGGTCTTGAAGCCAAGAGATCCCTGCTCTAGACTCGAGGCGTGGATTCTCAATCTCGAAACCGGCTGGCAGTGCATCTGTGACAACTACGTTATCTAGATCCTGATTTAGAGCCTTGACCATGATTTCAGCTACTACTAGTGAGCCGTGAGGAAAACGATTATCNGAGAAGGGNGTNCCNGATTCAGTCAAAAANCGGCGNCGAACNTCTAATTCTTTGTCAAAGTGATCAATTTTGTTATTNANTGGTACTCCNTCNGCTGTCCANCTTAGGTAACTTTTTCCTTCTCCTTCGATCTTTATCTCCAGTTCTACACCAGACCAGTCTTTTTCGCTGAAAAACCGATCTTGATTAGAAAAAGTCGCATAATCTTGATTATCAACCTGAACAGTGCCTTTGTAAGCTAAACTAGCCTGTTGATTTGAAAATTTTCCCAAAGCNAAAAAAGCAAAAGCATTTNCTTGGGTGGTNNNCCAGCGATTATNNTCAGACAACTTTTNCATCAAATTGTCAACCAAAGTNGGTACTGAGGTATGAGTTGGACTAAGCTCTNATAAGATATCTAGCATAATAGCNTGAGAACGAATTGGNGACTTGAAATTNCCNCCTGTNTCTCTTTGGCCTTTGAGNNTTGGTGCTTGGTCAGGNAGAATAGCTAATGCCCTAGTTGANTGACCAACTTGACCTAAAGCACCAGCTAGTTGATAAAGANGTGCCCCTGTCAAATTACGGCTTTTGAGGTAGTTCATGGTACTGANTTCTGGCTGACCAGCAATTGCCAACACNTANCAGGCATANGCNATCCGTTCAANATTAGCATCATGATTNCTATCCTGACGAGTTTCNCGTCTTAATCCNGTTAACATTGAATCATAGACTCGATCAGAAACTTGATAACCAGCTTTTCTAGCTTCAACCAAAAAATGAGAAGCATAAATGCTACTCCAGTGATTACTGTAAGGGCCACCCGGCCAATAAGAGAAATAACCNTTGGACATCATCATACTTTCTAATTTGGCAATTCCCTGAGTTAAGAAATCATCCCTTTTTTCATTTTTATGACCCTGTTGATCATTGCCGATAAGCAGCATTTTAGCCAAATCAGAAAAATAGAGCATGGGAAAAAGGCGAGAAGTCGTTTGTTCAACACATCCGTGTGGGTAGCTTAAGAGATAAGATAGACTCCCTAGCATTCTCAACATCGGATTTGGAGATAATTTCAGTGTGAATAAACTGGTATCAGTTAAAAGGTCATCTGGTAGTTTGATAATAGTGGGTTGATTGGCTACTACTTCAGCCATGCCTGTACGAGTAACTAGAGGGGCCGAGGGGCGTAAGGGAAGTTCAGTTGTTATCTCAGTTTTCTCATTATTACCTTCAGCCGTCAATTTGAAAGCGACGGTTCCGACTGCTTTTTCAGTTTGAACTGAAAATTCAACCTGTTTTTCTTGATTGTTTGCGATGATTAGAGTTTTTTTCCTCTCATCTAAAATGGCAACCAAATTGTTGCCTGATAGGTGAACAGTGATTTCTGTTTCGAGCCCGGTACCATTAAAAACTCGGACAGGAATTTTAGCAATATCACCACCAGCNAAAAAACGAGGATAAGTTGGGGTTAGGACGATTGGATCACGAACTGTGACAAAGGTCGATGAAGAACCAAACTGTTCGCCCTGCATGGCAACTGCCATCAAGCGTAGTTTNCCGTTGAATTGAGGAATCTTAAAAGTGACGCTTCCACCACCGTTAGTATTAGGAGTAATCAAACCTGACCAAAGTGAGATAGGTTTCACCCTTTGTACGCTGATAGTACTTAATCGTTTTTTTCGTTGGCCTTCAATTCCATCCCCACCAGTACTAATCGTACCTTTGGCNGATTCTACCTCTGGCAAAATACCCGCGTAAAGATCATGAGACGTAACACCTAATCCTCGTTGGCGAAAGAAGTAGCGGTGAGGNTCTGGAGTTTGAAAATTAGTTAGTTGCAAAATACCTTCATCCACTGCAGCTACGGTTAATTGACACTGACTAGGTTGAGCCATAACCTGATTAATCTGAACTTCTACCACCAAAGACTGATTAGGCTGAATCTCTGTCGGCGCTGTTAGGCTAACCTTTAATTGCTTAGCCTCAGTGTTGATTCTGATTGGTATGACTCCAAATGCTCGAGCTGGTGCATGTTGCTCCAATGATTTCAATGATCGAACTAAGATAGCTGAGACGTAAGCATTGGGAGAAAAGATCGAGTTAACCGGAATATCAACCGTGACGCTGTTTTCTTTCATTGTCAAAGTCTGCCATTCCAAGATTTTGTCCTGTTCTAACGTGATTAATAGTTTGCCAGCGAAAGGTGCCTTTACCTGTAGTTGGGCCATCTCACCAGACGCATAACTTTCCTTATCTAAAACTAGGNCTAGGCGATCAGGATTTTTCATCGCCCANGGTGAGTATCCCCATCCACTAGTATAAAATGTGATGGAACTTCGGCTACCACTTTCAATTTCTCGTACGGTGACTTGGTACTCCCCGTATTCATCAGGAATGAAAGTATAACGATTTACTAATTGAGTTGAAGTTAATGTATCGGTTCGNAACAAATTAGGTTGTTTTTCGGACTGGTAGCGATACCGACCTTTTTTATCCTGTTTTAAAATCGAGTTCCACTGTAATTTAAACACTTGAATCTCTAATTTTCGTTTGGTAACCGCTTCACCCGCTTGATTGACTGATACCATTAGAATATCAGCTGGCTGTCCAATTTGAACGTAGCCTTCGAAATCAGTTTTTAATCCAATATAGTGACTATAAGGATGAATATCGATCCGTTTATAGGCACTGACTGCTCGACCACCGGGTTCACTCACTGTCCCGGTGATAATACCCTTTAAAGCTGATGGTGAAGGCACAGACTGAGGTAAGCTTAAGGTAAATTGACCTTTACCATTTGCATCTAGGACTGATTCACCCAAGTTAATTTGCTGCCGTTTGAATAAACGATCCTGATCGTAGAAAGAGAAAGAGGCATAATCATTTGGCCGAAATCTGCTTGATTCGAGGTCGCAAACGGTACTTGTCCTCATACCTGCAGCAGGTGGGCCAAATAAATTTATCCCTTTCAATTCTACTATNAGTTCTTGGCCTAGTTGATAGGATGACCGTGGTGTACTTACTTCCACTTTGATTCGGTCTGGCATAAATTCTTCTAATCGAAAAATCTGTCGACCAACTTCTTTTGTAGCTATCATCAAACGGGCTGTATAACCGCCAGTTTTAGCATATTTTGGAAATGTAATCTCGAATTCAGCGTTACCTTTTGTGTTCAGCTCTGCTCGTAGCTCTCGAAAAATTCTCTGGTCAGGTCCTAGAATTTGAAGTAGTACTGGAAACGGTGCTGGAGGCAGATTTTTTTCGTCCCGAACTAATACCACCAAATTAGCATTTTCCCCTGGCCGATAGATTCCCCGATCAAAATAGAGAAAAGCATCATAAGCATCAGTAGTGTAAGGATCGCCACGAACTTTGAAATCGGTCAAAGAAACTCGTGTTTTGTCTAGTTGAAGAAATGAAAAGTCTTGCCCATTATTTAAATCACCTTTTTGTGCTATTAAAACAAATGGATAGAAATCCTTGGTTTTTTGCTCTAGATCTGTGAAACTAGTGTAGCCTTTACTATTGGTCTTTCCAGTCAATAAAGTCTGGTTATTTTTGCTAACTAATTTGACAGTGACATTAGCTTGCGGCTCTAGTGTTTCAAGTGAATTGACCCAAACCCTTAACTCCTCAGTTGAACTTTTCGCAATTATTCCCAGATCGGTTATCACTACCCATCGAGTTGCATCTAACCAACGCTGATCCGATTTCCGTGCCTTAACCAGAAAGATCCCTTTTCTTTCAGCATCGATATAATCCGCTAGTGAGATCGGGGTTACAACCTGATCGTTTTTAACTGAGTTAATCGGTAGTTCTTGACTCGACAAGAGTTGTCCCAGCGAAGAAGTCATCCACTGAGACCAATTACTTCTAGCCAAATGATTGATGTTATTACGAAAGACTTTATAAATTTCTAGCTGTACTTTATTAACATTGATAGTGGCCAAACCTACATTCATGTTTCCTGTTCTGGATAAGTACATGCCATCCCCTAAAAAACGAAGACTAGGATTCAGATTTGCAAATTTGATAGTCTTTTGAAATGTTTTTTTCAATTCTGATTCATCATTGGCTATCAAGCCACGAAGAATCTTTAACTGGTAGGAATTACCAGGTTTGAACTGGTCACACTGTATTTGTATCGTTCGCCGATATTTTGGACTAATCCGCAATTTCTGATTAGGTATTAGTTGGTCCTCAGCTGAACTGATCTGGATAAATGACTTTAGGCTTTCTCCCGTTACATCAGTATTAAATTCAACCTGTAGGTATTGCCCCATATTACCTTGAGAAGGAAAAGCACTTTCGACTACCAGCTGACCTAGCTGGCGTAAAGCCAAACCTATAGTATATTCAGTAACTAAACCTTGATGTCCATCAACAGGTTTTAAACCCTTGGCAATTTTTAAGACAATAGGTTGGTCAGTATCGCCTCGCTCTAATTCAATCGTCTCAAAATCAAAAACTTGGTTATTGTCATTATTCGTATTTGTAGAGTGAACTAGGCTATAGTCAATTTTCTCCTGATTACGCTTAATAGTGGTTGCCTGAAGAAAAGAACCAGTACTAACTGGATAATTAAACTTAACTTTACCCACTAACTTAGCTCGGACTCCTTTTTTCGACTGATAGGCAAACTGCAAGTCGGCACTTTCAACCTTTATCTGTTCAGTCTGAAATGTAAAAACGCGATTACCAATCAGGTTAAATAGTTTGTTATCTAATATTATTGGTAGCACTTCGGCTTGAAATGAAGTGGAAGGAGGCAAGGTTTTTTCTGTGAAAAATTTTAGTCGATTAGTCTCAATCCATCTAACTTTACCTGGTATTTTTGGATTAAGACGAAGAGGAAGATCAGCTAGATCTTGACCAATTAAAGTTTGGTCTACCACTGGAGCTGAAAAGGTAATTGTAAAGCTGGCGTCTTGCGGAACAACACCTTGTGGAAGAAAATTATTGACCTGTATATTAGTCCTTTGCGGATCAAC
>PAYP01000031.1 GCA_002714785.1 Candidatus Poribacteria bacterium | reverse complement strand
TACATAGGCTTGGGCCAGAACAGTATCTGCTGGAGAAAGATTATTCACCGCGTCAATCACCGAATCACAAACTTGCTGCTGTAGTAGTTCGATGTATCCATCATCAAAATGAGAATTGAAAAACAGCCGATAACTCCAGAGGCCAATTGTATCGGGCGCGTTGTGTGTATGTGTAGCTGCAAAACTGACATGTGTAATATCATTACGCTCCCTGTCTATCATTTTCCGTATTGGAATATAACGATCGTATGTAATTCCGATGCTATCAATACTTACCAAGACAATTGTGATACCATTATTGCGAAAAGCAATAGCCCTAGACCATAGTTGATCGTTGACACCCTGAGCAGGTCTTTGTTGTCCGAATCCTGCTAGCCAGACAAAGTCGAAGATTCCATTACCATTTCGGTCAAGATACTCGTCAACTTTGGGGTTATAAGATCCGTCCCCATCGATGTCAGTCCATGTGTCATAATTTTCCATCACTGGCGTAACATCTCGGATACCAACACCAACTTCTAGAGACCCAATTTTTGTCCATTCGTTATTCAATGGTAGTGTATAGTCAATAGCATAGTCCCGGTCAGTTCCACGACTAGTGATAAATAGTAAAACAGCTAAACCTAATGAAGACAGCACTAAGATAAAGACAATAACTTTGATCATGAAATTAAATTGTTTTAGTCTACTTTTTTTCATTTATAGTTGATTACATCAACACAAACAGAGTGCTTATTAGGCATGCAATATTTTTGAAGCAGGTTAATAGAAACCCAAACGAAATAATTTATTATTGTTGAAGCAACCAAGTCCTAAACCATTATATCATTTCCGACCATCGACACTCCGAAGTAAACCGATCCTTACTTTCTTCTATCCACAAACTTGTATATCCAAATTAGATTGACATAAATTACATTGTAAATATGTTTATGGTAGACTGAGAATAAAAGTGTAAACTACAGAAAGGACGTTAGGCTCAAAATGAAAATAGAATCTAAATCACTGTTTCAGACCCATTTTTCATCGAAAGAATTTTCTAAACGACGAGAATATCTGATGAATCAGGTTGAAGATGAAGCAATAGTTATAATAAATGGCAAACGAAAGGAGCACGAACTGGAAACATTTCGACAAAGTAACAATTTCTTTTATCTGTCTGGTGTCGAAGTGCCTGGGGCCATTTTAACAATCCAATCTTCAGAAGCGACCCTCTATTTACCTGCTCATGATCCACAAGAAGAGCGAACAGAGGGACCTAGACTCAATTCAGATCGACCAGATCAGGTGTCCGAATTAACAGGTGTTAGCCAAGTACGTCATCTATCCGACCTAGAAAAAGATTTATCAACTGCAAAATTAGTCTATACCGATCAACCTAATATGGAAGAAATTTGTCCCGACTCTGAGACCCGTCCACTTTCTCCTTTTCTGCGTTCTATGCGTATAATTAAGAGCGCGGAGGAGATAGAGGTCATGCGAACTGCGGGGCAGTTGACGGCCATGGCAGTCACAGAAGCAATGAGATCAACCAGAGCTGGGTTGATAGAATACCAACTTGGAGCCATTGCTGACTATGTTTTCCGTCTCAATGGTGCTCGAGGTGGTGGATATCCGGCAATTATTGCCAGCGGTTCGAATGCTTGGTACGGACACTATTTCCAAAACAATAGCCAGCTAACCGATGGAGACCTGATCCTGATGGACTATGCGCCCGATTACGCTCAATATACGAGTGATATTGGCAGAATGTGGCCTGTCAATGGAACTTTTACTTCCGATCAGCGACAGCTATACGGTTTTATAGTTGAATACCACAAAGCTTTGTTGAAGAGAATTGGTCCTGGTGAAATGGCAACGACGATCATGGATCAAACCGCCGTTGAGATGAAAGCCGTGATTAATCAAATGACTTTCACTAAGTCACATTATGAAAAAGCAGTACGAGACGCTTTAGAATTTCGGGGCCATCTTTCTCATTCTGTTGGTATGGACGTTCACGATCATGGTAATTATCGAGAACAACCACTTCAGCCAGGCCTAGTTTTCTCCGTTGATCCAATGATCTGGGTACCAGAAGAAAAACTTTATATCCGAGTTGAAGATACTATTTTGATAACTGAAAATGGAATTGATAACTTGACTCAGATGGCACCGCTGGAATTGGATGACGTAGAAGAAACAATGAAATCAGACGGTATGATAGATATGCTTTCTCATCTGAAAATTTCATAGAGAATATCAAATTCCGAAGAGTAAACGGATTAGTCCTACATTGACGACGCTTCTGTGCAGAGATTAATAAATTTCATCTGGGGGGAATTGTATCCATTTAACTCGTTTGACTAATTTTTCGTAGATTTATCTTGTTGTTTTTATCCTTTAAATACCAGTAACCTTAATCAGAATTTAATTCAGGGCAGTGAGGGGTACAAGGTAGCTTCTTGACGTTTGATAATTTAGAGAAGTACTAAAAAGTAACAATAATCAAATAAGAGTAGATATTGGTTTCTCAATAGGTCTTGGTTATTATAATGTTCCAGAGCTTTTGAGAAACTAATCAGATAGTATATCCTTTACTTTTTGATGAAATTCTTCAGTGTCGAACGGTTTACTCAGGTACCCGTCCATTCCGGCTGATTCACACTTGTTCCAAACTTTTCCTGTGACACTTGCCGATAGTGCCAAAATTGGAACTCTTTTGTCCACCACTTCTCGTTCTTCTAATCTTCTGATCTGCTGCGCCGTTTGAAATCCGTCTAGGACGGGCATTTGCAAATCCATCACAATTAGATCATATCTTCCTAATTTAAACCGCTTCAAGCAGTCTTCTCCCTCTACTGCCTGATCGACACTAAATCCCAATCTCTCTAAATACTTCGTTACTATTTCTCGATTAATAAACTCATCATCTACTATCAAAACTTTTCTGCCAGAGTAACTACCCAATTTGTTGGTTTTACCTGATGTATCTGCTACTTTCGATTTTGAATTCGATTTTTTGCAAGGTATCTCCAACCAGAACGTTGATCCTCGACTTAATTGACTGTCTACTCCTATTTGACCACCCATTCCTTCCACAAACTGTTGACTGATGGTCAAGCCAAGACCAGTCCCACTAAATCGACGACTTGTCCCCTGACTTACTTGTCTAAAAGATTCAAAAATAGTATCTATCTGTTCTTGGGCAATACCAATTCCAGTATCAACCACTTCTATTCTGATACCATGATTAATATTTTTCAGTTTTAGCTGGACTTCTCCTTCAACGGTAAACTTGATAGCATTACCCAAAAGATTAACCAAAACTTGTTTAATCTTTTGCTCATCTCCTATCCAGTCTCCTACCATTGTGNGTGGGTAATTCAGGTGTAAGTCCAAGTTTTTTTGCTGAGATAGAGGCAACAGCATGTCTAATACTCGCTGACAAGTTTCAACNAAATTAAATGGGTCCTGTTGATAATTCATTGACCCTTCCTCTAAAGCAGAAAACTGTAGAATTTCGTTGATTACACTCAGCAAGTGTTGCCCTGAACTCTTCGCCCGTTGTAGATGTTGTTGTTCTTCTGTATTTAATTTTTCCTCACCCATCAGGTTTAGACAACCAATGACACCATTCATAGGAGTTCTAATTTCATGACTCATTTGAGACAGAAATTGACTTTTAGCTTGATTCGCAATCTCTGCTTCTTTTTGAGAAATTCTGGATTTTTCCAAAGCTTGTTCCATTTGCTGTCGGTAGGTCAATAATTTACCAAAATCCGTCACAATATCATCTCTAATATTTCCTTCCAAATTAAGATTTTCTAATTGGCGTAAGTCAAGAATCGATGATGGTATANCATCCAGATAGTTTTGGCTCAGATTTAACAAAACCAGATTTTTTAGATCGCCGATTTCCGTTGGTAACTCATAGATTCTATTTTCATTTAGATCCAATTCTGTTAAACATGTTAATTTCCCCAACTCAATTGGTAACTGTTTTAAAAGATTTCCACCTAAGTGGAGTCGTTCCAGTTCAAACAAATTCTCAATTGATGAAGGCAAAAACCGTATATTATTTTGGTCNAATGAAAGTTCTATTAGGCTGGACAAGTCAGTAATTTTTTCTGTTAGTTGATACAATCGATTTTGNCTTAGATTAAGAACCTGTAACTTAGTTAGTTGATTGATTTTGTTTGGTAGTTTGGTTAAGTTATTATTTTTCAGATTTAAGACTCTAAGCCGCTTTAGGTTTTTTATTTGGTCAGGTAAAGATTGGATTGAATTTGATTCTAAACTTAAGACTTCCAGTCTAGCCATTTGGAATAGGNCTTTGGGTAACTCCCTAATTTGGTTAAANGATAAATNTAAATCGGTCAATTGGTTGAGCTGATTGATATTTGAAGGAATGAATGTAATTCGGTTAGCTCCCATTTCGAGGCTTGTCAGTTTAGCCAGGCAACCAATTTCAGACGGGATAATGTCTACTAAATTATTCCAAAGATTTAGTTCGAGTAATTGACTTAGCTGACCAAATTCGGGAGGAATCTTTTGAATCTGGTTGTCTGCCAAATATATCAACATCAAACTGGTTAGCTGACTGATTTCAGTCGGAATTTCCTTGATTTGGTTAGATGTCAATNTAAGAGAATGCAGGCTTACCATTTGGCTGATTTCAGNCGGGATTTTCTCGATTTGGTTAGATCCCGCACCGAATATAACTAGACTGGTTAGTTGACCGATTTCAGGTGGAATCTCCTCAATCTGATTTTGCCCTATTCTAAATTCAACTAGATTAGCCAGTTGACCAATTTCAGAGGGAATAACCTTGATCTGATTAAATNGCAATNTAAGAANATTCAATTTTACCAGTCGGCCGATTTCAGGCGGAATTTCCTCAATCTGGTTNCGCCCCAAATGTAAATAGGTCANGTTAGTCAACTGGCTAATTTCGGCCGGGATNATCTTGATCTGGTTTCCTTCTACTCTAAATTCAGTCAGGTTAGTTAATTGACCGATTTCAGGTGGAATCTCCCTGATTTGGTTGTCTCCCAAATGCAAATACATCAGATTGNGTAACTGTCCAATTTCGGCTGGGATGNCCTCGATTTGGTGTCTTTCCGCTTTAAATTCAGTCAGGTTAGTTAATTGACCGATTTCAGGTGGAATTTCCCTGATTTGGTTGCCTCCTAAACGCAGATGCATTAGGTTAGTACATTGACCAANTTGGGGTGGNACCACCTTTGNATGTAAATGTAAGTAGGTCAGATTAANTAGTTGACCGATTTCAGATGGAACCATTTCTGCGTCCANGTATAAGTGCTTAAGATTAATTAGTTGACCAATTTGGGGTGGAACCACCTTTGCATGTAAATGTAAGTAGGTCAGATTAATTAGTTGACCGATTTCAGATGGAATTTCTTCAATTTGGTTGCTTCCCAGATGTAAATAAGTCAGGTTAATCAGTCGAAAGATTTCAGATGGAATTACTTCAATTTGGTTTTTACCCAAATGCAAGTGTGTCAAGTTAGTCAGCTGACTGATTTCAGATGGAATTTTCTTAATCCGGTTCTCTTCTACTCGAAGTTCAGTCAGGTTAATCAGTCGAAAGATTTCAGGTGGAAGTTTTTCAATTTGGTTTTTACCTAATTGTAAGTATGTCAGATTAGTCAGCTGGCCGATCTCGATCGGAACTCGATTTAAGCTCTGATTACTTAAATCGAGAACCTGAACTTTATCTTTTTTTGTTAGGGCTTCTGATAAATCGGTAAAAGTTTTCATTTGTATGAACTCAAATACTATAGAAGTTGAAACTTAGTGTTGTTTATTTTAACTAAGTTAATTTCTTGCCTAAAGAGAAAATTTTAGCCTGATAGTATAATTTTTTAGGCCATCAAAATTCTTGTAGTTTCTTTTCTAGCCAAGTTACCATGGGGCCAGAGGACGGATCGCAAAGCTCGACTAATTTGCCCGGTAATGGTTGTCCCAACAGGGACTCAATCTCTGAACGATAGATGGCTACTAAATCAGGATGTTGAATTGCGACATTATGGACTTCCTCACTATCCGTATTTAGGTCAAATAGTTCATCTCCATTTTCATCTTCGTAACCCACGGATGTACAAAAATTCCATTGCTTATCTCTTAC
Source organism: Candidatus Poribacteria bacterium (assembly GCA_002714785.1). Lineage (GTDB taxonomy): Bacteria > Poribacteria > WGA-4E > WGA-4E > UBA9662 > TMED15. The sequence continues at coordinate 26,584 of PAYP01000031.1, read as the reverse complement.
ACTGACACGACCTCGGGCATTTCCTACTGAAAAATCGGCCCAAGAGGTAATAACCCGATCACGAATTGACTCCACCTGTCCCGTTACCAACGGCCAAATATCTTGACCATCAGTCCAAGCGCAAGGGATTCCTAATTGGCCGAGTAGTGTCGGCATCAGATCATGATTTTGAACAAATGATGAAACCGAGTGGTTACGAGGCCCTTCAGGGTGTCGTACCAGTAAATTTATTTGAGTATTAAATGGGTGAAGTTCTCGTGAACTTTTACCAAAACTTCCTTGATCTCTTAGCTGAGTGCCATGATCTGACAGAACAACAATGATGGTTTCATCCTTCAATTTCAAAGTTTCAACTTGAGATAATAATCTGCCAATACATTGATCTACAAATGTTACCTCACCCAAGTACAGAGCTTCGATACGCCGAAGTTCTTCATCAGTTGGACCATCACCTTCTTTGGCAGCACCTGGATTAATAAAATCTTTGCCTGAATAGTCTGAATAGTACAAATCTGCGTATTTTTGAGGAGGATCCCAAGGTTCGTGTGGATCAAAACTATCGATCCACAAGAAAAAAGGACCAACTTGATGGTTGTCTGTGAGCCAATCACAAGCTGATTGAAATACACGCGCACAGCTGTAATCATCTTCTGAACGACGATGACGCTGATTAAGTAAATAGTTGATTAGTCCAGTATGCCTTGGCCAATTGATTGGCTCGCGGACGATTTTTCTCAATTGATCTTCAACCAATCGAGGGTCTCCACTTCGCCAATTATCAGACTCCTGGCCACGAATAAAATCTAAATGAGCAAAACCACGTGAGAAATTCATGGTAGGTTTGAACATATGATATGTATCGGAGATACAGGCTGTCAGATACCCATTTTGCAGTAAGACTTCAGCTATTGTATCTTGCTCTGGTGGAATTTTGTGCCAACCTGGTGCATGATGCCAATGCCCACGACGATCAAAGTTATATCTCCAGGGAAAAGTACGTTGTCCGGTAAATAACCCACGACGAATCTGTAATGTCGGTTGTCCTTCCCCAAAAGCCTGAGTGAAATTTATGCTTTCAGATGCAAATAGATCGAGATTGGGAGTCTGGGTGTGACTATATTTTTTCCCTTCACCTATTATGTCTGATCGAAACGTATCCAAACAAATGCAGATTANGTTCATCATCTATACCTCAATTAAAAACCATTAAAAGGTTTTTTCATTNACTTTGGCTAAAATTTCAGCCAAAGTCAATGAAGGTGTTAACTCTTTAAAAAGACCCTGCAATTCTATTGATCTAACATGAGCNAGTAAATTAGTCTGGCTATTTATTCCATCGGGTACTTTAGGCCCCATTGGTTACGAATTTCGTCTAGGATACTCAATACGGTTAAGGTCTCATCCAAGGGCATAATTTCCGACTCCTCTTTTTTCTGCCTAATGCAATCGTTAACTTCCAAGACTTGATAATGATAGCCATTAAGAGGGCAAGGAACCTCAATCAATCTTTCTGGTTCATTATTCAATCGCAGAGAAATCTGTGAAGGATGCCAAAAGTCTGGATGAATATAAATACTTCCTTTACTACCGATGATAGTAGCATCTCGGGGCATATGATATAAAATGGTAGTAGAGAAATAGGTTAGTTGTCCGTTCTCATGCTGAAATGTAATGACACCTTCCTGATCGACACCGGCTGAAGATAGATTGCCAAAACTTTTAATATGAGCTGGTTGACCAAAAATTAAATAGGAGAGGGTTGTGGCATAAATCCCAACATCAATTAAAGCTCCCCCCGCTAATTTAGGGTTAAAGTGCCGACCTGTAGGATCAAATTGTTTCTGAAACCCAACACTAGCCTGTAGTATACGGGGTTCGCCAATTATACCATCCGAGATCATTTGTTGAACTTTAATAATATGCGGTAAGAATCGAGTCCACATGGCTTCCATTAAGAATATCTTTTTCTTCCTAGCCATTTGGATTACTGATTTTGCTTCTTGTTGATTGATGGTAAACGGCTTTTCACATAGTACGGATTTTCCTGACTCTAAGCACATAATCATGTTATCTTTATGCAAATTATGGGGGGTCGCAATGTAGATGACATCAACATTTGGGTCCCGAACTAATTCTTCGTAACTTCCATAACGATTGGGAATATTGAATTGGTCGGCAAAGATGTCGGCGTTCTTGACTGAACGAGATCCGACTGCTACCAGTTCAGTATCTGGTAAATCATTCAAACCGTTGGCAAACTGATGAGCAATTCTACCTGTACTTAAAATACCCCACCGAATTGATTGAGTCATTTTTGTATCCTTTCTAATCTGTTCAAATTTATCAAGTGATTCTGATTAAAAAATAATTATTTATATTTAATGCCACAGTCGCAAGTTAAATAACTGCCTAATCTTGGAAGTCTAACCCTGATAATATCAACATCCGGCGAAAGAATACAGATCTTTGCAACTCAATTTCGCAAACAGTCTGAATATTGGATTAATTTTGATCCTTATCTGTTTTAAACCAATCATTAGCACTTTTGTGTGGTGGTTTTTTGCAAATAAGAAAAATCAGATTTTTTCGTCTTGATCATCTAAGCAACCCTACCACCATGCTGTAAAATTAAAAGTCTGTTTTCTGAATACAATCCCGAATAAAGCCCAAAAACCGCCCACAGCAAACTCACCGATTATTAAACCATAAAAAATAGGCAAAAGTCGCTGATGTAATTTAAGGCCACCTATTTTTAAAATTAACCACTTAATCAGCCAAACTAGAACGAATATAGACCAGTAATCTCGCATTCCATACGTACTTGAAACTGCATATCCTGCAGGGTGTAGGGTCCACCATAAAAATTGAGTCCGCATAAACATAATCAGGATTCCGGATAGAAAACCATAAAAAAAGAGAAATATCCCTTGTACATTAGGCGGTTCTGGATGTGAAATCCATCGGGCCAAACGCGAGAACGATTCGTTTCCCGCCCAAGACATTACCGGTTCAGTATGTCGATAACTAGAGTCTAATATAATCCAAAAAGCTACGACTGTACCAAAAACGGTTGCACTCAATAGGGCTAATAAAAACCGTTGATTGTATCCTTTCGCTTCATGAGCTAGTTTAAAACCTTCCAATTGATGAGGCATCACATCACTATAATGAGCACGTGTCAAAAACCAAAAGAATGGGAAAATGGATAAATTACCCAACCCTAGTCTCTTTGTACCTAACAAATTAATAATTAGGTATTCTGGTCCGGCAAAATGTAAATCGTGGATAGGAGAACCTACTTCGGCTCGGACACGTGTCACACCAATAGCCGTCATTAAGTATAAGATAAAGAATAGTGTTGCGACCCAGATTGACATTCCTGCCCAAAAGCAAAATAATAGAACAAATATAAAACCAATAACTCCACCGATAACTGCAATTCTATATTCAATGGGCTCTGCATTCTGGTATGAATCCAAATTGCCAGCAGGTCCCACTATTAATGATTTCAAAATCATTACAATATGTTTTTTCGCCATCCAGATTGCAATAACGCATAACGAAATATAAGCACCGGCACTTTGTTCTGGGAATTCAGGCCTTTGAACTTGACCCAAAGCACTACCGATAACTAGTTGAGCTTTCCAATAAAAGAAGAAGACCCAACAGGAAAAAGTGATATCTAAGGGAATAAGAAAGATGAGGCCAACTAGAAATGGGCGAACAGTAAAAGGCATGTAGCCAATTGCATCCCAGGGTTTTGTAGTAAATAGTGCACCAAGATCATAAGGTACAACCCGAAAGCTTGGAACCACTGGTACAAAAAAGTGAAACCCATTAACGATATTCACTAGGCTAATAGTGCCACAGCTAATCCAGAAGAATTTGTTTTTGAATAAGAGACTCTGGGGATTAATGATTTCATTCGGTAACTGAGTGACAGGAAACCTTAGCCTTTCATTTTGCATCCAATGCTTCCTGATAATCGTGTTGATGCAGAACATGATAAAAATTAGCAAGCAGATAAAAATGGACCAAGTAAGAGCTGGAAGCAGCCAAGCCCGAAAATTATCTTCTAGATAAAGAGATGATCCACTCTTCTCTCCTGTAATATAGCTATCCAAAGCAGACGATTCACTGACCANTAGCCAACTTGGTATACGGGAGGCAAATAATTCTATCCATTCATTTTCTGTTGTAGCTAGACCGAATGGTGCAGCTATAGTAGCTGGTAAAATTTGCAACATGCTATGCCCAATCAATGCAGATCCTTGATTCAGCATTACAAAGATCGTAATCAATTCTGCAGGGTTCAATGCGTATCGGTAACATATTTTTTTCAATACACTGTTTCCAGCTAACAGGATTAGCAAACTACAAACAGAATTGAAGAACAGGGAAAATGTAGTTGAATGGGCCGAGTAATAAACAGCCTCCATCTGTATAATCCAGAACGAGTTAAGTGGAATTAGAAGTAGACCAGTTAATATTGCTCGCCAACGGATATGCATTTATTGTGTAAATAGTTTGATGAAAGTTATTGACATCTTAGAACCCCTCCGATTATTTGGGGGGAAATTTCATGACAGTAAGATGGTACGACCATCGATTAACTAAGTAAAAGTAGAATATGCCTCTGATTAGCCCAGATATCATACTTTGTTGGGTGACTAAACTTACGATTTTTAGCTGTAAGTTATTAGCGACAGGAAATAAAGGTTGATAAAATAAATTCGGAATTGATCTGCTAATTAGGCATTTTAGCAGTCAAGAAATCTTGTCAGTTGAAAGTAGATTCTACACCTGAACTCCACAAGTCTAGCCTACCTTCTATTCAGTATGAGGTAGGCGGTGAGCTGGAATAAATCGGTGTTTTAAAGTAAAGAAGATAGTATTGGGGTAATAGATTCGGCCATTCTGATAAATCCCAAATCTGTCGGGTGGATTCCATCTACAGTAGCTTCCCCGTCGCTTCCCAGCAATTGATCACCTCGGATATAAAGTAGGTGCTTGATTCCATCGGCACGCATTCTGTTATAGGCTGCTCGCAATTCCAGATTTTTCTCAATATTAGTCCGATTGATAGATGAAACATAAGACTGATTTTGATATGTAATNTTCTCTACTAATACNATAGGTANGTNTGGATGAACATTCCTCAAAATGTTTACGAATGGCTCAGTCCGATGGCAGATTCTTTCCTTATCCAGATTTGGGCAATAATCTAGGACATATACTGATGGATTAAGCTCGGATAANAGATCAGCCATTTCTTCTTCTGCTTGACCATTNCCNGAAAAACCAAGGTTAATAACGGTCCNATCAAGAAAACGGCCCATGATCGCCGGATAAGACATACCTGGGCGAGAAGCACATCCACCTTGAACGATACTGGTACCATAGATAACAATTGGTGGATTCACGTCTACAGGTGGNGTTTCAACAATTGNATCTGTTTCGACTCCGATTTCGATCTTTTCTATTCCATTATAAAGTGGAAGATATATNCGTAATTCGTTAGCTTGACCATTTAGTTNGCCCACCAGTTGAGCTTGGTTATTTGGGAAACTCTGCGGATGACAAGAACCAAGCCAGTGGTAGCATGATCCTCCAGATCGATTGGGGTCTTTGATGTAAAGATCGAGTCCGGAGACGCCAGTCGCAGGCATGTGAGGCATGGANAGGTCTTCACTCCATAACTGCCATCGAACATCAATAGTTTTTGAAGAAGTAANGAAGCNTACGTAGAGACCNGCAGAATGTTGAGCTAATTGCCAGACAGGTTCTCGAACCAGAGATTCAGCTTTAGCTGGTAATCGAGCGTAAGACCGTTGAGTNTCTGACCAACCTTGACCTCTAACACCAAGTATCTGTGCATCATACCAATCAAGACCTGTTTGGGAGTCAGTCGTTCTAAAATTTGGATCTAGCTTCTGGATTGAAGATGGTTTCATTATCAGTTATCAAAAAAATGTGGCTATATTCTAAAAACAAGTAAAATAGATAAAGTTAGTAAAGATCCGTATTACAAACAAAACTCATATATAAATTAAAAACTTAAATACTCTGGGTTATGACGTGGAAGCCTCGCCCCTCNACGATGTAAAATTGATAACAACTGGCCTTCTAAGTCAATACTAACCTTGGATTCGCGGCGCGATAAATCTTCGCGCTCCATCACATCTACTTCCAAATTGTATAGTTCAGAGCGTTGATCTTCGAAAAAATGGATCAATTTCCAATTCTGAACTCGGATGGCGGAACAGGGAGTCGTNCCNTGNTANCCTGTNCTTGGATGGTAGAAAGGAAAATGCCAAAACAGTGGGGTTGATCGGTNAATTTCATCTGTACCACNCAGCAATGGAAGCAGTGAGGTTCCNTCTTGCCCTTTTGGCGGAACTAGATNGACCAAATCGCAAAGGGTTGACATCAAGTCAATACCTCCAATTGGATCATTACAGATTATTTCTGGCTTCAAGACTTCTGGCCAGCTAATCATAAATGGAACTCGAATCCCTCCTTCATATAAGGTCCATTTGCTCCCGCGGTGAGGACAGTTGGTATCGTGCCTAGGATCTCCTCCGTGATCACTGGTAAAAATGATCATGGTTTCAGAAGATAGATTTTGGTACTCNAGCTCTTGAAATATATGTCCAATATAGTGNTCCATACTCTCCACCATAGCGGCATANAAAATTTGTTCTTTGGTGAGTGATGAATTCTTGGATTGATATTTTTCAAANANCCATTTGCATGGAGTNTGTAAGGGAACATGCGGGAAGTAACTNGAGAAATGAAGNTAAAAAGGGCGNCTAGAATTNTCACGAATAAATTGAACTGCAGATTTTGAACTGTCATCAACAGGGAACATCCCCGGCTCATATTCTTTCAGCTCTCGATCGCTGTAAGCGTACGGGTGAGCTCCAAATTGGCCTTGGCTCCAAGTGAATCCTCTTTGTTCGGGCCCATTTTCATCTCCGTAAGCTAGGTAAGATGACCCATTTTGGGTTAAGTGCCATTTGCCAACAAACCCGGTACTATAACCAGCCTCAGACAAATAATCAGCTAAGGTAGGAGTTGAGAAGGGGAGTTCTTGAGGGTAAGAAGGTTGAATTAGTTTAGTATGAGTAGGAAATGAAGCGCGACTAGGTTTAGTGACGAACTCTAGCCCCAACTTTGCCGGTGAAACACCAGTCATTAAGCCAGCTCGAGAGGCTGAGCAAATGGGTGCCGCGCTATAAGCTTGAGAAAATCGCCATCCTCTTTGAGCCAAATTATCCAGATTAGGTGTCTCGTAAAATGAATTTGGATTTTGGCATCCAAGGTGATGCCAGGCGAGATCATCAACCTGAATTACCACGATATTACGTGGACGATAGTCCCAAGTTCCATCACATTCGTTATTACTAACCATATATCATTATAATTGGGTTTATATCGACTATGTCATATAGACATCAGATTCGATATAACATAGTCGATATAAATGGATTTCCTTCTACACTAAAAATATGTTTCGGCTAGTCTACTCGCTTAATAACAGCCCAGCTAGTTGACAGGCTATTCGCCGGTGAAATTGCCCAAGGGTTTGAAAAATCAGCTAGTTCAGTAGCCACTACCACATTATCTAATAAAACCCATCCATAGTTACCAAAGTCCCCTTTCTTAAATTCGTTATGAGACCCCTCTAACACCGGTTTCAACTTAGCGAACGGAGTCTTCTTCTCACTATCTTTCATTTTGACTTCGAAGTCATTACCGGACACCTTGAGTTGAAATGACCACCATTTCTCTATCTCCAAGTCCAAAACCGCAGAGCTACCAAAGTTCTCCCACTTCGCTTTTTGTCGCTTCCAAAAATCCAGTTTTTTTGTATTTTGTCTCCTATCCAATAGATAAAAAGCTTCGCCTCCTGTGTAACGAAAGACTATACCCATATAAAAATCCTTTGGATATAACATTTCCCACTGGACATAATAGTCGGTCCACCCTTTTCCTTTTCCAGTAATGTAAACAGCCCCCTTGGCATCATGTCTTTCGGTTGGCGATGAAAACACCCTGTTCTTAGGCCTGTCAGGATCCCAAATCACTTTAGAGTCGTCTAATCCTTTGTGTCCAACTGCCCAATTCTTGGGGGGATTATCTATAGCATCGCCTTCAAAGTTATCTTTGAACAATATTTCTGCCTGACTGGTAGCAGAAATAAGAAAAAAACTAGTGAGGATGAAAATTAGCCCCTTTTGATACTGCATACAAAAACCTTTTTGCTCAGAATAAAAACTTAATAAGATTCACATTAATCGAATAAGGGCAACTAGACCATTACCAATTTGCGAAAAAGTGCTGAGATTAATCAATAATTCTCATAGAATACCAGCATACTAACAAAATTGTACATTCATTACAAGTAGAGCCTAATTTGGACATAGATACTAGCCTCTCACTACTATTCGGATAGAACCTTAGCCTATTTTCTGAATGAATATGTGTCTTGGTTAATAGTGTATTTTGAGTCAAGTTCTAGTTTCGAGGGGGCTCAACGACCTTGTAATCTCCCATATAATCTTCACCTTTAAGCATCAACACATCGATATTTGCCCGATTGCCGACTTCAACAAATGGGACGGTGATTCGGGGAGTTATGCCTAACCGACGAGCTGAAGAACGATTAGCCTGAGAAGAGTGAAGGACACTCTCGTTGAAAAAGACAAATTCTCCAGCTTTTAATTCAATATCAATTGCGTCACTAGGATCGAAGCTTGAAGGGTCTGCAACAAGACCGAATTGATCAGCCTCGGGTATTCGGATGTGAGGGTAGAGCCTCTTGTGGCTTCCCGACAAAACACGCATGCATCCATTATCACCGCTGGAATGATCAACTGAAATCCAAGCTGAAAGAATAACATTGGGTGAAGGCTGATAATATGCGCAGTCCTGATGCCAAGGGACCTCTGTGTCCCATCCTGTTTGCTCGCTTAAAGCCGGCTTTAACTGAAAATTAGTTCGCCACAGAACTAAATCTCCCCCCAAAATAGAAGCTGCTTTTTCGACTAAATTGGGATGGCTTATCAGTTGGTAAACGCATAGATTATCGAGATGTCGATTGTGAAGATAATCCTTCTCTTCGAGCTGAGCGGTTTTTCCTGGCTCTAGAATTTCTCGATCAATCCTCAGCTTAATTTTCTTCATTTCACTTTCTGAGATTAGTGTAAATGGGCCCAACCAACCTTGCTGATGGTATAGTCTAACTTGTTCTTTGGAAAGATTCTGTGTTATTGAATTTCTCATTGTTAATTCCTATTAGCAAAAAATATTAACTCATAAATAGAGAGAAAATTATCTACATCAGATCTCGATCGTATTAGAGAGTATTTATACTGATCTGCACGAATAGACAACTTAACCAGTTCAATCCAATCGGAACTTTCTAATAAATGATAAATCTATTCAATTCATTCTATCAAATTTGGGTAGTTACAACATACATCTCTGTCACCCCTGGGATAAATACAATTTGATTGATGAATCTAGTGATCGGCCTTTCAAACTGGGTATGAGTAACAGTTCCCGAAAGAATTACTAACTAGTTCTAAGGATTAGTATTAGTTTGAGTTGTGATAAAAGCATTAACATTTATTAACATAATAAAAAATATTAGATACGTAAAAACATCTGTCCTAGATCACACAAAATAGAATTTACAACTATGGGATCTTACTTTTAGTGTTTGCGGAGTAACATAGTTTTGCTATAATGACTGATGCTAACAGAGCATCTCAAATTTTGCCAGAGATAGAATTAGAGATGACACCCACGATTACTATCCAATTGAGTCAATGCCCAAAAGAAAAATTGCTTCTACACCTAGATAATTGATCAAACCGCATAAGATTATATAAACCATAATTTTCAATCTTTTGTTGTTCATAAATACATGAATCATAGTAATCAAAATCGATCATCATTGCCAAACCCTCCACTCTGGCTGGTAATGATTACCTCTGCGATGGCCGGTGGAATGGGCTGGGGTATTCGTGGTCAATATGGACACGAAACTGGGGCTATGATTGCAGGTGTCTTAGTAAGCCTGATTCTTGTCTTTCTCTTTTGCCCAAACAATAATTCCATCCAGGTGGTCCGGGCTGCAGCTTTGGGAACCATAGCCATGGGGTTCGGAGGATCAATGACCTATGGGCAAACAGTCGGTCTAACTCACGACGCACCATTGATAGGAAACTGGTCATCACTGTGTTGGGGTATGATTGGCTTAGCCATGAAGGGTGGGGTTTGGATTGGGTTTTTCGGATTTTTTTTCGGCTTAGGTTTAGGAGGCAAGCGTTATCGTCCGGTTGAAATCCTATTACTATGCACTTCTATGCTGACGGTTCTAGTTATTGGATGGTTAGTGTTTAATACTCCACACGACCCTGAGAACAAAAAATTACCTTTACTATATTTTTCTGACCATTGGAAATGGGAACCTGGTGTTCAACTGAAACACCGACCTGAAATTTGGGGAGGTTTGTGGTCTGCTCTTATCTTAGGAGTAACCTATGCCGTATTAGTCAAGAAAGATATTATGGCTAGGAATTTGGCATTTTGGGGAATAATTGGCGGTGCCTTGGGTTTCCCAATTGGCCAGATGCTACAAGCTACCAACGCATGGAATCCAGAATTCTTTCGCCAAAGCTTCATCGGTCCCTTTACTCAGAAATTCAACTGGTGGAATATAATGGAAACCACCTTTGGAACAGTCATGGGTGCTACTGTTGGACTTGGGTTGTGGCTCAACCGAAGCCGAATTAGGATTTCGTCTCAACCAAACATAAGTTCACTATCTAGATGGGCAGTTTTTGGATTGTTATGTTTGCATCTGTGTCTACTAACCCTAGTCGACTTTGGTCGATTTTCATGGGCTGATGGAATCTATGATCTTGGGTTAATGATGGGACTAATCCCTCTAGTGGCAAGTGTTAGTAGTCTATGGTGGCCATATTTACAACTGCTCCCTATCACATTACTTCCGATAGCTGGAAAGACGTTACGCATGCTGGTTTATTCTGTTGATAAACCCATCAACCTTAGTGTCGGTTGGTTAGCTTATTTCATATTGCCGATGTTTTACGCTATAATCCTGTCTGTTTTTTTTATACGCCGAGCAGAATCCTCCGAAGAACATCCGTCTTTTATTCGAATTACACTCATATTTTGTACTTGGATTTACTTTGGACTTAATTATGCTTTCTTCGGATTTCCTTCGTTGTGGAATAGCCCAAGCGCACTCCTTTTTTTGATTTCCGCCGTCGGCTTAAGCTTAACAGGATTATTTTTCGATCCTGCTAAGTGTAATTGGTCATATAGATTCTGGCGGAGTCACTGATTTTAAAAATCGAAATTCTATTGATCCGAAATTATTAGCTCATTATCTATAAGAGGAATCTAGTCAATGGACAAATTAACCGTCGCGATTGCTGGCTGTCATCGAATGATAACCAAAAAATTAGGTAGTCACAATTTTGCCGCCGCATTACACTCTGTCGAAGAGGTTGATGTTGTCGCTGTATTCGATTTTGATTCAACGACTCGAGATGAATTTATTGATTGTTGGAAGGATGTTTGGCCCCGTGTCAGAGCACATGACGACTATCAAAAAATGATGGCAACTGTTAATCCCGACATCCTCTTATTGGCGACCCGTCAAACAATGCATGCCGATCAAATTGAAGTGGCAGTTCAATCAGGTGTCAAGGGCATTCTTTGTGACAAACCTTTGGTTACTAGCTTATCCGAAATGGACCGAGTCTTATTGGCCTGTCAAGATATACCGCTTCTCTTTGCATTGGATCGTCGATGGTTTGATCGGTACCGATTGATTCGGCGTCTTATTACAAAAGGATTGGTAGGAGATATCAGTAGTATCATCAGTTATGGGTTATCGAATCTGATCAACCACGGTTGCCATTGGTATGATTCTTTACTCGCCTTAGCCGGAGATGTCGAACCCGTTTGGGTTAGTGGATTAGTTGAAGATCTATCTGGCGAACCCGAGGATAGTCGGCGCTTAATTGATCCTTCAGGTCGAGCACAAATAGGGCTTGATAATGGCGTCGTTCTCTATATTACAGTGGACGGAAAGCACCAGGGTGATGGACTACCGATGAGTTTTGAAGTGGTCGGTAGTAAAGGCCGACTTTTTGTGTTAGATGATGCTAAACAAACTTTCCACTGGACCATAGATGAAACCTCGCAGATAAAACAAATTGAAACCCCTCGAGACATCAATCCTTGGCCGGCAGGACCAGCAATGGTTTCGGATCTGGTTTCTTCCATCCACAGTGGAAAAAGAACCGCTTGCGATATCGATCAGGCTCGACGGGCAACCGAAATCGGATTTGCCATCCACCAATCTTCTCTTTCTAGTGGGAAACGAATTAATCTGACAGATCTGGATCGATCGATACGAATTGAATCCTTCCCTTGGGGTAACGAACCTAACTGACTTTTTGAGATTGACCACAAAATCTAATTCACATGGGAGTGTGATTAGATCTTTTGATTGGTAAGCTAGAGTTATACATGTATAACTCAAAAGGATTTCTTGTATTGTTATGAATTTCTCTTTTTAGTACAAAATTATCTACTACTTGTTCTAAGTAAGAATCTTAACGAAAAAACTAGATTTTTTAACCTGAATTCGGTCTTTGGATGAATTTTGAGTTCTCAATCTTGATCAGATTTGTCAATTTTTTCTAATTCATCCAATCTATATTCATTCTTTATTTCTGCTGGATTTTTTATTTACAGAACCGTTAATTCTACTACTGTATCTCGATCATTAGTTTTTTAACGAAAGCGTGGGGTTAGCAACCAGAGGGCATTAATAGATTTTATGTGTCGAAGAAATCGTTTTTTTGTATCTATCATATTCATCTCATTCTTTTGTGTTAGTTGCCAAGTTTCACGAGTCTTCGGATCTTCATTGCAGATGAATAATCCAGACTTCACAAAAGGGGGAAGCATACCAGAGGGTGCTAAACACGATTGGAATTTAGGTGCTACAGGAGCTCGCGGATGGATGTTCAGCAAAAAGCTAGTCACCACAGAAGCAAGACAGATTGCAATTACAAAGGTAGAAAAAGGTTCCCCTGCAGATAGTATTTTGGTTGCCGGCGACATAATTATCGGTGTTGATGGTACACCTTTCTCGTACGACCCACGCACTGAAATGGGTAAGGCACTTACCAAAGCAGAGTCAGAAGCTGGCCGTGGAGCCCTGAATATCGTACGTCATAGAGAAGGAAAGACTGATAATGTTACATTACAACTTCCAATCCTAGGTGATTATAGTTCAACTGCTCCTTATAATTGCCTCAAATCGAAGCGTATCCTAGAACTTGGTTGCCAAGAATTGGCTAATCGTATGGAAAAACCTTCCTACCAACAAAATCCGATTACGCGTTCTCTCAATGCCTTAGCACTTCTAGCTAGCGGAAATAAAGAGTATATTCAGATAGTTAGAAAAGAAGCACGATGGGCATCGGCCTATTCGACCGACAGTTTTCAAACATGGTATTACGGTTACGTCATTATGTTCCTTGCAGAATATATCATGGCAACCGGTGATAAATCATTTATGCCTGGGTTGAAACGTCTATCACTAGAAGCCGCCGATGGACAAAGTCTTGTCGGTTCGTGGGGCCACCGTTTTGCTCAGGCTGACGGTCGACTAGGTGGGTATGGAATGATGAACTCACCCGGCTTAACAATGACCATATCTCTGGTGTTAGCTCACAAGGCTGGAGTTACAGATCCTTCAGTAGAAAATGCCATACAACGTAGTACTCGCTTATTAAAATTCTATATTGGGAAGGGTGCGGTTCCATACGGTGATCATCGACCTTGGATTCAAACCCATGAAGACAATGGAAAATGTGGTATGGCTGCAGTCATGTTTAATTTACTTGGTGAAGCAAGAGGAGCGGAGTTTTTCTCTTATATGAGCATATCCTCCCATGGTGCCGAACGGGATACGGGACACACCGGGAATTTCTTCAACATATTGTGGGCAATACCAAGTATCTCTCGATTAGGTCCTGATGCAACTGGTATTTGGATGAAAGAATTCGGTGCCTGGTACTTCGATTTGGCACGCCGTTGGAATGGCAGCTATATTTATCAAGGACCACCTCAAATGAATACAGATAGTTACCAAGGCTGGGATTGCAGTGGTTTGTATCTCCTCTCTTACGCCATGCCTCTTAAAAAGATTTATCTAACTGGTAAACAATCTAGTATTGTTGAAAAACTAGATATTAGATCAGCTGAGTCTTTAATTTTGGATGGTTATGGCTGGAATAATATGGATCGAAATAGTTATTACGATAATCTAGAAGAAAAAGAACTTCTCCAACGTCTCAGTAGCTGGTCACCGGTAGTTCGAGAACGTGCAGCAATTGCACTAGGACGTAGGAAAGAAACAATTTCAACTCAATTAGTTCGGTTACTTGAGACAGAAGATCTCCACACTAGATATGGTGCTTGTCAAGCAATCAAGATGCAACGTGAACGTGGCTCTGTAGCCGTACCTGTATTACGTCAGGTATTTCATACTAGTGACCTATGGCTGAGAATTTTGGCTGCTGAGGCACTTGCTGGAATAGGTGATCCTGCTAAAATCGTAGTACCCGAAATGCTGACAAGGCTCACACAGTATGACGAACAGAATGATCCAAGAAATATGGAACAACGCTATGTATCTTTCGCTCTATTTGATAGACGAAACGGACTAGTTGGCAAATCTTTGGCTGGTGTTGATCGTAATTTACTTATTCAAGCTGTCCGGTCAGGCCTGTTGAATCAAGATGGCCGATCCAGAGGAAGTATTGGTAGTGTGTACGAAAATTTAACTTATGATGAGATTAAGCCATTACTACCAGACATCTACCAAGCTATAAAAGACCCCTCGCCTAGTGGTATTATGTTTTCGGATGTTATCCGCATGAGAGGTCTTGAACTGTTTACCAAGTACCGAATTAAGGAAGGCTTGGAACTTCTAGTCGATTATTCCCGTAATCAGAAGAAGCACGGTAGTGAAAAGCGTATTTTTAAGGTCATGGAAATGATCAAATCATATGGGACTCACAGCAAGTCTATGATATCCAAATTAGAATCAGTAGCCGTCTATTTCGAAACAGAGGAAGAAAATTTCCCACCTCACCTGAGCCTGAGGAAAGCTTCAGTCATCAAAGAAACTATCTCAGAAATTAAATCTTTGGTAGATCAACCGAAATTGATTCATTTAAATTATTGAAGACCAAACTAGGACAAGGCTATTAAGTGACATATTCAGTTGGTAGATGATCGGTCCGGTTTAGAAAAACGAGTCGAGTCATCTCAGATGAGATTCTTATCAAGCTAATCCCACAGTTATTTTGGCCAAATCTAGCGTAATCACGATCTGGCGGCATACCAAGAATCGTACTAATCAAAATTGAACCTGAACGACCATGGGTGATAATTGCTACATTATCATTCTGTTTATAATGGTTTTCCAGCAGAAAACCCATTACCTTTTCCATATTTCTTTGAATTAACCGAATGCCTTCTTCTTTTGTATGGGCCTCTTGAGAACGCCATCCCTCCTCCGTAACATTCTCACCTAAGACAGCATTAGGACAGAATTCCAAAATTTCCGATCGAGTTAATCCATCCATCCTTTTTGCCGTTGGCAGTGAATATGTTTCACTACCTTCGTGGAGCTCAACAATGACATGTGGTACTAATTTAACTTGATCCCCGATTTTCTTCGCAGTCTGGATAGCACGTAACATAGGACTGCAATAAATTTTAACCGGATTTATATTTTTGATGGCTTCACCTGCTAATCTAGCTTGCTTGTGTCCTAATTCGGTTAGCGGCGGGAAGTCAATGTTGCTTTCATCTCCCCTATTACTAGTTGACTGGCCATGCCGAATCAAATACATATCCATGCCTTCCTCCAAGCCTAACACTGATTCTACAAATTATTTGATAAGAGGCTAGCATATAAGTTTTTCTCGCATCAATCGTTGAATTACCTTTAATCGCCAGTCATCAATCGGAGATTTCCACTGTTGATCAATTAAGCCCCAAGTTTCCATTTCGTCGCTACCAGGCTTCAGCCCTGTATTAAGCGGCCACCAGGCCCAACTTAGATCTCGCTCTTTTATATAATGACAAAGATTTTCTAAAAAATCAGGCTTATCTTCTGGCCCCGCACCCATTTCACTGATCCATATTGGAAATGATTGATCTGCTTTAGCAGGTAATTTTTCTGTCTTATTCATCTTTTTCACTGGTCCAAGATAACCCCAGGCTGAGTCCAAAGCTTGACATAGTTCTTGGTACGAGTGTTCGGCTAAGGATTTACCATTTATACCTCCAAACCAACCGTAGGCATGTGGCGAGTATACTAGTTGCTCCGGCTTAACCAAACAAATAGGATATGTTTCTGCTTGTCGAAGGTCTGCCGCGTAATCGATTCCCTCAACCACAACCAACAGGTTTGGATTCAACTTTAGTAGATGATTTCCTGCCAGTTCTGCAGCTCGGTGCCAATCAAAACTATCTCTATTCCCCCAGTTAGCCCGTCCCATTGGTCCACTTCTCACTTCGTTTCTCAAATCGACACCAACTACCTGCGGAATATCAAGGTACCGTTCAATCAGATAAGACCAGTCGTCAATCCATTTCAATTCAGTTTGGTCTGAGTTGAACCACAATGCATTATTGTCGTAATTACAGCACCAAGTACTTGTGGTCGTATGATTGTTGAGTATAACAAGTAGATCTTCTGCGGCTAAAGCCTGTATAACCGAATCAAAAATTTCCAGTGGTGCCTTGCCCAACAATTGAGGATTAGCTAATAATCCATCTTTTGCCGCCAGATCTTTATCATGGATCATTTGGTTCGAAAACGGCAATCTTACACTATTGAACCCAATAGATTTGATGATTGCCGCAATCTGAGAAATGTGGTTACAATCAAGGCCCATTACGATATTATCGGCATCACTAGCACCATACCAATTCACAGATTGTAATCTTAACGGATGGCCCAATTGGTCCACAATATAGCCGTTGGCTGTTGTCAGTGGTAGTTTAATAGTCATTAATCAATCCTGCTTAAATTAATTACAAAACAAACCAAATCGAGATTTAAGCCAATTTAAAACAAACTGGTAGTGTGATTGATCTAAGCTGTGGCCAGCTGTTTTATAAACACGATATGATTTTTCACTTTTTATCTGATTGTAGCTGGAAAAACAAGTAGAAGGCGGACAAACTGGATCCTGTAAGCCCACAGACATCAGAACTTCTGCTCTAATTCTCGAAGCCAGATTGATCGTATCAAAATAGCTCAAAGTCTTCATTAGTTTAGTCCAGTTCCGCTTTTCAGGTTGTTGCACTAGCCACTGGTCGATTTCATCCCATTGAGTTAGTTGGAAATATTTTTTCCAATCACAAAGAAACGGTACATCCGCAATACAATATCGGGTTTTTGTTCTCAATGCTGCCACTACCAAGCTAAAACCACCGCCTTGACTGCCCCCCCAGACAGCAGTCTGTTCCACATCTACTTCTGGTAAATTAGCCAGATAGTCCATGGCTCTCAAAACATCCATATAAGCTCCTCGGTAGAAATAGCTATTGGGCTGGTCTAAACCTCTAATCCAATACCCCAAATCGTCTTCTAGAGTATCGTCCGAATTTCCATGTCCACGAGGGTTGAAGGAAAAAGTAACGCAGTCGAAAGGCGGGTTGAGGGGGGTCATGTTTTGCCCATAACCAGGAACTCTCAGGAGAGCAGGATGCTTACCGGATGACCTTGGTATCTCCAGCCAACCACGAACCTTGAGATTGTCTAAACTTCGCATTTCTACCAAATGTACCGTGAATTTATCATTGTCTAAATCAGGTTGATGTTCTAATTTATAAGCCGGAGATATTTGCTGAAGTTTGGATTCTGTATCAGTCCAAAAGTTATCAAAATCTGATTCTCTAGTAAGAATAGTTTGAAGAGAAGATGGTTGGTATCCTATCGTCATTTGGTCGGAGACTACTGACCCTTGATCAAATTGAAATAAAGCTTCGACTTGGTAAAAACCTACACCTAGCAGATCTGGTTCTATATTGTAGTCATTCTGATGTTTTCCAGGTTGTAAGTTGATATTAGCGATATTTTCTACCAAATGACTACCACTATCTGTTTTGATCTGCCATATAAGTTGACCACCGATGCTTTTTTCGCTGTGATTATGAATCAACACGAAAACTTGGACCTGTTGATTATTTTCAAAAATACCGTTTGGCTGATCTGTATCTATTTTAAGTTCCAACATAAATTTGTCATATCTTAACAGGAGTGAATATTGTAAATAACCTAAGTGAACGTATCCAACAGTGGATAAAATTCCTCTGCGCTAAACATAACCAAATAATTCAGAAATCGTATTATTACCAGATCTCATACAGAAGTCCAAAATCTTAAATTCAGATTGGAATCTGACATCTTTTTCAAAGAAACAAAAATATTTTATATTAAAGCCAATTATCCACTTGTTTCGGACCAAATTCTAGATTTCTGTCTTATTATATAAATCTGTCTTAGATTTGAGACTTCTCAATTTATATCAATTTTTATCAGTTAAAATATAAATTTCATCTTTTTAGTCAAATTTATAAATGGGAATCATTTTTAGACGTGTCAGCAACCTCCAGATTCATTCAATTGGTCCATATTGAAATTTTTGTAACCACCTATATGCAAAGATTAGGATAAATATCCATATCGATAAAACAGTCAATACCTGCTCAAACCTGTTAACGTATCCATATAAGCCCAAGCCAAATCTATAGAATACAAAAGTCGACAGAATAAATCGGATTAGATAACACGTGAGAGTTGTTCTACCAACTGACTCTAATCCTGTTTTGACAAATTGTAGAAACGCTTTTCGAGACCAAATCATGATCGTACCTATGTAAGCAGTAGCAATCAAAGGCGTGGCTATTGTATTTGATATTTGACCTAAGAATTGTGAGTATCTCCAATTCCAACCGAACAGATAAGATAAAGCCAATCCTATCATTGACAGGGGAATACCGATTCCGAATCCCCATAATAACATCTTTCTGTAAAACGATTTTTCCTTGAATTTACTGAAAATTGACCAAGTTTAGAGCGGAATCCCAATCAATATCATACCAAATGATCTGGAAAAAGCATCCAAAATTAATGATACCAATACAAAATCGAATTCTCCATTCTGGTTGTCATCGTATAAGGAGATTCAATAATTCAACTGTTTTTTATAGTTACTTCTATAGATCAATAATTCGTCTTTAATTCGGTCATTATTAGGTTTCCAATATTCTTGAATCGTATTCTCACCAGTTTTGTTAAATTCGTCGTAATTCTAGTAATTATTGATACCTATGAGTGAAGGGATACAATAGACATACAGTAAATTGAAACCTCGGTGAAAAATCCTTGAATAGATATAAAATAAAAGAACATAAAGCATAAATAATTAATATATCTCCGTCCCAAATAAAGTAGGAATGGATTAAACCGATTATTAACAAACAGAAATTTCGACTGTAAAACAATAGAAAAGGATTTTGCCCTCGCCCAATCAATCTTTCTACAAACAGCTTCGTACTAACACCAAAAAGTATAGAAAATATTGCCATAAATTTTTGATCTGCTATTACATGAGTGATGCAATAAATTACATGATTTAAGGTTGTTGATGCATAAGTAACCGGGCTAAAGTGTGCCCTACTGTGCATGGAAAAGCTAGTCATGTTCATTATGAGGATACCAAGTAAGTATTGCGACGCCTCTTAACATATCAAGTGATTTAATACTGTTAGACATCTATTCTGAGCCTAAAACTTCATATTTAATCCTGAAATAACAAAAATAGATTATTTCTAATTATTTTACTAACCTGAGAAAAAACAATCGACCTCCGACAATTGATCATACAATCAAAATTCAGCTAAGAGCTGTATATTTTTTCATGATTATTGGCTGAACGAGAGTGATTTTATTGGTATTATTCCCTTGCTTGATTACTTCTTTTCGCCTAGTATTTACGTGCGAACTTTACGAATGATCTCATCGTGTAAGTGTAATTAAGGAGATAATTATGCAAAAATCAACCATGATTTTTTCACTAGCATCAGTATTACTGATATTTTTCTTAACCTCAACCAGTATGAGCGAAGTTCTATTTATTGATAATTTTGAAGATGATGCCATTGGGAAACCAGCTACGAAATGGTCAATTGGTCATGATGGTAAGGATGATTCCAAAGTTATCCAAGACCCAAAACGAAAGAATAATCAGGTTTTTTCATCACCTACGGAAAGGCATGATGGTGAAGGCGCCATTTATGTCACTGGCAAAGGTAAAGACTGGACAGATTACTATGTTCATTGGGATATGTTATACCCCAAAGCTTTTTATATGGGTGTCGTTTTTCGATTTTCCGGAAGTGAAGCTTTCTATCTGTTAGATAGAAGACAAAACACCAGTAAGCTAGATTTTTGGAAACGAGAAGAAACAAAGTGGAAAAACTTTGGTAGCTCTGAGAAGTTAAACTTAGAACCCAATAAATGGTTTTCTTTTCAATTGAAAGTAAAAGGGGCTGATTTTGAGGTTAAGATGAAAGATGTAGAGGACGCAACACAATTTAGTGATCTTGAACCACTATTGAAAGGTAGTAACAAAAATTTTACTAAGGGCGACTTTGGAAACTACGGACACGTCTTGATGGATAATGTGATCATTTCAACTGAAGAGTCAGATGCAACTACACCAGTTAATGCAAAAGGTAATTTGGTGACTAATTGGGGATTGATCAAAGAAACTCGTTAATTTTAGAAATAAGGAATCGATCTGAGTCGACCTAAAATCATGGTTCAATAGTAACGCAATCCATAATTGAGACTCGGGTCAAAGTTCATAAATAATAGGTCCGTTTTTGCTAGCGATTCCTGATTTGAGTGGAGTTGGTAAAACGGGTCTATTAAGTGGGTAGTAATCCTACTCTCCTCGTTCAATTTTGTTTACAATTCTATGGTCTCTCCTATCGTATTACCAAATCTTATCTTTGCCAGTTTTTAGATTCCCAGCATCACTTACTGACTTTAGGATTAGATCATATCCAGTAGTATAAGTTCAACCATAGTCTTCCTAGATACTCCATATCTGAAAAAATTCCATCACGACGAATATCCTATGCTAACTCATTGGGTAAAAACGATAGATCTGCTGAGATTTATCGGATAAGCTCTGCCAAACTGAGTCAGGAATCCCAGAGTTTCTTCTTTCATTTTCTCCTTGTATACCAGTCATATTGTGCAAGCGATGAAAATATACCATAGCGGTCATAGGACGAACTTGGTCAGTGTAATTGGGCATAGCTCGATGCCAACAGCGCATGTCTCGAAGAACAAGTGAACCTGCAGGCATAACCATTCGAACGGAGGGAAAGGTTGATCCCCTTTCTTCGCTACAAACATGGTAGTCTTTGAACAAGGCTTCATTTTCTGTTTTCGGCTCGGTCACTGGGTCTACAATTAGGTGAGAACCAGGCCAGATTTCAGTAGCCCCATTTTCTAACGTAAAATCGACTAACGGAATATTAACCACAATCTTAGTCACAGGCAATGCCATACCTAATTCAGGGAATAGATGACCACTGTCTCGGTGAATCCATTGTTTTTCAGCATCATTCCAGTATCGAGATTCACGACGGGTCGTATTACATCCATAGGGTAAAAACGAAAAGAATTTCTTTCCTAGCATGGCTTCAATGATCTGCAACGCAATCGGATTATCAATGATGTGTGAGTCAAGAAATGGTCCATGAAAGAAATGGTTTCTTTGAGTCTCTCCCTCGGGAAGAGATTCGTTGATTTCAAATTCTTTTCGCACTTTTTCCACAAATTCAAGTGGTAACAGATTCTCAAAAATGACGTAACCTATTTCTGAGAGCTTCTGGCAAGCTAAATCAAGATTTTTTTCAGATAATTTTCCTTGCTCTTTTTCTGTTGCAGTTATTTCCATGATTTTTGCCTCATCTGATTTATTACGACTGGATCAAAAACTTCGTAAATTAGAAAATAAAAACTAATCTGACTGAATCCCAAACCTAGTAAAGTTAGGTGTTTTTGGACTTTCAGATCATTTGCCAGCATTTCAGTTGTTTGTTTCCTAAAAATACTCTCAATAAGTTTAATTATCAAGGATGGACTATTTTCATCAGAAAAGTAAAGTACAAATTCTCTTTTTGATGAATTCAGATTAATAACATTAGTAATTTGTTTTGGGTTGTTTAAATTTACAAATCGATTGTTGTACAATTAGTTCGAAAAACTAACTCAAAATATCAGCTAACGAAGACTGGAAGCAGAAACTGTCAAAAAATCTTATAACGTTAGTCTCCGCCAATCTTATTAGATCAAATCTGACTGATGAAATACACATCCGTATATCTAGAAGCCTTTAGTCAGAAATAAGTTTCAAAATTCTTTTATGAGCTATCAGAAAATTTTACCGGATGACCTAGAAGACCCAAATCTGTATACCAAGCAAGGGAAATTGTATCAAGAGTCGGGCAATTTTGAAGCCGCAATCACCTGCTATGAAAATGCAATCCGCATCAATGCCGATGATATCGATGCCCACTACGAATTAGGTCATTTATATCGAGCAGTTGGTGAGTATCAGCAGTCAATTTTTTTTTATAGTAACGTTACTAGAATTGATCCCAACCAAGTCGAAGTTCATAATGAATTAGGAAAATTATATCAAGAATTAGGTGATTCAGAGAAAGCTATTACTTGTTATCGGAGTGCAATCCAAATTGATTCTAAATATATGAAAGCACACTACAATTTGGGGCACTTGTATCAATCGATCGGTCAGCGAGAGAAAGCTATCAATTCGTATCAAGTAACTCTTGATTTGTGTGATGATGCTTTGGCGCTAGAACCAAATGATGAAAAAGTATATAGACTTCGTCAAAGTACAGCTCATTTGCTGAATAGTCAAGTAAGGATTACTACAAAAACGGCACCACCACATTACGTCCAAGGCCTATTTGATGAATACGCCAATAGGTTCGATTATCACTTAGTAGAGATTTTGGATTACAAAGTTCCTCAGTCTCTCAAAGAGTCATTGACTAGTCAGTTGGGACATGACTTAATTTTTGATGTTGGGATTGATCTTGGTTGTGGAACAGGCTTATCGGGTCAAGTGTTTAGACCGATTTGTAAACAGTTAGTAGGTATTGACCTTTCTACTAAAATGCTTGAAATAGCTAAAGGGAAAAATATATACGACACAGTTGAAAATAGTGAAATTAACATTTACCTAGAACAGAGTTCAGAAAAATATGATCTTTTTATAGCGACAGACTTACTCATTTATATTGGCGACCTAAAAATGTTGTTTTCAAATATATCAAAGGCTTCAAATCGAAAAGGAATTTTTGTCTTTTCAACCGAGTTAGTGCAAGAAGTAGACTACTCCTTAACAACTCAGGGGCGTTATGCGCATTCTGAAAATTATATTCGAAAACTAGCTCGACAGAATAAATTTAATATTCTCAATATTGTCAATACGGCTATCAGAACAGAAATTTCAGGCCAACTATTCATAATCCAGTTAGAATGCTGATTTTAAATTCTTATGTCAGGTTTAAGACAAGTAAAACGTTGTATTATCATATAATAACTATGAATCGGGTTCAGAAATATTTGGTGTATTTCTTTTTTGTTGTTTCACCTGAATCAGGATTTTGATAATACTATCAAGCTCTTTTTAATATCCCAGATTAGAACTAGATCTGAATAGACGAAAGCATATTTAACTTTTCTTGTACCATCAATTCAATCGTTCGGTTTGAGTCTCGTATTCATAGTTTTTCGTTCTTACTCTGTTAATCGGTTATTTTTGCTCAATTCCTCCAAATTAAATAAATTCTGTTATTATCTGCGATGAAAAGATAATGATATCTTGCCTTTGGGATCATTGGGAGGTAGAATTGTCGGCTGTCTGACACAACCACTGACAAGCTTAAGTGCAAAAATAAAAATATACAATTGACAGTTAGATCTCTTAGGAACTGTAAGGTTGTGCTGCAGATCAATAAAGAATTTCAAAATTATCGCTGTTAATTTGGAGGAATAGTTGTCAACACCAACGCCTATTGAAGAACCACCCGTCAACCGAAACGAATTCACGCAAATCCGTAACATTGCCATTATTGCTCATGTGGATCATGGTAAAACCACTTTGGTTGACGCGATGCTTCGGCAGACTAACGTTTTTCGACAGAATCAAAAGGTCGACGACCGAATTCTCGATTCTAATGATTTAGAAAAAGAACGTGGAATTACCATTTTGTCCAAGAACACTGGTATTGTTTATAAAAATACTACAATCAATATTGTGGATACTCCAGGTCATGCTGATTTTGGTGGTGAAGTAGAACGTGCACTAAACATGGTGGATGGTGTAGTTTTGCTGATTGATGCTGTCGAGGGGCCTATGCCCCAGACACGATTTGTATTACGTCAAGCCCTACAACGTAAGCTAAAAGCAATTGTTGTGGTTAATAAAGTTGATCGTCCCGCTTCACGTCCGGCAATTGTAGTAGAAGAAACCTACGACTTGTTCATAGATTTAGGGGCAGATGATCATCAGATAGATTTTCCGGTCGTTTATACTATTGCACTAGAAGGGAAATCGGGTTTGTCACCAGATGAACTGGAAGATGACTTACAACCATTATTCACACAAATTATTGATCACTTACCTGCACCAGAAGTGAACCCAGAAGGTTCGCCGCAAATGTTGGTCACGACAATAGAATACAGCAATTTTGTGGGTAAAATTGCCGTTGGTCGTTTGAATAGCGGACGGATGTTTTCTGGCCAAAACATACTCCATGCTAAAGCGGATGGTGAGTCTGATCTGGCTACTATTGGTCAAACCTACATATTTCGCAATTTGAAAAGGGAAGAACAAGAAGTAGTAACTGCTGGTAATATTGTAGCCGTTTCGGGTATTGAATCCGTAGGTATTGGAGACACATTAACAGATCCAGAAAATCCGCAACCGCTTCCACCTATCAAAGTCGAAGAACCAACTGTACGTATGACATTTGGTGTTAATGACAGCCCTTTCTCCGGTAGATCAGGAAAATTTTTAACCAGTCGTCAAATTCGGGAACGATTGTGGCGTGAGTTAGAAAGTAATGTTTCTCTGAGGGTTGAAGAGACATCGGTCGCCAATGAATTTGTGGTTGCAGGAAGAGGTGAACTTCATCTAGCCATCTTAATCGAGACGATGAGAAGAGAATTATATGAATTCACGGTTAGTAAACCTGAAGTGATATACAGGCAAAGCACAAAAGGGCTTGAGGAACCAGTAGAACACGTTTTTATTGAAGTCGGAAACGATTATCTCGGAGCGGTTAGTGAATTAATAAACCAGCGGCAAGGGAGATTAGTTGACTTACGTTACAATGAAGATAACTCTGTATTGGCTGAGTACCATGTACCAACCCGAGGAATATTGGGGTTTCGCCAACCTTTTTTGACAATTACCCGAGGAACCGGTACGTTCCATAGTTTATTTCACCAATACGCAGCAAAAGTAGGAGAAATCCTGGATCGTGAATTTGGTTCTCTGATTGCGTTGGAAACAGGAACTGTTAAAGCTTATGCTTTGGAACACTTACAACAAAGAGGTACATTCTTTGTAAGCCCCGGTGATGAAGTCTACTCAGGACAAGTAGTAGGTCAGAATATTCGCTATGAGGATTTAGTGATCAACGTTTGTAAAACTAAAAATCAGACTGGCCATCGATCTACGCCCAAAGCCACTGTCAAGGCACTGGCACCTGCGAGGATTTTGTCTCTAGATGATGCAGTGGAATATCTAAGCTTTGATGAAATTCTGGAAGTTACTCCTATTGCACTTCGAATTCGCAAAAAAAATCTCAACCACGAACAACGCATTAGAACAGAAAAAAAGAGAAAATCTGAACAAGAAGGTCCCGCTATTTAATAATCCTTGATAATAATACCTTCATTGAATTCTCCTCTTA
Organism: Candidatus Poribacteria bacterium; assembly: GCA_002714785.1. Taxonomy (GTDB): domain Bacteria; phylum Poribacteria; class WGA-4E; order WGA-4E; family UBA9662; genus TMED15. The sequence goes on along the minus strand of PAYP01000031.1, from coordinate 409 downwards.
GTCATAGTAGCCAACAATTTAATTTCGAGTGTCTGAGATGAGCGACCTGTGGCAAATTTTATTCCCCTGTATTCACTTTTTATTTGTTTCTGAACTTTCAATGACAGATCTAGTCCCGTTATTTTCGGTAACGGTTTTACTTCTATTGCCGTTAGTGATTGTAGTGTTATCCATGTTGTATTTACCCATGTGTAGGTATCCATGCGTACAATCCATGCATAAACACAGAAAATCTTAGTTTTTCAAATTCAGCCTTTTCTATTCTGGTCAGTAAAAGGCCAGAGTAGAAAAAGTCTGCACTAGCGATTATCCTTACACCTGACAAGACACACACGATAGGCCCTATAAATACTTCTCTCCACTCTCTTATTTTCTAATGATGGTATTTTTATAGAGTACTCCTTCTACT
>PAYP01000030.1 GCA_002714785.1 Candidatus Poribacteria bacterium | reverse complement strand
CGTGAATTAGTTTGGATCAGAGGCGGTTGGGAGCAGGCGACTTTAGAAGGTGTGAGGAACTGGTTGTTATCTGAAGACTGTCAAAAATTCCTGGATAGTTGAATCCAGTACTAGACGGGTTGAATGCTTAGTAATCTCATTTGCATACAATAAATAGTCTGGAGTTGGCCTAAAATTAGTTATTACCTTTTGCAAGTGTCATACCGTAAAAAATACAACTGATCTATAGAAATGTAATAAATAAATTGCTATTCGACGGTAACTAGTATATTCTGATTTTGCTAACTGTCATATAAGAAAATTGTTAGTGTGACATTAGCGTAGCAGTGCAACAAATGTGTTGCACCTCCTGTGTCATGGTTCGAATATATCTACTTTCGTTAGCCCCTAATCTCACTTGCGACTTTTGGCATATTAGATGCTAATGAATTGTTGAAACTAGATTGGGATCCAGCTGTAACTTCATCCTGTTCAATTCTGTTCTAGATGAGAATAATTGTGGAAGGAAAACAGATCATCAAATATCCCCGATATTCAGTAGTATTGATAGCTTTGCTGTCAATTTTCTGTTTTCGCGTCTTTTCACAACTCCTGCAAAAGTTTTATCCTGTTGGCTTTCTCCCGCCATTTGAAGACTGGCAAAGTGGAGCAGTCCCTTATTGGTTGCTAGTCGTTGCCCAATTTCTGATAATTTTAGTCTGCTTAATAGTCATCCTAAAGATTTCTCTTGGTCGTGTAATTCCTAGAAATAGAACAGGAAAAATTTGTTTATTCTTGGGCGCAATTTATTTGATGGTAATGCTATTTCGGTTGATTGTTGGATTGACCATCGCACCAGAACATAGCTGGTTTGGGGCTAGAATCCCAACATTTTTTCATACTGTATTAGCTTCTTTTTTAGTTACAGTCGGTGTATTTCATTACCGACATAGTAAACAAGAAAATTATAGAAACGAACTTCAGGGAAGTAATAATGCCAATACTCAATAATCGGATGAGAAGTATCGTTGCATGGACGGCCTATCCAGTAGTAATCATACTTGCCCTATCTTTGTATCAATTGCTCCTAAACAATACACCCTATTCCTCGAAGATTATAGCCTACATACCAGTTGTATTCGGCGCAGCAATTATCACTTTTTTAGAATCTTATTTTCCCTACAGAGACGAATGGACTCCAGAAATTTCAGATGTTGGAAATGATCTTACCTTTATGGTTTTTATCCAGATCGTCTTACCTAAACTTCTCTCTTTTCTGTTCGCTAGTACATTGCTATCTTACCTTCAAACCAAGGATATTTTCTTAAAGGGGTTTTGGCCACACCAATTTACACCTTTTATTCAAGCTATCTTGATGCTTTTTATAGCTGATTTATTTCGATACTGGTTACATAGAGCAGCTCATGAGTGGGATCCTTTGTGGCGTTTACACGCTGTACATCACTCTCCACACAAACTTTACTGGGTGAATGTGGGGCGCTTCCACCCACTAGATAAAGCCTTACAATTCCTCCTAGACGCTTTCCCCTTTATCATTGTTGGTGTTTCAGAAGGAGTCTTAAGTATCTATTTTGTATTTTATGCCATTAATGGGTTCTTCCAACATTGCAACATCAACTTAAGGCTTGGATTCCTCAACTATCTGATTAGTGGTCCAGAACTACATAGATGGCACCATTCAATTCTAATTAGAGAATCCAACAGGAATTACGGTAATAATTTGATTGTCTGGGACCTAATATTCGGGACGTGGTTTTTACCAAAAGAAAAATCAGTTGACGGGTTGGGACTAAAAAATCGCCAATATCCTTTAGATTTCGCTAGCCAAATCCGAACGCCTTTCATTAAAGGTTTAGATAAACAACAGGGATAAGAAAATGCTGAATGCGTTACTGAATTTACTAATGTCTTTTAGAATGTTGATTATGAAGTATCGCCTATGGAATCCAGTCATATTACAAACACACAAACCACTGGAAACCCAAAATCGTCTGTTAGACAAAATCTTGGCTGAAAACAAGAATACCCATTTTGGTCAGGAACATAATTTCGAAAAAATATCCTCTTATCAAGAATTTAGGCAAGCTGTTGGCATTCAGTCATATGAAGAATTAAGGCCATATATCGACAAACAAGAGGACGAAGGAGAAACTTACCTCAACCGTGAGCAACCAGTAATGTATGCTCAAACCAGTGGGACTACAGATACCCCTAAGTATGTACCAATCNTNGAAGANACTATTTCAGACTANAAGAGGAGTCAGAAAATATTTTCGTATGCTCTTTACACCTCGATACCGGGTGTTTATGATGGAAAAATAATGGGAATTGTTAGTCCTGCAGTAGAAGGTAATTTGGAAACCGGTACTCCGTTTGGGTCCATGTCTGGTCTGATTTACAAAAGTATGCCTTCTATTGTACGGTCGAAGTATGTTGTTCCAGCGGAAGTCTTTGAAATTGAGGATTATGAACTCAAATATTACCTAATTTCTGCATTTGCCTTAGCAGACGAAAATATTACACTAATAGGCACAGCAAACCCGACTTCTATACTAAAAATTATAAAACTGATTAAAACTGAAGGCGACCAGCTAATTAGAGACATAAAGAATGGCACCTTGGAAAAATTGCTGTCAAGTGCGAAGGAAGTACCGACAGAAAGACAAACCGACGATGCAATCGAACAAATTTTGGCCAGTTTCAAAAGTAATCCANCTAGAGNCAGACAATTGGAAAGAATACAATNAGAGAAAGGTNATTTAACCTTCGCTGATGTATGGCCNAACCTGAAGGCAATTGCAACTTGGACAAATGGTAGTTGTCGAGTCTTAATTCCATCAATCCAAAACCAGCTTAGTTCTTCCACCCGTATTGTTGAGTTAGGATACTTATCCAGCGAATTTAGAGGAAACATAACGCTAGACGTCCTAAACAACCAAGGAATTCCTACCATAGATGAAAATTTTTTCGAATTTGTGGAACAAGAAGAGTGGGAAAGTGAACAGCATAATTTTTTGACAATAGATCAAATTGAAGAAGGAAAACAATATTACATTTTTGCCACTACCCAAAATGGACTTTACCGNTANTTTATCAACGATATAATTGAGGTTAATGGCCGNTTTAACAATACACCAACAATTCGATTTGTACAAAAAGGTAAAGGTGTCACCAATATTACCGGAGAAAAACTNTACGAAAATCATCTGATTGAAGCNNTCGNAGAAGTGAAGCAAAANCTAGGTTTAGATATTCAATTCTTCATCATGTTTGCTATGCCTGATAACCTCCAATACCATCTCTATGTCGAACTTGATTTCGCAGAAGTACNAAATGACGATTATCAACCAGAGATTGTTAAAGAGGTAGAAGAAAGTCTCTGTAAATTAAACATCGAGTATAAAAGTAAGAGGGAAAGCCAGCGCTTACAACCGGTAAAAGTTACTTTTTTAGCAGAAGGAACAAGCGAAGCTTATAAAAGAGATTGTATAGAAAATGGGCAAAGAGAAGCCCAATTCAAGATTGTACANCTTCAGTACGAAAAAGATTGTTCCTTTGATTTTGATCAACAATCGCTGTGAGATCGAAAATGAAAATTGACCAAATAGAGATAAAAAGATTAGAGATTCCTTTCAATGTCAACTTCAAACATTCTTCAGCTGAACGTAATATAACTGAAAGTGTTTTAGTGAAAGTTCGATCAGTTGAAGGNTCCTACGGNTTGGGAGAAGGATGTCCCCGAAGTTATGTAACCGGAGAAACTGTTGGCAGTGTCATGTCTTTCTTTGAAAAGCATAAATTATCCATTCAACAGATAGGAAAACTCTCTGATCTAAGGGAATGGATGANTCAACACAAAAAGAGTATAGACAATAATTTATCAGCTTGGTGTGCTATTGAATTGGCTTTATTGGATGTATTAGCCAAAGAAGAAGGAAAATCTGTTGAAGATTTTCTTTCTCTTCCAAGACTATCGGGTGAATTTCGCTACACCGCGGTTTTGGGTGTGAATAACCTAGATGTATTCGAAAAACAACTTCAACAATACATTTACCTAGGATTTAGTGATTTCAAAATTAAAGTTTCGGGGAAATTAGAACAAGATAAGCAAAATTTAGAATTGATAACAAACTTAGTTAAGAACGTCAGGATTCGGCTCGACGCTAATAATCTCTGGACAGATGTAGAAGAGGCGATAGATTATCTGAAAAAATTNGAAAAAGATTTTTGGGCAGTAGAAGAACCCATTGATGCNAAACAGTATGATTTATTTAGACAAATCGCGNCAGCCCTTGACACNAAAATTTTACTAGATGAGAGTTTCCTTGTTAAGGAGCACTTTAATCACCTCCAGGTCAATCCCAATAACTGGATCGTAAATCTAAGAATTTCAAAGATGGGTGGAATATTACGTTCGCTGGAGATCGCCCAAACGGCCGAAAGAATGGGTATTCCTATAATTNTTGGCGCTCAAGTCGGTGAAACTAGTATTCTGACACGAGCAGCGTTAACTGTAGCTAGTACGTTTCGGGATATTCTTCTAGCGCAGGAAGGAGGATTTGGTACATACTTGCTACANAACGATATTGTAGAACCNCCACTAATGATAGGAAAGGGTGCAAAACTTTCGATTGATTCCATCACTGACGGTTCAGGATTCGGATTAGATTATCTTCCTATGTGGTAACAACAGTGTGAATTAGCAAATGCCAGCTATCTCAAGAAAAAATCGTAAATCGATTTCCGCGAGGGTCTTTCTGAATTAGATCGATCGCAGATTATTGAGNTTAAAGTCTAGTAGTTATATAAANTAGCGCAAACAATCGATCTTTCTTCTCAAGTTATTTATGGTTGATCGAAAAATGTAGTATTTGACTTCTTTTCGATTATACAACTTTTCTTCCNGCTGAAAGTGGGGACAATTATCATGGAAGCACTNTTAAATTATTGTGAACAGGTGCCNCTTTGGCACAAAGTTACTCTTATCGCCCTCTGTTTTATGATCTTTTCACAACTCGAGAAGATCAGGCCTGTAAGCATCTTCAACTATAAGAAATGGAATCATGCAGGTCTCAACTTGGTCTTCTTGTTATTCAATTCAGTCATTAACATCTTATTTGGNATTATCATGGTCGGCGTNTTTCAATGGATCGGCAAAAATGAGATAGGGCTTCTGCATTTCTTTACATTACCAATTTGGGTTGAGTTATTAATTGGAATTCTGTTGCTAGATTTCTTTTCCCAGTATTTGGCTCATTACGTGATACATCAAATTCCTTGGTTATGGAATTTTCATACTATTCACCACTCTGATTCTGAAGTGGATGTTAGTACTGGAACCAGACATCATCCTGGAGATTTTTTAGTTCGAGAAGTCTTTGCTTTAGTAGCGATTGTTTTGGGTGGGATACCCATGACTTACTACGTTTTTTACCGTTTATGCACAATCTTTTTTACTTATTTTACTCATGCCAATATCTTGGTGCCAAGTTGGTTAGACCAACCATTGAGCTGGATTTTCGTCACTCCTAATATACACAAATTTCATCACCATGCTACTCAACCTTGGACTGATTCAAATTTTGGNAATGTTTTTTCATTTTGGGATAGAATATTCGGTACCCTGATCTATGATGATCCCAGAAAAGTCAGTTTCGGTCTAGATGTGTTTGACGAAGNTGGAAAAGACCAGTTGACTGTTTTACTCAAACATCCATTTTCCAGCTCCAGATCATTGACAGAGGGCTAGAAGACTACATGATAAATGACTCGCTTTCTAACTAGAACTACTTTCGTATTATCTCTGAGTAAGTAGTCATTAAATAAATGTTTTTATCTACAAGAAACCGTTCGAATACTCAGCTAACACCTATAGTACGAGGCTTAACTATAGGCATATTGATGGTTGCCTTTCAACTTTTGTCAGGCTGTGTGTCTGTCTATGACCTTGCAACCCGATCACTCTTNCCTAACGAAGGTGTTAGAGTTTCATCTTATAGCGTCAGAACAAAACGGCTTGTTGGATTTACAACCAGCGATGGCGTAAGGCTAGTCTCAGATATCCATTTCCCAAAGAAAAACGGGAAAACACCAACAATCCTAGTCAGAATTCCGTTGACCAATAAATTGGGTAATCGAGTTCGCGCCGATGTGATTGGTCGTTACTGGGCCCGTCGTGGATACACTGCTATTATTCAAGGGACTAGAGGTCGGTACGGATCGGGTGGAAAATTTTATCCTCTTTTATACGAACGTCAAGATGGAATTGAGACGTTAGAATGGATTAGAACACAACCTTGGTTCGATGGAAATGTATTCATGTGGGGAGCATCTTCATTCGGTCATTCTCAATGGTGTATCTCAGATCGACCTGATCTCGGTCTAAAAGCCTTATTCGTTCAAGTAGCAAGTACTAGTTTTAGAAGGATGTTTCATGCTGGTGGTGCATTCTCACTAGAGAGTGGTTTGTTTTGGGCTATCAGGAGTCGAGGAAGCCAAGATCGAGGAGTCAAAATGACCGATTTGGATCAAGCGGTTCAAGATTTTCCATTGATCGAAGCTGATGACCGAGCAATTGGAGATACACCTTTTTTCAATGATTGGGTGCTAAACCAAAATGATAACGAATACTGGCAGAAAATCGATGGCCTGAACCGAACACATACACTTCAAGTCCCCATACTCTTGATGGCAGGATGGTTTGACCCGTTTCTTCCCACACAAATTGAAGATTTTAATCAAGTGATTGCTAATGCCAATGATAATGTGGCCTCAGAAACTCGTCTCATTATTGGACCTTGGGGGCACGCAAATGAAGTAACATTACCCAATAGCCAACAAAAATTACCTTATAGACCAGCTAGCTTAGCTCCGAGTATCCCCTGGTTTGATTATAACCTTGAAATTGGAAAAGACAAATTCGATTTGCCGAAGGTTAAAATCTTTGTCCTTGGTCATAACAAATGGCGTAATGAAAATGAATGGCCTTTGAAACGTACACAGTATACACATTTCTATCTACATAGTAATGGTAAGGCTAACTCTGTTTCAGGTGATGGATGGTTAGACGAAAAAATTCCTAAATCTGAAGAACCTTCAGATTCATTCCTATACGATCCGCTAAATCCTGTACCTTCTGCCGGCGGAGCCATGCTGGGGCCAAGATCGGGAATTTATCTTCAAAATTCTATTGAATTAAGAAGTGATGTACTAATTTATTCTACGCATACCCTACCTGAACCAGTTGAGGTCACAGGGCCGGTTCGTTTGATCATTTATGTCCATACTAACGCCGTCTGTACCGATTTTACTGCTAAACTAGTTGACGTGCATCCTAATGGAAACGCGTACAATCTCTGCGATGGAATACTTCGACGTAATTATCAGCCGATNAAGAATACTGAAAAAGTGCCAGTCANAATCGAAATTGATTTGTGGCCGACGAGNAATGTATTTATGAAAGGACATAAAATAAGATTAGAAATTTCTAGTAGTAACTTTCCCCGTTATGACCGAAATCTAAATACTGGAGAATTTATACCAGAAGCAACCAAAACTGTTACAGCAAAACAAACTATCTTCCATTCCGATCAATNCCCTTCACACTTGATNCTACCAATTATTCCAAACTAGATTTAGATTNTTAAAAGTCAGATTTTGGAAAAGATNTCAAAAATAAGCTGTATTTCCCACTTCAAAATTAACTTAGCTTGTGTATAATCTCCTTTTAGGCAAGNCCTCTGAAGCCCTTCTACGACAGACGATTTCTAAAACCATCAATTAGAAAGAAATATTAACTTTTTTCTAAAGGGGATTTTTTCGTTTGTCAAACGGAGGGAAACTNGCCAAAATTGCATCATTGGTGCAATGAGATAATTTTCAAAAATTGAAGCGCGTTCACTCGATTGGTAGGTTGTAGAAAAATGGATAAATCGACTAGAATTTAGATTAAAAATCAAATAGCAGCTAGTATAGCACCGAATAAACTTGACAGGTTTNGTGCTGTACTGTAGGATCCGAATCTGGGTTTTGGATTNGCTCTTACTATTTTAAATTTCGAGTGTTATGACCTTTTATTAGGTTCCTGTGATGNAAGATTACAAGTCTAACACAAAGTGGTCTAAGTAAGAATTAAGAACTAAAGTTCAAGCTGAAAGATAGTTGAGCAATAATCTACTTTGTTATTAGGATAGTACATTGAAATTCTCTCGTCTTTCGTTTAGTGGTCTCGTTCTGTTCGTTGTTGGATGGGTTTTTCTGTTCCAACCACTGTTCCAATCCCCAATTATTTTGTTACGTGGTTTTGCTTTTCCTTGTCTCATAGTGTCAGTACTAATGTTGATTTCTTGTATTGATACTCCACTCGTTTTTAGATTTATATTTGGTGTGTCAATAGTTGGGATAACAGCTGGCCTAGTCTGTTTGTTTCTACCGACTCAACGTACCTACTCGATACATTTACTTGCTGTTTCTGCTCTTACATTGGGAATTTCAACACCTTTTCGTCGGNTCNCTACTGCATTAGGAGCTATTCTTTCGGCGACCGGATTAGTATTCTTACTGCCATTACCGCTTTTGATCTACCAGTCTGAACCNTTAGCAAGAAGCAACCAACTGCGNCCATTCGCCTTGCCACTNATATTGACCGGATTTTTTCTNTTTTCTTTGTCATCATCGAGAAAAATCTTGGTTGAACGATTAGCTTTAGGTGGTATCGCTAGTGGACTTATTTTTCTTTGTCAACCATTCTGGGAAGGATTTTATCAGGCAGGGTTCCAAATTCTACTAAGTGGATTGGTTGGTTTTATCACTATCTCGCATCGTTAGCCAAATCCATAATTGTAGTATTAGTAACCCAAATATTAGTCCACTACATAGCNGGTAGGGACTATGCGGGTNNTGTGTCTGATCGGCCANCCACCCGCCACATAATGGTCCTAACAGGGCTCCACTACCTAGAATAGCCTCGTGCCAACCGGTTTGTTCGCCCTTACCGTCTTTATCCTTTATCTGCGGACCGCCAACTAGACCATAATACATACTACTAAAATAAGTCGTAGCTACTGAAACCCCAAGCAACCCAAAAACAATAAACCAAATAGAAAATTGATATGATTTTCCCATTATGAACATACCTATGACTACAGCAATTTGTGGTCCCCACAAAGGTAGTAACCGGTAATGAAAAACAATCGNTTTTTTTGATCCATACCAGATATAGGTCAAGAGTTGCATAATCCCTAACGCTGCAATTAATTTTGCATATTGACTNGGCAGAATATTCATTTGTTCAGTTGCTAGCTTTGGAGTTATTAACTGTAAGATTCTAAGCGTAAACCAAGAACCGAAGTTGGCAATTCGACTCATATATAAGAATGAACGATTTATATATATTGGTCTTTGAAGAACAGAATTAGTTATTTGTTGATCAGTATCCAGTAAATTTTGCTGGCTAAATTTTGGACGATAACTGATCATCCACCANTTCAAAACGGACAATCCACCAACTAAATAAAAAGGGAAATTAGGGCTCGGTGTTTTTTGAACATAGCTGGATAGTAGGGGGCCAAGAGTGATGCCGGAACACCAAAACAGGTTGAAGAAACATAAACGTTGAATTAATGTTTCTTCCCCTTGGCGTTCTGCAAGCCANGCTTCGTAGGTTGGCCAAAATAAGGCTTGGCTAACACCTAGCCATGGGTAGATAGTTAATAGATGAAAAGAATTTCTGCACTGGGGAAGTGCCAAACTAACAGCCATAACTAACAAACAACCAGCTCCTAGTAAAATGGGTCTACCTACTCGGTCAGATAATCGGCCAAACGGAATAGCAAATATAGAAAATAGTAGAGTAGAAATTGCTCCCAGTGTNCCAATAAAAGATGCGGTTAAAGATAAAGAGGTAGAAAAAAANGCAGTATTAGTCATGATCGTACCCAAACAGAAATCCATCACTAAAGCAGGAAAATACGGAATCAGTCTTCGCATTAGTTATACGTATANATNAAGTAAAAAACGGCTGAAGCCAAGTGGGTAAACTACTTAGCTTCAGCCGTTTNGGGTCTGTTTGGGAATTAAACGAAATATACTATTGGTTATCTTTTATCCAGCTCATCATGCTNCGTAATTCTTTTCCGACTGATTCAACCTGGTGNGTTCTCTCCTGTCGGCGTAGAGCTTGTAACGTTGGTTGGTTAGCTTGGTTTTCTAGGACCCATTCGCGAGCAAATTTTCCGCTCTGAACTTCAGCCAANAATTCTTTCATCCGTTCTTTTACACCTTCATCAACGATACGAGGGCCACGAGTTAAATCACCATATTCAGCCGTATTGCTGATTGAGTGTCTCATCCAAGTTAATCCACCTTCGTAGATTAAATCGACAATCAATTTTAGTTCGTGTAGACATTCAAAATAAGCCATCTCTGGCTGATAGCCAGCCTCGACTAAAGTTTCAAAAGCCGCTTTTATCAAGGCTGTAGTCCCACCACACAACACNGCTTGTTCGCCGAATAAGTCAGTCTCGGTTTCTTCTTGAAAAGTAGTTTCTATTACACCAGCTCTAGTTCCACCAATCCCTTTAGCATAAGCCAGGGCAACATCTCTAGCTAGACCAGTCGCGTCTTGATGCAGAGCTAGTAGACAAGGTGTTCCTGCCCCCTCTGTGAAAACGCGTCTTACCAAATGCCCAGGAGCTTTAGGAGCAATCATTGCCACATCTACTCCTTCTGAAGGTGCAATTTGTCCAAAGTGGATACTGAATCCGTGCGAAAACAAAAGCATATTNCCATCTGACAAATTGGGTTCAATCTGNTTTTTATAAACTGAACCTTGTAATTCGTCTGGAATTAAAACCTGAACGATATCCCCTTCAGCTGCAGCTTCTTCGACTGACTTGACGGTCAAACCATTAGCTTTGGCTTCATCTACTGATTTGCTAGACGGTCGTAATCCGACAATAACATTTGCGCCGCTCTCTTTTAAATTCAGAGCTTGAGCGTGGCCTTGACTTCCGTAACCAATTACCGAAACGACCCGCTCCTTAAGCAAATCAAAATCTGCATCACTATCATAATAAATAGTTGCCATATCATCTCCCTCGTATATTGTTGGCTATCTTCCCTTCACAATCATCGACTACTGNTCTNTCTATTTACTCAACCCATTGGACTGCGTAACATAGCGATCTTACCAGTTTTTACAATCTGTTTAATACCGTAAGGACGCAACATATCCAAGAAGGCACACACTTTATCTGAGTCGCCGGTGACTTCAATAGTCACGTCACCAGTCGTAACATCCACGGTCTTAGCTCGAAAAATATCAACTATCTGCAGGATTTCAGCCCGTTCTTGGGTGTCACATCCTACTTTGACCAATGCTAATTCTCGCTCCACGTGCTTCTCGGTTGTTAGATCGCGAACCTTAACTACATCAATCAGCCGGTTAAGTTGTTTTTCTATCTGTTCAATAATCTGTGTATCACCATTTGTGACAATAGTCATACTAGATACTTTGGGATCATCGGTTTCAGCCACTGACAAGCTATCAATGTTGAAGTTACGACCGCTAAATAAACCTGCGACCCGAGCTAAAACACCAAACCGATTTTCAACCAAAACAGAAAAAATGTGGGTTTCTGNTGCNGGNTTTGACATTAGGCTAAACCCCGGATTAGTTGATCTAATCCGGCACCAGACGGCACCATTGGATAAACGTTTTCTTCTTCATCCACAATAAAGTCTATTACTACTGGCCCATCGTCAATTNCTTTAGCCCTCTCCATGGCAGGTCGGACATCTTCCGGTCGATCAACTCTAATGCCTGTAGCACCGAAAGCGTCAGCNAGTTTGGCAAAATCCGGATTGTCGTGGTAATCCACAGCAGAATATCTTTGATTATAAAACAGCTCTTGCCATTGGCGTACCATACCNAAATACATNTTATTAATGATGAAAATTTTAAGAGGCAACTTCATAGTAACGGCAGGTATTAATTCTTGAATATTCATGATATAAGAACCATCTCCGTTGATATTGACCAAAGTCTTGTCGGGCCTCCCTAACTGTGCGCCGATGGTAGCAGGTAGACTAAAGCCCATTGTACCTAATCCTCCAGAATTTATCCATTGCCTGTGTTCAGTATACTTAAAATATTGGGCTGCCCACATCTGATGTTGGCCTACATCCGCAGTGATAATTGCGTCAGGAAACAAATCATAAGTTTGTTCAATTACATACTGTGGCATTATATTATCTCCGTTTTGTCGGTATTCAAACGGGTATTTATCTTGCCATTCTTGAATTTGTTTCATCCAAGGTTCAATTTGTGCAGGCTGTGCCATTTCATTCATATCGCTTAANATGCGCTTAGCATCTCCGACGATTGGTACATCAACTGCTACATTTTTACCGATACAAGAAGGNTCAATATCAATATGGATTTTCTTGGATTTTTGAGCAAATCTATCTAAATTTCCGGTGACNCGATCATCAAACCTAGCACCAACAGCAATAATCAGGTCAGCATCCGTAAAAGCATAATTTGCACAGCAAGAACCGTGCATTCCAGGCATTTGCATAGCGAGAGGATGAGTTTCTGGAAAAGCTCCNAGCCCCATAAGTGTAACAGTGATTGGAATACCGGTTTTATAAGCGAATTGACGTAATTCCTGATGCGCATTAGACAGTGTAACGCCACCTCCTGCATAAATCATTGGGCGCTTAGCCTGTTTAATTAGGTCCATTGCCTTCCTGATCTGGCCAGGATGTCCATCTAGGGTTGGGTTGTAGCTACGGAGGTGAACTGATTCAGGGTAATGAAACTCTGACTCTTGAATTTGAGCGTCTTTCGCGAAATCAATCACCACAGGTCCGGGGCGACCAGTACTGGCAATGTGAAAAGCCTCGGCCACTACATCTGCTACTTCGCTGCTATCTTTTATCAGGTAGCTGTGCTTACAGATTGGCCGAGTAACTCCCAGGACATCGCACTCTTGAAATGCATCATTGCCCATTAAATGAGTTGCAACCTGTCCAGTGATAGCCACCATGGGAATCGAATCCATATGAGCATTAGCAATACCCGTTACCAAGTTAGTTGCTCCAGGACCGGAAGTTGATAGTACAACACCAACTTTNCCTGTTGCGCGGGCATATCCATCAGCAGCGTGAGCAGTTCCTTGCTCATGCCGCATTGTGATGAGTTTGATTCCCTCAGCATCATATAACTCATCGAAAATCGGCATAGCAGCTCCACCCTGTACGCCAAAAATATATTCAACTTCTGCCTTCTTAAGGCTTTCGATCAGAATTTTTGCACCTTTCATTTGCGAACTTGGTAGGTTTCCCATTAGTTTTTGGCTCCGGAAAGTATTTATCTATTGGTATGTTTTGGCACAATAAAGANAGGCGAGCTAAATCAAGGCAACAAAAAAGCCTTTCTCTCTCTCAACCAGAAGANATCTAGTTTTGGAGACGAGAAAGGCTTAACACTCTTTTCCCCGCGGTACCACTCCACTTCTTCGCCTAGACGGGCGAAGCACTCGTTCGATGCTATCACGGGCATCAGCCGATCGTCCTTACACACGGGCGTCCGGTTGGGGACAACAGCTCCTGAGCGACGTTCAACCGTTGAACTTGAGGGAACTTCTCAGCTGACTAGCTCCCCTCTCTTGCAAGCCAATTCGGCCTACTCCTCTCATTCATCGCTTTTTGACACGGGCTAAAGTATACCTAGTGCAAATAAGGCTGTCAAACTAATTTATTTCGATCTTGAACCTGAAGGAATTATCCTTTTGCGCTAGCGTACAGTTCGTTGACCTTATTCCAATTTACAAAACTGATAAAATCGCTGACATAACTTGGACGAAGATTCTGATACTTTAAGTAATAAGCATGTTCCCAAACATCTAGACCAAGGATAGGAGTGTCACCTTTCATCAGTGGACTATCTTGGTTAGCGGTAGAGTAAATTTCCAAATTACCGCTACTATTCACAACAAGCCACGCCCAACCAGAACCAAACCTAGTTCCAGCTGCAGTTCCGAACTGATCTCTGGCTGAATCTAGCGAACCGAAAGTAGCAACTAAATCCGATACGAGTTCGGCTGANGGTTCACCGCTACCACCTGGGGCGATAATTTCCCAGAATAAAGAATGGTTGGCGTGTCCACCACCGTTGTTAATAACGGCCTGTTTTTTTTCATCTGGTACACTATCNATCTGTCCGAGTAAATCTTCAATTGATAAATCGGCAAGATCACTTAGGCCCTCTAAGGCAGCGTTTAGATTAGTTACGTACCCATTGTGGTGTTTACTGTGATGGATTTCCATTGTCTGAGCCCCAACGAAGTCGTCAAGGTCTGCGTAATCGTACGGAAGTGCTGGAAGTGTATGTGCCATAAATCTATTCCTTAGAAACTATAAACAAACTAAGTTAACTACAACGTCNGACTATTATATCATAGATGAAAAGATTGAATCCAAAGGTTTTGTAAGAAAACTATTTTTGTAACTGTTACTAACCATAATTTGACAGAATTGGTCATTTTTAGCCATCTTTCCCGCCAAAATAGAAGCTTGACATGAAAATAACCTGATCTGGCTTACNAAAATGGTACCANTAAAAGACTTCAAACTGNGCTTCAGAGGTAGCCTTGTAGCGAGAGGTAATGACGAACCGATTTTCGCTTGAACTGTTAGTATAATCCGAATTGACGTTNAGTGATTCATATCGGCTAGCTAANTGAAAATTTGGGCTCCATCTGTACTTAAATTCCACAGAAACACCACTACTATCAATAGTACGTAATCTACTACGCGCGCGGACATCATACTCGCCTTCAATTGATAATCTGCCAAAATTAGCCGTTATAAAAGGTGCAGTTAGGGTTTCCACTACTTGCTCTGGTTTATCAACNAAGTGAGAAATTCCAAACCGAAAATTAGAAAACCGACCACCTATGGTAGCCATAAAACCTTTGTGCTGATTCGTTTCAAACTCTTGCCGATTACCGTTAAAAACGGCAGCATTAAAGAAAAAGTCATCAACATAACCAGTCATTGCAATACCGACATCACGTGTATTAGATCCAATGTTATTACCTGATCTTAGTAAGTGGTTGTGATCCTTATGTTGAATGGCAAAAGGGAGTTCAAATTTTCCAAACTTTACATGNAGTTGATCTTTATAGAGTTTAAGCTGACCNTAGGCATCCAAGGTTTCACCTAAGTTNTTNGCAATAGTAANACTNGTCCGTTCAGAGATTACAGCATGGACTCGTAATTCTGACTTCATTAAAATGAAACTGTCAAAACCTGAGTGGCAGGAAACACAGCCAGGCTGTTGTGGGTCTTCAGATTTAACTTCAGTTGTTTTAATGTAAGCATTTCTCACATTACCGCTGAATTGTATTTTAGTNTCTACTNACTCTTCTTCTATCGTCTGTTCTATAGAGAAGTCCTCTGGAAANGTNAAGCCNTTATCTTCATAAATTTTTCCGATTTTGTTTCTTTCNCCGCCACCGTCGGGATCAAAGTGACAGGTAAGNCAGTTAGTGTCTTCCTGAGCAGCAAACTCTGGTAGTGCGTTTACCTTACAAGTACATAGAATCAATAGATTAGCAAATATCAGGAAATAAATTTTGTTCATAGACAGGGCAGGAGCTAAAAGTTGACTGATAAAAAATTTTGATGGTATCGGCCGATTCAAGTGATCTATTAGATTCCATTATATTCTAAAGTTAATTTTCTAGTAGAAACAAAGACTATATTGTGTATTGGTACGCAAAGCATGTCCAGTTTATTTTCTTAGTCTGAAGATTATAAGCATCGTTTATAAAGTAAATTTTGGCTTCTAATGAATAAAATAGATGTATAAGTCAACTTGGGTTCATTGGTTTTACAAACCTTGACGGATTGAATCAAGATGAAGGACTAGTAGAAAGATGGAAAGTTTGAAAAGAATGTTTGTTTTTAAAATCGTGTACATGACTCAACTGTTAGAATAAAAACAATATTAACCGAATTTGACAAAATAAAATTTCCTATCCTTGATTAGTTAGGTTTTGGGTCATAGAACAAAATTTTACAACTCGACCTTGGAAGTCTGAACTCTTGGTTTTGGAATGATTTCGCTTTCTACCTCCGGCTGAATCTCCGTTGTGGTCTGGTTACTACTAGGTAAATTTGAGTGTTTGATCGGTAATTGACAGTCATGAGCAAAAGTGATATTTTGACTCTGTAATCCCCTATTCAGGTTACGTAATGAGATCGATACAATTTATTGCNACTAATGGCACNGTCATAGTTAGAAACTAAAATTCAATTCAGTTCTTTAATAAAAGATGGGAGTTTGGTGATGATAAAATCGGTGTTTAAGGCGATTGTGATTGTGTGTTTGTTTGTCTCAATTAGCTCAGCGGAACTCAAGGATGGATTAATTGGTTATTGGAAATTTGATGAAGGAAAAGGAGATCAAGTCAAAGACAACTCAGAAAAAGAACACCATGGAGAAGTAGTGGAAGGAAAGTCCGAATGGGTAAAAGGAAAAGAAAAAACAGGTTTCTATTTTGCGAACACAGATATCAAAGTCGGTGATCACAAAGATTTTCACCTGGAGCAGGGAGTTTCAGTTGCTTTGTGGGCTAAACCCGATGGTCCACAAGCCGATTGGGCTAAATTTCTATGTAAACAGAAAACCGGCGAGTATCCATATTCATTACAATATGATAATGCTCAATCGATTTTTGCTACAGTTAACGCGTCCGGTCGAATTGATACTGAGCCCAAATTAACAAATTTCAAAGAATGGGCCCACTTATGCTTTACCTATGATGGTAAAGCGATTGTCTTATACAAAGACGGAAAAGAAGTAGCTAGAACTGAAGGTAAGGGTAAGTTGCAGCAAAACCAAGAGCCAATCTCTATCGGTGGCCGTCTCAATTCGGGGCAAGATTTTAAGGGATCAATAGACGAAGTCATGTTGTACAACCGCGGTTTAACAGCCGAAGAAGTAATAACTATTTTCAAAGGTGGAAACCTATTTGATATTGATCCAGGTTCCGATAAATTATCTTTGACTTGGAGTTGGATCAAGTACAAATAACTAAAGTATTGACTTATAATCCAGATTGACTGGTCCTTTATTATGTTATAATTTTCCTGGGGAAAATAAATCTAATTTCTCCTTAGGTCAGCAGGTATTATGATGCTTTTATCTAATAAACAAAAACGTGATTTTTATGAAAATGGATATCTATGTTTGCCAAATGCTGTTTCTTCGACCATAGTTGATTCTGCGTTACGGTCGATTAATCATTCATTGGGCGAAGAAGGGATGAATAAAGAAGAGTTACCAACACTTCGAGCACAGTCTTACTGTAGGGAAATACGTGAGTCTTCTTCAATCACTAACCTGATTAATCAGTCTCAGCTAATAGAGGTCATGGATGATTTGTTAGGGGTAGATAATTTGGGGCCAATAAAATCAGGGCAAATTGCTCTCCGCTTTCCTCGTCAATCGTCAGNTAAAATAAGTCCACCGCATGGTCATTTAGATGGTTTGGGCAGTGGTCTTAACGGTTCAGACAAAGGTACTTACCAACGAAATTTTACCGCCTTGGCCGTAGTTTTGTTAAACCCATTGCCAAGCATCAATAGTGGTAATTTTACTGTTTGGCCTAAGTCACACAATTTTTTCGCCGATTATTTCCGAAAACATGGCACTGAAGTATTAGCTGATGGAATGCCAAAGGTCGAATTACCAGCTGCCCCAGTCCAACTTACTGGCCTACCAGGAGACATAATCCTGACGCACCATCAGACTGTTCACACAGCAGCGCCCAATCATTCATCATACATCCGGTATGCGGCCATTTTNCGTCTTCATCACCGGAATTCAATTGGTAATGATGCCTACATCAATCTTTGGCACGAGTGGCCGGGCATTTGTCAAGTTGCTGGGCACAAATAAATCATTTTAACATTATTGGAAATATAAAACTTAATCACAGGTTTATCTTATGAATATTTTGATGTTAAGACATTCGGCTGGATTTGAACACACTTATCTGCCGGATGCAGAAGTCGCACTAAAAAAAATTGGTGTGAAAAATAATTGGCATGTCAGAACAACCCACCATTGCCAAGGAATTAACGCAGAAAACCTCGCCNAAATTGATCTGTTGGTTTTTGCTACTACGGGCAATTTGCCCTTTGATGACGACCAAAAACAAGATCTACTTAATTATGTCANGGGCGGTAAACCATTCTTTGGTATACACAATGCTACCGATACTTTTTATGATTGGAAGGANTATGGTGAAATGATCGGTGGTTATTTTTCAGGCCACCCTTGGACTCAAGAAGTAGGTGTAATTGTGGAAGATCAGGAACACCCAGCAACTCGTATGTTAGATGAAAAATTTACTGTTTTCGATGAAATTTATACTTTCAAATCCTGGGATAGAGAAAAAACACATGTTTTAATGCGGCTAGACAATGAATCCGTAGACCTATCTAAAGGTAATCGTGAAGACCACGATTATGCTCTTGCTTGGTGCCACGAATATGGAGCAGGTCGTGTAATGTACACGGCACTCGGGCATCCTGATGAATTATGGCATCAAGACTGGTTTCATCAACACATAGAAGGTTGTATAAAATGGGCTACAGGACTAGAGAGCTAAAACTAGTTTAGATGTGGAATTAATGACAATAGCAATAGATCGTGTCCTAGAACCAGAAGTAATGAATAGCATTGAGGAGTCCNAAGCTTATGCGAATATGGATTTCTTGTCAGTCAACACAGATTTTGTCGATCAGTTGATCCAGTTAGGCGATTGCTCTGGACATTTTCTTGATATCGGTACNGGTCCGGCTCAAATTCCTATTCTACTGGCANAAAGACAACCCCAGATTAANATTACGGCTGTTGATTTATCCGAAGAAATGTTGAAGATCGCAGAAAAGGAAGTTCAATCTGCTAACCTTAGCCAACGAGTGACCCTTCAAATGGCTGACGCTAAGAAACTTCCTTTCCCTGATGATTATTTCGATGGCGTTTTTTCCAACAGTGTTATTCATCATATTCCAGAACCAATTGAAGTCATGCTAGAAGTTAAGCGGGTACTAAAACCAAATGGACTGATCTTTTTTCGAGATTTAAAAAGACTAAAGTCTGTGGATACTATCAACACGATAGTTAACAANTACGCTAAGGNTGAGACAGAACATCAACGTAGTCTTTTTCGTGATTCGCTATTCGCCGCTTTAACTGTCGAAGAAATGACCGAAATTATTCGTTCGGTTGGCCTAGAAGCAACGGTCACGTCTAGCTCAGACCGCCATTGGTCAATTGAACCCAATCCCAAATGAAACAAAATAAAAATCTTTAAAAAAAGTAAAGGGAAGAAATATGTACACGCTTGTTCTGCTTCGACATGGTGAAAGCCAATGGAATAAGGAAAATAGATTCACTGGTTGGGCAGATGTTGATCTCTCAAAGAAAGGAGTACAGGAAGCACAAAGTGGTGGCAAGGCCTTGAAAGATAATGGTTATACTTTTGATATTGCTTATGTGTCACTACTCAAACGTGCGATTAAGACTTTATGGCTAACACTAGAAGAAATGGATCTAATGTGGATTCCAGTTGAAAGATCCTGGAGATTGAACGAACGGCACTACGGCGCTTTACAAGGATTGAATAAAGCCGAAACAGCTGCTCAACATGGAGAAGATCAAGTTCTAATTTGGCGACGAAGTTTTAGTACACCACCTCCAGAGTTAANGGTGGACCACCCACATTATCCGGGACAGGATGCGCGTTACGCCAANCTTGACGATTCAGATTTACCGCTAACTGAGTGCTTGGCTGATACTTGTCTACGGTTTCAACCGTATTGGGAAAACACGATTGNCCCTGCCATCAAATCGGGCAAAAGAGTATTGATTGCTGCCCATGGAAACAGTCTACGAGCACTAGTTAAAGATCTAGAAGGACTATCCGACGAAGAAATTCTACAAGTCAACATACCGACTGGTNTACCCTTGGTATATCGTTTGAATCAAGAGCTGAAACCAATAGAAAAGTTTTATTTGGGGGACGAAGAAGCTGTCAGGNCAGCTATGGAAGCCGTTGCTAATCAGGGAAAAGCTTCGTAGATAATTTCACGTACACCTGTGCCCAATTTACAAACAATTCATAAATTCGGCACGGGTNGCGTGTCCTTCCCGAAACTCGCCTAGCATGACGTTAGTAACCGTACTGGAGCTCTGTTTTTCTACTCCCCTCACCATCATGCACATGTGTTGTGCTTCTATGACTACTGCCACGCCTTTGGGGGCAAGTACTTCGTCCAAAATTTGAGCCACTTGATAAGTTAATCTTTCCTGAACCTGTAAACGTCTAGCGAAAACATCAACTAAGCGTGGGATTTTGCTCAAACCAATAATTTTATTCTGTGGTAGATAACCGACATGGCACTTGCCAAAAAAAGGCAAAATATGGTGTTCGCACAAACTGTAGAACTCGATATCCTTAACGATTACCATATCATCATATTCTTCATCGAAAATAGCTTGGTTAACAATTTTACCAATGTCCTGCTGATATCCTTGGGTTAGATATTGCATGGCCAATGCCGCACGTTTAGGAGTTTTTACCAATCCTTGTCGTTCAGGATCTTCGCCAATCTGTTGTAGTAAATTTTGGTAATGCTCTTCGATCGAATTATCAACTAATGCTGTTTTTTCATCAAAATTGTAGGATGACATTTCCTGATTTTTCCTGATTCTATATTGCTATTTAAATTTAACTCTTTGTAACGCCGTGTTCAATTTTTTATGTTGACACTTCGGAACACTCTATTGGTGATATCAATGCATGAGTTGATATATAACTTAATAAGAACGGATAGACGAACTGGATGGAAATTGATTGTTTGTTTACTATGACTGGATAGGTTAGTCACCATAGTAGTCAAAAAAGCTTTTGGGCGTTTCTTTAAGTCGAAGTCGATGTAAACGTACGGAACGACTAGGAGAAAGTGAAAGGATATCCGATTCTATTAGCTCCCAAAGCACTCGAACAAAATTCTCTGAGGTAGGATTTAGATTCTGAAACTCGACTGTGTCTAGGTTGAGATGTTTGTGGTCAAAACGACCAAAAACCTTCTTGTTAATTACTTGATCCAAATCAACTATTCGTACTAGCAGACCTGTTCTCTGATCCACCTCGCCGGATAATGTAACATCGAGCACATAATTGTGCCCATGCCCGTTTGGATTATTGCATTTTCCAAATATTTCCGTATTTTCATCGTCACTGAGCTCTGAGCTGTGTAGACGGTGAGCGGCACTAAATTCGTAAGTACGAGTTAAATGAATCATAGGTTCAACTCCATAATATTGAACATATGTCCGTTCTTCTTCAGTCAACCTGATTGCACGCATGTTGACACCCAAGGTCGCTAAATCCTGACTGGTCGCACGCCACAATTCAATAGCAATGTTTTCTGGGGTTGGTTGAATGCATGGATCAGCCGAGAAAACCGGATGTTGTTGATTTATCTGTTTATGATCATAGTGTTGGTTTATATAGGAGCGAATTAGCTCATCCACATCCTTAATATTAATGACCATACCATCGGATGATTGAATTTTACCACCAACGGTTAAATGTACACTATAGTTGTGTCCATGTTGATTGACTTTATTTCCAAAAATCTGGTAATTCTCTTCTTCGCTGAGTTCTGGAAGGTAGTAGTAATGCGAGGCTTCAAAATCAATATATCGGGTAAGATGTATCATATCGAGTNGANGTTGGATAANCACCNCGTCAGTTGTGTNTATCCAACNTCTTTNTGAATAAATCAGTTAGNNAATTTTAGCCAGTCTGTTANANATCTCTNTTCATCAAATAGAAATCAATTTTCTCGTGATCNCTGTTCAATCGATCTATNACTTCGTCCTCGGTTTTTGGTGGTGGAACAATTACTTTATCGCCTTGNTCCCANTTNACAGGTGTNGCACANGCGTTGGNTTCCGATGTTTGTAAAGAATCGATNAGGCGAACTACTTCATCAATATTGCGTCCGTTGGTCAAAGGGTAATAGATTAGAGCTCGTATTTTTCGTTCCGGGTTAATGATAAAAACTGCTCGGACCGTAGCCGTTGAACTCTCTCCAGGATGAATCAGGCCATATTTATTGGCAACTGACATATCCAAATCAGCAATTAGTGGATATGGAATTTTAACATCTAGATTCTGGTTTATGTTTTGTGTCCAAGCCAAGTGTGAGTGAATACTATCAATACTCAGACCTATAAGCTTTACGTTTCGAGCGGCAAATTCATCGTTACGTCTAGCGAACTCAGTCAGTTCAGTCGTACAGACTGGCGTGAAATCAGCCGGATGAGAAAACAAGACTACCCAGTCATTACCCTGCCATTCGCTAAAGGTAATCTCACCGTGTGTAGTTACGGCCTTAAAATCGGGTGCATCGTCCCCAATTCGGGGTATTGGAGTACTCATTTTCAACTTCTCCTGTATTTTATGTTGTAGATAATCTATTGAACNAGGNCTANATTATCACATGGTTAGAAGCNTATTGTCAAGATCACGAATTCACCGTATTCTGTTTGACTAGACTGATTAACTTTGTTACACTGGTTANATAGAGAGCAAGAGGTCTCAATGACGTTTGATCAGACAAAAAAAGCATTAATCTTGGGCTTTTTAGCTGGTTTTATCTGGAATCTTTTCGGTGAAGCGTCTATGATCATTTATCAAATTATGGTTGCTAGGCTGCCTGCAATTGACGCGATCGTCCAACAAAATAGTTGGATTCAACCNNNANNGGATCTGGTTGGCCTAATAATGGTCTTCGGNTATGTTTTTATCATTATTAAAATTTGTCAGCGTCTCTACCAACAGGTCGAATTACCTGAAAGA
This sequence comes from Candidatus Poribacteria bacterium, assembly GCA_002714785.1. Lineage (GTDB taxonomy): Bacteria > Poribacteria > WGA-4E > WGA-4E > UBA9662 > TMED15. The sequence goes on along the minus strand of PAYP01000030.1, from coordinate 46,797 downwards.
AATGAGTATACTCCNTGGTTGGTTCTGACCGTTTCGGCTATACCCGGTCTGTTCTTTGGAGCGATGATTCTCCACTAGCGATTANAATTCANCAAATACTTCAAATAACATGATTAGCTAGTTGCTTAACTCCANAGTCGATCGTGNGANCGNTCCTCATTCCATTCAGGGGTTGGTGGAAAGTAAGCCGTCCGGCTCGAGTGAAGGTGTTCCTTGATCACCGTTTCGTTCAGCTCAATACCCAATCCAGGCGTTTCTGGTACTGTAATATAACCGTCCTCGATGATCGGGTTAGGTAAACCAATAACAAGTTCATCCCACCAAGGCGTATCAACGGAATGATTCTCTAAGACTAAAAAATTCTCTGTAGCTGCGGCACAGTGTACGCTGGCCATGGCGCAAATTGGGGTGCCAGCCATGTGTAGNGCCATGGAAANACCATATTCTTGGGCCAGATCTCCGATCTTTTTGGTTTCTAAAATTCCACCTGAACTGGCAATATCAGGGTGGGCGACAGATATTGCTTGAGCCTGAAACAATTTGATGAACTCTTCTTTACAATAGATGTCTTCTCCAGTACAAATTGGAGTGGTACAAGCATTCGACAAACGAACGTATTGTTCTGTAAACTGCCATGGAATCATATCTTCCAGCCAAGCTAAATTGTACTTATCCAACGCTTGGGCTAATCGAATGCAGTCATCTACTCCAATATGGCCAAAATGATCCAAAGCTAAAGGTACTTCGTAACCTATAATTTGGCGCACAGTTCCTACGTAGTCCGCTAAAATATCAATTCCTTTATCAGTAATTCGAATGGAAGTAAAGGGGTGCATAAGGTTACTATCATCGAGGTGACCAGTTGGTGCAGACAAAGTTCCTGATATGTTTCGCAAATGATCAATTCCAACATCCATTTTCAAAAAAGTGAAGCCACGTTGTACTCTTTCTATTAGCTTTTGTCCCATTTCGACAGGATCATTCAAGACGGGAGTGTCAGAATAACAACGAATTCGATTTCTGAATTTGCCACCGGCTAACTGGTAACATGGTATCCCATAAGCCTTACCCGTTAGGTCCATTAGGGCCATTTCAACCGCACTAACTCCACCACCTTGCCGGGCATGATGGCCAAACTGTTTAATTTGCCGAAAAATTTTATCGACTTGACAGGGGTTTTGACCCAGTAGACGACTTTTTAGCATTAAAGCGTAAGTAATGCTGGCACCATCTCGGACTTCACCCAAACCATAAATATCTTGGTTAGTATCAATTTTTAGAATCGGTCCACCTGTGGAAACCTGAACCAAACGGACATCAGTGATTTTTAGTTGTGAAGGTGAAGAGTTAGTATTGATATTTGATGATATATCAGTTTGCATACTCAACTCCTATTAAACGGATTGAGGGGGGCGTTGTGGCTTCATAGGTTGAATTATGTCAAGCTGAGCCGCTGTCAATCGGGATAAAAGTTGATCCGAATGGGGTAGGTTAAACCGCTCACGTACGAAACGAGGCGAATACCGGTAAACGACTGCTCGACGATAACCTAGATTGACTCGCTTTGCTGAACCATGGGTGATTGCGTCAGTAAACATGACCGCATCCCCTGCTTTCAAATAAATCTCTTTTGTGGCTAAGGCCGTACCGGCAGGCAAACCGGTTACACCATCATATACTAATCCTTTTCCGTTTGCTTCTAAGCGAGGGTGTATCTCAGTACAATTGTGGCTACCGGGCACTAATACTGGGGGACCATCGCCCGGACCGATATCCTCTAGTGCTAGAAGTAAATTTATTTGACCAACCATCCATTCGCCAGTATTTTCTTGCCGAAAGGTTAAATAACTCAGTGGCACATGACCACCACAATGGATATGAATATAACCGCCCTGACCTCGAACATTGAGAAAATTCTCATGTATTGATAAACCATTGACTTCAGAATTGATATATCGGCGCATCAGTTCAATCCAACTGGAATGATCAATCAACCTTTCAAAAACGGCCCCTCCCTCAATAATATTTTGAAAGTTGACACCGTTTTCAATGTTGTAAGTATGAGTCTGTATATTACCAATCCATCTAAATCGGTCTCGTAATCGATTATCTGATTCTGGCAACCAAGGTTGTTCTACATACTCCCAGTGATCGTCAATCCATTGATTCATCTCGCTTAGATCTTCTACGGAAATAGTATTTTCTAATACCAAGTAACCTTGCAAATCGAACAAGTAGTCCATCATTTTTTGTTCCATTAATTTGCTCCATCCGTTAGTCAATATAGCATTTTTACCAACTGCTCATTTCAAAGATAACACCAAGCATCCTGTCCGGATATTGGATGATTTCGGCCATTTCAGACTCAGCATGTTCCAATGCGATAGTATGTGTAGTCAAAGTACCAACGTTTAATTTACCTTCTGAAATTAGACGCATACATAATTTGAGATTAGTTTGAGTGGTCCATCGCATTACAACTGGAGGGTAGTCATTTCCAAATTCCCATGCTTCATCGTGGTAACCAAATCCGGTCCGACCAACTCGACAAATATCCATGTTGGTAATCGAACGTGGAAAGTCAAAGTAGGCCCCTCCAGGGATCATTATCCGGCCCATCAAGTGTCCATCAGGAGAAGATTTGAAACATTTTTGAAGTCTTTGTATAGCCTGGTTAGCATCACCACCAAAAGCTATTACCGCAGTATCTAAACCTTGGTGTGAAGTGAATTTCTGAGTCAACTCCACTTCATCTTCCTGGCCTGAGGTGGCAATAGCATCGACTCCCCAGTTATTAGCCATCTTTGTTCGGAAAGGGATCGCATCCCAGCCGATGACCAAACAACCTGCCATTTGATAAATCATTGCACAAAGTTGGCCTAACACTCCCAAACCCACCACGGCCGCAAATTCGCCAAACCCTGATTGGCCTCTTCGATAAACGTGCACAGCGGTCGCGGCTAAATGACCGTAAGCTCCTTGAGCAAAGGTTACATTGTCAGGCAAAGGTACACATAAGTTGTGAGGTACTACTGTGTAATTAGAGTGAAGAGCATAGCCGGCTCCCATACAAGCGATCCGATCACCGACTTTTAACCGACTCACGCCATCTCCTACTTCTTCTACTATACCAGCATTAGCATACCCGAAAGGTCTAGGCTCCGACTCTGCTACTTTTTGATTATGTAGATTCCGCCAGCCACCAACTTCACTACCCGGACTAACTAAAGAGTTATGGACACGGACCAGCACACTACCAGGTTTAATTTCCGGAATTGGGCCTTCAATCAGCGTTATTTTCCCAGTTTGACGGGCAATCATTACACGTTTTTTATTCATAATTTTTCTCACTTGACGTATACTTGGGTCGAGTACCTAATCATGAGTAGGTTTGGATAAGGCATTATAGCAGAAAGACAGTCATAAAAAAACTCAGGAAGTAAGTGCCGAATCGACCTGACATTTTCCAACACAATAGGTTTTCGCTAACTGTTTGCCATACTCGCAGGAAATATAGAAGATGGTTTGATATTTTTGATTGATTTTCTATCAAAAAATTGACCGATTTTAGTTTATGATTTTTGGATGTGCAGCAAACTTGAGAACGGATTGTTGAATCAAAAACACTTTTGCCTATCGTATATGTTAATTGTCTAAATGGAGAAAAGAAGTCTTAGTCTTATAACAATCTACAAATCGGGTCAGATTCTTACTTTAATACAGTGATCGATAGATTAGTAACGTTTACTACTTTCTTATGCCTTGTTGCTCCATCCAAAAAATTTGCCTAATAAGTTAATTACTCAAAAGCAATCGAGGATAAAAATCACATGGTTGCTTTTGGGCTATATTTGTCTTATTGCGAGAAAATCGGTCGAAGTAGGAAGACTTTGAAATTGATTCGTGAAAATTCCCTACAAAACATGTCTTAACCCACCTCGTCTGACTTAGTGGAAGTACACCGATCCAACATATGATCTTGTAACTTTCCATGTCAGATAAATAAATACCGTGTTAGAAAGCCAAAAGTATATTCTGCTGTTATTCTTGTTTTTTTTAGCCAGTTTCGGTGTTAAACCACAACAAAATCAAATCTTTATTGGGGACATTGATTACGAATCACCTGACTATATTCTTATGTTTGCCGATCATCTACATCAGACAGGAGACTATAAGCGAGCAACTATCGAGTACCAAAGATACTTATCTACCACAGGACCGATTGGTCTAAAAAACTGTGGGTTCAAGCTAGCTGACAGCTATCGAAAGTCAGGGGGTTTGGAGAATTCGCTTGTTATCTACAAAAATCTTCAGCAAATAAACACTCGTGCTAGTGAGTATTGGTGGATAGCGCAATCCGAAATCGGTCAAACTTACTTTCTATTTGGTGATTATACTCGTTCCATCAGCGCCTTTAACAAAATTACNAGCACTTCCAGTAAGTTGAGGACAGAGAAGGAAATCTGGCTTGGTATTAACCGACTGTTTTTAGGNCAATGGGATCTGGCACATACACACTTTTCCTCTACAGATATTACCCTTAAACCTTCGGATAACACAATAAGCTATTATCAATCTCTGGTCCAAGAAGGTAGAAGGTTGCCAGTTAAGAACCCATTTTTAGCAGGAACTTTATCATTTTTTTTTCCTGGATTAGGACGAATTTACCTCGGTCGGCCAGGGGATTTTTTCAATACATTAACGACCATTACAGCCGTCGGTCTACTAAGCTACAATGGATTTCAGCATCAGCAAGAGCGATCAATTAAAGGTTGGTCATTTGCTCTGATTGGCAGTGTATTTTACCTATCTAACATATACGGTTCATGGTTGGGAGCCAAAATTCATAACAGACAGATTAACGAAAACTTTTGGGGAAAAATTGTTGTACCTTTACCAGATAATTGATTTTAGTTATTGTATTGAGTATATCATGTATGAATTGGTTACTTTTTAGCCTAGGTTTATACGAATAAACCTGTTAGTTTTGTATACGGAGAAATGAAATGTCGCTCCCACTGGAAATCACCTTGGATATGATGCGAGAAAAACTTTATGCGGCAGTCGTATCCGATGCATTAGATGCGCTAGGTTATAGAAAACAATCACCAAAAATTCCTTTGTTACCTCAGACTTCTGAAGATGTTCTAATTGGACGTTGCAAAACGACGCTGTGGGAGGATATTGATTTTGAAGATCCATGTCCGTATGAGCTAGAGTTACTCGCCATTGATTCTTGTCAGCCCGATGATGTAATGATTTGTGCAGCCCAAGGATCAACTCGCTCAGGAGTTTGGGGCGAATTACTCTCAACTGCATCAAAGAATCGGGGCTGTGTAGGAGCAATCATTCATGGTTCCATTCGAGACACAGCCAAAATCAAAGCTCTTGGTTTCACCGTGTATGCTACGGGTCGTAGCGTTTACGACAGTATGAATCGCCAACGTGTCATGTCAATAGATGAACCTGTCAAAATAGAAGGTGTGACCTTTTGTGCTGGGGATTTGGTAATTGCTGATAGCGATGGAGTAGTGGTAGTTCCAAGAGAGATTGAAAATCAGGCTATCAAGAAAGCTTGGGAAAAAGTGAACGAGGAAAATATAACCCGTGATGCCATTACCAACGGTCTGTCGGTTACCGAAGCTTATAAGAAATACGGTGTACTGTAAGCACCAGGTTTCATACAGTTCATGACTAAGCGGAATCGTAAAAGAATAGGTGTGATCGGATTTTTGCATGAGTCCAATACGTTTATTTCATCTCCAACCACTTATCAAGCATTCGAAAATGATTGCCTGCTAGAGAGGGATGATTTTTACCGGACAATGAGTCAATCTAACCATGAGACATCAGGTTTTTTTTCAGTCTTAGATGAAGTGAAAGACGAATTTCAGTCGATTCCAATCATGTTAGCCCGTGCAGTTCCTTATGGAACAATTACTGCTCGAGCCTATAGACGTATTGTTGATACTATGTTGAGTCTTTTGGATGAGGTCAGTCCGATTGATGGTCTACTAGTCGCTCCGCATGGTGCCACAGTCTCAACAGAATATCCGGATGCAGATGGATATTGGCTTCGTACATTACGCGATTTTTTAGGGCCAAATATACCAATTATTGGAACACTAGATCCACATGGTAATTTATCTGACTTGATGGCTAAATCTTGTAATGCCCTGATTGCATACAGAAGTAATCCTCACCTCGACCAGTTTGAAATAGGAAGACAAGCAGCCTCTTTACTAATCGAAACTTTGAAGTCTGAGGTCAAACCAGTGATGGAAATTGCTAGACCGCCGGTAGCTATAAACATTCAAAAACAAGAAACAAACATGAATCCTTGTTTACAACTGTATAACCTAGCAGACCAACAGTTAAACCACCCGACTGTTCTCACTAACAGCATCATGCTGGGATTTCCGTATTCAGACGTAGATGAGATGGGAACTGCTTTTATTGTTGTCACCGATGGGGATCGGTCATTGGCTCGGGAGTACGTAGATGCACTAGCAGAATATCTAACCCTACACCGAAGAGACTTTCAAGCTGAATTGGAACCCATGGAAGAAACAGTTAAAAGGTGTAAATCTTTAATAGGTCCTGTATGCTTATTAGATATGGGAGATAATACAGGAGGAGGAGGACCAGCTGACAGTACAATTCTGTTGCATGAGTGCCAAAGGCATGGGCTTACGAATACGTTTGTCTGTTTATATGACCCGGCAGTTGTTAGTCAGTGTATGAATCTTGAAATTGGTTCTGTGCAAAAAATAAAAGTTGGTGCAAAAACTGATGAACTTCATGGTAAGCCTTGGATTGGGTTAGTCAAACTGATTGGTAAATACGGTGGTAAATTTTATGAACCGAAGGCACGACACGGTGGAGCTACAGATTGTGATCAAGGACCTACAGTTGTCGTAAGGCATAAATCAGGAATCACTATTATGGTTACATCTAAAAGACAGCCACCTTTCAGTTTAAGACAGTTAACTAGCTTTGACGTTGATCCTCTTAAATTTCATATTCTTATAACAAAAGGTGTGAATGCACCTATCGCTGCCTATAAACCAATTTGTAAACAAATTGTTAAAGTTAATACTCCAGGTGTTACTACTGCTGATATTGAGAAACTAAATTATCGGCATCGTCGCGTACCACTTTACCCGTTTGAAGACATTCTATAGAAGTATATTTGATGAGTTTATTCAACAAATTCGTCATTGAAACCGACAATGATTACCCACATTTGTTGATTACTGCCGGTGTACACGGAGATGAATTTGAATCCATCCGATGTATTCATACCTTAATTAATCAACTTCCAGGCAATCTACTGAAAGGTAAATTGACACTGGTTCCATGTGTGAATACTGAGGCTTTCTTACTAGGAAACCGTACCGCTGCTGATGAACTCGATTTAGCACGGATTTGTCCGGGTGACCCAAATGGGACGATTACAATGCGTGTTGGGCATGAACTTTCTCAACTAATTAGAACCGCTGACTACTACATTGACCTACATACTGGTGGTATCCGATTCTCGGTACATCCACTCACTGGATACCTTCTTCACCCTGACCAACAGGTATTAGATTGTTCAAAGTGGCTTGCTAAATCGTTCAATCTACCATTTATTTGGGGAACTGATTGGCGCCTACCGGGGCGTAGCATGTCGATTGCTTGTGAATACGGTATTCCGGCTATCTACGCAGAGTATTTGGGAGGTGCCCAATGTTCAGAAGAGGGAGTTTCAGATTACATCAACGGTTGTCTGAATGTACTCGGAAGGTTGGGCATGATGAATCGAGTTCAACCGGAGTCGAGGGTGAAGACGATTGTGGAGGATCCACGTCGAGGTTCCGGTCATATGCAGGTGTGTCATCCTGCGGAGTTTGACGGGTTTTTTACACCGACCTATAGTCTAGGAGACACGGTTCAGCAAGGGGACGTGTTAGGAACAGTTCGAACTATCGACGGTCGTTATACTTCAAAGTTGATTGCTAACCAAAATGGAACGGTAATAGTATTGCGTACTTTTTCCATGGTTCGAAAAGGCGAAGCTACTGTCGTCATCGCTTGAATAATGATTCACCCTTAACCAATGTTCGCGTTTTTAAATCAATTGGTCTTTTCTCATAAATTCTGTGAATAATACGGCCTTTTTAACCTGTCGGGAGTCGTAAATTTTCGAATGAACTTCTCTGTAGAAAAAATTCGATTGACTAATGAGGATCATAAATTCAGTTTTCGATAGAGAATGATAGTCCAGCCAGATCAGACTATTCGTAGATGTACTCAATTTCGGTGTTTTAAAGGTAGGTGTCAAAGACTACATCAATGCAGTATTTGACCATCAATAAGTCATTCGAACGAATACAGATTAACTAAAAAAATAACGGATTAATATTTATCGTTCACTTCAGGCTAATGAGGAAACCTAGATTAAATGAGAATTGATTGCCAAAGTCACATTTTCCCACCAGAATATGTAGAGATTTTACTGAAAGCTAATGGCNACTCGGATAATAATGAAGATAAACACGATCAAGCTGACTTTGCTCGACCCACAACGGAAAAAATCCATGACCGCGTTTATCGAGTATCATATCGTCGATGGCAGTCTTTTCAAATCGATTTGGGAGATTATGACTCATTAGCCAAATTACGTGCGATGGATAAAGCAGATATTGATCTGTCCATCATTAGCGTCAACATTCCTAATCCTTGTCTTTTACCTTCAAAATTATCTGTTAAAGGCGCTCAAATCATTAACAATTACATTACTGATTTAGCGACTAAAAATCCTGATCGATTTGCTGGGTTTGCAAGTCTGCCTTGGAATGTTCCTAGCGCAGCTATGGTAGAAATCGATCGAATTAAGGATATGGGTTTTCTGGGAGTTATGCTCTACCCACATGTGGCTGGCCACAATCTAGATTCGAATCAGTTTGAACCTATCTATGCTCATTTAGCAAAAAAGGATTTACCAATCATCTTTCATCCGACTGTACCAACTTGGGGGCAGGCGATTAAAGAATTTACAATGATTCCGATGATCGGATTTCAAGTTGATACCAGTTTCGGCCTATTACGCTTGATTCTAAGTGGTATTTTCGAACGATACCCAAGACTGAAAATGGTCCTGCCTCATGCTGGCGGTATTTTACCTTACATGATTGGTCGTATCGATCATCAGACCGAAGTAATGGGACGAGCAAACGACTTCATTCAAAAACCAGTTAGTAGTTATCTCAGACAAAATGTCTATTTTGATTTGGTTTCTCCATCAATCGAAGGAATGACATACGCTCTTAACTTTATTGGTGAAAACCGGGTTTTGTTTGCATCTGATTCCCCTTGGATCCAGCCATCTGTCTTTACAAAATTAGTCGACCAAATGAAAATTACAGCTAGGCAACGTCAGCTAATTTATGGTGGTAACTGTGTGGACCTTTTTAAACTATGAATACTAGCAGGTATTAATATTTTGAGACCGACACATTATTTGTATTGACCAATTCAAATAGGAGAGAAATAGATGTCCAATCCGACTGATCGAACGTCTCTTGTACCTTTTTACACTTTTCCTGAAACTCTAACCGAGCAAGAGGAAGCGCTGAAAACTAACCCATTGATGAATCGTATGATCGACTATCGTCAATCATATGAGAATGATCCACATCGTCCAATTTATCACTATGTTAACCCCGAGCATACACTTAATGATCCTAATGGACTTTGTTTTTGGCAAAATCGATGGCACCTTTTTTACCAAGCTTACCCACCAGAGGATCCTCGTCAACATTGGGGGCATGCTGTTAGCCATGATCTGATTCATTGGCGAGATTTGCCTTACGCAATCTACCCTAACCCAGAGAATTGTTGCTTTTCCGGTACGACATTGGTGGAAGATGAGCGCGTGATTGCTATGTATCACGGTACAGAGGTCGGAAATATGGTGGCAACATCAAGTGATCCTCTTTTATTGAACTGGAAGAAATTGACTAATCAAGCAGTAATTCCTATCCGTTCAGAGGATAGTTCTCCTTTGCCATATCGTGTCTTTGATCCTTGTATTTGGAAAAAGGATAAGTTTTACTATTCTTTATCCGGAGGAACTTTACCCAATGGTCCTGGCGGAAAGCCAATACGTGCTAACTTTCTATTTCGATCCGAAAACCTCACGAAGTGGGAATATTTGCATCCATTTGTCGAAGACGACCAGTACACTTTAGTTGGAGATGATGGTGCTTGTCCCTACTTCTGGCCAATCGGCGAACAGCACATGTTGCTATTTTTCAGTCATATGAGTGGAGGGCAATACCTAATTGGTGACTACGATAAGAAGAGAGATAAATTTGTAGTTACCGAACATGGAAAAAACAACTTCGGACCAGTCAGTCCTTCTGGTGTACATGCTCCATCCGCCACGCCAGACGGAAAAGGTGGGGTGATCGTTTTGTACAATATGAATCCTGGTTTGCCAACCAAAGGGTGGAATCAGGTTATGACACTACCACGACAACTAAACTTGGTTGATAAAGATGAGTTGAGTGTCCAGCCCGCTGGAAATATAGAGTCCCTTCGGTATGGTCATCAGTACATTGGAGAAACGACTTTGTCTGCTAATCAAGAAGTTGTCCTAGACCAAATTCAAGGCAACGCCATGGAAATAGTGGCAGAAATCGATGTTGGCAATGCACCAATGGTTGAAATGAACATCTTGCGTTCGCCTAACAAAGAAGAATACACTCGGATTTCCTTCTATCGTAATCGAGGTTATCGCGACCGGATTCGAGGACATGGGAGTTGCTTAACGATTGATTCGTCCTATTCTTCGATTCTACCATCTGCTCGCTCTCGAGCACCGGAGAGCGGACAGGTTTTCCTTGCCGAAAAAGAAGTTCTTCAATTACGTGTCTTTATCGATCGAAGCATAGTTGAAGTCTTCGTTAATAACAAGCAATGCGTCGCCATGCGAGTATACCCGGGTCGAGTTGACAGTTTAGGCGTTTCACTTCGCTCACAAGGACAGGATAGCTTACTTAAATCAATGGATGCTTGGCAAATGAGAAATATCTACCGATAAGCGGTTCAGAGTAGAATTAATTTCCGATTACTGGCCTAGCCGAGTTAGGGCTTGCCGGTAGAGGCTCACAAGTTCATCATCTGGATTCCTAGTTAAAACAGATTGTAGCTTAGCAACCAATTTGTCGTTAGGCGCTGGTTGGCCCTGCATGTTTGGCACCAAGAGTTGTTCCGGAAAAACTAGAAGTCGTAGTGCGTGCCTTCTTTGCCTGAGATCTTCATCNTTTGGTATAGATNCTTCTTTGTTTGGTGCTAATCGATTTACTAGAAACTCAGACGTGTAGTCCATAAAATCTTTGAGTAGCTCAATGCTATTTTTATATTGATCAAGTAAGGTCGCAATGTTCTGTCTTTGCAGTAAATCTGTCACTACTTTGTATGTACTNTCATTTTCCTNGCGATTAATTTCCGGTGAATCTAGAATCAAACGCTCCAGTTTTGTTCGTTGCTCTTCGGTCANGATGAATAAACTCTCAATTGTCATTTTGGGTTTAATAGCGATAACGTTTCCCCATACCCTGACGGCCATCAAGTTTATGTCAATCTGTCCTGATAGTTTGGTGATTTGTTTTTGGGTCTCGAATCGATCGGGATTATCTTCTCCGGTTTCTATTAGTTTTTCGTTTAATTTTCGGATTTCCTGCTGATATCTTCCGACCTGTTTCTCATCTAGCATTCTGCCTATGACAACAGGCACGACATCTTTCCAAGCATTAAGGCCNGTTTTGTCATTGCGAAAATTGGTAATGATTTNCCCCATCAGATTCAATGCATGTCGGCGATCGTCAGCATTAATGGGTCGNCCTAAGCTTTCTTCATGTCCTTCTATTATTAACTTTAGAAAATCAAATGTGTTTTTCCAATCGGTCGATTGAAAAATCTTGACCGTTTCACTTTGGGAATCTAGTTTTCTCGAGAGAGTAAACAAAGGTGGATATAAGTGTTGTCGCCAGGTATCTTGAGATGAGTTTCTAGCTGCTCGCGCTAATATTCTGGCAGCATTAACTAGTACACGGCTATCTATGTTTTGGGGTAGTTCGCTAATTGCATTCAAATACTGAAGAACTCGTTCTTTGGTTGGGATTTGGGGTAATACCATAAAGTTAGGTTCTTTGTTTTTTCTGGAATGAGCGTTATATAACAATCCTTTTAGAAGACCAAGCGCTAAATCATCCTTTGTCTCNAAGTCTTTTTTTACGACACTGGATAATGTTTTTTTTGCAGCGGCATCTATTAAANGCATTTTGTTAGTNGTTAATTGCACCAGATCAACTATAATTCTCTGGCTCAGATCTCGATTTGTTTTCTGNCCGGAAACATTCAATCTTAGAGCAGCAATTGAATCAATTAATGCAGTAGCCGCAGCTACTCTCACACTGACGCCTTCTCCATTTCTTTTCAGGTATTCTAGCAATACTTCAACTGTGCCAACAGGATCTATATGAGGTAATGCAGCCAAAATTGCACGTTGAATATTTTCGTTTCCTTTTTCNAAAACTTCAAGTAAAGCTGTTAGCGATTGTTTCGCATTACTTCCTTGATTGGCCAAAATTTGAATCGCTAATTCCTGATTTTGTTTGTCTTGTAGAACAATGAGAGATATTTGGTTGATCGTAGTTGCAGCAAGTTCATCACCATCTATCATTTTATCCAAACATAAAAGACTATTTTTTCGGATAGAAGCACTTGTATGATTGAGTCGTGCAGTTACCTCTGATGTTATCGATTCAAACTCAGTATCGCCCATAATTCTTCTGACATTAGGACCAATTTTAGCCATTGAGGATAATGAAGCACTTAGGTTAATAAAATTGTTTTTTTTGATTTGCTGATGAAGTGTATCTATAATTTTTCGAATTTCGGATACTGAGGGTTGGTTGATCGAAACGGTATAGTCCACCAGTTGATTATTCAACCTAAAATAGACCCCTAACGAGGAGTCTTTCGATCGATCCAATGGACGTATTTGACAAACAAGTTTTCTGTTTGCAGAATGATCAAAGATAGACCAAGACATGTTATTTTTTTGTACAGTTGGGTTCTTAGGTAATCGTAAACCCATCAACTTGAATTGACCATCTAGTTGTGAACCATCAAAATTTTTTCTGTCACCACTGCTAACTGCATCTAATTCTTCACTAAAATTGTTCTTTTTTAGCAGAATATAGGGGGACAGATTATTTTGCTTTTGTATATGNAAAAGATCTNGCCCNTGAGAATCAGNTATGGACCATACTTGACCACGTTGTCGAANTTGGACTTGAGCGTTTAATGGAATTTGGGNGNCAGAATTCTCTAGTTTTTTTCTAAATTGATCCGAAATTTGGGTTGGAAAATCTANCGATTCAAAATCTTTAGGTATATCTGTANTTCTAAGGTTCATCGAAAAAATCATATCAGGCAAGCAGAAGGCTCTATACTCATTGTTCATTATCTGTCCAACGGCNNCTGTGACAATTGGTTGTAGTTTGTCATTTTCCTGNCCCAAGGAATGAAGTGTCTCTAGNTAAATAGAAGATGGATGTCCAATTTCCCCCAAAGCCATTATGGTATAAAACCCTAATTGTTCTTCTACCTTCGTTAATTGTGAAAAATTAGATATCAGGCTGAAGCGTTGATTGAGTNGAGCAACTGCTGAATTCTCAAAATCGTATGGAAGTGGAAGTTTCTTAGCATCAGATTGATCTGTAATCTGATTTGGAATGAGATCTGTATTGGGTTGAGTAAAGGATTTGAAAGCTTTTGCTATAGCCTGACAGACACGACTGTCAGGATCCACCATGNTACTAAGCAGAAATGATAAAATCAGCCTTTTGTCCCTGCTGGAGGTTTCCCTTTGCTGGACCATGTTTGATAAAACAAGTATAATGTTACGCCTTACCTCCTCGTCAGGATAAAGCTCAAAAACCTCAATTGATGAATTTAGCGAAAAGTTCACTGGTGTAGGACTCTTTATCGGTCTTTGAAAGTCTCCAGCTTGATGAAGTATAAAATACCTTCGCTTCTTTTTAGAAGACGCAGAAGGGGTTTTAATAACTTCAGAANTGGTCANCATCCATGAGGTTGATTGTATTTGATTGTCGTTAATAACCGGAATAGATATAGTGCTNGCGTCACCAGNCAACTGAATCTCTTCTTGTTGAAAAGCTGAAAATAATTGTGGATCAAGACTATTTCTGAAGATATCGAGACTATCATCTCTACCTACTAAAATTCGATATATTTGATTGCTTTCAGGGTCAATAATTTGCCATTTTTTCNCTTTTTTGATNATNCGCACATCTGCGTCTGGTGATATCTTTAAGCCACCGAGTTGTAAGCTCTGGTTTAGGTTTGGAGTGTAGCTATTTGCTTCACTCACTTTCTTGTACCTATCCAAGTCAGNGCTATATTTATCTGGNAAGCTTANTAGCCTGACTTCGTNGCTTCTTATTAATTTCGCCTGAAGGTCTTNCNGCAGATAAAATTTGAAGCTTTTGAACAAATTTATCAACTCGTTAATAATTCCTTGTTTTTGCTCAGTGGATAACTTTATTTTAGCTAAAGCCAGTATCACCTCAAGTTGAACCAATCGATTTTTTGTTTTCATGGCTTCTTTCAGATCAGAAATAAACTTTTCATCTTGTGTATGAAAGTTNATCTCACCTAATGCATAGGCTATGTTCTGTCGGACTACTGATTCTGGGTGATTGAGAAGTTGGTAAGTAAAGGATAANTCATGATATTTAGATAATGCTGATAGAGCATTCATTCTNATGNTAGCCTGACTNACGGATAATGCATAAACCAAAGACTCGTTAATAGGNGATAAGTCGACGGTAGGGCCCACGGNNATTTTTTGTTGGNCGATGAGTTTTTGCTTCTCGATAAGTAAGTCTATAATTAGCTCGATCTGCACTTGGATTTCCGGAACCATTTGCTTCCTCAACATGTGATTTTGGTCAACTGTTAAGAATAATTTTCGAATAAAATCGTGGTCTTTTGTGTTTAATTCTGTTTCNTNGAGTTTTTCCATAGCTAAGGTNCGCGTAGACAAATCGGGTGAGGATAATTTCTTTAACAAAAGAACTGAATCTTGGGCGGCGATTACAGTCGAAAATAGAATTAAAAAAAGAAAGGGTGCAAGATATATACAGCCATCCACCAGTTGATTTGGTTGTAGTCGGTACATCGACAGGCTAAGATGAATCGGTGTTTTTGTTGTCGTAAACAGACAGCCAAGCACGAGGTGCAACTAGTTTTTCCTCGTCGGCTTGTTTATTCCGATGGGTTTTTGGAGCCGTTTTGTCAGTTGNAACCAACTGTGGTTGTTGGTCAATAGATTGCTTNACTTCCGTTTGCTCTTTTTCTTCGACCAGAGAGATTAACCGTTCAAACTCTGCNAAAGGATTGGGTGGATCAGGTACAGTTTGNAATAATTGAAGCGTACCACGAGCTATCATTAATTCTTCATTGGTTGGAATTACCAGTATTTTAATGTCTGATTCTTGAGAGTTAATTGACTGCTCTCGCCCTTTTATTCTATTTTGCTGCTCGTTGACTTTTATCCCTATAAACCCAAGTTTCTGGCAAATTTTGCTCCGAATTCGAGGTGAGTTTTCGCCGATACCACCGGTAAAAATTAAAACGTTGATTCCACCTAACGTCGCCACATACTGACCGATATACTGAGTAACACGATGGCAGAACATATTAAGCGCTAGTAGTGTTCGTTCAGGTGTGTCTTGTTCACCGGATAGCTGGTTTAGGAGATCTCGAATATCAGAACTTACTCCAGAAATACCCAACAACCCACTTTTATCATTCAATAGTGTCATTACTTGGTCGATCGTCATATCATGCTGTGAAACCAGTTGAAAAATCAGACTAGGATCGATATCACCACAGCGCGTNCCCATCATTAAGCCTGCCAAAGGAGTGATTCCCATACTTGTATCAACAGACAATCCACCATCAATGGCTGTGACACTTGCTCCACTACCTAAGTGACAAGAGATTATCTTGAGAGATTCAATTGAGCAGTCCAAAATCTCGGCTGCACGTGTCGAAACATAAGAATGTGAAGTACCATGAAANCCATACTTTCTGATGTGGTGCTGTTCATAGAAGTGATAAGGTATAGGGTAAAGGTGAGCATAAGGAGGAATCGTTTGATGAAAGGCCGTGTCAAAAATAGCAACTTGTGGNACTTCGTCCAANAGACTTTCTATCGATCGGATCCCCTGCANATTGAATGGGTTATGTAGTGGAGCTAAGTCCGACAACTTCTCGATGAGTNCTTTTACTGAAGGCACAACCAGAGCTGCTGAAGAAAAGTGGTGCCCCCCGTGGACTACCCGGTGCCCAACAGCTGTAATTACCTCCAGACCATCGATAATACCATGTCTCGTATCAGTCAGTGTTGCACAAATGAGAGGGAAATATTTTTGGTAGCTCTGAGCCTCTAGGTCTAGCTCGTAACTGACACCATCGTGTCTTTGGTAGGTTAGCTTTGGATGGGAAGAATTGACCCGATCAATTTGCCCTTTCGCCAAACTAATCTCACCCACCATTTCAAAACACTGATACTTAATGGATGAACTGCCTGCATTAATCGTAAGAATGATCGGCATCTATATCCTAACCTGTTAAACAGCATCTCGATTCTACAAAAATTAGAAACCCATCAGGCCACAACAACGACGACAAACGGGCATGACTCCCTCACGACTGATCGATTGACGGAATTTGACTGCAGCTTCGTTGTTCCACATGTCTTCCACTCTATCCTTTTGAATATTTCCAATTATATAGTCGTGGTAATCGCGACAGAGGCTAACGTCACCATTACTGTCAATTTCTAATGTCATATATATGCTAACACACTGATTGTAACCAAAGGTTTCAGTGTGGTCTTTATAATAAGTATTGATGTCGTTTTTTGTTGTTAACTCTGGCATCATCATAGGAGGACATCTACCCTCTTCCGCGGATAGATCAAGCATTTCTTGATACTTATCCAAGATGACACCGTGGTCAAAATTATTCCAGTCCCCAATCCATCCGTAATGGGTTTGTGGTTTTTTGCCAAATCGTTTTTCGTAATCTTTTGAGTGTTCGATGGCAGAAGCCTGATCAATCCACCAAGTGAGGTAGAGGATTTGAGCATCTGCGTATTCACTGGTGAATTTGTACAGATCAACCACATAATCTATATTGTAGGAGGTAATGCAACTCAGAGGAACTATGTACGGGAATAATGTACCTCGGTCTTCTTTTTCTGTTTTGACGTTACTCAGGGCTGCTTGAACGTCTTTGAAATTACTGTATTTACCTGAGACCGCAGGTCTTTGTGTGTCATGGATTTCGGCATTTGGTCCATCGACACTGAGATACAAAATTGTGCAAGTGTCGACAATTTCCTTGGCAAGACTGCCAATTTTAGTACCATTGCTGACCATCGAAATTGGCATTCCCTTTTCTTTGATGTAGTAGAGAAGATCAACCATACCTGGATACATCATCGGCTCTCCACCCCAAATGTACCAAACAGGCTTCCATCCCTTATCGGCAATTTGATCTACCAAGTTTTTGTAAGTTTCGAGTGGTACNTCACGAGCTTTCAGTTCTTTCAGGCTAGTNCCATGCAAATAACCGTTATCACCCCACTGCCCACAAGTGTGACAGCGAAGATTACACATGTCCGTAATACGGATACTAACTAACTCAATACCATCGCCTCTTCCATGCGTTGCCCCAAACGGGTGTCTCAAGTTGAATGACTCTTTTGCCATCTGGTACTTGAAGAGGTTGAATGCATGTTTCCAATTTTCTTTAGTAATAGCTGCGATCTGTTTTACAAAAAAACGAGGTGAAATTCGACTTCTAATCTGCATCTTCTTAAAATACCGGAAAAAGTTGGGGATACTACTTTTTTCACGGCCTCCTGCTAGTTTGGTAATTTAGTTTGTTTTTTCAATATACGTTTTGTTTTATTCCAGTTATTCATTATTTTTCACTCTTCCCATTATTTGTGATGTCGTAGCAGACAATATTTTATATCGGACTCCTCCCCAAACAATTTCTTTTTTGAACAAGGTAATTATAACATTAAAGGCAGCGACAATGGATGAAAGAGGAACGAAAATAGATGATCGATGAATGTTTTTTTGGATCTCTGATTGTGATCTTAACCATTCAGGTAATATACGTAGTGATATCCGATAACATTGAATTTCGAAGAATGGAACTAAAAAAACAAGAGATAATGGGACTGGGTCGAACCAAAAAATGCTCAGCAAAGCAAAAAGTAAGATCACATTTTTGGGAACAGAACCTATAAATGTAGCCAGCCAAGCCTTACGGTGCCCCATCCAAAATGTCATTATCATTTGGCGATTGGTGAACTCCAAGACTTGACCCCATGTACGCATTTCAAGTCGATTGACAGTAATACAATCAGGAACAAAATGGATTTTTTGTTCCTGATCTTTGACAGCATGGGTAAGGTTATGATCTTCAATGGTTGCATTAGACCAGCGTTGAATAATTTTTCCAGATTCAATTAACTCTCGCCGAATTGCGTTAGACCCTCCCCATACCATAGTTGCTGCAGGATTTGCTTGAAGAGGAATCTGGAAATTGACCCAAGCAGCTTCTGTATAGGCTGCTAAACTAGCAATTTGAGGTAGGTACAGCCTTGCTCCAACCGTTGCACCAATTTTTTCATCCTGAAGAGGTTCAACCAAGCTTGTCAACCATGTTTCATGAACAAACGCATCTGCATCTACAAAAGCAATAATCTCCGTTTCTACTGGCAATTGGTTAATTACTGTAATCAAATTTTGTATTTTCTGGGAGCATGAGATTTGTTCATCCACGATATTAGGTGCAATTACGACATCAGCATTTTCGATACTTGCTGTCAAGCGTTTTAAGTGGGAGTGAGAAACATCAGCCTGTTTCGCTCCCGTTGCATGAGTTACAAAGTAAAGTTGATAATGGCCTTGGTAATCCTGGCCAAGCAATTGGAGCACATTCTTTTCTGTTTCCTGATCCCATCCATAGTGGGGTGCTATAATGGCCACTCTTGGGTAGTAACTTCCTCGTTTTTGTCGCCTCTCTTTTGTCGCATACAAAAACGAACGAAGAGCCACGTAACACTCACATAATAGGACCAAATAGCAAATACCAATTAAGTATAAACTCATTGATAATTGCTCGTAATTTCGCGCCATTTCATGGGAATCAAGAATCTATCATAGACTTCGATTTCAGTCAACCTATTTGTCAGATTTGAAGCTTCATTTTAGACCTGTGAAGTTTACACAAAATGTTACTCATATGTTGTCTTCCAATCCTTGACACTTCTTTCTTAGCTGTGATAGAATGCGAAAATAGCATCTTTTTTATACATATCTTTAACACTTGACTGAAATTTTACGACTATTTGTCCACATTCAAGTGTCAGGATGTACGGCCTCACCGACTATTTTCATATTCCTTCGCAATTTACAAGGCACAAGGTGGACCTGAATTTTATGATAAGAATTAGCAGTGATTGGTATTCACCGGTTTTACGTAGATTAGTTGTGTTTTTTCACCTGTTTTTGATTGTCAGTTCAGTCATATGGGCGCAGCAAGATTTATCTTTGAGTCTCTCGGAGGTTGCTGTCCAGATTCGAGAGCAGGTGNATATTGGAAATNTCCGAAAAGATNTTGCTAGGCTTTCGAGTCTTTCGACACGGGTAACGGGCTACCCACAAGCAGCCAGTGCCAGTAAGTATGTATTTGACCGGTTTGTCGAAATCGGTTTGGAAGATGTTGAAGGGCGTGATTTCCCAATAACAGTCCCAGTTGACAAAGGTAACAGTCAACTGGAGATAATCAGTAATGATACAATTTTCAAACTTTCACCTCTTTGGCCAAACCTTGTTCGNACTTCTCTGATTAGTGATGGTATTAAGCATCGTGTCACCATGGGTGAAACATTGGATCAAATTGCAGAATCTTATCGGATCGATCGACAAGAAATCATCAGCCATAATCCGTTTTTGCAACGAGACGGAAGCGACCAAACGCTTGTTGAAGGTAATGAAATTTTTATTCCAACAGGTGGGTTAACTGCTCCGATAATTGATGGTGGAACTTGTGATCTGAAACAGTTTAACGGTACGGATGTTGGTGGTTTTTGGTATAAGGTTAAATCGACTGACACCATTGAGCTCGTGGCGCGACAGAATGGGGTTGGCGTCGCTAGTATCACAGACGACATCCTAAATCGTCACCTGCAAAAAAACGAAGATTCAATAGACAATAATGTGAATGGGGAAGTCGATGAATACGGTGAAATACCCCTCTTGTCCGAAATAAGTGAGTGGGCAACCGATGGTATTGACAATAATGGTAACGGNTTAATCGACGAGAAAGTAGGAGCTGAAAGGAATGGGTTAGATGACGATGGCGACGGTCTAGTAGACGAAGATGATGAGTTTGTAGCAGCCGACGAATCCCATATTTTTATACCTCGTGGTAGTATCGTTCTNGCAGATTTTAATTCTGGNACGAAATGGATTAACGGATCCATGTTAGGCGCCAAGGCGGTTATTTTCATTGAACCTGACGTNACTATGAGAGGTGAAGCTGAAAATAAGTTCCTCACTGTTCCAGCGAATATCCCNCGCTTTTGGATTGGCAAATCCGATGGGGAGCAGCTGAAAAGATTAATTAGTTCTGCTAATCAAAGTGGAGATAATCTAGAGGTACGACTGAGCGGAAAAATCAAGTGGGAAAAGAAAGTCGGGCAAAACATTCGCGGTTTTCTGCCAGGATCAGATCCACAACTGAAAGATGAAATGATCGTCATTTCAGCCTATTATGACTCTATGTCGGTAGTTCCCTCAATGGCCCCCGGAGCTGAGCCAACAAGTGGGATTGCAACTTTAATGGAGTTNGCTAGAATTTTTCGATCTCAAGCGTTTCGACCTGGACGTTCGGTTCTGTTCGTTGCCACTGATGCTCATTTTCAAGGCCTGTCAGGAATGCGAGCTTTCATGGATGGTATCGGTCAAGATGTGATCGGTGAAATAGAA
The DNA here is from genome assembly GCA_002714785.1 of Candidatus Poribacteria bacterium. Lineage (GTDB taxonomy): Bacteria > Poribacteria > WGA-4E > WGA-4E > UBA9662 > TMED15. The sequence continues at coordinate 25,639 of PAYP01000030.1, read as the reverse complement.
GATTCTGCCGGGACACCTACAATGCATGGTCTCCGTCGAGGTATAGATACGGATCTACACGAGCTAGAAGAGCTAGGACGTAAAATAGTCTTGTCGATTGACCGTAACGTCTTAGTAGATCTCCCTTCTGATTTTTACGGTCATATACATCAAATCAATAGTGATCTGAATTCTCTGGTGATCACCTTGGATGGACTAGTTGAAACCCAAAACAAAATNAGTCTGCTAACCAAAGCGCAACGAGATTACAAAGAAAAACGGAAAAAAAAGACTCAATCTACTAAAAAACGAGAAAAACAAGACTTTACAAAAGAAGAAGAGTCTTTGCTTAAGGCCAANTCTGCTAAATTTAAGAAAGAAGCAGAGCAGACAGTTCAATTTCTTCGCGATATTATTTTTCGTTTAGACCAACTACAAAAGGTTGCNATCGATAAATGTCGTANCGCTCAACAAGAATTACTTTCTAATGTAGCTTTGCCCATGGCTCACCTTGACTTGTGGGCATTAGATCAATTGACAGNAGATCTNCGAAGNAAGNAAATTGGAGGGAAATATGGTCAAACACCTGAGAGCTCCTACATTAAACCTACAGAGATTAGCAAGGGTAAATTTGTCCTGAACGAACCCGCCAACTTCACTGGAAATCCTGATCATATCGAGATGCTCAGCACCTATNTACATGATTGGGAATTTGNAGACCCAAGAAAATTCACTCTACAATACAGTCANGAGAAANTGCTTGATCGACATCTGGCTTTCAGAGATTTGCAGAAAATGAAGTCNGCCCGATCTACCATTCACAATGGTACGAAGTCGCGTAAAAACTATATTGAGCAAGAAAAACAAATACTGAAACAGNTTGCAAATGAGATCAACAAATCTGATCAATCAGCTACAGCGGTGGAAAATTTCAAAAGTGTGATCAATCGATTACGGGGTGAGCCTTTAGCCGAACCGAAATCTGACGTTATTGAAAGCTACTTAACAGTTGAAAGCAGAAAACGGTTGAAGGACCTCAAAATCGACATTCAGCGAAAACTGGACGAAAAATCTAGTGAAGCAGAGAAGGGCACTTCAACAGCCTCTATAGAAGTCGCAATCATTGATTTAACAAAGGATAAGCAAGCGATCTTGGAAGTTGGAATGAGAAACGCTGGTGTGGAAAAACAGCGAGTAACTGATTTGATAGATGGACATGATCAGCTAGAACGACTCTACCTGAAGGAAGAAGAGTTAGTGCTTCGTAATTACTTGGAAGATTCAGAAGTAGATTCTGCTTTGGAAGCCCGTCTGCAGATAGGTGCTTACTTAACAGAAAGTAGGTTGCTTTCCTATATCAAAGAGCGAGCATCGAACGATATTATTGAGTTGAAAGCTTTGCAAAATCAGATCAATAATCTTAATTCTGGTTTGCCGGAAGAAACTAAAGATTTGCTTCGCAATAACATGATGACTCTCAGGAATGCTCGGTTTCGTAATATTCAGACAAAAGCTGAGCGCCTGTTCCGAATTAGTAAATTGGAGTACCGCCGAAAAATAAAGGCCATCGAACAAGCAATCTCATTACAGGATACATTTAACCGTTTTTACACCTCATTATTCATATCTGTTGACTTGTCTAGCCAAAGTGATAAGTTCGGCGTTTTTAACAAAGGATGGTTTTATGATCAACAGCCAGAACATGTGCTTCGCCGTGAGTTCGCGTCCATAGGAAACCGATTAACGGAGTATGCTAATCAGGCTGATTTTGGAGAGCGAATTGATAAACTGTGGCAATTTACTGATGACCAGATTCAAAGAGGGATAACCACTAATCAGTGGTCGGTATCCTCGGGAATCAAACCTAAAGAAAAGCTTGAGGGTAAAACACTAGAGTCATTGATTTCCAATCACTACGATACTTTGACTGGACTGGGTGGAGTCTCTCGCCTAATGCGAATGCAATTTGAGCAAATGAAGGCTAGAGGTGAACCATCAGAGGACATGCTCAAAGACATGGATTACATCCGTAAAGAGGTTGAGCGGTTTGTACGAAATGATATTCGGTCAGCTCGAAAAACACGTAAAAATCTAATACGTCGTACGAACAAACTGAAGAGTCAACTTGCACTCAGAGGTGAAGACCCTGCTCAATTAACAACAGACGAGATTGATGACATTAAGACCTTGATAGGAATGGTTGGTTTGGGGGGGGACAGCAATTTTGTTAATGCTATTTCAGCCAGTGGTGGAAAAACTTGGCGGACCCACATTCCGGGTAAAATTGCGTTTGATAGTGAGGTTGCTACATTAACTGGTAAGACCGGAATAGCTTTTGCAACAGTCGATGATCGGCGGGTTTTGACCGATACTCCTTTAGATACTATTGATCGCATGGATCTGAAAAAAGATGGGAATTTACACGCTCAAATAAAATCTTTAGCATCTATTTTGGTCCAAGCTTTGCGGGACCCTTCGATGCCAACTGCAGCTCGTGTTGATAATTTTTATTGTAGTCTAATCGGCAACGTTGTTGAATTCGATGCCAGAGAAAGCTCCGTTCCTGATAAACCTGTTCCAGAACCAATTCTGACGATTCGCCGTAAGCATAAGTCAATGATGGGGGTTCGTGGAGACCTATTCATCATGGGTGATAACCGAGGTGCTTATGAAGTTACGGGTTTAGCTATGGAGGGACGAGCTACCAATAGGATTGGTGGCGCTCAAGAAATCGAGGCTTATGTGCTCGATAACGAATCAGGAGACATCACTTACGCGCCTGATTTAGGAAATTACGGAGCCAAGCTTTTGCCGAATAAAATACCGATTGATCGGCGGAGACGTGGAGCTCCAATAGTAGTCTTCAAATGTGTGTCGACAACAATCTATGATTTAGTCGACCAGCGCTATCTCAGAACTTTAAGAAACTTGGATGTATATGACGCTGCCACTGATAGCGCGCCAGAAAAGTTTGGTGTTTCAAAACCTTGGCAACAAGAGGGTGTATCTGCAACTGAGCCGATTGCCCTGGTCTATTCTGAGCCTAATAGTCGTTTGAAGTTAGGAATGTCCTATGGACAAATTGGCAAACGCTTACTGTTAATTAAGGCTGGACAAAGTGGAACTAAAAATCCAACCCTTTATACAGGAGAAGGTTTTGTAGTTCGAGAGAATGGATCTATTCGAACTACACCTTATGTCGTTGTTCGAGATATGTGGTGGCTAGACGAAAATCGATCTCGTCTGTATAAACGTTTTGGTATCAGTAGCGAGCGTTTGGACCAACTTCATCACTACGCTAATGAAAATCTTTCTCAAGCCGAAATAGCTCTTAAAAAGGGCGCTTATGATTCCGCGATGCAATTAGCACGTGCAGCTTGGGGGTACGAGTCGCTCGCTTATCCAGATGTCAAGAAAACTGGGAACGATGTAGTCAATGGAGTGATGTTCTACTTGGCGCTTCTTCTTCCTTTTTCTTATTTCATGGAACGGTTAATATTTGGTTTCCCCAGTGTAAACAAGCAACTGGTTGGTACATTCGCTATCTTTGTTGTGTCTTTCGTTTTTCTGGCAATGGTNCATCCAGCCTTCCAAATTACAACCACCCCAGTTATTATCTTAATTGCTTTTATTGTTCTGGCTTTATCGGTTATTGTAATTGCTATTATCATTCGCAAATTTGAAGAGCAGTTGGAAAAAATCAAGCAAGAATCCTCCAAGGTTTACAAAGCTGATGTGGGTCGACTGTCAGCGTCGGCAGCAGCTTTTAGNTTAGGTATTTCTAACATGAGAAAGCGAAGTGGGCGGACAATCTTAACCTCCGCCACTTTGGTCATTTTAACTTTCACNGTGATTTCTTTTACTTCAGTGCGAACGTTTGTTAGACCTAATAGAACAACTTTAGGAACTGTAACTCCCAAATACAATGGGATGCTGATACGAGATCAATATTGGAGAGCATTAGAAGAACCTGTATATACCTCGATAGCAAATGATTTAACTTACAAGAACATTGAAGTATCTGATCTGATATCTAGGAAAGAACAGGAAATTCGGCGTCTCAAGGGATTATCTGATCAGGGTAAAAATAAGTCTATACAAAGCGATCTACAAGCTCGAATTAGTAAACTGACTCAGCAGGCAAGAAAATTGGAAACCTTAGCTGATGTCAATAGTGAGCTAAGTTCTGTCAATGACGAAATTCAAAAATCTCAGACGCAGATAACGGTTCGAAATGTTGTAGCACCGAGGGCTTGGTATCAAACGTCAGGAACAGGAGACCAATCTTTTGTTCAGTTGACTCGAATCGAAAACCCAATTGACCCTTTGCCACCTTTGAATTCCGGTAATAAACCCAAGCAGTATCAAGCTAATATGTTAGTTGGTATGAGTCATGAAGAACCGGATATTACCAGTATAGATAGTCATTTAATTTACGGAAAATGGTTCCTTCCTGAGGACGATAGCGAATGGTCAACTGACTGGCCTAACGCTTGTGTTTTGCCTAAAGGGATGGCCGACATTCTCGGTATTACCGAATCTGATATGGGAAAAGCTACTGTCCAAGTCGGTGGCGCTAAGTATACGGTTACAGGGGTTCTTGGGTTAACTTTTAAAGACTTAAAAGATAATGATGGGGAAGAGCTAACACCNGTCGACTACCAACTAATGAATCAGCAGCAATCTCGTGGGGGACAAGGCGACGAAACATTAGAAGGTGAGTTGCAGAAGTATATTCATCTTACACCAGACAGTATAGCAATCCTGCCTTACGAAGTAATCATGAATATGGGTGGTAAACTTCAGTCGGTTGCCGTTAATATGTCCCGTAATGAGTACGATTTGGCCGAGCTAGACCCCATCGAAAAATTAGATCTAATTATGGTACCTTTGATGAATCGGGTGGCTTTAGACTTATTCGTTGGTCGAGGAGATGAGGCTTACCTGTATAGTTCAATTGGAATGACTTCATTTTCAGGAATGACCAACCTCTTTGTTCCTATCCTGATCGCTTCATTGATTGTGTTGAACACTATGCTGGGAGCTGTTTACGAGCGAGTACGTGAAATAGGTATTTATAGTTCAGTTGGTTTAGCTCCAGTTCACATTGCGTTCTTGTTCCTAGCTGAAGCATGTGTATACGCTGTTTTAGGAGCGGTAATTGGTTATCTATTTGGCCAAGCTGTGGCAACCGTTTTGGTAAAATTCGGTCTGATGGGTGGATTGACTCTTAATTATTCATCAATGTCNACGGTTATTGCAACTATTGTGGTTATGATAGTGGTGATGGCTAGTACGCTTTATCCCGCTATTAAAGCTGGTAGGATGGCTGTCCCGGACATTGAGCGAAAGTGGAAATTACCTGAACCGGATGGTGATCTGTGGCATTTCAATCTGCCTTTTACTGTTCTGGCTGAGGAAGCGTTAGGTTTGAATATCTTCATGAAAGACTATTTTGATGCTCATGCGGATGAGTCAGCTAGTGATTTTTATACTGACCAGGTATCCTTCAATCAGGTTGCTAGAGATGATGAAACAGAGTACAGCTGTAGTATGATGGTTTGGCTAGCTCCCTATGATCTAGGAGTTAGTCAAGGAATTAGACTAGTTACATCGCCCGTTGGAGGAGAAGAGGAGGATTTGTATAATATCACCTTAGAGGTCGATAGGGAAAGTGGTGAAATTGCTTCGTGGAAACGGGTAAATCGCCGATTCTTGAATTTGATTCGTAAACAACTTCTGATTTGGCGAACTTTTGGCGCCGATGTACGTGGAGAATTTCACGAACGTGGACGACAGGAAGAAATTGAAAATCAATCANTTACTTCAAATGCGGAAGATAACAGCGGAACAACACTGACGCCTGCGACAGCTACTTAGGTTCGTTTGTGCTAAAAATCAAATTTTAGAACTAAAAATTGGGTATAAGAAATGGAAAAAGCTGCAAGTCTTGTTATTATTATTGGTGTTTTGNTCTGGGTNGCTTCTATCCTGATATTCAAAGGGCTCTGGAGGTTCCAGATGTTGTCGGCTGGAGTGATTATTTTCGGTATAATCCTAGCTCATACTTGGGAAGAGTTGTTCCGTAATGAAGATGACTGACCCAGTTACTATTATCTAATGGAGGAAGAATTTGGCAAGGAAACGGGTAACTCAGGCTGAAGAATGGCAGGCGTGGGCTAAGCGATACGATATTGACGGCGGCATCCGAAACTTTGAGTCGGGGTTAACACTCAAGGTCTTCTTAGGAGCTTTGTTTGTCGGCCTTCTGATGATGCCGGGTTCGCTTTACTTAACCTTTGTTTCTGGTGAGGCGGGAGCTGCTGCGGCATCTTGGGTAGCAGTCATCTTGTTTACTGAGCTGTCAAGGCGCTCATTTACTACTGCTACTCGTCAGGAACTATATATGCTTCTGGGGCTGACTGGTGCTGCAGTTGGTTCAGGGACACAGTACCGGAATTTTATTTGGTACGCCTATTTTATTAATACTCCACAGGCTGCCTCTTACGAAATTGCCGATAAAATTCCTTGGTGGGTTTGTCCACCTCCTGATTCTATAGCAATTGCTGAGCGTACACTTTTACACATGGATTGGTTTTGGCCAATTCTGGTCTATGTTGTTTTCAAGTTATTAGGTACAGTTCGACATATTAGTGCTGGTTACCTCTTATTTCGTTTAACTGCAGATCTAGAACGATTGCCTTACCCAATGGCGCCAATTGCGGCGCAAGGTGCGACAGCTTTGGCTGAAACAACGGGTCGAGGTGAAACTTGGAAATGGCGAATTTTCTCGATTGGCTCCATGGCTGGGTTGATCTGGGGGTTCATTTACATTGGTGTTCCATCCTTAACCGGATTGATGATGTCAGAACCGATTCAAATTCTTAAGATTCCTTTCATTGATTTCACTCAAGCTATTGAAGGGTTTGCTCCTGCGGGGCTTTTCGCACTCCGGACCGATTTCAGTCAAATTATTACCGGATTTGTTATGCCCTTTCCTGTTGTTATGTCGGAATTTATAACTGCGACATTTAGTCAGCTATTTTTGAATCCGTTGCTGTACAAACAAGGAGTCTTAGTGCAGTGGAAGTCTGGGATGGATGTACGACAGGCTGGTCTCGTTAATGGGCTAGATTTCTGGATTAGTTATGGGATGGGAAAAAGCTTCAGCATTGCCATAATAGGGTTAGCAACCTCAATACCCATGGTTATTAAACTAAGAGAAAAAAAGCAAGAACAATCAGGACAGAGGGGTACATTAGATCCACCTCCAGGCCGAGGTGATTTCCCCCTCTGGTTGATGGCAATTCTTTGGCTTTTTGGTATGGGTATCTACGTTTATATCGTTCACAAGTTCATGGTACCGAACTTTCCGCTGACGTTTTTACTAGGTTTTGCTTTTCTATACACACCGCTGAATTCTTATGTCACAGCTCGTACGTTTGGTGTATTGGGCAAAGATTTGTTTGATATCCCTTACATACATGAGATGACTTTTATCTTGAGCCGTTATGAAGAAGTAGATATTTGGTTTGTTCATTTACCAGATGAGGACTATGGCCGAGGAACTCAACACTGGCGAGTGCTTGAGTTAACAGGCACCACTTTTACTAGTAATATTGCTGGACAGCTTTTGATTATGCCAATCTTAATTGTGGCAGGTATTTTGGTAATGCACTTTATCTGGCAGATTGCCCCAATCCCGTCAGCTCAATACCCTTTTGCTAACATGATGTGGCCAATCAATGCTACGATGGAGTGTATCAATAAAACCGCACTAAGAGATGGAAATAGTCAGATGCTTCAAGCTATCCGCGGAGATTATGTATCAACTGGATTTACTTCTTCTCTGGCAATCTACGGCGTATTATGGATAGCAAAAATGCCGAGTATGTGGTTTTACGGTATTATCGCGGGAATTGGAAATGATCCTGGTATTATCTTACCTCGCTTAATTGGTGCAGTCATCGGTCGTTTCTATATGATTAAACGATTTGGTCTGAAACGATGGTTCATGTTCAACCCAGTCTTAGCTGCTGGATTCACTTGTGGGGTGGGTTTGACGGGTATGGCTGTTGTTGCTATATCTCTAGTGTCTAAAGCAGTTATTGTCAAGCCTTTTTAGAGANAATTTTTCGCATTAAACAATAATTTAAATAATCAGATTGAAACAGGATTTAATGAGATACTTATCTTTATTTTTGGTGATTTTGGTCAACTGTACGGGTTGTCTAACTCAATTAACACAAAATTTGGCACCCGGTGGTGAGTTTGTTAATTACGCTNCAGCCGAAAATGGTGCAACCGCGGTTGCTTCAGGAAGTAGTGGCGACCGAAATGCTAGTACAGTTATAAATGGAATAACCGATTCCAAGGGTTGGGATAAAGGGGAAGGATGGGCGATGACTTTCAATCGCGAACATATGCGTTCTGGTATGATGCGCTATGAAAGTCGTATGACTCGAAAAGAACAACGTGGTGGNGCTTGGGTTGAAGTTAGACTGCCGGAGCCCAAGCGAGTCAACCGTATGGTAGTTTATACTGTTGATAGTAATAAATATCCTGCATCCAAATTCGGTATTTACGAAGGTAATTTTCAGGTCTGGGATAANGATAATTGGAAAACGATTGCCAAAGTGAAGAATGGAAAAGTCGAATACTTGACAACTACAGCAGGTAGAACAGAAGCCAAAGGACGGATTTTATTACGATTTCAACCTATTCTCACTAACATGGCGCGCGTAATGGTTTTCCGTAGTAACGATCGGAAGGTCGTTGACAAAACCTACAGTTCAACTATAGAAGAAAATACAGCTCGGATTGTTGAAATTGAAATAACAGGCTATGANACTTTTGATCCAAANACCCAAGNGAGTAAAAGTCAGGAAGAAGATGAACTAGATAATCTATTGAAACAATAGATGAAACATGATTTTGACAACATTTGGTTGGGCTGGAATTACCCTTTCGGTTCCCGATGATTGGGAAATCTCGGGCATTAGTGGGGATCAAAAATCTGGGTACTTGCGACTAGACGATGCAGAAATGCCAAGATTGGAACTCAAGTGGTCAGAGAGCAAGAAGCGTCGGGGAGTCAGTCAGGANGATCTTCACTCCGTCTTGGACGAATATTTCAAGTTAGTACGAAAAAGCTATCGACGGAAGAGGGATAAAAAGACTCAATCGAGTGACCTGAATATAACGAGAGATATAGACCTTCTCAAAAAAGATGGAGGAATCGACCTCCATGCTCCTATCTTTTTTCAGTGGAGAGGTGATGTGTTCGCTCATGGAGTAATATATCATTGCCCTGATAGTAAACGGATTACTATAGCTCAGGTAATGGGCCGGACCCGACAAAGTCTTCGTTCTGTTTCGATCCCTCTATTTCTTTCTTTGAAGAACTTGCCAAGTGGAGAAATTGGTAGTGAGTTCTTATGGAGNGCCTACCAGATGAGTTTCCGTACACCAGAGCGATATCGGTTAGAAAAGCACCAACTATTATCGGGTTATTTNCTGTTCTCCTTTGTTGACAGCGGACCGTTTCTTGATCGAAAGCGTCGACTGAGTGTTGAGCGCTACGGTTTAGCTGATGTGTTACTTAAAAATTGTGAATTAGAAGATTGGTTCCGAAATCAATACCGAAAATCATTGCAAGGGTTCGGTTACCAAATAGAAATAGTAGATGATGGTGTGGATCAGAAATTTACGCTAGTGGGACAAGAAAATCGATTATCTGATAATATCCCTATACAACCCGTACAAANTTTGGATCGACTACAGCGTAGAAAAAGTATAGCCACGCATGTACGCCACTGTCGGCAATCAAATCGAATTTTCGTAGTACAATCGGTCTCTAAGCGTGAAGCCCTTCAAGTAGTCAATGGAGTCGCAAGTAGTATTGTTTGTCACTCTGATATGGACGACCTTTCTATAAACACNNCGCAAAAAGATCATGCTGGACCAAATACTATACAAGCTCAAATTAAAAAAGCCTGATTTACCAGACCGCAGTGAGCTGATGAAAGCACTTCCATTGCGGAATCAATTAGTAGAATGGGAATCAGACGATAAAGGTGAAATTGCTTTAACTATCCCACAAAATCATAAAGCATGGCTACGNATCATAGCTCGTGTGTTTAGCCTTCCAGACAAACGAGTAATTGTACTGGATGATGTTGGGTCTTATGTTTGGCAGTTATGTGATGGTAANAAATCGTTAAGNCAAATATCCAAACAGGTTAGCGATAAATACAATTTGACTGTAAAAGAGGCTGAAATGTCTCTCATCGAATACCTAAGAACGCTAGGAAAACGAGGAATCATCGGTTTCGCTATTCCTAAGAGTATGGAAAAGTCAATTAAGAAAAGGAAAAAATAGATGGAAGAAACCAGAAGTGATGTTCCAGTAAAGCAAGACCCCCCAGCTAAATCTCAGCGGGTTCTACCTAAAGAAAATACTGTTCGAGTTCGAAATTTAATTAAGAAATATGAAATGGGAGATACCGTAGTTCAGGCGCTGCGAGGTGTTAATTTCGAAATCAAGCGAGGTGAGTACATCTCTATCATGGGAGCTTCAGGCTCGGGAAAGTCAACATTGTTTAATATGGTCGGTGGGCTCGATAAGCCAACAGAAGGTCGTGTGTATATTGATGAGGTCGATATCGCACAGTTGGATGCGGCCGAATTAGCCTGGTTGCGTTGTCGAAAAATTGGCTANATTTTTCAATCGTTTAACTTGATTCCGGTCATGACTGCCTTGGAAAATGTTTCTTTACCAATGATTTTCGCTGGTGAAACTGCGGACGATAGCCGTGACAAAGCTGTAGATCTACTTGATCAAGTTGGACTCACAGGAAGAGTNCACCATAAGCCTTTAGAATTATCCGGTGGACAGCAACAGCGAGTTGCTATAGCTAGAGCTTTGGCCAATGATCCTACTATCCTCCTAGCAGATGAACCAACTGGTAATTTAGACACTAAAACAGGTTTAGAAATCATAGATTTAGTCAAACGACTGAATGCTGATCGGGGTACGACTATCATCACGGCTACCCATGACACAAAGATGTTAGATGTTTCAGACCGGATTTTTGAGATGGAAGATGGTCGAGTCATGAAAATTGAAACTCGAGATGAAATTGACCTACAGGTTGGAAAACTAGATGGGGAAGAGGTCGGGTAAAAACTGGTTCGGATTCTCGTATATACTCATTCNCCGATTTCACTTCAGATCTTCTGGCCTTCGATCAAGGTATACTCTTGGTTAACTGACAAATTTTTGTGATGGTCAGTTTGTCCGCTTGGCCATTGGATTTCCACCTGCTTAATTGCTCCAGCTGTCCCCAGTCCAAAATGTACTCGTAGGTCGCTAGCGGATAGATAGCTACCATCGGATCGTACTTCCCGATACTGTGTTAAGTTCTCAGTAGTAACTGTAATTTTGGAACCAATTCCTGACTGGTTACTTTTTACACCTATAGTTTTGAANATCACCCAATGATTTCGGTTACCAACTTCGTTCCTCAGTAGATCCGGAGACTGGTTCCAATTCGTTACGATAATATCAATATCACCGTCGTTATCGTAATCACCGAAAGCTGCTGATCTACTAACCTTCTTTATATTCAGACCGTCTGTTCCGTTNACTAGTTCAAAAGTGCCGTTGAGCATATTCCGGAATAGTAGGTTTTTTTGAGGTAACGTGACGTTAGGTTCTAATTGATTAATATTATCCATCACATGACCGTTCACTACAAACACATCCTGCCACCCGTCATTATCATANTCAAAAAATTTGATTCCCCAACCTAAATAANTATAAGTTTGCTCAGCCATTCCTGTAGTAATAGTCAAATCCATAAAGAAGTCGTTACCTTCATTATGATAAATAGTATTGGTCTCAGTCTGAAAATTACTGACTGTTAAGTCAAGATAACCGTCATTATCATAATCACCAAAAGCAGTTCCCATTCCAGCTTCTTCCTTGCCTACACCATTATAAGCCACTCCTGCAATCAATGCGATTTCGTCAAAATTTCCATCACCTCGATTTTGAAATAAAAAATTTGGGTCTTGATCATTTGCCAGATAGAAATCAGAGTCACCATCATTATCGTAGTCTCCCACTGCTACCCCTAATCCATGACAAGGTAACGGCTGATTAATNCCTCTTTGTTCAGCCTGATCGATAAAGGTACCANGGCCGTTATTGACGAATAACCTATCAGGAGTTGGTGAATAAGCATGTGGCCCACAATAAACATGAATCTGGCGACTAATGCATTGATAGTCAAGAGTTACATCATAGTTAGCGTAGTTGGTAACATAGAGATCAAGATACCCATCGTTGTTGATATCAGTAAACGCACAACTAGTTCNCCAACTTGGGTTATCGATTTNAGCCGATTGTGTTACGTTAATAAAAGTCCCATCTCCTTGATTTCTGTACAANGCGTCAGCACCGAAGTTTGTCAAATACAAATCGATAAAACCATCGTTGTCATAGTCNCCAGTTGTACAACCCACACCGTATCCAGCATGACCTAAATTAGTGTCTGATGTTACATTAATAAAGGTCCCATCNCCCTGATTTTGGTACATTTGGTTTGGCTCAGTCATATCAGCTGAAGGCACTTGCTTAGCTCCGTTCAATAGATAAATATCTAAATCACCATCATTATCATAGTCAAAAAGAGCAACTCCGGATCCTATAAATTCATTAAACAATCGTTTTCGGCTGTGACCATCCGAGTGTACAAAATTGATCCGAGCGCTCTTGGTTACTGAACTAAAAATCACCTCNGCAGGGATTGGGATAATNCCAGTAAACAAAGAAACCCAACACAAAAAAGTATAATACCTGATTTGCCTATTTAGGCTTGTTATTTTGAGCTTGTAAGATTTCATCAAGTCGTTTTTGATAATCTAAATTATCAGGAGATTTTGATAATGCTTGTCGAATGGTGTCTTCAGCTAGGTTCAACTTGTCTTGACGTAAGTAAACCAAAGCTAGAGTTGATAGTTCTAGTGGTGATGGGTTAAGTTTTACTGCTTTTTGTGCAAACTTTTCAGCATTAACCAAATAAGTACCGGTTTCAGCGTAAATTTGGGCAATATATAGATAAGGANGAGAATCGTTCCGCCCACTTTTTATAGCTGTTTGAAAAGCAACTAAAGCTTCATTCGTTTGTCCATTTTCGATACGCAACTGACCAAGCGTTATCATGATATCGGGCCCACAATCACCAAGCTTTACAATCTGTTCATAAACTGAGAGTGCTAAATCAGAATTGCCTTCAGCCAAATGAACTTCGGCCAATCCGTGATAAGCTAAAGTTAAACTAGGAGANAATCGAATNGCTTTTTGTAGTAACTGCTTAGCTTCNTCAAAACGTTGTTGTTTTGTGTAAATCCAACCCAACCTCAGGTGTGTTTCCAAAGATTCTGGGCGTAGTTGGATAAGATGATCAAAAGCTGAAATAGCAGTCTCAAAATCTTCCGTCTGCATAGAAATACGGCCTAATTGGTCCCAAGCCTCACNCGTTCCGGGGTGTTCTACTGTAATCGTTCTGTAGTCGTTCAGACTAGCTGTCAAATTTTGGTTTCGATAATGTAATTCGGCTATTTTTAGGCGAATTTGGACGTTGGTCGGCTCATCAACTAACATCATTTNTAAATCATAGATTTGGTCAAAGTATTTTTTCAGCGTTTTAAATTGTTTCTGATGCTGATTGGCTAACTCACGATTATCTATTTGCTGATAGACTTTTATTAAACCAAAGTGCGGTCGATGATCAAAAGGATCTAGGTCGATCATTTTTCTGAAGTGCTCAATAGCTTTCTGAGTCTGATTTTGTATAAGGGCAATGTGNCCNAGTTCTTGATAAGCATCGGAAAAAGTAGAATTTTGTTGGATAGATTGAATGAAAGCAGTGCGAGCATGATCNAATTGTCTCCAAAGGAGATAAACTTTCCCTATATAGTAATGTGGTTCCGCCAAATTAGGCAGATTTTTTATAGCTGATTTAGCCTGTTCAAAAGCCAAGTCGAGTTGACCTAACTGAAGATAAATTTCAGCTAACATTACGTGTGTCTGATTAGAAATTAGCTCAGTTGGGTTGAGAGTGAATATTGGGCTTAAAATCTCTGATGCCTTNTGGTAAAGGCGCTGCCGACGATAACAATCACCCAAATAATAGCGGACCAGAAAGGAAGACGNGTTTTTTCTAAGAAGAGGCGACAAAACCCCGATTGCTAAAGGATATGATTCTTGCCCTACATAGCCAATTGCTAGCTCCAGCTCATGCTTATCAGGTGTTACTNCTGAAAAAAGGAGATTAGCGATTAAGCNGAGTCCAAAAGTCAGACCAAATAAATTAGCCGATGNAGAACCTATACGTTCCATTTTTGACGAGCTTGATGCATAGGGACAGTTTCACCTTTTTGCCAAGCATAATGACCAATTGGTTCCGAGCCAACCCATCGTTCGTCAACTGGTTCATTAGCTGGCTGATAACGTGTNTCAGCCGTTAGACGGAAGCGATTAGTTGTATTATCTAATGAGGCATGCATAGTAAACATACCAAATATTAGAACANCACCAACCTGAAAATCAGTTGTCTGCCATTGTCCACCATATTTATCNANTAATTCGAANGGGTCNTTTGAAAATGAACCAGTAACATGATCGCGGTCCACATCCATTTGGCCGTATGTTTCTTTGATTATATCAAAACGATGTGAACCTACCAAGATTGCCAGTGGGCCTAGCTCTATCGGAATATCACCGATAGGCGTCCAACAAGTCAAAACATTATCTGTTCCACGCCCCATATAGACAATATCGTAATGGGCTCCAGTGAATCCCTTTGGTGGAACAACCCTTAACCATTTATAATCATAAGTCAAAGCAGTTGTNCCGAAAAATTGGTCAAAAAAATTCATAATTTGTGNAGATTCAACNAAATCTAAAAACTTCTCGTCTCTTGTCATCTCTTTATGACCACCGAAGAAACCGCCCCGCTGACTGGTTTTCGCCACACCATTCAATAAGGGGAAACCGGTATCAATTTGTCCTTGAATGGAAAGTTGATTTATCAAGTGCTGTCGAGCAGTTTCCACTAAATTGGCTGGTTGCATTTTACGAATCAGTAAATATCCATCCTCCTCGAATCTCTGACGCAAAGCATCAACTGAATCCAAGATGTCATTTGACTCTCTTAACCAGCCTAGATATTTCCCACCTAAAGTCATTTGTAATTGGTTCATGGTAACCATTTACGACTTCTCCTATATAATAACGTTGCATACAAAAAATTGATGTCGGTTGAAAANAACCATACACTNAATAGNCTACGGTCTTCAACTCACGACGTGTTAGTTNCCTCTATTGAAGGCCAAGACCAAATCCTTAGCGCGGTACGNCCTAAAACCCAAGTGAGTTCATCAGCAGTAAAAAATGGCATTTCATTTCTTACCACTGATAGCGTCTCCGTATAGCTTGCTTTATCAAGACAAACTGGCCAATCCGTTCCCCACATGATCCGATTTGCTCCAAACGATTGATGAACCGATTCTACAAGGTTGTAAGTATCAATCCATGGGTATTTTTTCTGTGAAATAGACCAAGTATGACTAATTTTGATGAATACGCGTGGATAACGGGCTAAATCAATTAGAAGTTGGCGCTGAGTTCTATCATTAATTGGACAGTCTGCCATGTGATCGACAACCACATCCACATCACTATATTGATCTAAAATGTTATTCAAATCAGGAAGTCGTTTCGGTTTAGTCAATATCAGGATAGGAATATTGTGTTTCTCAGCTCTACTAAAAATCGGCCCCATCAAATCTNGCNGGGAAAACCAATCACCTGAAGAGTCTATTGATGGGCTTAACCTCATACCTTGCAAACCATGTTCTTCAACCCAGTAACTTAGATGGTCAGCAGCAGATGGNTCTTCAGGATTAATTCTTCCTACTCCTACAAATTTGTGAGGATATTTCTTAACGGTATGAGATACGAAACTGTTATCCCAACGATAGTGAATAACTTGGACTANAACTGTTTTTTCCACTCCGTTTTTATTCATTAGTTCGAGNAACATTTCTGGTGTTGCGTCATTGTTAGGAGGATTAATCGTCTCTTTGGCCCACGGAAATTTAGGATCATTTTTCCAAACATGAACATGAGGATCAATTATTCTCACAGGAAGTTTCCTTCTTTAAAATTTTCGGTGATTTCTATAAATAGATTTTCAGCAGGAGGAAAGAAAATATACAGTAACCATAGGANATCCTTTCGAAACTAAAATATTATCGATTTTGTCAGATAATNCCTTTTTGAAAATCAATCATTTGCCATAACCAANAATAATACAAATACTAGNTTTTATAGTTACAGCTTATGAAATGGAGGGTTTTAACAGCGTAGATNGTATCAGTTTTTTTATCAAAATNTTGGTTCAACTGAGGTGAAAAACCANCAATATACTTACCANAGATACTTCAGTTTGAATACTGAAAAAGTATNTTCAATCTGATTAGTCGGTTACTTCACAATACTATCTACTCATATTTGNCGTAATCAATTAGTAATTATCCGATCNGTTNTTTTACTTCATANGTACTTTAATCTACCTTGTATCGAGAATAAAACCTTANACGCATAACAGATTGTCGAGNAGTTGTAATTTTATAATTCTTCACTTTTATGGCTGAAAGAAAACAACTTAATTACTTATAAATCAAAATATTCAGGTGGTGTCTAACCTCGAAGGGACTGTTCTAAGACTTGATTGATATGCTTAACAAAAACAAACTTGAGACCACGCTGTGCTTCTTTTGGAATCTCCGCTAAATCTTTTCGATTCTTTTCTGGAGCAATAACTGTTTTGATACCAGCTTGTTTGGCTGCTAACACTTTTTCCTTGAGTCCACCGATTGGTAAGACTCTGCCTCGTAACGAAATCTCTCCAGTCATCGCAACTTCATTGGAAACAACCTGATCGGTAGCTAGAGAAGCAAATGCTGTTGCGATGGTTATACCTGCAGAAGGACCGTCTTTAGGTGTAGCTCCAGCTGGCACGTGCAAGTGAAAATCGTTGTTTTTGAAAAAATCAGAATCAATCAACAAATCTTCAGCCTGTGACTTGACATAGCTCAGTGCCGCTTGCGCTGACTCTTGCATTACACTTCCAAGCTGGCCTGTCACAGTCATTTTACCTTCTCCTTTCATTCGTGTACACTCTACAAACAGAACTTCACCTCCATATGGGGTTACGGATAGACCTGTAACTACACCAACATCACCTTCTCGCTCAGCTACTTCCGATTGAAATTTAATTGGACCTAAATATGTCTCGATTTTTGCATCGGAAACATCGACTCTCCGTTTTCGTCCTTGAGCAAACTGACGGGCTACTTTTCGACAGACAGTCCCTAATTCTCGCTCCAGATTTCGTAGCCCAGCTTCTCGAGTATAATTACTGATCACTTCTTCTATAGCAGGGTCTTCAAATTGAAGTTTTTTGGCTGAAATTCCATTGGCGTCTAGTTGGCGTGGTACTAGATACTGCTTGGCTATCATCAGTTTTTCTTTTTGAGTATATCCAAGTAGTTGTAAAATCTCCATCCGATCCTTTAAAGGCGGTGGAATAGTATCAAGCTGGTTAGCTGTAGCAATGAACATTACTTTAGAAAGATCAAATGGAACATCAAGGTAATTATCAGCAAAATTATGATTCTGTTCAGGATCCAACACTTCCAAGAGTGCAGATGCTGGATCTCCCCGAAAATTAGAACTCATTTTATCAAGTTCATCCAGCATGAAAATCGGGTTTTTTGATTCTGCTTGCCTTAGGCTTTTAATAATTCGACCCGGCATTGAACCAATATAAGTTCTCCGATGACCGCGGATTTCAGCTTCATCATGAACACCACCCAGAGATATACGAACGAATTCTCGTCCCATTGAGCGAGCAATCGATCGACCTAAAGATGTCTTACCAACTCCTGGTGGACCAACAAAACATAGAATTGGACCTTTCATATCTGACTTCAAAGATCGAACAGCTAGATATTCCAGAATTCGGTCTTTGACCTTGATCAAATTGTAATGATCTTCGTCTAAAATCTGTTGAGCGCGATCGAGGTCCAAGTTATCTTTTGTTTCGTGTTCCCAAGGTAAGTTAACCATCCAGTCTAGATAGTTTCGACAAACAGTGGCCTCTGGAGAAAATGACTGCATCTGAGATAAACGTTTCAGTTCTCGCTCAGCTGATTTTAGTGCTTTTTCCGGCATTTTTATTTGCTGTAGTTTATCTCGATATTCTTCAATTTCAGCAGATAAATCTTCGGTATCACCTAATTCTTTTTGAATAGCTCGTATTTGCTCTCGTAAGAAATATTCCTTCTGAGACTGATTGATTTCAGCTTCAGCATCGGACTGGATTTTACTTTCTAATTCAACTAAATTCAGTTCCTTGGTTAACATTTTGACCAAGTTTTCTAGTCTTTCCTCGACAGTAACATTTTCGAGTAATTGCTGTTTATCTTCTGTTTTTAGGCTTATGATAGATGCAATGTAGTCAGCAAGCCGTCCAGGGTGGTCAATATTATCGGCAATAATGGAAAATTCTTCTTGATAACGAGAAGAAATAGTCACTATTTGGCTAAATAGATCATTTACGCTTCTTACCAAGGCTTCGGACTCCATATCACCAAATTCTTCGGAAATCTCATCTTCTAACAGGGAGACTTCGGCCTTCATAAAGGGTGCTGTGTGCAATACTTCATTAATTTCGACTCGAGCTTTACCTTGAGCCAAAAATAGAACACTATCGCCATCCTTTTTATAACGTACAATATGAACTAGTGTTCCGACAGGGCTTAGATCATCAGCTGTTAATTGTTTTGGGTCTTTTTCAATGCTTTGACGAAACAAACAAAGAAACCTTTGTTCATTTACCATCGCATACTCAACAGCAGACGACACATTTTCACCTGACAGTGCTACATGGTGAGGTGAGAAAGGTGGGACTGGGGGCATGAAAGGATAAACGACTAAATCTCCCAATACTGGAATAATAGGCAGCTCGTTACTGATATCAAATCGAGCTATACCTTCTGATTCGTTTTCCAATGGATTTTGGTCACTCATCTTCATCCTCCTGAGGATTCACTTGAATACCGATCGGTTTTCGTCCAGTTATCATATTTGCTTCAGCCTCGCTATCTAGATTTTGATTGGTCTTAACTTCAACTACAATCTCCTTAGATTTTCGTTGTTTTTTGGGTATTTTAATCTCCAGAAACCCATTTTCATAACTAGCCGTCGGTGTAACTTCTTCTACGTGAACATTAGGTAAAACTACTCTGCGTTCAAAATGTCCATAGCTCAATCCAGCTTGGTGATAGTGTTGTTTCTTGAGCTCGGTTTTATCTTGACGAAAACCACGTATGACTAAGTTATCTTCCTCTAGGCGAATTTTGACATCATTCTCGGGATCAATTCCAGCGACCTCCAGCTTAACGATAAAACTGTCTACAGTCTCGTAAATATCCATTGGTGGTCGCCACAAGTCAGTCTCGACATTGGAAGAAGAGAAAGCATCAAATAATCGCTCAGCCTCACCTTGCATTTCAATTTTCATTTCAAAAAATTGGTCAATCAGTTCTTTGGAAAACTTCATGCTAATTTTACTCCTGTCGCTGTTGATTTCTCGATTAATATCTATTTTCATGTAGTTAAATCACTTTTCTTGATTCATATTGTATCGCAATCATTAAGGCCAAAATTGGTAAAGTGGAGTATTCGTAAGAATACTGGCAATACTCCAAATGCTTCCTAGGATGTAATCACCTAGCGCTAATCCTAGAAAAAAAGGAATAGCCCGACGATAAGACTGTAAACCACCTTGCTTTAGTATCACAGCTTTTAAAAACCAGGCAACAAATAAACAGCACCATAAATTTGCCATCCCCCAACTGTTTGCCATAGCGTAACCAAGAGGGTGGAGAGGCCACCACAAAAACTTGGTTCGAATCAACATCATCAAGGTTGTTATCATTACACCTATTCCCATAAATGCTAGACCAGGAATATCAACTTCGCGAGGAAATGTTAACCAGCCTTCGAGTTGTCGATAAATGCCTCTTCCAAATCCAAGGGCCCAAGTTTCATAATAACCTGATTCTGCCCCATGACGATAGTAGCTGTCAAGTAACAGCCAGAATACGACTATTGAACCAATCAGAGTAGCCATCAAAATGGAAATCACTATTTGCTTTGAAGGAATCGACCGAGTTTGTGAAATCTTAAATGCTTCCAATATTTGTGGCATTGGGTGGGCCCGGTAAGCTCGATTAAAAAACATATATAAGGAAAATCCAATGAGGCTACCTGTTCCTAGTCGCTGGGTACCGAAAGCCGTCACTAAAATACTATGTGGATCTATCCTGTGCAAGTCGTGTACCAAAAAACCGAGTTCAGCTCTCACACGAGCTATCATGATAGCCAACAAAAAGTAAATTATAAAAAATAGTAAAATTACCCAAGGAGACATACCAATCTGGTAGGAAAAAACACTTAAAAAAGAACAACCAGAGACAATACCTAGAAAAGCCCATCGGTAGTACGTGGATTCTTGAACATCTTCTATTATAGGTTTTAAATCATACTTTATACCTAAAATGGACAATAGGTAATACATGAGAGATTTAAAATGTCCTCTACCAGCCCATAAAGCGAAGAATAATAGGCCTATGTAAGCACCAAAAGCCTGCTCATTATCGTAAGGGAAACGAGGAATACCATGAAACCCAACTATTTTGCCTACCATCAATTCTATCTTGAAAAGAGCATAAAAAAACCAACAAGAAAAAAGTAAATCAAGCGGCATCAAGAAAGCGATACCGATAGCAAATGGGTAAAAGGCAATCTTTACTCCACCCATCGCATTCCAAGGTCTGGCAGTGAAATAGTGTTGAATAGACTGACGTTTGACTGGTAGATATGGAACTTCTGGGTAAATAGAATTCATCAAATTCAGAATGCTAATTCCTGCAGCTAAACCGAAACCGAACCAGACTATCCTTCGATGAAAAAATCTGGAATCTGGATTTACCATTTCGAGTGGTAACTGAATGATCGGATAAGTTAATCGCTCTCGTTCAGTCCATTGTACTCTCAAAAAAATGTTCAGACAGAGCATGACAGTCATTAACACAAGGATAAAAGCAATCCACCAAACCGCAGGTTTCAACCATGCATAAATATGATCTTGGGTATAGAGAGTAGATCCTCCTTCGTAATAATGGCGAAGTGCTTTTTCGTCACTGACAGTAAGCCATTCTGGCAGTTGACGAAGGAATATCTCTCGCCACTCATTTTCTGGTGTGGCGAAACGAAATGGGTGCCCCAAAATTGTGATTAAAATCTCCATCATATCGTGAGAACAGAGAGATGAAACCACACATAGCATAACGTAAATAGTCAAAACTTCAGCTTGTGTTAGAGCTAGCAGGAAGGAGAGTCGGTTCAAAAATAGACTAAGCAAGAGCAACCAGAAAATTATAAAAATAACGTTTGATAATGGGTGAATAAGAGTTGGATGAGTGTATCGAACGACTTCCAACTGTATCAGCCAAAACACATTAATTGGAATTAAACAGAGAACAATTAGAAAGGATTTGACTGTTAGACCATTCTCGGAAGATGAATTCATCGATGAATCCATCCCCGGCCAGATTTGATCTGGACGTCTGTCTTTAAACCTTCACATAATTTCTGATATTTTTGAAGTGTAGATGTGGCCTGTGGTCCTTCCGAAATCTGAGGTTGGTACTTCATTTTTGGATTTCCAACCCAGATAGGAATCAACTCGACATGCTTGAATTTCCGTTTTTGAAAAACAACTTTTGGTATAACAACTTGGCTATGTCGTTTATCGTATGTTTCGTAGATGAGGTCAGCTAAGCTATAAATTATCGGTTTGCCTTGAAATATTTGGATCCCTTGTAGAGTATGTAGGCGTTGAGATAGAACTAAATCAGCACCTGCGGAGACTAGGGACTGCGAAAAAAATTGCTGCCTTTGACTGACGATCTCACTTTTTGACTCTTTCCCCCAATGCATCATCACCACCAACAAATCAGCTTGACTGGCTATTTCTTCAGTTCGTTTTATCATGTGAGTGTAGAGTGCTCGTGCCACCTTAATCTGTCCATCTTGGCTGAAAGCACCCGAATGATAATAAGTGACGAAGGCAACTTTGACCACTTGACCATTTTTTTGTAAGTTGAACCAGGCAGGTTGTTGTGCAGCATAATCAGAAAGCCCAACACCAATTGTCTTAACTCCCATACGAGTTAAGTGCTGAATGGTATCTTCAACGGCCACTGGACCAAAATCATGTAGGTTGGGAGTTGAAAGCGATATTAAGTCCCATCCAGCTTGGGCGATAGACGTCGATAGACCAGGTATCGCACGAAAAGACTGTTTCCTTTTCACGTTGGGAAGAGATTGGTACTGTGGCTCACCATTTTCAGAGATACTGGTATTAAGTGTAGCTAACGCGATATCAGCTCCATGAACCTCACTCATAATTGGTTTAAACAGAATATCTAAACCCTGTCGGCGTAGGATAGGAGTTAATCGACTACCAACCGTAATATCACCACCAACGAGTATTGAAACTTGATCGTTACTCGGGGCAGTTTCAGCTAATCCAGCCAGATTGAGCCCAATAACAAGAAAAGTTACAAGAAAAATAAACCGACGTGAGCTGCCCAATAAGGAGGGAATGCGACGGCACAGAGACATTGTCGATTCCAAGTTCTGGTGAAAAATGCTTTCCATCCAGTCTAGGGATAGTTATATAGATTATCAGTTTCGGGTGAAGATTCCGTAGAGCTTGGCTCGGTCACATTTGTCTGATCTGGCTCTGGTAACTGGTTAGCCGCAAATTCATCCAAAATGCAAGACACAGTCTCTTCTGAGTACGCTTGTGAGTCAATATTGGTTTGGTTTGCCTCCCAGGCCATCCGAGCCGCAGCTTCAAAATACTCAGCATGACGATAGCTGTCGAGGATGTCAACACCACGGGAGAAAGTACCATGACCAATCCAATACACGACATGACGGAATTGGTCAGCACTTCTATCTGGAAGATCTTCCCCTTGGAATAATCGTAGACTCTGAAACGATAATTCAGGTATGCCAGGAGCTTTCTCCATCACTAGGCCAATTCCACCAACGCTGTCGTATATTATCGGTGTCTCTGGCTCATAACCCTTCAAGAAATCATAAAATCTCTCAGGAACACCATGTTCTGATCGAGAAATCAAATTTAGGAACTTAGGCTGTAAGTGTACCAAAGCATTAAATTCGTAATCCCCAAGCTGGTCAAAAACTAACATATAGTGAAAAAATTCACTGGTAGGTTTGGGTGGTTTACTACCTGTTCTTGCGAGTTCTGAAATGGTCGGAGTACCGTACCGCATCCGATAGTGAACACCATCTGATTCCATTTCTAATATTGTTACGTTCAGGGAAGGATGTTCTAATTCAACTAAGTCTAATCTACATCCTGACTTGGTCAGCAAGATATGACGACCAACTAGGTTATTGACAGTAATCGCAGCAGGTAATCTACCGCGTGGAGATTCTTCAATGGGTAAGAGGTAACTCGACTCGACTGTTTCTGTCATTAGAGCCCCCATGTTACCTGCAGACCCCCATAAATAGCCATTACGATGTGCATGGCCGCCAGCCCAGCCCATCTGCCCAATCAACGTTCCAATCTCACTATCAACTTCAATAGGAGCCAAAGACGGCTGGTACCCTCGCTCTAGCCATTTTCGATAGCGATAGCTTTGGGCAACAGGAGGTGACTGCTCTTGCGTCAAATAAGGATTGGTCAAACCCACCGTATTCATCCTACTTTTTCCCTACTTCTTATAAATGATTTGGCCCTCTATTTCGACCATATCCACGATTGCCATCACTACCGAATCTATCGGTTTCCCACTCGTTGAATCGGTATATCGGGCGGAACTACCAGCTGCAGTCAAAACCATTTCGCCAATACCGGCTCCCACAGCATCCATTGCAACCGTGTATTGACGTACGAGATGACCGTCTATGTCAACTGACTGAACGATCATCAATTTGCTGCCGATCAGTTTTTCATCTTTCCGAGTGGCAACTAGCGTGCCAACCACCTTTCCCAGCGTCATTTAACTGCTCTTTTTTCATTGAATATGTCGTTATGGTAAACTGAAGTACGGATCAAAGTCAAGCTTACAATTTGGGTATTTTTCCTTCACATCTTGTTAATCGATATGATTTGATTAATGGATCAGAAGAAATCAAAGGCGCAGGAAATTTCTCAGCTTAAGGAGTAAATATTCCACTGTACATCTCCGATCAAAGATAATCGAGAATTGCTTCTTACAACTTCAATTACGAGGTAAATAACATAAAAACTTATACTGAAGATATTCATTTTGTCTTCGCTGCCACAAAGACTACCTTTATGACTGATTGATACAGCTTCGTTATAAATCTTTTATCTAATAAGATTGGTATAGTTTTAGTTGCTCTCGTATAATTTAGTATTATTGTATGACTTTCTACAAGAGATTAAAAATCTCGGAGCCAGTAACTCAAATACATATTGCCAGCTTTTGTATTCTGAGAAGAAAACGTTCAGGGGTATAATAAGTTGGATAGATTAGTTAGTGACAAGTTATATAAGTCGTCCAAAAGCTGCTTCGGATCTAAAAATTAAGCATTATCTGTCGATAAATGTCGACGGCTTGAATTACCTGTTGACATTCCACCCATTCTACTGCTGAATGAGCTTGGTCTATACTGCCGGGGCCAAGTACAATCGATGGAATGCCACGAATGGTAAATTTGCTCGCATCAGTACCATAAGGCACACCAGTGATAGTTGACTGTCCCAAAATATTTTGACAGGCCCGGTGGCTAATCTGAACAATTTCCTCATGTTCTTCGGTTTCCATCGCATTATCTAGTATGATAGCCTCGACTGTAGCTTCAAATTGCCGATCTTCATTGGCCATCTGTTCAATTAACCGTTGGAATGGTAATATTGCGTCAGAGGGTTTTTCTCCGGGGATAGTACGACGATCGAGTTCAATTGTACACTGGTCAGGAACGAAGTTGATTTGTGTTCCTCCTGAAATTAGTCCAATGTTCAATGTTGGACTCCCAACTAGTGGGTGCCCCTGATGGTTATATGTAGGAAGAATCTGTTCTTCAATTGCCTTAATTATCTTTGTCATTTGAAGAATAGCATTGACTCCTAAATAAGGTTTAGAACTATGGGCAGCGATACCTTTTGCTCGGATACGGAATCTGGCTAATCCCTTGTGGCTACGAACCACGGACAAATCAGTCGGTTCTGCTACTACCACTGCGGTAACTGATGATTCGTTAGCCAATGCTAAGGCTCCACCAAACCCATTCTCTTCATCGACAACCCCGGCATATTGGATGGTAGAATTCGGTTTAATTCCCGCAACTTTCAGATCCTTCATGGCCATCATCATAGCTATGCCACCCGCCTTGGTATCACAGGATCCTCTGCCATACAAGTTTCCTTCTCGGATATGTGGCTCAAAAGGT
>PAYP01000029.1 GCA_002714785.1 Candidatus Poribacteria bacterium | reverse complement strand
GTCCAACAATGACTTGCCGGAGCTGGTTCCAAATTAGGTTTTTACTTTGCTCTAATTTGTCGAGAACTTCAATACTCTGGCTCATATTTATTCTACAACATTCCCTTTAAATCAACTGATCGTATCATATAACACGTAGATTCCGCTCACACAAGCTCTTAGGATTTTTTCTAACTTTGATAAAAGTTAATTTCTGAATTCTTGTGAATCTACTGTAATTTTCGGGTCAGTTTGTATTTTTTCTAGTTCTTTAGTCAATTCTGACAATACAAAAATTAGTACTGTAATTATTAGTAATAGAAAAAGATCTTGGTCAATCTCTTTTAGTAGGTATTCGAATGGTGTGTATTCCGAAGGAATACTATCTGATTGTTCCCAAACCTTCATGCTGGGTGGGAAACAAATAAAAAGTAAGGCTACTATCACCATTATTCTGGTAATAACTAGCCAAACCCTAACTTTACTTAGGATCGGATGATTATTTTTTTTCATGGGTTTAGTAAAAAAATCTTAGGTTGATTGGACATTTTCACAGAAGAAGTTAGGCACTATATTTAATACAATCGACGGGAAGCTATTTTCCTGATGTAGGAAACCAATACCTATTTCATCAAAAGGAGTATTGCATGTAGCGCTTTTTTAATTTTATCACCTATTCAGCTGATAAAGTTGGAGAGAGACAAATCTTACCGAAGTTAGATCGATCTTCAAGGATTTGGTGTCCTAATTGTGCTTTTGATAAAGGAAGAGTTTGATCTACAATTGGATTCAGCATACCGTTGTTTGCTAATTGAATAATTGTGCGAAGTTCTGAAGATGACCCCAAAGCTGAACCAAGGAGAGACAATTGTTTCTGATACATTTTTCGTATATCAATTTGACCTTCATTTCCTGTAGTAACTCCACAGGTGACCAAGCGGCCATTTTTGGCTAAACTAGTAATACTTTGTTGCCAAGTAGCTTGCCCAACATGTTCCAAAACCACATTAACCCCTCTGCCATTAGTTTGATCTAATACAAATTGACTAAAATCCACTTTTTTGTAGTTAACAGTAAAGTCAGCACCCATTTGCCGTGCAATCTGTAACTTTTGGTCGGAACTCGCCGTTGCAAAAACACGACAACCGGTCAGTTTCGCAATTTGTAGACCAGCGCTGCCAACACCGCTACCAACCGATAGAATTAGTACATCTTCACCCGGCTGAATTTTGGCTCGGGTTATTAACATGTGCCAAGCTGTTAGGTAGGCAATTGGAATGGCCGCAGCGGAGGAAAAATCCAAACTTTGGTCTATAAAAATAGCATTATTGGCAGGAGCGGCTACATATTCGGCGTACCCACCATTGGTATGAAAACCAATTAGTTTCTGTCGGCTACATAAATTTTCATTACCATCGGTGCAGTCATTGCATTGGCCACAACTGATGTTAGGTGATAGAACCACGCGATCACCAACCGAAATTTCAGATACGCGTGGACCAATATCTGCTACAACCCCAGCGATATCAGACCCTAGAATGTGTGGAAAAGGATCAACTTCTGGTCGATCTTGACGAGCTCTCAAATCCAGACGATTTATTGCACAAGCCTCAACTTGAACCAAAATCTCTGTCTCACTGATTTCGGGTGTGGCATAGTCGGTATAGGTTAGCTTATCGATTCCACCTTGTTGATATAAAACAATAGCTTTCATAGAATTGAATTTTTTAGTTTATGCAATAAAGACTACTAAAAATATGATTAAATTAGATTGGGATGAAACATTTCCTGCTTAGAGAGCAAAATCACTTGGGCACAAATCTCTCTGGAAAGTACCAAATCCAAACATGGTCGGCTTATAATCATTTATGTAATCCACATTACTTCGTTCGGGAATTTGGTCTTCCATATTTAAACACCAGTAGCAGCCGTTGACTAATAAACGTCGTAGCCCTTCACTACACAAGTCCACTGATGCTCCCATGGTAGTATTGAAAACACGACAGGTATTACCGGTCTCACCAGTATAATTCTTTAGCCAGACTAATGGCATAGTAGATTTGTTGATTTTCGGTCGATCGCTTGATTGCATACCAACTAAAACTTGGCCGTTCATCAATATCTGCAGATTATCACCGACTAATTTTTTTACTCCATACACATCACTTGGTGCCCAGACATCTGCCACCCCTTTCA
The DNA here is from genome assembly GCA_002714785.1 of Candidatus Poribacteria bacterium. Lineage (GTDB taxonomy): Bacteria > Poribacteria > WGA-4E > WGA-4E > UBA9662 > TMED15. The sequence continues at coordinate 108,647 of PAYP01000029.1, read as the reverse complement.
AAATTGGATGATCTTCGTATAGACCATTGATAACACCTAAAGCACTTTCTTTTCCGTGATGACCGTGGTGATTAATCCAAGTTTCACCGAGTACCTGTCGACCATAGCCCCCGTCGAAATCAACACTTTGGCAATCATACTTAGCGTAAGGACTTTCCAAGTTACGCTCATATTTGAAGGCGTGAGTAGCGGTTCGTAAACCCATTATAGGTTTTCCTGAATTTGTATAATCAACGATAAATTTCATCTGGTCGTCGGGCAATTCACGAAATCGGGTAAATAGAATCATCATATCAGCTGATTCTAGGTGCTGTAGACCCGGGATATTAGTTTGAACTTCTGGATCTATTTTTCCAGTATCTGGGTCAATTGCAAACAAAACGGTAGTTCGAAATCCATGGTGAGCAGACAAAATTTGGCCTAGCATTGGTAAAGCCTCTTCGGAACGATATTCCTCGTCTCCACTTACCAAAACAATATGTTTACCATTTCCTGCTCCATCATTACCCGGATATTGAACCCATAGATTATTGTTCTGACTCATATTTTTATTATAATCCTAATTTTTGACATTTTAGTTCGCTTGAATTCCGATCTAGTCAAGCCCCAAGAACTGGCGGTAAATTTCTTCGTACAACCGCACGTCCGTTAATGTATCTTGTCCTGATGAACGAAATGGTTCATCCATCCTAATGTGTTGGATGAAATGTTCGACTTCCCGATGATAAGCCCAAGTCCAACTTGGCTTTGGAATTGGTTGTGTCACCTCTTGATCATCACCTGCCCGATAGATTTCAACTTCGGCTGGTGTGTTTTTGAGGAGTAAAGGTGGGGCCCAGGTGTGTACCCATCCATGCTGAAAGTATATTTGCGTATGCTCATCCCAACGATAATGAGAAATACTACCTGATTCCAGAATAGCACGTATTCCGGCCATTTCAAAAATCACGATCCCCGAATAACCGTCATCGTCTAGATCGACTACTTTAACTTTAACGTCATCGCCCGCATCCAAGAGCCAACGTAAAAGATTAATATTGTGGGTATATTGTTGCAGGTAGCCGAGATAGGAACCAACTCGATTCTCAGGTAACCATTCAGGAACAGGGTTCGGAGCAGAAGGTTGTGCTTCATCTGTGGTAACTCTTGGCGTGTCGAGGTTACAGACCCAGTCACCTCCAAAACCATGATTGCGTACATAGGTCAAGGCCCCTAGTTCACCTGATTGACGAAATTGATCAATATAAGACCTAGCTAACTCGTTTCCTGCATCGTATCGCTTCATGTAGCCAACCATAAGCTTAACGCCAGCCGATTCAGCAGCCTTCACCATTTCCTCGGCTTGTTTCACTGAAACGGCCATCGGTTTTTCCATGAATACGTGTTTGCCAGCGCTAAGCAAGTCTTTGGCAATTTGCCCCTGCATAGCAAAACCAGCCGATACAGCTACTGCTTCAATCTCGTCATCCTTCGCTAACTCTATATGGTCTTGGTACAGTTTGGGTATTTGGTGTTTCTGCTGAACTTTTTGTCCTAGTTGATTACGTACTTCAGCAATAGCCAGTAGTTCACAATTAGGAAGACTAATAAAATTCGGGATGTGAACTTTTTGCGCCATAAACCCACAACCAACATAACCCAGTCTAACAGGATCCATTTTCCATTATCCCCCTTTGTAAACATGAGACAAGCACTTAAGTTTTTGAAAAACAAGCTTTCGGGTAACTTCTTTTGACCCAACCTCTCAGATTTTAGCTTGTCAAGACTTCGAAAGACACCTATCATAAAACGTTAGACTGAGTTAACAAACGGAAACTATTTTCGATAATGTAAGATCGTCTCACCGGCTGCTAACAGAATAAAAAACGTACTGAAAACTCAGAAATCGGCTAACGCGTCTTGAAAAAAGAATTGTAAATCTAACGTTATGTACTGATGATACTTTTGTTTAAATTAGTATATAATCTCTAGTCTAATCTTGTGATCTATTCCTATATAAATTCTCTATGAAACAAATAGATACCAAATTAACCATTACAGTTCAGCAAATTTGGAATCGTAATCCCGAAATTGGTCATGAGCAAGTGAATTGATATAGTTATCAACGCCTGACTGATTTATCAAAGGTAAGTATCATTCTACCATTGAAAGCTGTAAATTATCGAATGGGACTCGATTCACCGATAAACTCATTATATCAGATATCAATTGTCAATCAAGTAGATAAAAAAACAAATTATATTGAGTTTAGTTATGTTTACAGTTAGGTGTTGGATATAGTGAATTCGCATATCGAATCTAACAGATCTAGTTCTGTTTCCAATGATATGATCTTTTACTGGAGACGGAAAATCTATCAATTGAGTTACTAATCAAGTCAGAAAAAACAATACCAGTATCCACAGGTTGATGATTTCTGGATTCCCAAAAGAGTAGTTTTTACAGTTGTGTTTAATTTGAATGACAATTTAACTTGACAGCTAGATTTACTAATTATTAGAAGGAGAGAAATATGATGATGACTGAAGGTAAAAATATGTTNACTATTTCTCCTGAAGGAATAGTTGAACTGCTTGATCAATCAGCCAAAGAAGCGTTATCCGTAGCAGAAAGGTATGCTGACTACTTCACTGATGTGGAAACCGGTCTGATCAATGGAGACGAGTATGGAGGGACTGATACCCGTGGGACTCTTTATTGTGCTATTGGTTTTTTGATGAGTGGAAAAACTAAACGTATTGAGCAAGGGCATAAATGGCTAGATAAATTGGGNGTTCTNGGTGGGCACTTTAATGTAATGGCAGGCCTAATGGCTCTTTATCATCTATCACCAGCCTTAAGCACGAGTCAAAAAGAAAATTTTCAGCAAGCAGTAAAAGGATTTTTGAAGGATAATGGTGAAGACATCATTGCTGGGCGAAATAATAATATACCACTTGGTAATTGGACTGGTCGGCTCGCCGCAGGNTTGATNTTTGATGACACACAACTCGTTGATGATAGTATANGTGCTTTAGAGAAATTCGTTGACTTAGTTGAACCTCACGGAACCCTTCCAGAATTCAATAGNCCTACTTATCACCCAGTGACACTTCTTCTTCTCCGTATTATTTGTCAATTAGGTGAACCGCGNGCAACTCANATAGCAAGAAAATTAGAAANCCACCTGTGGCTAGAATTAGCTTGGCGTTGGCANCCCAGAATTCGGCAACTCTGTGGACCATGGGGGCGAGCNTACCACGACAGCCTTTATGGTGGATCAGGTTTAGTATCTATGNTAGCTGATTTGTTATGGGGTGGGTTCTATGACGAATCTGTCGCTTACCAGTTTGTTCACGCGCACGATCACGCGTATGCTGGTTTATTAGTACTTCTGGCTCACCAACACCCCGTTGATGTTAGCAATATAGCATTACATAAACCACTACCTGCTACCGTGACCTCTTCAGCNGAACAATCGTTAGTCAAATTAGGGGACGACGATTCGAAAATCACCTGGATACCAGGGGGTATTTCAGAATTAACAACCTGGATGGATGAAAACCTGTCGGTGGCAACAGCTACAAAAACTCACGTTCATGGAATGCAGAATGCTAGCTATATCGCNCAATGGACACGTACCGGTGAATCCGTCAANACATTATCTGATTTAGGTCAGGCCTTTGTTCGTTTTGTACAAAACCAACGGCGCCCTGGACAAACGAATCGCTACCTAAATCATCACCATGGCCAACCAATCGAAANCTCACCTAAACTATGGGCTGATGATGGGCGCCCGTCTGCTGTTCAATCAGGCTCTTCAGCCGTGATCGTCTATCAACCCAAACGNCAAGAACGATGGACAGTAGAACNGCTAGAGATGTTTNTTGTATTACCCAGACTAGATACGNTTGACCAAATTCTAGTCAACGGAAAAACTATTGTTGGGAATTACATTGGAGAACCATATCAATCCGTTGTGATTCGTAGTGGTCTCGTTTCACTNGGGGTTAAGTTTACNGCCACAGACACTNCCTATACCAATCCTNTGTTAATAATTGAGAGTTCGAGCAATCACCTACTAGTCGGACTGAAATTGGTTGAATTCACCAGACCAACCGAACTGNCAGAATCTGTTTTTCGCCGATATGGAGGTTGTATCGGGACAGACCTACNCTANACACCTACCNAGAAGTCTGTTGATCANCTGGTGTTAGATATGNCTCAGGCCTGCTTAGCAGATAAGTGGGAAATGGCGGTTTTTGGTGGCCACCGAGAGATCAAATTCCAGATTGGGAACAAAAACTTGATGGGCCGATTTGAGCCCATATCTGAATCTTGGCTAGATAGGCGGTTCCCATTAGCAACTGGCCACCACGAAAAGATTAAAATGGCTAAAATTTGAGCCCAATGTAAGAATTTTGGTGCCCGATTGGATTAAGCTTGTGAGGCCTCACAAGCTTAATCCAATCTTTAGAAGGGTTTTCGATCCCTTAATCCCAGTCAAAGCACTTTCTTAACTCATCTGTATTGAAAGGTAGTTGGTGGAAATTGGTGTGAGGAAAGTCATCAGTCGGAAACANANCNAAGAGGTGCCAATCAGCGAAAACTCGAAGGGCCTCAAAATCTTCCTGGCTTTGATAATGCCCACCTGACCGGACGTAGATTCCATTTTTGCTGGGGCATTTTAGAAAACTATAGATTGGCTGAGTCGCCAGAAAAGCAACCGCNGTACCCTTGGGGTTTGCCCATTCATCTTCTATACCTTCAGTCCGCAGAAGTGGNCGAGGAGCAACTAAACCCATTAGGAAATGTTGATCAAACGGTAGATTTTCCTCCTGACCTGTCCACTTCTCGAATTCGGCTTGAGTCCATGCCCACCAACGATCNCGGCTAGTCAANGCAGCTAAGTCTTCACAACCTTCGTCTAATGCTAAATATGAGCCNGCACCAGCACACCCAGATCCTGCGGGATTTACCAAGGCAAATCGATCATCGGTACTACCAGCTAAAAGCGCTGTTTTTCCATTTCGTGAATGTCCAGAAACCATGATTCGTTTCGAATCGACTTCGGGTAAGGTTAGAGCATATTCAAGTAGGCGAATTGCCCCCCAAGCCCAAACAGAAATGGATCCCCAAGTATATTCTGCTGAAAGCCGTTGATAGGCATCTCTGGCGGGCCCAACAATTGGTTTACCCATTTCCATGGGTTCTAGTTGGTTGTTATGATAACTGAGAACACAATAACCATTATCCAATAATATGGAAATTCGATCCATATCAGATAAATCACCCACATAGATCAGAACAGGTAAGCCATCTTGGCCAAAGTTATTTAGAGTTTTTTTTCGTTTCTCAATGACCGTGGATGAAGGGCGATAGAACTTCACATCCAGATCAAAATTTATTTCTGGAGACTTATTATCGGGGATAAAAATAAATCTTAGCTGATCAAATTGATTTTGATTTTGGATTTGTTGGCTATCGATAGTTTCAACGCGAACTGTCTCCGGGGCAGGTGGCATTGTTCCATATTGTAAGTCTAACATCATTTGACNNATCTCAGANCGTCTTATTTCCCAGTCGCTGAGGGTTGAAACAATTTTTCCATTCGAAAAAAGAAAAGGGTTAGGTAATTTCTTTATCAATCGCACAAGCTCTAATTATCTCCTTTTGTGGNATTAGAGTCGGCTAGTGAAAACNTAGCACGATCTAAGGGGNNCGAAGTGTTACTGACTCCGTTCCGAGTATATCTAAGAAAAGTGATAAAAATACGTATGGTAAAATAAATATGGTCTTATTTACGTTGCAACTGATCTAATCTGCGATAAGCCCAAACAGCATGATTCATTTCAATTGTACATTTTTAATGCATCCGAAAAAATGAAAGCGAAAACATTTTTGCACGATTATAACTCATCACTGACCGTAATTGTGATACTGGATTTGCTTGAGGTATCAGGCACAGTATGAAATCAGGAAATACACGGTCCGAATGGCCACATGGATAATTTTAGGAAGGATTTACTGAATCCTGAGGAATGTGAAAACAATCCATAAGGGATTTTAAATCGGTTGGGGTTTGGCTAGTAAAAGTATGTAGTTGTTCAGTCAGTGGGTGAATGAAACCAAGTGTTTGAGCATGCAGTGCTTGTCGATTTAGCTGACTCAAAATTTGCCTCATATGATTACTAGTAGCTTCGTTACATCCTCGTTTCGCTCCCCCTCCATATGTTAAATCGCCCACTATTGGATGGCCAATGGTGGAAAGATGAACACGAATTTGGTGTGTGCGGCCAGTTTCAAGTTGGAGTTGCAGCAGAGTTAATCGATCCAGACGATCTAACACTTGGTAATGAGTAACGGCCCGTCGTCCTCCATCTACAACTGTCATTTGGCGAAAATCCTTCTTACTTCGACCTAACGGAGCTGAAATTGTACCTGACTCATTTTTCAGTTGACCACATACCACAGCCTGATAGGTTCGTTGAGTACTGTGCGCTTTGAATTGCGCTGACAAGTGTTGGAAAGCAAACTGGCTTTTAGCGACAACTATAACGCCAGTGGTATCCTTATCTAAACGATGAACTAGACCCTGTCTTTCAATTGTTCTCTGCTTATCTCCAAAATAGTACAATAGCCCATTGACTAAGGTTCCTTTTCGTAAACCTTCCGTTGGCTGTACAACTAGTCCTGCAGGTTTATCCAAAACTGCCAGATGTTCATCCTGAAATAAAATTGGTATAGGTATTAATTCTGCATGTAGTTCTTCAGGTGCATAAATTGATTCTAAGCTCGAAAGACATAAGGATACTTGGTCTCCCAATCGTAGTTTGTAACTAGGTCTTCGATTCTGTCCATTAACTTTTATTAAAACCTGTTGGATAATTTTCTGGGCTTGAGATCGGGATAACTCCCCTATATGTATTTGCTTTTGTAATAGTTGGGTCAAATAAACGTCTAGTCGATAACCGGCTTGATCGGTTTCGATTTCTGCGACATAGTTTGTAGACGCCATAATTAATTATTGGGGACAATTACGTCAGTTTGAGTGCACGAATTTGGCTAACAACTCGAGACACAATTTCAATGGTGGTTTCAATCTCAGAAACGGTGTTGGTATGACCAACAGAAAAACGGACTGTACTCTGAGCTAATTCCGCATTAATACCTAGCTGGGCTATCACATGCGAAGGTTCCATCGATCCCGACGCACAAGCAGATCCGCTTGAAACACAAATCCCTTCCATATCCAACCTAAGAATCAAATTTTCAGCGGAAACATCAGTGAAAACGAGACTCACAATACCCGGGATTCGCTCATGGCAATTCGGTGGACTATTATCAAAAACTTTTTCTATACGATTTAATAAACCTTGTCGTAAAAGTTCAGCTAACTGTGTAATATGAGCAAATTTCTGTTCAAGTGTTCGGTGCACAATTTCGGCAGCCTTCCCTAGACCAACGATTCCTGCTACATTTTCGGTTCCTGCTCGACGATTTCGTTCGTGTTCACCGCCGTGAAGTAGATTATTAATCCTTTGACGACGCCGTACATACAAACAACCAACGCCTTTAGGGCCATTAAACTTGTGAGCAGAAATAGATAAAAGATCTAAACCTATTTCTTCAACATTAACGGGAATTTTACCAACTGATTGCACTGCGTCAGAATGGACTGAAATTCCCGTATTCTTGGCAATTTGACAAATCTTGTCAATGGGGTGAATAGTACCAATCTCGTTGTTCGCATGCATCAAAGAAATCAAGACAGTTTCATCGGATACAGCTGATTGAATATCTGCTAATGAAACACGACCATAACGATCAACTGACAAATAAGTCACCTTCAGGCCATGCTTTTCTAAGTATTGGCAAGGATGCAAAACTGCATGGTGTTCGGTAGCACAAGTTATCAGGTGTAAGTCTCGCTGGGGTGCTTTTTGTCTATAATGAGTGATTAAGCCCTTAATAGCCTGATTATTTGACTCGGTTGCTCCACTAGTGAAAACGATTTCACTGGATCGACTGGCTCCGATCAGAGTTGCTACCTGTTCCCTGGCAATTTCAATTGCATTTCGAGATCGACGACCGAGGGTATGCAAACTGGAAGCATTGCCAAATTGATTGGTCATAAATGGCTCCATGGCAGCATAGACTTCAGGGTCAACAGGAGTCGTTGCACTATGATCTAGATAGATATACTTGTCCAAGTTCTTCATTANATTTTAGACCATTTACTTCCTTGGTAATAAGCTTTCTATAGCCAATTATAGCAGATGGTTTTAGGTGAATGGGANTTTTGGGTTGNTGATTGGCTAAATTGGTGTGTAATAAAATTATGAGAAATCAGATNTATCTGCTTGTACTAATCTATCGATTTNCTCAAAAAAGAGATTTTCTATCGTGCCATGCACTTTGGAACTACAAAACATATTTGTTTGTTTTTCTTGGAGGTATAGACACAATCTGATACAATGCGCGTCTAATCTGGTTTAAGATCTATTTTGTTTCGTTGAAAAAATGTTGGTGGAGCCAAGTCGATTTTGTACCATGATATATTACTTCGATAACAATATAGAATATTATTTCTCTTTTACTATGGATCCTTTCAGTAGACTATAAGAATTGAGGGGAGTAGTGTGTGGCGTGCTAACTTCGAAAAAATGTATAAATCTCTCATCTGTGCCTCATCTGATTTAACCGTACAAATAATCATTGAATGTATATAGCTGTCAGTATAGACATATCTTGTAGTTGCTGGATTTTCTCGTGAATATTATTTTCTTTTTCCAAAAGTATTGGTATAGAACGAATAATGTGATTTTTTCCCGCGCTTCTTTCATACACTTAGTAATTCTGTTGATTTGCTTGCTTTTCCCGCTTATACCTTCAGCTATGGGTAGTGATTCTAACCCTAAGTGTGTTGCCGCTCAATGGACAGAAACGCCGCCTAAAATTGATGGTAATCTGAATGACGAAAATTGGAAAAAGTCTACAATCATCAAAAAATTAGTTCAGCACCAACCAAACCCAGGGGCACCAACTAACCTGAAAACTAACATATACCTGTCATATGACAGTTCACATCTTTATATTGGGTTCGAGTGCTTCAAGGATGATATGGATCAAATGATGGCCAATGAAACTCGTCGTGATTCTCGTTTTTTCCTTGACGACTATGTGGGAGTCTATATAGATACTTATCTGGATTTGAGGAATTGTTATGGTTTCGAACTCAACTCACTCGGAACTCAAGCTGATAGAAGAGTACAAAACGAGGGGGCCAACAGCGGTAGAAGTGGTTCCGATATGGCTTGGGATTGCAATTGGAATGGTCAATCTATCAGAGAAAAAGATAAATGGACAGCTGAATTCTCTATTCCATTCGCTGAACTCCGATTCCCAAAAAAAGAGAAAAAGCCTTGGGGGATTAACTTCTGGCGGAAAGATCGTTCGAGCAGAGAAGAACTGTCATGGGCTGATCTTGGGGGAAAGGAATACGCAGTTTCCCGGTTTGGCCATCTGATAGATTTAGATGTTGATCGATTGAAGACGCGACGACCACTTAAAATTAAACCTTATCTGACAGTTCGCCCCCAGAAGATCTACGACCAAGAGCTTGAAACTAAAGCTGACGTTGGTCTTGATTTTCGATATCCGCTTTCAAGCTTGTCTTTTGATTTGACGTTGAACCCAGACTTTGCACAAATTGAGGCTGATCCCGACCGGGTGAATTTAACCGATATCCCACTTCGTTTTGCAGAAAAACGCCCTTTCTTTCAAGAAGGTAACGAAATTTTTCAAACACCACTCGAGCTTTTCTACAGTAGGCGAATAGAGGATTTGAAAACAGGGGCAAAGATGGCAGGGAAAATTGGGAATTTTAATACGGCTCTAGTGTTTGCTCAAGCTGGTCCAGAAGATACAGAAAGGGAGGCAAAAAGTGACATTTTGCCTCCCTCGGATGATTACCGTTATTCCGTTTTCCGTCTTCAAAGAGAATTTGGAAAAAATACTACTGTTGGGTTTTTAGGAACAACTAAAGACCAAGTGGAAGATAGTCGGTACGACCGTAGTTCCGGTATTGATGCAAGGCTAGTGTTACCAAAAAATCTAGAATTAAACTTAGCTTACGCTAGTGAGTGGAAAACAACTGAGGAATGGATAGAAAAAAATATAAACAGTGACCAAGCATTCTTCGCAGAACTATCCCAAGAGGCTAATCTTCTATCTTGGCAGAGTTCGTTTAAGGCGCGTTACTTTGATATCGGGCAGTATTTTCAACCTGAAACTGGTTTTATTCCACGTATTGATCGNCGTGGAGTAAATTTATCAGGCAAGATCGAGAAACGTCAAAAGTCAAAAATTAATTTCCTGAACCACGAGACAGAATACGAACGCCTCCGTAATCATCGTGGTGAATTAACCAATCATCGATTTAGGTTTCAGAACATTATTGGTTTTGAGGATTTTTTCCTGTTTTTTAGTCCACAATGGTATTATCGTCTGGATGACGAAAATCGAGCTTTTACCGATCGAACTCTTGACCTGTTTTTAGGTTGGATTCCAACTCAACCTAAATGGATTTCGATCCGTGTTCGTAATTCAATTGGGATTCGAAATGATAAAGAGAGTTTTTTTGTAGGACCAGAAATATACCTTCGCCCAACATCTAAGCTAAATTTTGAATTCCGCCAACAACGTTTAATCGAAGAAAAAAAGTTGATCGATAACACTCTTCGATTTGTTGCTAATTACCAATTTGCCCAACGAATGTATATGCGATCTAGTTTAGAGCAAACTGTTGAAGAGGAAAGACGATTCTTTGCCTTATTTGCATACGAGTACGCACCTGAAAGTAACTTATTCATAGTTTACAATTACAACCAAAAAATAGAGGGTAAAGAACACCTTCTATTCTTTAAGTTGGTCCATCTCTTTAAATTATTTGGTTAAAAGGTATTTTCCGTATTGAGATTCCAGGCTATTATGGTCTTATCACTTACATCTGACTTTAACAGGGCAGATTCCACTGACGTATTGACCAGATTAATTAAGTTGAATACATAAAAAATTCTACATTTTACAGGTGGATATAAATATCGTTTCTGCCACAATTGTTCCCTCAATTTGTAATTCCCATGAACTACGATCGAATCGTATCGGTTTACTCCCAGGAGACCCATCCGGGATAGAGCCTGAACTAGTTGCCAGTCTATTATTTGGCAATAAAACGATCGCACAAACAGAAATCCTCATTATTGGCAGCGAGTCAGTGCTTTTGTCAGGCGCTATCACAGTAAGTAGTAATCTCAAATATACAAAACCAGTTGATTATAATTGGATTAATGAACTCTGTAAAACAGAGAAAATCCTATTGGATGAGGGGGGCAAGTCATACCGAAAGAGATTACAGCTTTCCTCTAGGACAAATTGACACAAAATCAGGTGAATATGTCCTAGACTCAATTCAAGTGGCAGTTATGGCTTTAAAGACAAACTGAATTGGTGCTCTAGTTTTTGGTCCCTTCAACAAACAATCGATGAATTCAGCAGGACTAACGACTAAGAGCGAACTTGATTACTTTGCTCGGTTGATGGATTACCGAGGAATACGTGGCGAAGTCAATATACTACCATTATCGGATAAATTTCTGTGGACATCGAGAGTTACATCTCATGTTCCACTGAAGGCCGTCTCTAGCGAAATTAACCGTGACAGTATTGTTAATTCTGTCACGGTTAATACACCAAACGTTATTAGACTACGGTTATAAACGTCCAAAAATTGCTGTTGCGGGGCTGAGAACCCACATGCAGGTGAAGGTGGGCTATTTGGTCAAGAAGAAGTCGAATTAATCAAACCAGCTATCCAAGTTGAAAATGATAAATTCGACATTCAGGCTGTTGAGCCACTATCACCAGACACGATTTTTGTCCGAGCTAAAAATGGAGAATTCGACGCCGNCGTAACTATGTACCACGACCAGGGACAAATCGCTATGAAGTTAATGGGTTTTGAGCAAGGAATAACTTTACAAGCAGGTTTATCATGGATTGTTACTACACCTGCTCATGATACCGATTTTGATATAGCAGGAAAAGGTCTTGCCAAAGTAAGTGCTTTTCGGGAAGCACTTACACTTGCGAGAAAAATGATCAGTTAATACATTAGGATTCNGATCTTCAACTGGAAGTCATTTGTCAAAGTATCCATATTCGTCTTTTGATAGTAATCGCCAAGCTTATTTAATATAGAACAATAATGAACTGGGAATATTACCACCAACTCAGACCAGATCAGTTGGAAGCGATGATTAAAGAAAAACCGGTTGCTTTTTGGCCATTGGGCCTGATAGAACACCACGGCTGGCACTTACCCATCGGATTTGATGGATTGAAAGCGGAAAAGCTCTGTATACGTATTGCTGAAAAAACTGGGGGGGTTATTCTGCCCACCATGTGGTGGGGGGCTTTGGGTGGACACAGTGAATTTAAATGGACACATTACCAAAACCCAACAACTTGTGCTGATATACTCACTACGACCGTTGCACAACTAATCAGTTTCGGATTTCGGATTATAGTCTTAATGGCTGGTCATTATCCGTGGCAGTCTATTTTGGAACAGCAATTGGAAAGTTTGAAATCGGCTTATCCTCACATTGACTTCTGGGGAGGGACAGAAATCTCTATTTGTGAATCGGAAGTTAAAATTGATGGNGATCATGCAGGAAAAGAAGAGACATCCTANGGACTAGCTATGTTTCCAGAATTTGTTGATTTATCTGCCTTACGAGATGGTCGAGACCAAACCGTGTGGCCAAAAAATCTAGCCCCACCACTAGAAGATCAACANCATNGNGTAGAGTATGACCCTNATAATCCAATGTTTGCCCAAATGGGAGAGCCTGCAAACCTTGCTACAACCGATCACGGNAATCGGTCTTTACAGAAGGTAGTCAACTACTTGGCTGACCAAATNCGACACCAACTATCTGAAAACACTACAACACTATAGCCGAAGTATAAGGGANACNCGATTACTGTTTCCTAGCTGNTCATGTCCAATAAAAGCATAGTCAATAGCGAAGGCGGCACCAGAAACGAAAGCCAAGCGAAAACCTGCCCCAGCGGTCAGTTGGTGTATGTTACCAAAACTGCCTTGTTTCTGTAATATACCACTTCTTATTGAAAGTAAGTCGTTAATGACATATTCACCACCAAAGTGAAACTCCNTCTTCTGTCTTATATTAGCATCTAAGGCTAAGGATAATTGGCTATTTAAGAAGGGNATTTTCTGATGGTAAGCCGTACCAATTCGTAGATTGGGTCGGATCGATTCACTATGAGAAGCTTGTCCTGCGCTTTGAGGGACAGTGTTCCAAAAAAGACGAGTGCGAAAGTAATCTTGTAGTACTAGACCAACTGCTAACTGACCTGAGCGTTGATTTGTTGTCTTCCAAAGTAGACCTAAGTCACTACCAATTCCCAGCGCGTTAAAATGTTTTAGTGTCGTCATATAGATCATTTTTAGATTGACACCGATCGCTAGTTGACCTAACTGCTGTCCATAAGATACTAGGAAAGCATTTTGGCCCGCACTGAAGGTGGATTTTTTGCTCGGCCGATTGGACGGCCCAATCGGTTGGGATGGAAACTTGACTGTAGTTTGTTGAATGTTATCAATGCCAACTCTTAACCAACTTAAACCAACAGTCCGACTTTGCCCTAGAGAGTGTACGTAATTTGAAAAGCTATAACTATCCAATCCATTGATACTGGCCTGCATAAAGGTCATTTCACTATGCGTTAGTTGCGCTAGCCCTGCAGGGTTCCAGTAAGTAGCGGTCGAATCATTGGCAATAGCGGTAAAACTTCCTCCCATGGACAATGGTCTAGCGCCTACGCCAAGAGTTAAAAAATCACCTACATANGCAACATGAGAATTTGAAGGAACATTACCAGCTATACCCTCGTCTGAATCCAAAGCCAGTAGTACTTTCGATTCTATCAGTAGTACTAATATAGATAACAAAAGTACTATAGTTTTTATCTTTATTCNTGAGTAGAATTTAAAACCCATTTGTACGATCTATTGCCTGAAATTATACCTAAAAGTTAACCATCTGGATTATAACATAATCGATTATAGTTGGAGACTAGGCATACTCAATAATTTATAAAACTCATCGATAGACTCTTCGTTGTATAAGTAGAGATTTATCAACATTTACTTGATTAGATGTCGGTGTAGTCGATAACTCCTGTGCAGGATACGCGAAGTTCACTGTTTTGACCAGAGGTATATGGTCAGATAATATTTACTGACTAGTTTAATTGAGGTAAAATTTACTCATTTCAATGAGATTTGACATGTCAGCGAAGTGCTTGTNAAGAGCTACTCAAGGTAGGATAACCAATATGATTTCCGATCTGTCTCACCATCATCNGCCGATTAGTAATTTCTTAGATAGAAACAGCAATCAAAATCTAGAGACGTTTCAGCTAACCGAAGACCAGCTCAGTTTNTATCATACGAATGGATATTTGGCTGGTATTCCGATACTTTCAAAGTCCCAAGTCGAAATTCTAACAACCGAGCTAGAGCAACTAATGGATCCGGTTTCTGCTGACAATTCTCTTTTTTACGAATTTAATCTAAACGAAAGTACGGAGCCAAATAAAGTTTTATTCCACGCACTTGGTGCTTGGAGAATTACGACTGGTTTTCACGATGTTTTATGGCATCCAGCATTTGTAGTNGCTGCAAATCAATTGTTGGGTGGAGCAGTTCGATTTTGGCACGATCAGCTTTTTTGCAAACCGGCACAACACGGTGGAGTCGTTGCTTGGCATCAAGATTACTCCTACTGGACTAGAACTCAACCCATGTCTCATCTGACTTGTTGGATCGCTTTGGANGATACAGACCGANATAATGGTTGTGTTCACTACATTCCTGGTAGCCACAAGTGGGATCTTTTGCCAATTACCGGNTTAGCCGGTGATATGGAAGCAATTCAACAAGTCTTGACCGAAGAGCAATGGACCCAATTTCAATCACCAACACCAATCGAATTGAAAGCTGGACAGGCCACGTTTCACCACCCGTTGATGGTTCATGGTTCTTTTGAAAACGAGACCGATCGCCCAAGAAGGGCTACTGTTATCAACGTGTTTCAGGATGGTGTCATTTCTAAGCAAGCNAAACCAATGTTGAAAGGCACAGATCCAATCCNTGTTGGTAAAAAAATGGAGGGCAGATTCTATCCACTTTTAAACNGCTAACCAAAAAATTAACAAGATCCGTCAAATCGGCTAAGTCTGAACACCAAGAAAGCTGAAATGCTAACAGCTACTAAGCCCAAAAACAGCGGTAATCGAAGGTTAATATTAACCANTAAACTGGCCGTAAGATAACCACTTAAAAAACCAATGCTCCAAGCCAAATGTACCAAACCGACCCCACGTCCAGTTTCGTCGTTAGCTAAGAATTGNTTGATAAAACGTGGCATAGTGGTCGATAGAGACCATGCAGCACCGGAGGCTAAAACCCCAGCAACGAAAAATCCGATGGCTGATTGCATTACCATCATTAAACNAATGAGGCTAAAAAAGATCAGTAAATGTGAGCCTATGGCTGGCTTTATGACACCAATTCGGTCACAAATAACACCTGTGAATAACAAACAAAGGCAAGCAAACACATCACTACTTCCACCGAAGAATCCTGTTATTTGAATGTCTGTTAGGCGTGCCATCAATAATGGGAGTAAGAATTGGAGACTNCCCCAAGAGAATGTNCTAAAAAATCGAATGGCCGCCANAATAACGANCCTAGGGCGATTAATGATAGNTGAGTAAGTTTTCCACCAANTTTGTTTCTTAAAAGCTAAGGTATTTATCGAATTCGTACCTGATTGATCTGGCAAAACCAACACGGCGAAGATAGCCAACAGGACTCCACTACCTAGAGCTAACCAGCCAAAGTTTGCATAACCATGTTTTTGTATCAAAATACCAGCTATCGATTTTCCAAAGGCTTGCCCTAGAATGCCACTTAAGAAGTAGGCCGCAGATGCACGGCCCAAGGCCGCGGTATCAACAGCTCCAATCAAGTAGGATTGGCCACCAGATGATTTTAGACCTGAAGCAANACCTTGCAAACATAGAACTGCTAAGATAAAAGCTGGGTTAGAACTTACAAAAACAAGGCCGACTAAGAATATTCCAATAATACCAGCAACGAATGTCCGCTTACGACCCAACTGATCACAGACGGCACCAGCTACTAAAGCAGAAAAACCACCTAAACCAATCGGGATTGCACGTAAGATACCTGCTAACCATAAACGCGACCCTAGGGTATCTTCTACATACTTAGGAAACAAATACTGGACAGGCTGAGAAATAACACCTAAGCCAAACAGNATGATACATAGTATTATCAGTTGGCGATTAAGCATTCTTATGCTTACATTTTTACTGTAGTATCGGTACTAAAGCTAGCTAATCTTTTTCGTAAACCGTCCATGATTATTTCAACACCTACACCGTTGTTTTCTTCAAACGGTAGAATTANATCAGCGTATTTCTTGCAAGGNTCTGTATAGACGGAATAGTTCGGTGTTACATCCCGACGATACCAATCGATTTGCCATTTCAGATCAAAATTAGGTGTATCAGCACTTCTAAGCAATCGTCTTAGAACACGCTCATGAGGGTCAACATCCAGATAAATCTTAATTTGTAACAAATCACGAATCTGCTGATGCCAGAAGATTAGATGACCTTCTAAAATAACNAGATCAGAGGGAGAGATAGTTGTCAATTTTTGCTTGCTACTGAGCGATCGACTGCCAGAAACCGGAACTTGGATAGGTTGACGATTGGACAACAAACTCAGGTGTTCAATTAAAGATGACCACAAAATCGCCGATGGGTGATTAGATGTAATGATCCGCTCTCTTTCATCCGGTTCGTATTCTGAGAAGTCTCTAAAGTAGNGATCTTGATTAAGAATAACGGGCGAAAAGTCAGCTAAGCTGTCAGCTAACTGATGTGCTAGCGTAGTTTTTCCAGCCGCCGACCCACCCATGATACCAATAATAACAGGTTTCATTTTCTTCACTTAAATAGATCCTAAAATTCACCGTCTAAAAACATAGTGATTTTGGATAGNGGAGCTGGTCGATTGCTCATTCCTTCTGCTGCTGGTATACCCGTCGGNTCAGCAGCAGTATAGTGCATTTTGCCAGACATTTGTTCGATATTGAAGCGAAATCGAAAGGATTTTCCTAGATCGTAGTAGGTGCCAGCGCCCCAACCAAATACGTTTTGATTGACTAGAGTTAGCATCTGATTTCTAATCTTGTCCCATGCTTCGTTCTTCATTCCAACATCGGTTAGTTCGATAAATNCGTTGGCGCCAGCTTCACGGTAATTATAGGAGTTATGATTTAGAATACAAGTTAAATCTAAGCCAATTTTATTTTTAATGGTTTTTGTTTTGTCTCTNGTATCCATTGGAAAAGAACCNCGAAAATCAGAGTACTGGGGNCCACGAAACCACGTATCGCTAATTTTTGACTCCCAGGATAANCTATTGGTCAATGACAGACGAATATCTTGGTTAATATCGTAAGCAAATAATAAGTCATTATTAAGCTTATTTTTCATCCCGACGGTTTCATACTCACCACCAGCCGCGATGTCCGCATCTAAATCATCCTCATTATCAACGATAGTGTTATCATAAGAATCAATAAAACGAAATTTGACTTCGGTCTGTAACCCTGCGTGTAAGAAGGGACGGGTCACTTGATATCGATGGATTTGTAAAGTATCTGAATCAACCAAATAAACGAAACCATTAGGGTCAATNGCCTTCAACTGCAGGAAAAGGTCGGCGACTTTTTCTCGGTCCAATCGGATTAGAATATTACCTTGATATTTACCACTAGGACTAAATTTTTGAATTCTTTTGATACGGGTACGAAAGATTCGATTAACTGTACCACCATAACGAAAAGGATCAAATTGGCGACGTGGTAATTGAGTAGCAAAATCNTTTTTNTAAACTGCCTTATCAGCTACTAATAAAGTATCATCTGAGAGAATACTTAGGTAAAAGGGTTGAATTAACTGGCCTGGTCGATCACCATAATGACCAAAGCTAAGTTGAAATTTACCAAAGGTGTCGTATTTAACCACTCGGTGAGCTTTCTGATCTAATAGGTATAGATTTCCCTTTGAATCAACAGCCATATCTCCAATTTCTATTACTTGTCCTACACCGGCTTGAGCTGTCTTGGCTAACCATACAGGTTNACCGTCCGCCGAAAATTTGTGTATTTCTTCATCGTCGGAAACATATATGTTCTCATNTTGATCGATACAAATGTGAAAGGNGCGTCCAGTACTACCTTGCGGAACAAATAGGGCGTAGTTCCCATCGGTGTCCAGAGAGGGATAGGCGTTGAGNAATAAGTCGGGGTGCCGAGATAGGTATTGTTGGCGAGCAAACTTCGGAATTTTCAGAATTTGACGTAAATCATGAATACGAATCGTATTGATCAGGTTNCCATCGGCTGAAAATTTGTGAATACAGGGGGAATGATTAAATATTTTGGGTGTGTCTGTGCCCTCAATGTGCACGGTTTCCCAGTCGGTTACGTAAATATATCCTCTGCTACTAACTGCAAGATCAGTTGGCGAAACCAATGCAAGAGTACCTTCTGGTGTTTTTTGGGTAGATATCTTGAATTTATTGTCCCCTAAAACCGTTAATTTTTGCACTGAGACCAACGTACGGTCCAAGACAACAATTTCACCCTTTGGGCTGAAATCTAAAATTGTTTTTGCAGAAAATTCGCCTTTGTCNCGNCCTTTTCGACCGAATTGCCCCACNTGTCGAAGTTCATCAGATGATANCGGACAAATNAATAAGAGGAAAAACAAAATCGAATAAACAGTTCTCATAATCGAACTAAGTCTAATTTTTGTTTCCCTCAGTGCGTTAAAAATTCAGATCACTAGGATCTAAGCAATTTTTTTTAATTTGGTCTAGNATCCCATTTACGAAACGAGGCGAATCCTCAGAGCCAAATTTTTTCGCTAACTCAATTGCCTCATTAATTGAAACTATAGGTGGAATATCTTCTAAATAGAGCATTTCATAGGAACCGGCACGTAGAATCGACAAGTCGGCTATGTGCAACCGGCGCAAATTCCAATCAGTTAAGGCTNACTGAATAGTATCATCAATTTGAACTAAATTTTTTAAAGTTCCGACTAAAATCAGATTGGCAAAATTCTGAGTTGACGTATCAGCTGAATCAATTACAACTACGTCATCATCATCTATAGATTCTACTGAAATGTGTACTTCTTCCGTAAATTGATCTGAGTTTTCTATGGTAGGGTCTATCCCCTCGACCACAGAAGCGTTATTAACACTCCGATCCCAGTACAGGCGTTGAAATAACTCTATCAATTCCTCTTCTGCGAATTTNGGTGCCTGCTTGCTAACCCAATACTTCTCAATTTCAATNACCTGATCTTGTCGATGGCGTCGAGTCGCTTGAGGACTATACTGAGATCGAGCCGGAGTCCAAAACAATCGCCTAAACAAGTGAATCGGAACATACAGATCAGGATCTATAAAAAAAGACTGCTGCCAATATTGTTTCTGAATTTGTTCAGCAGTGAGGTTAGGATACACTGCCGCCTGATACAACATTTGAAGAGCAAATGATCTGGCCTCAGATCGCATTTAGTCGGTCCATCTCTGCTGGGTTAGCAGGCAAGTTTATCAGCCAAAGACTAAGCCTGTCAATACCCTTGTAGTCGTTGATATTGATTACAAGTAAACAACTTGACCNGTCCGGGACGATTCNTAGAGAGAAGTGAAGATTGCAACCGACTTTCTTCCTTCCTCTCCATCAGCCATCACNGATCGANCATCGATAATCGCGCCTACCATATCTTCAACAATATCGTATGGNATTTCTTTTTCGATTAAGACTTGATTNATACTAGTAGTTTCTTCTCCCTTAATCTGTAAGTCAACGTCCCCTGACTTGTCCATAGTAATTGTTCCGTTAGTTCCGTTGATTTGTAGTGTCGTTCCCAAACTAGGGTAGCTACAGGTAGTAGTTTGTATGACGCCAAATGCACCACTTTCGAAGGTCAGAATACCAACCGCACAATCTTCGGTTTCAATCTGATGGTTGAAGGTTCCGAATTTACCTTGTACAGTTTTCACTGGTCCAACAAACCACTGTAATTGGTCAATAGAATGGACACCTTGATTAGCAGCTGAGCCTCCTTCTGTTCTAGATCGGCTACGCCAACCTGGTGGCCAACCTCCTTGATAGTAAGACTCACTTCTGTACCATTTCATGCGCAAATCCGCCAGAACTACTTTACCAATTAACCCGGTAGTGATTGCTTGATGTACTTGGTGGTCAATTTTTCGATACCGACAAACAAAATCGATAGCCAAAACTAAATTAGCCTTTTTTGCTGATTCAATCAGTTGATTGCATTTCTCCAGGCTAATATCCATTGGTTTTGTTAAAAAAACATGTTTCCCACGGCTAATTGCTTTACTAGCAAAATCAACGTGTGTACCACTAGATGTGTAAATACCAATGACCTCAATATCGCCCCGATCCACCATNTCATCATAGCTGGTAGTCCAATCACAACCTAGCTCTTGGGCAGTATTCTGGGCTACACTCTCTTGCAAATCACAGACACAAACCAAGTCAGCACCTGCTGCCTGCGCAACAGACAAAGCCGTTTTTTTTCCCCTACCCAAACCTAGAATGCCAAATTTTACTTTTCTCACTATATTATTAGAACCCCCTAATGTTTTAGATATTCACCAAATTAGACTCGTCTAGCAATTAAAGGTCATGCTTGCACAAACCATATTAATTTTTCCCGCAAATTTATTACCGAAAATAGTGTAACAGAATCGAGTTTGAAAAAAACAAATGATGCAAAGTATAATAGTCATCCTAGTTCAACGTGAGGAGCAATGTAATGGGTGCACTCGGTGGTTGGGAAATTCTTATTATCTTCATGGGTTTGCTTCTGCTTTTTGGCCCTAAGAAATTACCAGAGATGGGCAGTGCAGTTGGCAAAGCAATTCGAGAGTTCAAAAATGCGGGCAAAGAAATACAGCAAGACATCACACAGGCTGTAGAAACAGTTGATAGTACAGAATCCGACAGCAAGTCGGGTCGATAACTAATGCCAGCGGATGCGATAGATCCTTCGGCAGAAATGACGTTCCTCGAACATTTAGAGGAGTTTCGCAGGCGGGTTATCGTTTCATTGATTACAGTTGGCTTTTTCATGTTGATTAGCCTGTCTTTCGGTAAGCCTATAGAAAGAATTCTGCGCTTACCACTAGACCTTTCCACTAATGTTCTATTAGCAAGCCTGATCGATAAGATTAACGGTCCTTCCGCTTCTTTCTTTGGATTTCTGGCTATTACTCTTCGAGCAAGCGCTTCTAGTGTAAATGCGACTCTAATGAAGTTAAGCCCTTTGAGTGGCATTACTACTTACCTAAAAGTCAGTATGACCTTCGGCGCCTTATTGGCTTCCCCGGTTGTCTTATATCAAGTTTGGGCGTTTATCATGCCGGCCCTAACCTCGCGCGAAAAAAAAGTCTTATTGCCTCTCTTCTTTATTATCCTTTTCTTTTTTTTTGGTGGAGCCTTGTTTGCTTTTTTCATTGTAGTGCCTGTAGTGTTTGATTTTTCTGCGCAGCTCTATCCTAGCATGATTAATAACTGGGACATCGAGCAATATTTCAACTTCATTTTACAATTATTACTAGGTTTTGGTATAGCCTTCGAACTCCCGATTGCAATGGCTTTTCTAGCTTGGATAGGTGCTATTGATACCAATGGTTTTCAAGAGAAACGAGGTCTTGCTACCATTGGTATTTTTGTTTTGTCCGCTTTCTTGACCCCATCCGATCCTGGTTCAATGTTGCTAATGGCAGTACCTCTGATATTGCTGTATGAACTGGGTATATTTTTCGCTTATTTGTTGGAAAGACCACGTGGTTATTCATAACTCTAGACTTATCAAACAAAGCTAACAAAAGATTCGACAAAAATAGACAGGAGCTCGTATACTCATGACTGATCTGCACGAACAACTTGCCCGCCTTTACGACGTACAACAGTTGGATGCTAAAGCCCTCAGTATTCACCGCCATACAAGAAGCGTACCTCAAGAAATCCAAAAACTGGATAGTGCTCTGGACAAATTCCAACAAGCAGTTGAAGCAAAAGAAACTGAAATTTCTGAAGCGGAAAAAACTCAGCGTTCGATTCAGGGCGAGATTGAACAACTGGACGAGAAAAGAAATAAATTGACGATGCAGATGCGAAGTGTCAAAACCAACAAAGAATATGAGGCGCTAGATAAAGAGATCGAATTTTTAGATCAGAAGGAAGCGGAATTAGAGGATCATACCCTAGGGCTACTAGAGCGAATTGATCAATTGAAGGTCGAACTTGATGAAACCTCTGAACAATTAAAAATCCAGAAGACCGAACAAAAGTCCCGCAAAAAAGCCTATGAATTAGAGAAAGCAGAACTGACAAAAAGTATTAAGGCCATGGGGAAACAGAGGAAAATACTTTGTCAAGATTTAGATCGGCAGATTTTTGACCAATATCAACTCTGGATGAAGCGCCGACAAGACACTTATTTGGCTCCAATTATTGATGGGGCTTGTGGGAGTTGTCAGATGAAACTCCCTCCACAGTTGGCGGGTGAAATTCCGCGTCGGCAGGAGATTATGCGTTGCCCAGTTTGTAGGAAAGTTTTGTTTTCTACCCCAGAGATAAACGACGAAAAAGAATAACCGAAAAAAAGCTGACTAATTCTACAACAGTAGTTATATGCCTGCTGTATTTCTGATTCTAGTACGTAATAAACCCCAATTTCGCCACCTGGTTTTTTGGAAGATAATCCTTTCATTGGCTGTATGTGGGCCACACATGTACATTTGGGCGGGCCCGGTGGCTGCTAAGCCTAGCTATAANCTAAAAACTGTAGTGATTGACCCTGGGCACGGGGGGAGAGATACGGGTTGTATCAGCCCTTGGAAAACCAAAGAAAAAACAGTCACTCTGGCAATCTCCTTAAAATTGTACCAAGAGCTGAAAAAATCCAAATACGCGGTTCATTTGACTCGTGATACGGATAGGTATGTCAGTTTGCCTGAGAGGGTACAGATAGCAAACGCTTACCCACCAGATCAAACATTATTTGTTAGTATTCATTGTAATGCTCACACTAATCAGAAAATATTCGGCATGGAAAGCTATATTTTTGATCTGCAGCCGAGTGATGAACAAGCGGCAAAATTGGCTGTACGGGAAAACGAAGAAGAAGAAATAGATGTGATTAACTTTATCGAAAGTAGTTTGCACAAGCGAGGGAGTGAGAGATTTAGTTGGGATGCTGCTAAAATCACACAATCAGTTTTAGTTACGGAATTAAATGCTAAAGATCGAAATGTAAACGCTCCAGATGGCAGCGTAAAGAGGGCTCCGTTTCGGGTACTGGCGGATACCAAAATGCCGGCTATTCTCATCGAGCTAGGTTTTCTGTCTAATCTCACTGAACACAATCAACTCATCTCTGATAAACGACAAAAGAAAATTGCAAAATCTATAGTCAATGCCATAAAAAAGTTTGATCAAAAAACACATCCAGAAACGAAATAACAAGAATGCCTAATCATTATCAGTCGGCTAGTTGGGCTAGCCCAACTAATAACTTAATTACTTTGACCACATATAGATATTTCGATCGTCAGAAGTTAGGTGATATATTGTCGAAAATTGTTTTTTGTCAGCAGATACATGGTGATCGAGTGATTCAGGTAAGCCATGAATTAACGGGCCGTCCGAGAGCGGATGCCATGATCACGGATCAGGCTAACTTAGGTTTAGCTATTCTTACAGCTGATTGTGTTCCTGTATTCATTCACGACCAAAAACGATCTATCATTGGTATCGCTCACGCGGGTTGGAGAGGAACAATAGCTCATATTGCCAGTAAAACATTGTTGAAGATGGGAAAAAATTTCGGGACACTGCCATTAGACTGCCAAGCTCACTTCGGTCCATCTATTCAAAAGTGTTGTTATCAAGTCAGTGAACATTTAGCAGATCGATTTGTTGACAACTTTGGGGAAAGCGTAAGGATAAATAGAAAATTTCTGGATTTGCCTACTGCTAACAAGATCCAGCTACAACGACAAGGAATGTCCAATAAAGCGATTTCGATGGCTACAGATTGTACAGCATGTTGCCCCGAACTCTTTTATTCCTATCGATCTGAATCTACTGATGGGCGAATGATTTC
This sequence comes from Candidatus Poribacteria bacterium, assembly GCA_002714785.1. Taxonomy (GTDB): domain Bacteria; phylum Poribacteria; class WGA-4E; order WGA-4E; family UBA9662; genus TMED15. The sequence continues at coordinate 84,254 of PAYP01000029.1, read as the reverse complement.
TTTAATAGCCTTGAGAGCTACTTAGGATCTTTGCTTGCTAAGGTACTAAGTAGCGGTATTCTTGACTGGAATAGATGAGATCATGATTGTCGTTGTATCCCCATAAAGCAATGAAGTAGTCGCCTGAAGGTAGTGGGGTCGACGCGCCCAAGATTATACCATTACGCACATCTGCCCCATCGCTAAAGCTAACGTTACCTTCTCTACCCCGAGCCAAGCCTGAATGCCATGTCCATACTGCATCAATTGGATTTGCAATTGTTCGGTCATCCAAATCAATTTTTTGCTGAAAGATTCCGATTCTCATATATTTCGACCCAGTGGAACGCCAAGCGAAAGAAGGAGTTGGTGTATTGGGTGTGATTTCTAATTCAACCATGATCGTTTGATAAAAAAGACGGTTTTGTAAAAAAGTATCGGACTGCCGAGCCAAAGAAACTCCTTCTGAACCCAATGATTCTTCGGGCGTGGAATCGTCCATCAACTCACACCCAACCAATAGAATTGCTGTGAAAATGGTACCTATCCATATAAAATACCCAATCAGTTTGCTATTATTTTTACACATTTTTCTAGTTCTGTCTTTTTCGCTTCGGCCATAGGCTATAGGTTCCAGCTAAACCAAAGTAAAGCCGATTAAGAGAAATAGTCTGTTTTTGATAAGTCGAATCGCCCCAATAATTNGCCTGTTTTTGGTAATAANNAACTGTACCGCTAAATTCCGNCCCTGTAAATAACTGCATNTTTAAGTGATGNCCAAAATAAATACGACTACCAACCTCAACACCGGCTACCGGATTAGATGTTTCTAATTCGGTTAATCTATGGTCGATTGTCGGTGTAGTTTGGTAATCAAATTGACTGCTAGTAATCCCCAATTGCAGACCAACGTACAGATCGAGTTGGTTAGTCCATTCTATTAGGTTATACTGGCTTAGGAAAACAAAGCGATTCATCTGAAAAGTGAATCTTGAATTTCCAGTATTCGGACCCAATACAGTATCAATTTTTTGTTTTCCTTCCCAGCTGATGGAACTAAAATCAAGTCCAAATTGCCAAGTACCAAACTTAGATAAATAACGAAAAGAAGTCGCTGGTAAGACTTTTAGAATAGACTGATTTAGTGAGTGAAGGTGGAGTTGCGAACCAAGGCTGAAATTCATGGAATCTAAGTGGCGTTGCTTTTGTAGTAATTGATCGGTAATTTGGTCAATCAAGTCAATATCAACCAATAGGTGTTGGCCGGACTGAATTTTCACAACTCTTCGGTGAGTTACATAACCCTTCTTCTTGATTTCGAGTTGGTGTGGATGATTGGCCGGTACCGCTAAACTCCGACTAGGTGTTTGGCCAATCTTTTGATCATTAAGCCAGATTTCCGCTGAGCTTGGTTCAGAAATAATCGANAATTTGGCATCGTAGTAATGGATCAGTACAGGTANGAACTTAGATACTTGATCCTCAATTTTTGCCAGTAAACTAATTCCAAAACGATCTTCGAAGTTTTNATTACACACAATTTGGCCAGCTGAGAAATCAATCAAACTAAGAGTCAGTAGCAATAAATTACTGTGATTCTGATGGCTCTGGATTTCGACTTTGATTAGCCCATCCAATCCAGTCTGCCTACGTATACTTAATAACTCAACTTTGTCCATTTTTANGATTTCGTCAGGTAAATGGATNTTTCCTTCGTAGGTTTTTACATTAGAAACTTGATCAAGCTGATTAAAAACAGAAAGTCGTATAGCTTGAGCGGTTACCTCTAATTCAGTTTCATTGGTTTTTGACTCGAGGTAAATCGAAATTTGCGAATTAGCCAATCTACAAAAAGAACCAATCAGAAGAAAATAAAAAACAAGCCGAAACAAAATCATTGACTATATGCTTCCTCANACAGGCGCTGAAGTGATAGCACTCGCTTGTACATANATCAAGCCGTTGTATTACCTTGGAACTTGTTCCTTACTATAACAAGCAAAACAGTATTTTCCAAGTGGCTTATNATTTTGTACAGATGGTTNGAACTACAAAATCAGTCAAGTGGNCTTCGACAAATAAATATCCAAAAAGATAATCGTTTATGATAAAAATTTGCCTAACCCCTCAAACTAAATTCGGTTGTTAATTATCGAGGCTTGTGTTACACTGACCAACGCAAATTTTAGTAGGGAATCGTTAAAATAGTGAATATCCATGAATANCAGGCCAAAGATNTTTTAGATTCTTTTGGTGTGCCAGTGCCTCAAGGNGGAGTCGCCAAAACTCCTGAAGAAGCCGAAGCTATTGCCAAGGAGCTCAATGTAGGTTTGTACGTAGTCAAAGCCCAGATTCACGCGGGTGGCCGTGGCAAAGGCGGTGGTGTTAAGTTAGCTAAGAATCCAGCCGAAGTTCGCGAACGAGCTGATGAAATCTTGGGTATGCAGTTGATTACTCACCAGACTGGTCCAGAAGGGAAACTGGTACGACAAGTTTTGGTNGCTGAAGCGAGTGATATCAAGAATGAGCTCTACTTAGGTTTAGTCATTGACCGNGAAACTTCTCGTATTACCTTGATGGCCAGCGAAGAAGGTGGNGTAGATATTGAAAAGGTAGCNGAAGAAACACCGGAAAAAATTGTCAAGCAAAGTGTTGACCCTGCCGTCGGCCTACAAGCTTTTCAGGCGCGTCAATTGGCTTTCGGATTGAATTTGCCAAACGAAGTGATTCGGCCTGCGACCAATTTGATTATTGACGTTTACCGAGCCTTTGTTGAGTGTGATTGCTCCCTGATGGAAATCAATCCTTTGGCTATCGTTTCCGGAGAACGTGGAGTCGAAGTTTTAGCTCTAGATGCAAAAATCAATTTTGACGATAACGCCTTGTACCGTCACGAGAAGATTGGAACGTTGCGGGATAAAAACGAAGAAGATGCTAGAGAACTTGAAGCAAAAGAGTCCGGACTGAGTTATATCAGTTTGGATGGAAATATCGGTTGTATGGTTAATGGAGCTGGTTTAGCAATGGCTACCATGGATGTTATCAAACTCTATGGCGCGGAACCTGCAAATTTTCTGGATGTTGGTGGTAGTGCGACCACGGAGGCTGTGGCCCATGCATTTAGGTTGATCCTGAGCGATCCCAAAGTAGAAGCCGTAATGGTCAACATTTTCGGTGGTATCATGAAGTGCGATACTATTGCTAATGGTATTGTTGAAGCCATTAAACAGGTCAATCTAACCGTTCCTTTGGTTGTTCGCCTAGAAGGAACAAATGTTGAAATGGGTCGAAAAATCTTGTCGGAATCAGGGCTTGAGCTTATGACCGCTGATAGCTTATCAGATGCAGCAGANAAAGCCGTANGTGCTATAGGTTCCTAATTGNTCAGCATTTTAGAAGAAACTGTTTNCCNTGCGGGTAAATATTAATCGTAAGTCTCATCTGACTTGACTCTTTTGNTTCAGAGAANACACGGNTAGTTAATAGGAAAAAATAGGTTTTAGGAAGCCGNATCAGATTTGATAGCTATTTCTTCTGAGACTCGCTTGGCTTAGATCCACCCTAGCCTATTGGGGTATCTGTTCCGTTCCAGTTTCCGGCTTTTAAAAAATATAGGTTCTCTATGTGCTGTTTCATCTGATGTAATTTTTCCCTTCCTTGTTTTTATGTTTCATCGTTATTTTTAAACTAATCGTATTAATGCTTAATCGGCATAGAAAATGGCTGTAGATATAATTTGAAACAACTCTTGCTTGCTGTCTGTTTTATACTGAACAAGTTAACAAAAACTAGCTGAGTTGTAGGTCAAAAAGTACGTATTTGAGACCGGCCTTGTTTCCATTTGCTAAATGTGTTTTATTTGATCGGATTTTCAGTTAAAAATGAGGTGGCAAATGCCGAGTAGAAAAACTCGTGTAGCTATTATTGGTCTTGGTCGAATGGGTAGTACTATTGATGATGAAGGACACACAAAGTATCCGTATTCTATAGCCGCATCAACTAAAGCTAGTCCTCATCTAGAGTTGGTTGCAGGTGTTGATATAATAGAGGAAAAACGTACTGCTTTTACCAAACGTTGGGGAATCGAGGCTGTTTATCAGGATTTTGGTAGAATGATTGAGGTCGAAAAACCAGATCTAGTGGCCGTCTGTACTGCCGCATGCTTACCCAAGCCTGCTAATTCATCTCCAGGTCCAGACCATAGAGATGATAGCCATGCTGATTTGACTGTTGCCTTGGCAAAGATGAATATCCCTATGCTTTACGTGGAAAAAGCAATGGCTTCGTCTATGAAACGAGCAGACGAAGTTTTGAAAGTTGTCGCACGTGATGATTTGAAATTTAACACAGGTGTTTTGCGCCGTTTTGATAATCGATATGCTATGGTACGTAAAGCTGTGGCTTCTGGTTCGATTGGCAAAATTCTTTCAGTTGTTCATTATGCACCTTCAACTTTGATGCACGGCCACATTCATTCTATAGATACAATCTCTTTTTTGATCGGGGACCCAACGATTGAAGCCGTACGTGGCGATCTTTTACCACGGGAGGCCTCCTTTTTTGGCCGACATATTGATCATGACCCAAGGGCTGTATATCAATTACGATTTGCAGGCAATATCGATGCCTATACAGTTCCTGCAGGGAAATGGGAATTTGAGGTGTTAGGTAGCGAAGGCTGCATACGTCTACTCAATAACGGTTCCTTGGCTGTACTGCGTAGGGAAAATGATCGAGGTGGCTGGAAGGAAGAACCACTAAAAACAGTAAGACTTACGAGCCCTGTTGTCAGATGTTTAGAGGATTTAGTTCAATCTAGAGCTACAGGTCAGCCCACGAAAGGAAACGTGCAGCTAACTCATCATATTACTGAAGCATGTATCGGCGTAGCAGAAAGCCACTTGGCAGGTGGTACGTGGGTTAATTTACCTCTTTTAGACCGTGATCTATATATTTTTCATGTTTAGAAAATACTTCCCGCCACATAATGGTCTTTTCATTTGTATGGTAACTGTGCCTTTCGTTATCCAGCAGCGTGATACTGTAGACATTAGCTTTAGTAGAGTAATCTGTCATATTGGCATTTACTGCGAAATACCCAAGAACAAGTCAATATATATTGGAGCAAATAAGGATTTTAGATTCGGTAGTTGGTTGTCAGTCCTAATTGACATCCTGTGGCGATTAAACTTAAAAGCTCGTGCCTATTAATTGGTGGTGGTTTTGATTTCAGTAGAGCAGCTTTGCAAAAAAATTGGCTACATGAACTTGCTGGAAAATATCAATCTTTCACTACCCAGCCGACAAGTAACGGTTATTTTTGGTCCAAACGGAGTAGGAAAAAGTACATTACTCAAAATTATTTCCACTCTTGAACCATTGACCAATGGCCAAATTCTTTATCGTGGCCAATCGGTATATAAACAACTGAGCAAATTCCGTCAAGCAATCGGCTTGGTAATGCATGAACCCCTAGCATATCCCAACTTAACAGCTAGAGAGAACTTAAAGTTCTTGGGTAACCTCTACAGAACAAAAGACCTCGAACAAAGAGTTGACAACTTACTATCAGAGTTTGGCTTAAGCGATCAGGCTGATCGACCAATCTGTCATTTCTCGCGTGGTATGATGCAGAAATTCATGATTGCGAAAGCACTCCTGAACGACCCGCACACCCTACTTTTAGACGAACCATTTTCTGGGCTTGATCAAGTNTCTATCAGTGTGCTACTTGATCGAATTGAAGAACTTCGGTCATCAGGAAAATCAATTTTGATGACGACGCACAACTTGGGTTTGGGCTACTCAGCTGGATCAAAATTTTACGCATTAGCCCACAAACATCTAGTTCATTTGGGTGATAAACTTACCCANAAACTACCAAAAATCGAAATAGCCTACCGAAGTTTAGTTACGCCAATTATTCCACTTTCCCATTCAGAATGATTCCAGCACCACCAGCGATCCAAATCTGGTGGCGAGATTCTGTTTGGTGTGTGGCAATGGATCGGAGTGCTGTGGCACGTCCACCTGATTGCGTCTCCCAAGTTTGACCACCATCTGTAGTGTACAAGATGACATGAGCAAAAATATCACCACCGACAGCCCAACCACGTTGACCATCGACAAATAAAATATCGTGCAAATCATCATAGGCGTCTGTTTCCTGCTGATTCCAAGTTTTTCCACCGTCGATTGTGTTCAGAACCAGTCCTTCTTGACCTGAAATCCAACCGAGTTCTGGCGTACTGAAGTAAATGGAATAGAGATTGTGATCAATTTCATCAAGTACCACTTTTTCCCAATTCTGACCAGAATCAATTGTATGCATAACTGTGCCAAAAGATCCAACAATCCAACCTTCATTTGGAGAAACAAAAAATACATCTTCTAGGTTAGTGCGTTTTTCTCCTACTCTTACTCGCTCCGACTCACCAGCCCATGACTTGCCGCCATCTACACTTTTTAGTACTGTACTATTTTCTCCGACCATAAACCCGATCTGATCAGTCACCATCCAGGTTTTTGTGATTCTCCGGCGGTTTTCAACTTGTGGTGCTTGCCAAGAAACACCACCATCATGAGTCATGAGAATCATGCCACCGGTACCCGTCATGAAACCCGTTTTGTCGTCACTAAAATATACGTTCCACAAGTCTCCTATCCGTTCCTGTTTCAAATCTATATTTTCCCAGCTTTTTCCTCCATCCTTGGTGTGTAATGCTAATCCTTGTAGTCCGACAGCCCAGCCATTGTTATGGTCAATAAAATGAACAGCTTTGAGATCTCCTTGTATTCCATCGTTTCGGTCAAAGTCGTCTTGTCGAGTAANATTCCACTCTTGAGATGAAGCAATTGATATTACTAAAACACTAAGTAACACCAATAAGTTAGTAAATTTCAATTTTTTCACGTACTATCTGGCTCCTATTAGATTACGAGGTTTCATGATGAGGGTAGTCTAACAGAGCTTCAGTTATTCATCAAATAAAAACGAAACTCGTTAACNATCTAAGGTTGATTGTTACATTTCCAGTTTTTTGCTAAAATTGTGTTGCTAAATATTTGCTAAGTACAATCGATATGGAACCTACACGCATAATTTTTGAGAAAAATCCTGTTAGCTTTCGTGGAGTATTTGTCGGCTTAATTTGCGTCATCCTAATTTGCTCAATCGAAGCATACAACGATTACTACGTCAATAACACTTGGCTGGCAGCTCACCATTTTCCAATCGTAGCTGTTTTCTTGCTTACAGTATTGGTTCTATGCGTAAACGTATTTCTCAAAAAGGCCCCATTTTGTTCTCCTTTGACTACAAGCGAATTCGTCACCATTTGGTGTATGATGATTGTTTCTGCCAGTTTGCCAACCTTAGGGTTAGCTGCTTACATGATTCCAACATTAGTTGGCTTGACCTACTACGCAACACCAGAAAACGATTGGGTCAGCCTATTCCATCATTATTTGCCAGATTGGCTAATACCGAGAGGTGATCGTTTAGTACAAGGCTTCTTTGAAGGCCAAAACGCTAACGTACCCTGGGTAGACTGGGTTTTACCTTTATTCTTTTGGTCCATTTTCACGTTTATTTTATGGATTATGATGATGTGTTTGTCAACAATTTTGCGACGCCAGTGGGTAGAGCAAGAAAAGTTTAGTTTCCCATTGGTACAGCTACCAACCGAAATGTCTACTGAATCCAATACACTATTCAACACCTTCTTTCGTCGTCAATCAATGTGGCTAGCTTTTATGGTACCGGTTATNATCCACACGATTAGNANCCTACACTTTTATTATCCCATTTTNCCTCGGATACCTTTACGATTTCGTACGTGGGGTATATTATCCGAAAAACCGTGGAATGTTATTCAGCCTTTCGATTTCGATATTCAGCTTTCGACCATTGGGTTATCCTATCTGATGTCTCTAGAAATTTCGTTAAGTTTATGGGGTTTCTACTTAATTTACAAATTGGAGCGGTTAATTGGAAACGCCACAGGTATATCCTCCTATNTCTATAATCAAGGATTTGTTCAGTATAGAGAAAANGGAGCTTACCTGATTTTGTTTATTTTCTTTTGTTTTATTGGTCGTAACCATCTTCACCGTTTCNTTTCCTACGCAATTAGAAGTCGCCCCCAAGCTAACAAAGATAACGAGCCAATCGAACACCGTTGGGCCTTAGTTGGTCTATTTGTCAGCTTGGTTAGCTTATCTATTTTGCTTATTTTAGCGGGCGCAAATTCTTTTGCCTTGATGTTTTCCATTTTATTCTTTTTTGCTATTGTATGTGTAATTGATGCTTGGCTGGTCACAAGAGGCTTATTTTTTATTCATGGTTCTTTTAAAGCCCCAGATCTATTTGTTTCTGCATTGGGAACTCATCGTTTTGGAGCTGCTAACTTATCAGTAATTGCATTTCCGAAGCGCATTTTCTTTCGAGACCGGAGAGAAATTCTTATGCCTCATTTGGTAAATAGTTTAAAAATGTCTGACTTTGGAACACTGAATAGAAGACATCTAATGTTATCAATTTGTCTAGCTTTAGTGGTAGGTTCGCTTATCTCTTTTTATGCTTACTTGACATTAGCTTACTCTAAAGGGGCGGCTTCACTAGGTAGGTCTTGGATCCATACTATTTCACCCAGAGAACCATTTCGAGAATTAGAGCGGTTTCTAGTTAATCCACAAGACACTAACTGGCAACAAGTCGGATTTGTCGCTATAGGTGGCTTAATCATGTTTAGTCTGATAAATATGCAATACAGGTTCCTTTGGTGGCCGTTACATCCAATCGGCTTTATCACACCAGGTCAATTTCCAATGAATAATATCTGGTTTTCTATCTTTTTGGGTTGGTTAGTTAAATTTATGATGATTCAAAATGGTGGACTAAAGATGTACCGGAAAGCTCGCCCTATTTTTCTGGGATTGGTACTGGGTGAATCCTTCATCGCTGGCATCTGGGTTATTGTTGGCCTATTCACTGGACAAGGGTATAATTTTCTTTACTTTTGATCAAATCTTGATTTTCGANNANTTATTCAAGGGAAAATCTTTACCTTGCGTGNGGTTGATATTACCAGTGGAGNCCTAATGAGGAAGAGTCTAGGGGGAAATAGCCAAATAATATGAACATGACCAATACATTAACAAGCCGATTATTATTCGTCTTATTGATCAGTATTTTTTCATTGAGTCAAGCTCAGATTGATCCAATTACCGCACAAATGACCAGTGCCAGTGTTTCTGCTAACCCACCATCAGGGCGAGCAAGTTTTGTGGGTAACGCTCTACTATATGGAAGCACGTTNTATGGACCAGGATTAATCAGCCTGCTCGAACTTGATAGTAATAAACAAAAAGTTGGTTTAGAGATGCTAATTGCCAGTACTTCTTTTTTAGGTGCCATGCATAGCACCAAAAAATATCAACTTGATTACACTCATACTCGNCTGATGATGTGGGGTGCTTATGCGGGAACAGCATATGGTTTAGGCTCATTAGTCTTTTTCAATTCAGCTGACACAAAAAAATGGGCTATCCCTTCTATGTTACTAACACCTATCGGGTTGGTCTTTGCTCGACAATTGACTAAGGGCCGATTCTATTCCGAAGGTGAAACAGATTTGCTAATTTCTAGTGGATTGATGGGTATTCTTTACGGAGCCGGTTCAGTTTATCTAATCCCACCTGTTGAGAAACTCTCAGAGGCAACTAAAGGAAGGCTATATGTCTCGTCGGTCATGATGGCAGTACCTCTGACTGTTTGGCAAACCAATCAGCTGATCAATCAATTCAATTTACACCAAATCAATCGAGGGGCAGCAGCACTATACACAATGAATGGTATTATAGGTGCACTCTATGGTACTGGTTTGTGCCACATATTGATGAACCAAAAATATCCTCGTTTTCACTCATTATCTGCCATGTTAGGTTTGCCGGTCGGAATCTGTAGTGCCTATCAGTTACATAAAAACAATAGTTACACAATTGGTAGAACGACGCTTCTTGGTCTAGGAGCAATAGCTGGAGCTGTTTTTAGCAATGGGTTAACCTTCCTATTTGAATTCGAAGATAGTCGAATTTTTGCTGCTTTTGGTATAATTGGGTCAACGATAGGATTTTACTTGGTTCACAACGCGACTCAGCNGGACAGTAATAAAGTAGTATCTGGAGAAAAACAGGTTTCTAATGAGTCTGGCCAAATTCCAAATAATACAATGCCCATACAATTATCTTTCCGGTTCTAACTTGTTGGTTTCTGCACTCGATTAACATTGGAGCTTTTTATGAAATGCCGTTTTTCTCTGTTATTACCAATTTTAGTTTTGTGTGTCACAAATCATGGAGGTTTGATCAACGCTCAGCAAGATCAAGGTGTGGGTGAGATTATCCAACTCACGCCCATCATTGGTTTTATCATATCATCCGATGAAAATCGTCAGTATAACTTTTTCCCTAGCAATGAAGGATTTGTTAGTGCCGAAATTGTCAAAATCGGTAATCAATACCAATTGCACATGACTACAATAGTGGATGGTAAAAGGCTACGACAGATACAAGCCCTAACAGCAGAAACTTTAGATCAACTTAGGCGAAAGGCAACTGAAAACACTGCAAATCAGTCCAAACAGATCAATATTGACCGAACTGCAGGCGAGAAGCGGGAAGGTCGATTAGTACTTAATCTCAATTCGTTGGGCTATGGTTTATGGCTTTATGGTATAGGTTTGTCTAACGCACTCGAATTGGAGGATGGGGTAGATTTTGGTACTGTTCTGTTGGTAGGTGGTGGAGCCTACGTTGGTTCATTATTTGCCACACGCAACTTTGATCTAGGATATGGTCGATCCAAGTCCCTTCGTTGGAGTGCTTATGCGGGAACACTTTATGGTTTATTATCCCTTTCTTTTTTTGATTCTGATAGGACACAGTTTGCTTTTATTCCTTCCATGGTACTGACTCCTATTGGGGGCTACACTGGATATAAATTAACTGCTCATCGTTGGTTTAACAAAGGTGAAACAGACTTATTAGCTGCTGGTAGTTTAGCAGGTATCTTTTACGGTTGGGCAATTCCTTATCTTGTTACGAATCAGGATTTTTTTAGTGATGAAGAATACATAGATCAAGATAGATTGAAAAGTTGCCAAGAAGAAAAAGTAAGTATAGATTATTCCAGTAGTCCAGAAGAATTTCAGCTTCAACAGCAAGAACGTAACTGCATGGAAGAAGCAAAGCGTGATAGAGGAACTGTTAACAAGCTTTACAGCTTTTCTATGATGATGAGTATTCCTACTAGTGTCTATCTAACTTCTCGTTTAATACCGAGTCGTGATATTAGCCAGGGTAGAGCACAACTGCTTTCAACTGGTGGAATAGTTGGTATACTCTATGGTTTCGGTCTAACAACTATTGTACTAGGGGATGAAATAGATGACATGGGAAGGATCTATACGCTATCAGCAGCGGTGGGTTTGCCAATTGGTTACTATCTTGCTGAACGTTTAACTCGTCAGGAATCTTATAGCCGTTTACGATCGGTTTTGATTGCCGTCGGTGGGATAGCAGGAGCATTCATTGGAGCCGCACCATTGGCAATGGCCGAGGTCGATAACCCACGTTTTTTCTCAGCTACACTGATTACTACTAGTGCAATAGGTCTCTGGTTAGGCCATAAAACAACTGGACAATCAATATCCGACAGTAGTCGATTATTCCAATCAGATCGTTTTTCAATTCAATTAGCGAGTATGGATCAAATTGTAACTTTTGGTTTGGCAGCTTGGCAAAAGGCTATCAAATTAGATAGCAGAAATCAGCAGCTGAACTTAGTTAAAATAAATCTAGTGCGAGGTCAATTTTGATTTTTAAAATGCTGTTGTTGGCCCCAATGGAACAATGGTAGAATTGCATCCATTTATTGAATGAAAAACATTAAAAAGAAGTAATGCCGACGATTTTAGAACTCTATCAAAAAACTTTTAAAGCTGATTTTCAGCTCTACCAGCAAGCACAATCACTATTTCCTGACGGTGTAACTCATGATCTTCGTTACGATAACCCGCATCCAGTTTATATCGAACGGGCTACAAAATCGAGAAAGTGGACAGCAAGTGGGTATGAACTGATCGATTTTTGGTCTGGTCATGGATCTCTACTACTAGGACATAACCCGCCAAATATCATCCGAGCAATAGAGAAACAGCTACAGCTTGGTACTCACTATGGAGCTTGTCACCACCTAGAATTAGAATGGGCTAGTCGCATTATTGATTTAGTACCTTCAGCTGAACGTATCCGTTTCACCAGTTCAGGCACAGAAGCAACTCAAATGGCCTTAAGACTAGCGCGACTATTTACCAAAAAAAGTAAAGTAGTCAAATTCACGGGGCATTATCATGGTTGGCATGACGGACTGATCCAAAGTTATGCTCCACCTTATGATAGACCTATCGCTGGTATACCACCGAATACNGCAGCTACAACAATAGTTTGCCCACCTAATGACCTTGAAGCTTTAGCTCGCGTGTTTGCCTCTGATGAGCAGATTGCAGCTGTCATTCTCGAACCAACTGGCGGATCTTTCGGTGCTATTCCCACAGACGGTAATTTTCTACATCAACTCCGGAAACTCACAACAGAATATGGGGTTCTGATGATTTTTGATGAGGTAATTACAGGATTCCGAGTTGCGCCCGGTGGTGCTCAGGCCTACTATCAGGTTAAACCTGACTTAACTACTTTAGCCAAAATTATGGCTGGGGGGTTACCCGGTGGTGCCGTTACTGGTCGAGCCGAGATCATAGACTTAATTTCAAAAGAGAAATCACAACGGATGCCACACCAAGGTACATTCAACGCCAATCCTGTATCCGCTAGTGCTGGCATAGAAATGTTGAAAGTTGCAGGAACAGGCAAACCACAAGAAAAAGCAAATCAGACAGCAGCACAGTTGCGAAAGGAACTAAACAAAGTAATCGATCTTCACAATTTAGATTGGGCTTTTTACGGGGAATTCTCCGCTATTCGCTTTCTGCTTGGGCATGGCGGCCGACAATCGGCTGCGACTTTTAATCCATACGAACTCGACTACCGGGAGTTGAAAGGCGCGAGCAACCCTGAACTAGTCATCAACTTAAGAGCTGGCATGCGGGTAAACGGCGTAGATTTGATGCCCAGCGGAGGGATGACAACAGCTGTTCATAGTGACTCAGACGTGGAGCAGACCGTTGGCGCATTAGATAAAACCATTCGACAAATGAAAGTTGACGGTGTTATCAGTTAACTGATGCTTGGACCTTACTCTTCTTCTGGTTTTCCATCCGAATTAATTAAGCTCGAGAACGTTCCTGAAGAATTAGTTGATTCCATCACTAGCTCAAGATCTGCTATACTTGCTGGATGGTAATAGCGGATGAACACCAATCCATCCACTGGCCGGTATAACCAACCTGACTGTGTGGGACTAAGTTCATCTAAATTTTCGACTGGTTGGACCTCTTCTCCGTTGACTATCCTTAGACTTTCGGGGCATTTATTTAGGCCTGCAACTACTGTATAGCTAGTCTCAAACTGAACATAACGCAAACGGAAACCTATTCCAAAGCTGCTATCAGTAGAAACATCTTCTACCCGAGCTCCACTGCTAACATGTACTCGATGGCTTTGATAATGAGCCACACCTGTCGAAATGTCGGGGTCTAAATTCCGCAAAGCAAACATATTAACCAGAATATTTTCAGGATTTAAGTATGGTCCTTTTCTATCTAAACAAAAGTTGTCGAGGAAGTCTGGATAGGTACCTTTCAATTCACCTTCTGTCCACTGCTGTCTCATAGCGCTGACCAAAATACCTTCAGCAACCTGCTGCCAAAATGGGTCTGTGTGAGGTGCCAAATGCTGTAAAAAATAAGCGTAAACCAAGCCACACCACTGTACTGGAACACCAAACCAGGGTCTAGTATGAAAGCTAGTACCCAAAACAGGAATCGATGCAAACTGCATTGCCGGCCTATCTGGTAAATACCAAAAATATAAGAAAGGTAGACCACTCTTAGCCCAGTAACTAGCTTGCTCCAAGAACGCTTCTTCTTGTGTGATCAGATAAGCTTCTACCCCAGCACCAACAGCATAAGCTGCTGCTAAAATATCAGGGTGATGGATAGGGCATTCCCGACTTTGTGCTCCTCTAGGTATATTAAACTGTTCCATAAAAGCTAATGCATTTAAACCAGCGGATAAAGACGACTGGTCGTTAGCAATACGAGCATATTTTAACAGCTTGTAAGCATTTACAGCTTCGGTGCCTAGTACGCTTTGTCCAGCCCGGCCGAGTTCCTGAATTTTTTCGGGATCCGGCTGAAATCCCCAGCTTCCATCATCAGATTGGTTTTCCATCAACTCTTGATTGTGTAGACGAAGCTGATCCATAGCTGGTAATAATCCCCCCTGATAAAAGGGTAACTCCCACTTTAATAAGTGACAACCCGACTCAGAAATCAGTCCTTCTGATCCACTGACCTTAACTATATTTTGGACAATCTGTAAAGCCCGCTCTTTAGCAGTTGGGTCCTGCGTTACCAAATAATCATACCACAATAGTGTAGCAAACCCCGGTATGTTACTCGAGGGCCAACCGACACAGTACTGAGATTGCTCTTTCTCTGAATCCCAAACTGTTTTCATTAAAGCATGTCGAGATAGAACCAACTCCTCCAAATCCTCTCTTGGTGGATTTTGAATTCGGGGGAATCCAAATGCGTCGATCCAATGGTCAACAATATCAAGCAAAGTGGATTGACCGTCGAGAACGATTTCGGCTCTTAGTGAAAGTCGGTCTTTAGCTCCTAAAGGGTAAGGATCCGTAGCATCCAGAGTGTTTTCTGGCACCCACTTTACCGTTGTTGGAACGAACAACCCCATCAGATGGTTATTCTGTTTTTGATAACTATTAGGTGAAGAAAATACCGCAGATGGTTGTTGGTGCCGATGGTCCCATCTTTGAAGCCCATTCCAGATCAGGCCAACCAATGTATTTTTGTGTTCAACTGCCATCAAGGGAATAGTGATTTTATATGGGTGTGGAGCCAATCGGTTGTGAATGGATTCTGTATAGTCTCGCATGCTGGATGATAACTCATCTTCTTCCAAAAATTCCAGACCGGGAAAAAGAGCAAAAGATTTGGCCGAGCCAAAATTTTTCTCTCCGGCATGTATGGTTGGTCCTTGAAAATGAATTAGTTGCCTGTTCTGATCACAACTTAACCGGTAAGCGGTTTTGATACGATTCCCCTCAGCCGACAGTGTAAACCGGGATTCAAAAGACCATTTAGCTCCTGCAGCATCATCAATTTCGTCAGACAGAATGACCGTTGAATCACCATTACTACTACCAGAAAGATTAAAAGTTTTAGGAGTAATAGTTAGCACTTTAACTTGATCATCATTGTTAGACAAATATCGAATTTCAGAAATGGATCGACTGACTGCGACCTGATAGTAGCTAGAATTTTTAGCTACATAGAAAACTATGTATTCAAAGCCAGACGCTCCACGTACGAATACGGCCCGTAAGTTTTGATTTTCGGTAACCACNTGCTGATCAACCACATAAGTACGCAGATCATCTCCTACTTGTTGCGATAGGCGAGGCATAGCCTCTTGAACTTGAACCTGTGAATTAACTAGACTTCGATGTGATTTTTCTTTGGTTCGGTAGCGAAGAGAAAATTCAACATTTGATTGAGTCGGTCGACCAAAGCCTCGAATATTCCAAGTTAGAACGTGCTCCTGACCAGGAGCCAAATGTTTGAATCCTTGTGTTCCTTTTCCACGCCTTAATTTCATCTTACTTATAGCAACACTAGCTCTATTTTCCGGCCTAAGAGGAACACGCCCCTGATTTTCAACGATGCATTGATAATAAAAATCGCGCTTGGCGTGAACCAACGCGTCTTGGGTTGAAACCTGCTTGATGATAATTTTCGGCTGCTCTGCATAAATTACCATTTCTTGGATAGTCATCGTATCAGGTGCTGCTTCCAATGCTGTTTGAATCACTGGCAATGCGGTATCAATAGGCTGAAAATCTTCTAACGAGAACATTTGAACAGCTAATTTTTCAGAAGTTGCAGATGCGCCAATGGCTAAGCCTGCTATTAATTCTTTTGGGCTATCGGTTGGCTTAAGGTGAAACAGGTTAGGATCACCCCAAAGAGCCCAGTCATAGTTACTATTACCCTGATCACCNCAGTGTGTAATCAAAGTAATCTTTACTGTTTGGCCAGCTAAATCGGTAAGATCAATTTGGTTTTCTTGCCATCGACAATCAGTNAGAAAGCCTTCAAATCGACGTTCCGGCGTTGGGAGAAGCTTAGAATCCGTTAATGTGGANACTTCGACTGCAAAANCCACCCCATCTGGTATCGTTGATTCGGTTTCAAAATCGATTCCATCTCGTAAGCCAATCCAGAAGTGTAAGAGTATCAATTCAGGTAAGATTTCGGTATGNTCACCATNNGGTTTAACCGCAATTTCTGGNAATTCACAGGTATATGTCAGTCGGGACTCACCATCTNTNGTTGGATGTTGAAAAATAGCTGGCTTTTTTGTGCCACCCGATATATCACCACCNCTTACTGAAATATGTTCCAAATNATGATTCTCAGCATCATTGAAGNGGGCTACAAAATCATAGAATCGGTCAATAACACCAAACTGAGCTGAAATACCATGATTCGATTCGGTATCACCAGAATCTATCTCAGAACCAGTTTCAGAAAGCTGATCCTCGTCTGCTNCAGAGGTGGAGGATGATTCAATATCAGTATCACCAGAATCTATCTCAGAACCAGTTTCAGAAAGCTGATCCCCGTCTGCTGTAGGTGGCGTCTGACCCGAGGTCGACTTCGAATGATCTTTTTCTTCCAAAGTTGTGTCCATTTAAAAAATTTAATTTATGAGAAACATTAGTCAAATCTAGCTTTTTTCTACCGATCCTACTACTGTTCGCCCTCTTTTTACTTAGCTCTCGTCTCGCATGTCGCTACCCTGTATTACATATATAGGTAGGTTAGCAAGNAATCATTAAAACAACATTTTTCATCTTCTTTCCCTTTAATTTTTTGCATAAACTAAGTCCATTAATGTTGCTCTTAATGGGCGCATATAAATCAGAGGGTATTGAATATATTTTTCAAGATCCATCGGTAAACGTTACGCGTTCTTTTTCAACTAGGTGTGATAGAAAGTCTGAACAAACGCTAACGACATTAATTCTATTACCTTGTCTCTAGCCAAACCCCATTCCTAATCCAAAGTTGCGATTTACCATAAGATTCGATTCTCCAGTTGTCAAAACCGCGATTGAATTGGAAAATTTGCGGTTCAATTTCAGTTAATAGTAATTGCGATCTTTGATTTTTCAATTTGGAAAGATCTGTATGTTGCCAAAATTTAACACCAACTGCTAAGGTCGCCAACACAACAGCGAATCTAATCTTGCCAACAGTTTTAACTTCAATTATTCTTGCCTGTACGGGCTGGACAATAATAGTACAATGCAGTACAAACAAAAACATGGCAGCAAATCTCACACCCAACATTATAGCCAATACTTCTCACTAGCGCAATCAAAGTTGATAGGANTGNCTGCCCTTTATTGTCTTGGCTTGTACCTAGATCTCTGATTCGTGCTAGTATAAACCTAGGCTCATTCAGCCTCATTAAGCCAAAATAATNATAGTTGAAGGATAAGAAATGGCAANTCGCTTAAACAANAAAGTCGCTATTATTACTGGCGCAGCTCGTGGTATTGGAGCTAAAAGCGCTGAGTTTTTTGCCCAAGAAGGGGCTTCAGTGGCTATATGGGATATTAATACTGAGAGGGCTACAGAAGTTATAGAAAAGATTCAATCGAATGGTGGGCGTGGTATCTTTTGTCAATGTGATGTCACCAAAAGCCAAGAAATTGAAAAANCCGTCGACAAGACAGTATCTCAACTGGGCTTTCCTCANATCTTGTTTAANAACGCAGGTATTGCTGTAGTAGGAGAGTTGGAAGAAATTAGTCCAGAAGATTGGGATCGACAGTATAATGTTAATGTTAAGAGCATTTATCTAGTTTCNCGGTCCGTTATTCCAGCAATGAGACANGTCGGTGGTGGTTCGATAATCAATATGGGAAGCGAATCGGCCTACGTTGGGTTNCCCATGCATCCAGCTTATACNTCCTCTAAGGCAGCCGTTGTTCATCTTACTCGCAGTATGGCTGTTCGTTANGCTAAGGACAACATCCGTGTAAATAGTCTCTGCCCAGGAACTATTAACACAGAACTNTTTAGCGAATTTTTGGCCCAACAATCTGATCCGGAAGCAGTAAGAACCGAAATTCGAGACATGCACCCTCTAGGTATTGGTGAGCCAGAAGATATCGCTTGGGCGGCCGTTTATTTAGCTTCGGATGAGTCAAAATACATGACTGGNGCACCCATGCTTGTCGAAGGTGGGATTCTAACCCTATAATCCTCAGTTCTACTAGAATTAGCTTATTCCATTTTCAGTAAAAAANAATTAANAAAGGATCAATTGATGCCTCAGCCCTTTCGTGTTGGATTAACTCGAGATTTTCTTAAACCGGATGGCTCTGTTGGATTTGGAGACATTGGTCTAGACATGTTGGATCAAACTCAGGGTCTCCGTTGGGACTTCTTACCATACGACGAGCCAATTCTAACTTCTGAAAGTATTGATGGTTATGATGCCTTACTCGTACTTGGTCCACGGGTGACAAGGGACACGCTAGTTAAAGCGGAGCAGTTAATTATTGTGGCTCGTTTTGGTGTTGGTTATGACAATATTGAAGTATCGTCTTGTACTGATAATGGGGTAGTATTAACCATCACCCCCGATGGTGTTCGCCGCCCGGTAGCTGTTTCTGTGATGACTTATATATTGGCACTCAGCCACAAATTATGTATCAAAGATAGACTGACTAGGAATGGGCGATGGAATGATAAACTCAGCTACATGGGAAACGGTATAACTAGTCGTACGCTAGGTATAATTGGCTTAGGTAACATAGGACAAGAAATCATATCATTGGCTAAGCCATTTGATTTGCGTTTATTGGCAACTGATCCCTATATTACTCGAGAGAAAGCGAAATCTTTGGGGGTTAAGTTAGTCGATTTGGAAACTTTGCTAAGTCAATCAGATTTTGTCAGTATAAGTTGTGCTTTAACTGAATCAACTCATCATTTGATTAACACCAAGAGATTATCTTTAATGAAAAAAACAGCCTATCTAATCAATACCGCTCGTGGACCGATCGTCGATGAGAAGGCTCTAATTGACGCACTAAAAAAAGGTCAAATTGCAGGTGCAGGTTTAGATGTCTTTGAAATAGAGCCAATTGATCCCAATAATCCGCTGCTTTCTATGGAGAACGTGATCGTGACACCTCATGCTATCTGCTGGACTGATGAATGCTTTCTGGGCAATGGGAAAAGTGCTTGTCAAAGTATTATTGATGTTTTTAAGGGGAAAATTCCGAAACATGTTGTTAACCCTGAGGCTTTTGAACACCCTAAACTTGAAAAACGACTTAATCACTAGCATGCAAGACGAATCTTCTTTTCTTTAGTAGTCGATCTGGAGATGCAAGTTAACTTATTTTTCCATTTTTAACTCTTAGACAACATTGCCTTCAATGTGGTTTTTACTTCTGCGGCTGATCAGTCTATCAATCTTTGATCAAAAATCAGGAGTTAAACCAAAATTTGGAGAAGGAAAACTATGAGAAGTAACCCAGTTAAGAAAAAATTACAAAACGGTGAGTTTGCTATTGGTACCATGGCCTTTGAATTCAATAGTTCTGGTCTAGGTCGACTCGCTGCGACAGCCGGTGCAGAATTCGTCATTTTTGACATGGAACATACTGGTTGGTCTATTGAAACTATTCGCTTGCTGGTAGCAACGACCCGATCAGCTAATATTGTGCCGATGGTACGAGTTCCAGCTACTGACTACCATTTTTTTTCTCGTACTTTGGATGTAGGGGCCATGGGGTTAATGGTACCAATGGTGAGTACTGCACAGCAAGCTCAAGTGATTGTCAATTCAGCTAAGTACCCCCCTAGTGGTCAGAGAGGTGCGGCCTTTGGTGTAGCTCACGATGATTATGCTAGTGGTGACATCCTAGCTAAAATGAAAACAGCAAACGATAATGTTATGTTAATTGCCCAAATAGAGACAGTGGAAGGTCTAGAAAATTTGGAATCTATTGCTGAAGTGGATGGNATTGACGTTTTATGGGTTGGTCATTTTGATTTAACTAACTCAATGGGGATACCTGGACAATTCGATCATCCAAAATATCTTTCAGCTTTAGATCANGTGTCTGGTGTCGCTCGTGCAACAGGAAAATCAGCAGGTTTTATGGCAACAACAGTCAACGAAGGTCGATCTATGTTGGAACGCGGCTTCCGTAGCCTCGCTTACGGNGGCGATTTGTGGTTGTACCAGAAAGCTTTANCTGAAGGAATTACTCAATTGCGACAGAATCAAAATTTATGAAACATGACTATGGTGCTTGGTCATCACCAATCACGACTGACCTCATTGTAGCTGATAGCGTTCGCNTGGGTGCCTTATGTCTCGACCAAACAACGGCTTATTGGATCGAAGGAAGACCAAGCGAAGGTGGACGAAGCACGTTGATTTGTCAGGATATACATGAGACATCTTCCCAAGCAACTGAACTAACACCGGCACCCTTTAATGTACGATCACGAGTTCATGAATATGGAGGAGGTGTGTTTTCGGTAAGTAATGGANTAGTTATCTTTTGTAATGATNCTGATGGTTGTCTGTANACCTTNACTTCTGATGCTATCCNTCCGAAACAAATTACAAANCCTAGTCAGTATCGTTTCGCCGACTTTTCTATTGATCACAACTGTAACCGCGTTATTTGTGTCGCTGAATACCATTTTTCAGAACAAGGAGAATCAGAGCCGACAAACAAACTGGTTTCAGTCGACCTGAAAACAGGAACTATAACTGATTTGTTCAATGGTGATGATTTTTATGCTAATCCTCGACTTAGCCCGGATGGAAAACACCTAGCCTGGATAAGCTGGAACCACCCGAACATGCCTTGGGATAACACTCAACTCTGGTTAGCAAAATTAGACAACGCAGGGCAAATCACTTTCGCTGAACACATGACAGGAATTAGTGAATCTTCTGTCATTCAACCTGAGTGGTCTCCCAATGGCCAGCTCTACTATGTCTGCGACCAGAATGGTTGGTGGAATCTGTATCGATTGGATATGAAACGCCGTGAGTTATCCTCAGAACCAATTGTAAGCATGTCTGCCGAATTTGGACAACCACAATGGGTTTTTGGGATGTCTAATTATGGCTTCATTTCAGAAGACCAAATCTGTTGTTTTTACATTCAAAACGGTGTTTGGCAATTGGCCCGTATCGATCTATCCAATGAAGGTAATTTGTTTTCTTATGATTGCCCTTGGACTGATTTTTCGGGTACTCTGAGCTCCAATCAATTTGGGGTACTACTGGCTGCGAGTTCGCCCACTACATTTTCCTCAGTAATGTTTATAGAGACGGATCAACTTCTAGTTGATACAGTCTCGTCTTGGCATACAGTACGGGTATCCAACTCATCAAAAATCCCTGATTCCTATCTGTCGCAACCTTTAACAATCGAATTTCCAACCTCTGGCAATCTATCATCGCATGCATTCTTCTATCCACCTCAAAATTCGGACTTCGCCAGTCCTGAGGGGCAAAAGCCACCCCTAATCGTAATGAGTCATGGTGGACCAACAGGGACAACCACAAACGGCCTCAGTTTAACAATCCAGTTTTGGACCAGCCGTGGCTTCGCCGTTTTAGACGTCAATTATGGAGGTAGTACAGGTTTTGGTCGTACCTACCGCCAGAGACTCAATAAATATTGGGGAAAAAAAGACATCGACGATTGTATCAACGGTGCTAAATATCTGATTCAGCAGCAGTGGGTAGACCCAGATCGCGTAGCAATTCGCGGACGGAGTGCTGGGGGTTATACAACCTTATGTGCCTTGACGTTTCGGGATTTTTTTCGAGTCGGTGCTAGTTACTATGGTATTGGCGATTTGGTTTCTCTAGCAGAAGAAACACATAAATTCGAATCTCGTTATATGGACCGCCTAATTGGTCCTTATCCTGAAGAAAAGTCAACCTATATAGAACGTTCGCCAATTAACTTCGTTGAGCGACTTAACTGCCCGGTGATCTTTTTTCAGGGATTGAAGGATAAGGTAGTACCCCCTAATCAAGCGGAGTCAATGGTTAATGCATTAGAAAAAAAAGGATTGCCTGTTGCATATTTGACTTTTCCCGATGAGGGGCACGGCTTCCGGCAAGCTGAAAACATAAAATTGGCCTTAGGTGCAGAGCTTCTTTTCTATGCGAAGGTAATGGAGATCGAACTGCCTAGTAGCGACCATTTATTGAAACTCAATATTCGCAACGCTGATAAGTTACAAGGATAATAATGTCCTTTTTGGTGTAGACACTTATTGATAGAACTAACAACTTGAGTTACGACGTATGAAGCATAATAGAGGTTATCGTTCCGATATACCCAAATTCAAAATTACTGATATGATTGTCGAGTAGCAATAGGCACAAATCCAATTTCCAGACCTTTTGGCGGTGTTAATACCAAACTAGAATCCAGAGCAACAAGTTCTCCCAGCTGGGGAGCCGACATGAATTCTTTTCTAACACTCCATTCTGAATGAATATTTTCAACCAAATCTTGTAACTTCTCTCTTTTGGATGGACTCCAATTAAAACGATTTAGTGCTGGTTGATCAATAAAACGATACCAGGAATATGTAACGATTGATCCATCGACTAACTCAATATTAAATGGTCCAGCTGCGATTTTTGCACCATTTTCTGATTGGTTACCAACAGAGACGTGTTGATATGAATTTTTAAAATTGTATTCTATGAACTGTTGGTTCACTAAGTTCGTTTCCTGAGGAACATTTTCAATCTCAACTGGTTCCATCACCTGATCTTTTAGCTTATAATATTCGGGGAATAAACCTTCGGTTTCCGAAGAAAGCCATTTTAATGCAAATGCATAAGAGCCGTCTTTTTCAGTTACAATTGGCTCTAGTATATTTTCAGAAAATAAAGGGGTATTACCTTCTCCTTGTACAAGAGAAAATGGGTGGCTTCTTATCCTTGGAACCCAGCAAGCATCGAAATGTTCATCAAATCTACCATGAGGAAATGGTTCGCCAGCCGACCAATCTTTGAGTCGATTATATATTGATAACCTAGAATAAAGTTTAACATCCCTCATTAGAATTGTTAACCCATTTTGGTTGACAGGAAAACGGAGTTGGGGAATTCTTCTGTAAATGTTACCAGCGTCATCGGTTGACTCAAAATAGGGAACTGTATTGATTTCCATAGCTCCACTAGCTATTCTGCCTGGTTGATTATCCAAACCGCGTCCATTAATAGCTGGATAACTTTGAGATAGATAACTCCAGATTTCGGGGATCCAAAAAGCAACTGGACCACTGAAATTAGATGTGTTGAGGAAAAGAGTCCAGCACATTTCACCTGTTGGCCCATGTGAGGTTTTGTTACTGTCAGTCAAAGGTAATGCCATCCAAGCATTGCCTATCATTGCGCCTCTCGTTTCTTTTCCAAAGGTAATTCCATCCGGAGGGATTAACAAACTATTAGATAATTGTGCGATACCGATTTCTTCAGGCTTTAAAGGTGTTACCGAACCAAACCCCCAGCCAGGAGATGAGATTTCATGATTATATCCATTCGGTGTACCATTAATGCGATATTTGGGTTGTGTAGAGCCAAATTGTGTACTCACCCAATAACCAATCCCGCCCTCGATAGTTTGAAACACATCTTGATAGTATGGCCCGCGCTCCGGCCAATTGTCTCGAGCTACAGTACCAGGAGGGCAAAGAGGTTTTTTAAAGTCGCGATTGTCTGGAGTGATCCAGGTTGAAGGCAAACCGATTTGGAATCCTGCTAATGGTTTGTTAATCAAGGACCAAACACTAGCGTAAAAACTAACGCCATAACCAAAACCTTCTGGCACTTCGAGTAATCCCATTGAAAGGTACCCCTTCAAGCCTCCACTTAGCTGAGGTATTCCCACGTAGTCGGCTGCTGCAAAGAAATCAGATCCAAATAAAAAACCAATCAGTTCACCGTCCCTAAATTGTAAGTTAAATTCCTTTGCACCAGATTGATAATATGGGTTTCCACTTCCCGTTTTTAACTTGTTATGCTCCAAATCAGGAAAAAGATCCCAACTCACCCCAGCCTGATTTTTCCATTCGAGGATAGTTTTCTCATGACCTCGAAAAGATATTTCTCCCTTATGCCAAGGGTTTTCTACTGGGAATCTATAGTAAATTCCAAGGAGTTGTTCTGGGCTTTGCATTGGTACATCCACCGTCAGGTTAGCTGTGGTCATTAGTAAAAAAAAAGATTCAGCAATTACTTGTAACACTTCATTCTACCTATACACAAGAAAATATTTAAATCTAACAGTATTCTAAAATCGATAGAGAACAAAAAATCGTTTCGATTTTAAACTATAGAGCGAAATCTTAACTACAAGCGAATTTCGAAGGAAAGCTAGATTTTTTTCTATCATTGGCGGAATAATTAATTCAGGATTCAGCTACGTTTTGGGTTCTAAATTTGGTAAATATTTCAATATCAGTCCCAGATCACCAACTATCCAACCATTATGCCGATCAATCATAAAAATAGCGTTCAAATTATAAGTCGAGTTAGTTGGTTCTGGTCTCCAAGTTTGTCCCCCATCTAACGTGTGTAAAACCACGCCTTCACCTCCTACAACCCATCCCTCATTTGAATCTAGAAAAAAAACATCTTTCAAAAAGTTTTTCAATCTGGTAGGTTGAACAACCCACTTTTTACCCCCATCTTGGGTATGTAGTATGAGTCCATCGATGCCAACCACCCATCCTTNTTTCTCGTCAACGAAATAGACACTATATAACCAACGTTCTCCTATCCTTTTCTGAATTTTCCAATTTTGTCCCCCATCTTGGGTATGTAGTATAAGCCCACCGTCGCCTACCGCCCAACCTTGTTTTTCATTGACAAAATGTAAACCAAATAAGTCTCGATTCGTGCCACTTGACTGATGTTGCCAAGTATTTCCACCGTCTTCAGTTTTGAGAATTTCACCACTGTTACCAGTGACCCAGCCTCTCTCCTTATTTAAGAAAAAAATACGGAGCAACGCGTTTTTGGTATCGATATTCTGTGGTTGCCAATTTCTACCCCCATCTTGCGTATGTAAGATCGTACCCCACTCAGCCGTTGCCCAACCAGTCTCCACATCAAAAAAATAAGCTGACATAAAACACTCCATAGTACCACTATTTTGTGATTGCCAGCTTTTCCCGCTGTCTTTAGTGATATAAATTTGGCCTCGATCACCAACTACATATCCTATCTTAGTCGAAACGAAAGACAAATCAGATAGCAAGTAGCAGGGTTCTGACTGCGACACCCAGTTATGACCACCGTCTTGGGTATGCAAAATAGTACCGAATTCACCAACTGCCCACCCCTCGTGGTTGTCGACAAAATGGACACCTTGCAGCACAACATCTCCACCTGGTATTTGTCGATGACCACCCCGTAAATGTTGCCAAGTATTTCCACCGTCTTCAGTTTTGAGAATCACACCCAAATCGCCAACTATCCAACCTGTCTGATCAGAAACAAAACTCATCTCAAATAAAATGAAGCTGTGTAAGGGTTCGTCGCCTGTTTTCAACCTCTGCCCATAGGATATCTCGTGCCTTTCATTAGAACCTTCGGTAACATATTGCCACGATTCACCACCATCTTGACTTCTCAGAATAGTACGTTTATTACCCGTAATCCATCCATTTTGTCTATCGATAAAATATACGCTAGTTAGTTCATAACCAACTGGTCGTTTCCTGATCCAATTTTGTCCACTGTCCAATGTTTGGTAAATATAACCTTCATAGGTAACAATCCACCCTGTTTGAGAATCCAAAAAAAAGACGCCACGTAGAGCATGCTCCCGAAATTTTTCGTCTGTTGATTTCCATGTCTGCCCTCCGTTATTAGTGTAGAGAGCTAAACCATAGTCGCCTACAATCCAACCAGTTTGAGGATTAATAAAGTACACATCATAAAGGTTGTTAAAAGTATCAATAGAATGAGGTTGCCAATTATATCCACTGTCATTAGTAAATAAAACAAGACCGTTATCACCGACAATCCAACCGCTGTTAACCGTTGTAAATTGTACTTTTTTTAAGGCGTAGGGGGTTCCACTCTCTTGTGGCTGCCAGCTTTTTCCACCATCTTGAGTGGCAACAATAACACTTGAGATTTCTTCTTCCAGCGAACTACCTTCATTGTTACCGACAGCCCAACCATTCTTCTTGTCAAAGAAAAAGACGTCGTGAAAACGGGTTTTCCAATCAGCCTGGCGGACTGGGTTCCAACGCCCACTTTTATGGGAAGCATCCTGGCAACCAAAATTCAAGCAAGCCAGTAATATGGTAAAGCTAAGTAATTTAAATAGATTCAACATATAGTTTGATCAAATCGTTTTTTGTTCTACTTTAGCCATGCGCCAGTGATATGCTAACCACATCATACCGCCTTGAAATAGGTTAGACACTGAAATTCCAATCCAAATCACCATAAGATCAACTTGATTCCAGAAAAAGGAAATAATTACAAACAAAGCCAACAAACCACCTTGACTAATAAATGTCAATGCCATGGGCCAGAAGGTATCACCAGTTCCATTCAGCGATCTACCGAGAACTAGAGATAAAGCAATAAAACCAAAAGAAGGAGTCAAATACCGTAGGAAAATACAGCCAATTTCAATAACCTTGGGATTTTTAGAAAACAAGCTAATTGCCAAATCAGGTATTAAGAATAAAATCAGGCCAATAGTTGCCATCATAATTACCGCTAACTTTGTACCAAACGAAACGGCAGATTTTGCTCGATCAATAGATTTTGCACCTATATTCTGACCCACAATAGGTGCAACGGCACCAGCTAAAGCAAAACCAGGGTTCATAACGAATACTCGTAAGCGCATACAAACTCCATAAGCTGCAATGGCAAAGGTCCCATGTTTGGCCACAAACCAAATGAAACCAATACGGGAAAGATGTCTCCAAAAGCCTTGCATTGCACTAAATATACCCAGTTGTATGATTTGCCACATCTGGTTGAAATCGGGCCGGTGATACCGAATGAGTAGACCTTTTCGTCCCGATAAACACAGAAATAATAGAATCAAGACACCAAATCCTCTACCAATTACAGTGGCGTAGGCGGAGCCAATCACACCTAATTCAGGAAACCCCATCAAACCGAAAATAAGTACCAAATCCAAACCAATATTTAAGACAGTAGATAGAATTAGTACCTGCATAGGAGTTATGGTGTCACCCGTACTTCGATAAATGGCCGATAAAGTCATGGAAGTAAAATGAGTAATACTCCCAAGCAGAATAACCCGCATATAAGCAGTTCCAAGTTGAATAACAGCCGAGTCGGCACCCAAAAAACGCAATCCAAATTCAGCAAAAAAATAGCCGAACACCGCTACTAACAGAGAGAAAGCTATAGAAAGAAATAAGGCTTGGACAGCTAGGCTCTGCGCTTGGATTTTCTTTTTTGCCCCAATTGATTGAGATAAAAGAATTACGGTTCCAGTTGAAATTCCCAGAGCAAAGATTGTAATTAATCGGAGTAGATTGCCGCTAATAGTAACGGCTGCGAGTGCATCTGCTCCCAATCGCCCAACACAAATCATATCAACGATGTTGAAGGCATCTTGCAGGATATGGCTAAGAATAATTGGTCCTGTCATCTGTAACAGGTGGCCTGGAATACTACCGACGGTTAGGTCGGTTGATTGACTCAATTTCGGCATCGATCAATTATTAGATATCGATTTTCTATTATTGGCGTCAAAAATTAAGAAATCTGTGATTTGATTCGCTGTTTTATCGGTCAACCCAGACCCCGTTTTTAGCTTCATTTTTTGTACGTATGATGGCCATTGTTCAGCCGTAAATCCAGAATTAATAGGGCGAGCTAGAGTATGACATCGTGAGCATTTATTGACAAAAATATGGTACTTTTTTTGCATTTCAGCTGGATAGCTCGATACATCGATAAAAGTAGGGCCAGAATCAGCTTTAAATTGATGAGTTTTGGAGAGATAAAAAACAAATAACCCCAGTAGAACTGATAGAAACAGAATAACAATCGTTACCCACCAAACAAATAGCGAAGACTTGGGAACTGTTTCGTTACTCAAGGATAGATTTTTTTAATAAATAGAATCAATCAAATTTCCACAAGACGCATGCACCAGTATCCCAAGCTAAAGATGCTAGGTAGCGACTGTCAAAACTGAACTGCATTTGCTTAATATTTCCTCGGTGTTCATTCAACCTAGGTCGAGGTGTGCCTGGACCCAGATCAATTTCAATATCTTTATTTTTGACCACAACTATATGCTTGCCATTATTAGAGGCGGCACGAGAAATTTGTTGTCTATAGATCACTGGCCAGTACGATCGCTGGATGAAATGAAATTGCTTAGGCGCCTTCCATAAAATCATTTTTTGCTTATCAGTCATAACTATGTAGGTCTGATCTTTGCCACTTTCGTAGGCATCAGTTAGCATTTCTACTTCAACATTAAAATCAAATGGAGCAATAATTTTAGGATCTTTAAGTTGACTAGTATTGACCTGTTCTCGATTAGCGATTAAATCGGCCCCGATTTGTTCAAAGGAATCTGTAGACCACATACGCAAAACTTGATTGGATCTTTTTGGGTTTTCTGGGTTGAGTTCAGTGATCGATCGAGATAAGATACGGGTTCCATCAGGACTGAATCGGACAGTACTAATTTCGCTCTGGTGGGCAACCCACCGATGTATCAACTGATTGTCAACGACATCCCATAACATCAATTCTCCAAAAACTTCACCACTGATTTGGCTCACTGTGGACAAAATCATCTGGCTACTATCAGCGCTAAAACCGAAGTTGTTGATCCGATAGTAGGTATCTCGACTCGATATGACCTTTCCATTTTCTGGATTCCAAATTTTTATCGAGTAGGGGGTCGCGGTAACAAAATTTTTTCCTTGTGGGTGAAAAGTAGCCGAGATAGTCCCAATATCGGCTTGAAATTCGGTCTCTTTTTTTTCCAACATTAAATCCCAAATGGCACAATTCCCACTGGTACGGCTAACAATAGCAAAACGAGAACTATTCAGATCAGTCGCTAGATGATAGTCAGATCCAGTTCTTTTAGTGTGTAGTTTTTTGGTTCTTTGCATGGTTTTAGTACTCCAAGCCCGCACACCTTCCAAACTACTAGCGACCAATTGACTTTCGTCCATCGAAAACGCAATCTGGTTAACTAATCCTGCCCCAGATAAATTCCCCATCCATTGACCGTCACTTAGCCTGCGAATAGAGATCACCCGATCTGCNGCTCCTGTTGCAACATAGCTACCACTTGGTGAAAAAGAAATAGCTCNNGGTCGATAACGGTGTTGATGCCATTTTGTTGGCTCTGCGGTAGCGAAATCAGCTAAATCTTGTTGGCTATCCCAAACTTGTACGATACCATCAGACAACAGCGTAAATAAACGATCATCAGGAGCAAAAGCGACTCCCTGAACTTGTTTTGCTTTCTTTAGTTGAATTATCTGGTTAGCTCTTCGGTTGATTACGAAAGTTTCTAAACCAGCAACAACAGCNATTTTTTGACCGTCAGTACTGTACGAAATAGCGTTTGAGACTCCTGGCTTCAGTGAGTAAAAAGCCAAAGGGGACAAATTACTCGCATTCAAAATTTCTACACCGAGGGTAGTTGTAACAGCAATTTCATCTCCTTTTGGCGAAAATTTCACCTGACGAACCAGACCTGAACCAATTACTGATCGTGGAATAGACAAAGGATCTAAAATCTCACCACTTTGTGTATTTGTTCTATCGGTAGTTTGCGCATTTAGTAGTACGTCAGTAAAAAACAACCCAANAATTGAAAGCAATAAGCACAAAATACTAGAAATGCGACCACACACCATTAAGGAACCTCTTTCAAAAAGAAATGTACTAAGGAAAATAAAAAATAACCNATGATATAAATACCAATAGCNGATGATNTAAGACCAGTTTCATGAGAAACATCNATTAGACTTCTCACCAATACATAGATTGGGCTTAACAATCGNCTCCACGACACAGGGGATATCGCAGGCAATACAATGAGAGAAATGATTATACCCAAAATNAANATTTTAGGGGATTTTCTTGGAAANATACGCTGGTAAATGTGTTCAGACATTACAAGACCTATCACTTGCAACCACANACTTCCCGATATAAAAATTGCCCCTAACTCCAGTCTATCCAACCATGAAATATGTTGGAATTGCAATACGAACAACGGTGCAAAAATCAAAAATTGACTAACTACTAAAATTAATGTGGCAGCTAACTGCGCAATCCAAACAGATAACTCACTAACTAATGTTGTACTAATCAAGTTTGTTGACTTCANACTGCAGATAGTAAGCGGAACTAAATGAACGGCTAAAGTTAGGCAAGAAAAANTAAAAAAAGAAGCTACTACTAGCAATACTGATAAGTATTGATTAGCATTCGGTTCATCTCGAGCTAATAATTCTGCGACTGCTACTAAATAGACTAAAGCAGTCAAAAAAAAGGTCACCACCAGACTACGTCTGTATTCGNTCAGTCNCCAGTGATANCGACACAAATTTAGGACAATTCNGTACATCCTTCGGAGCCTGCGANCACTCAANNTTTGAATTAATGTTCNATGGAATACTAACACCTAACTTAAGTGATTTAGTCNTCTTACTAACGGATCAATATTACCTGATTAGTTGCCCAAGAAGATACTAATATAACACAGGATCAGACCTTTCGGGAATCAGAGAATGTNGAAGTACAGTTCAGATCTTTTTCGGTTAATAGTGTCTATTTCACAGAAAGCCAAAAGGTATGGTCCATATTGAAACCTGCTTATCTGTAATTCAAAAACCTCAGCTAGGAACACTACTGATGGTACAAAATAAGAGGAAAGACGTCACNCGATAAGAATGCATTAGGTAAACCAACGAAATCGAACGANATATGGTTAAGAAAACCNTTTTCTAATTTCGGCATTTCGTAGTNAGAGTTGATCCAGATGGTATGTTATTCTTGATGAAATGTCAAGTTACNCACAGATAAGCTGAAAAACTAGACTGNTATAGGATNTCTTCAATTTAATATGAAGTACTCTCGTTGCAAATAGGAGTTTCAAAGACTATCAAATACTCAACCTACTAATAACACTTGTAGTAAAAGAAAGTGGGATCCAAAGTTAGTGAGTTTGACTCATGATCATTTTGGCACCGAAACGAACAATATGCTTATTCACAGGAATATTCTGTTAATCGAAATGGAGTTTCGCATCTACACACAATTAGGGCTAAAATCGTACAATTTACAGGTTTTGTCGACTGTGTTCAGTGATTACGAACCTGTTGTCGCTCTAGTACAAATATAAAGAGGAGTCTGCAATGAACATACAAAGAATGTACATTACAGATTATCTGAAAAGGCTTGACATAAAAAGAAGCGTTTGCTAAGATTACCCGAGTCTCAGCTGAAAAAGACAATGAAAAATAGCCCCATTATTTTAGTTGGCCAACAGATAGTTAGTGGGGGCTGACCGAATAAGTTTACGGTCGGTTGACAGGTTCTACATATTTAGATCGACGTAGCCCATCATCTCGGTTTGGTGATGGGCTATTTTATTTTTAAGGGCGATTGAGGTCGCGTATTATGTTCAAGGAAGTTTCTACCAATCTTGATTTCATTCGGCAAGAAGAAGATATTTTAGCCTTTTGGAAAGACCATAGTATTTTCGATAAAAGTATAGAGCAAAAGGAAGGACAAACGCCATTTGTCTTTTTAGAAGGTCCACCTTTCGCCAATGCTCCACCTGGAGTTCATCATGTTTTAGCTCGAATTATGAAAGATTCAGTCTGCCGCTACAAAACTATGACTGGGCATCAAGTTCACCGAAAAGCTGGGTGGGATACTCATGGGCTACCAGTTGAGTATCAAGTAGAAAAACAACTCAACATCGAAAACAAGCAGGATCTAGAAGCATACGGGATAAAGAAATTCATTGAAAAATGTAAGGAGAATGTATTTCAGTTTGAACAAGATTGGCGTCGAATGACTGAGAGAATTGGCTTTTGGGTAGATTTAGACGACCCCTACATTACACTCTCAAACGATTACATTGAAAGTGTCTGGTGGGTATTGAAACAAGCTTGGCAGAAAGATCTACTCCAGAAGGGTCATAAAGTACAACCTTATTGTGCAAGATGTGGGACCACCCTTGCGAGTCACGAAGTAGCACAAGGTTATCAGACTGTAACTGACCCATCGATTTACGTTAAATTTCCCTTACAAGATGACCCCAGTACATCATTTTTGGTTTGGACAACTACACCTTGGACCCTTCCTTCTAACGTGGCCATTGTTGTTGGAGCTGACTACGACTATGCTACCGTTGAATACAAAGGACAAAACCTGATTTTGGCCAAAGATTTGGTAGATCGTGTGTTCGGAGAACAAAAACCGAAAATCCAATCAATTTGTAAAGGTCGAGACTTAGTTGGCTTGCGTTACCAACCTATATTTGATTTTGCAGGTGATTTAGAGCAGAAGGGGTTTTATGTAATCGACGGCGATTTTGTAAACCTGACTGACGGTACAGGATTAGTACATACAGCACCAGCTTTTGGCCAAGACGACTACGATATGCTGGTAAAACATAACCTGCCGTTCGTTCAACTAGTTGACACGGCCGGTAAATTCGTCGAAGCCGTTTCTCCTTGGCAAGGTATGTTTGTCAAAGATGCTGATGATGACATTATTCGAAATTTGGCTGATCGTGGTTTAATGTTCAAGCTAGACGAATATGAACACGAATATCCATTCTGTTGGCGATGTGACCGCCCTCTACTTTACTACGCCCGCGAGTCTTGGTTTATTCGTACTACTGCCATACGTGATAGAATGTTAGCTCACAATCAGCAAATTAATTGGTATCCTAACCATATCAAGGATGGCCGATTTGGTCGCTGGTTAGAAAACAATGTCGATTGGTGCCTGACCCGAGAAAGATATTGGGGAACGCCCTTGCCGGTTTGGAATTGTGATAGTTGCGACCACTCTCATGTGGTTGGTTCAATAAAAGAATTGAAAGATCTAGCTCCTAGTATAAGTAGCGACCTGGAACTCCACCGCCCCTATATTGACGAAGTGTCTTTTAGCTGTACAAGTGAAAAAGGCTGTCCCGGGACTATGTACCGGGTAGAAGATGTCATAGATTGCTGGTTCGATTCTGGTGTTGCTCATACCGCTCAATGGCACTATCCTTTTGAGAATAAAGATAAGCTAGCAGCCACCTATCCAGCTGATTTTATATCTGAAGCTATTGATCAAACTCGTGGTTGGTTTTATAGTTTACTTGCTACTGGTACTTTACTTTACGACCAGCCAGCTTACAAGAACGTCCTTTGTTTGGAACTCATTAACGCACCCGACGGAGCTAAAATGAGTAAAAGTCGTGGTAATACAGTCGATCCTTGGTCAATTTTAAATAAGCAGGGGGCTGATGCCATGAGGTGGTATTTTTATACTTCCTGCACGCCCTGGACTCCAAGAGCATTCCAAGAAGAGCTAATTGATGAAGCACTAAGAAAGTTTATGGGTACGCTACAAAACGTCTATGGTTTTTTTGTAATGTACGCGAACTTAGACCAGATTGATGTGTCGCAACACCCACCGATAACTGAGCGTACAGTCATGGACCAATGGTTGTTATCCAAGCTTAATTCAACCATCCATAAAGTTCGATCAGAGATGGAAAATTACCACTTGACCAACGCTCCGAGAGCGATTGCCGATTTTGTTGATGAGCTCAGTAATTGGTATGTACGCCGGTCAAGAGATCGATTTTGGGGAGCCGAAGTAGGAGTAGATAAGCAATCGGCCTATGTCACTTTGTACGAAGCTTTAGTTACAGTATCGAAGTTGCTAGCTCCATTCACCCCATTTATGGCTGAATCTATCTACCGAAATTTGGTCGGATCGTTGGACAAAAATGCTCCTGAAAGTGTGCATTTAACCGAATTTCCAACAGTTGACAATACCATTCTCGATGTCGATTTAGAAGAAAAAATGGATGTTGTTCGCAGGGTAATCGTGATGGGGCGTGCTGCTCGTAACCAATCTGGTATAAAGACTCGCCAGCCCTTGTCTAGTATTCAAATTGGTGGCCTCGATGAACAGCAAAAATCAGCTGTTGGCNATCTAGAAGAACTGATCTTTGATGAACTAAATATAAAATCGGTGAATTTTGTCGAAAGCCTAGACCAGTTCAGCGGTTATACAGCTAAAGCTAACTTTAAAAAGCTTGGCCCCAAATATGGAAAAGATGTNCAGCAAATCAGCCAATTCCTCGAAAATGAAAATGGCCTACAAATCAAGAATCAATTAGATCAAACGGGTGAAGTAGAATTAGTAATTAACAGTAGTAGCTACTTATTGAAAGCTGACGAAATCGAATTACATTCCGATATAGTCACTGGTTATGCCATTGAAACCGAAGGTGCGCAATTTGTAGCCTTAAATGTTGAACTAGATGATGAATTAATCGCTGAAGGATTAGCACGCGAGTTAGTTAACAAAATCCAACAACANCGAAAGTTAGCCAACTTCAATGTTTCGGATCGGATTAGGCTATCAATACAATCGACGCAAATAGTACAAGATGCTTTTGATCAATACAGAAGCTACGTGACATCGGAAACATTGACAGCTGAAGTAGCCTCTGGCGACACTTTTAGTGACAAATCTTTTGCAAAGCAGTATTCCATTAATGGTGAATCAACAGAGATAAGAATTGAGCAAATAACCACTGGTTAGTAACCGTGATTGTATCAGTTGATCACATTAATTTAGTAGTTTCTGATTTAGANCGGTCGGTTGACTTTTATACTAATGTTTTGGGNTTTCGAGAAACNCAACGNGCTGAATTAGAAGGGGAATGGATTGAAACCATTATCGGTTTGGAAACTGTCAAAGCGAGTGTTGCCTATGTCGTATCACCAGCTGGTCAACCTCGACTTGAACTGCTACAATACCACTCACCAATTGGTGATGGGTTCCAAGCTAACTCCATTCCTAACACGCTTGGTCTACGACATTTAGCTTTGAGTGTTGATAATATTGATTCTGCCGTCCAGCGATTGCGTGAGGCTGGTACAGAACTATTAAGCCGACCAGTGGTTGTACCTACTGATGTGATTCAACACTCGACTGGCCAGAAAATTTTGTGTTATTTTCACGATCCCGATGGTGTTTTGCTAGAACTAACCGAATATCGACACAATTCGTTAGACAGTTTGGGGAGGTTTAGTTAAAATACTNTTNCTGCAATAAGCTAGTGGTTGATTGTAATTATCTAATTCTAGCCTTACTCGATTATAGGTGAATCATGTACAACAAATTCGATTTACACAAAAAAACGCGTCGCTCTTTTCTTGGTCAATCTGTTCGTGGTATTGGTTCTCTCGCTTTGGCTTCCCTGTTAAACCCGAATGATAGTGTAGCTAATATCCANCCAACGACATGGAAAGGTATTACGAATCCAACCCACTTTAGACCTGCGGCGAAGCGAGTCATTCATCTTTGCATGGCTGGTGGGCCATCTCACCTAGAAACACTAGACTATAAGCCTGAATTAGTGAAGATGGATGGGCAACCAATGCCTGAGTCTTTTACCAAAGGTAAACCAATTGCTCAATTACAAAANAATAAATCTCTCAAATGTCTAGGACCCCAGCATCCGTTTGCTTACTATGGCAAATCAGGACAGTTGATGAGCACAGCTTTTCCTCAGATTGGAAGTATTGCTGATGATATATGTATTATTAATTCACTAAAAACTGAACAAATCAATCACGACCCTGCCCATACTTTCTTTAACACTGGTACAGGTATTTCTGGCCGGCCAAGTATGGGATCGTGGTTACTCTACGGTTTGGGTAGTGAGTCAAGTAATCTACCAGGATATGTGGTTCTAACCTCGTCTGGTGGCGGTCAAGATCAACCGATAGCAGTCCGCCAATGGCATAGTGGGTTTCTACCTGGCCAATTCCAGGGAGTCCAGTTTCATTCATCTGGTGACCCAATACATTATGTTTCCAATCCTCCCGGCGTTAATATGAAACACCAACGGGACGTNGTGTCTGCGGTCAGCCAGCTAAATATGATCCATAACGAAACTGTGGATGACCCAGAAATTTCGACTCGAATCAGCCAGTATGAATTNGCCTTCCGTATGCAAACCAGCGTCCCGGAATTGATGGATGTCTCTGAAGAGCCACAGCACATTTTAGATCTCTATGGTGCAANTCCTGGGGANGGTTCTTTTGCTTCTAATTGTTTACTCGCTCGTCGTCTTGCAGAGCGTGGCGTGCGCTTTGTCCAACTCTACCATCGAGGATGGGATCATCATGGNAATGTAAAAGGTGGAATAGAAGTAGCTTCAAAATTAGTGGATCGNGCCTCAGCTGCACTTATTACTGATTTGAAGCAGCGAGGAATGCTGGACGATACTTTGGTGATTTGGGGAGGGGAATTTGGCCGAACACCAATGGCACAAGGCACCGGACGAGACCACCANATCCAAGGGTTTTCAATGTGGNTGGCTGGTGGTGGTATTAAGGGCGGTGTGACATACGGAGCTACTGATGAATTGGGTTATAATGCGGTTGAAAATATAGTACATGTACATGATTTTCACGCNACAATGCTGCATTTACTCGGTGTCGATCATGAGAAACTAACCTATCGATTTCAAGGTCGGGATTTTCGTCTCACTGATGTTCATGGTCAAATTGTCCATCCAATTATTACCTGAGCGTTATGGAAATTTTGCCTAACGGGGTCTAGTTTTGCGCCAGTTAGTAGTTTATATACTAGGATTGGTTGTTTGTACTGCTTTGGCTATGACTCTCATTTTCAGTTTGATGAGGAAAAAACATCAAACTGACCCGCTAGACAAACTACTAAACCCAGAAAAATCAATTGAATCTGTCAGCTATGAAGCTGAACTATCAAGTGATACAGAAGNCATACCAGAATTACCTTCGAAGATTGTTCAGTTTGGTAACTCTGGCGAAGCTTTCTTCAGTTATGATATGGGAGTNAAGACTAACACTGCCGATAGTGATTCTACACGCTTCGTCCAAGTCAAGCTTCAAATGATTGTTAAGACGAACGAGCGTAGCCAGTTTTTGGTATCTGAACAACCTACCGAAGACGAGNAGTTGCTGAAGGGCTTCTTTTTAGCGGCNGCTTGGGATGAAGTCGTGACATTATTAAGCCAAAAAACGGCATTTGAGCTACAGCAAGAGGCAATCAAACTGGAGTTAAANGAAAATATGAAAGAAAAATTCAATTTTTTATTAGACGGTCCAGAATCAATCNAAGAAGTCATATTTGACAGTTTTCAGCTCCAGTAAAATCTAAACCTAATTTCTGACCTGCGCTGAAGATCTGACTCCAAGTTTCACTATCTATGGGAATACCATTTTTCTCTCTTTCTGATTTTATCCGCTGCTCTGGCTCACCTGGAACCAAAATTTCGTCGAATCCTTCTGCACAACGAGATGATTTTANCCATTCGATAAGATCNCGTATCTGCTGATGGAAAAAAGATTCTGGCACGAAATTGCTAACCTGTATAGCTAAGATGAAGACAGAATTTCCAAAACGAGGAGCTGTACTTCCGCTACAACCAGCACCACTCAAAGCACCGGCTAAAATATCAACCATCATGGATAAAGCAAATCCTTTGTGTGCGACAATACCACCTAACGGTAATAACGCCCCATAAGGTTCTTCGTAGAAATCTTTTGGATCTTGAGATGGGTGACCGTTAGCGTCAATGATCCATCCAGGAGGTAGTAGCTCTCCTTGATTACGTTTTACACGAACCTTACCTTCTGCCACTACACTAGTAGTAATATCAGCCACAACTGGTCCATCATTCTTCTGAGGTATAGAAATACACAGAGGGTTAGTGGAAAACCGACCATCAATGCCNCCAAAAGGGGCCACCCTAGTACCACGACCATGACCATTAACCATCAATATACCAATACAACCTCTNTCAGCAATAAGGTGTGCGTAATCAGAGAGACGTCCAACATGGTTATTTTGCTGAACAGTTATACAACCCAGACCATTATGGATNGCTTTAGTAATAGCCAAGTCTGTAGCTTGNTTGGTTACTACTTGNCCAAATCCCCAATNGCCATTAATAACNGCGGTNGTTGNAGTTTCTTTNAGCAATTCAACTTTCCTTCCCAACTGAATTTCGCCTTTCTTAATATGATGAATGTATTGTGGAATACGGATTACACCGTGAGAATCGTGGCCAGCTAGATTGGCACTAGGTAGGAATTCACCTAGTATTTTTGCTTCATCTGTGCTCGCACCAAGAGCCGTAAAAACCTGCCTAGTAACTGATTGAAGTTGGCCAAAGGTAAAAGTAGGCATATGATTAATTGACCAGCTTAGTCCGGTTAGTCAGTTGATAAGTTGGTCGATGGTTCGACGAATATCATCATAGTCAGGGTCTAGCGCGACCGGTGAATTAGCGTATTGAGATTCAACACCTTCCAGAGTCTTTTCGTGGTATCCAATCTTGAAGTCAGGGAACTTCAGGCCAGATGCAGTCGAGATCACAATAACACGGTCTCGACGTTGAATTTGTCCACTCTGGGCTAATTTCATCAGAGCAGCCAAAGCAACCCCAGTATGTGGGCAGTTGAACAGGCCAGTTTGGTCAGCTTGAGCAACAGCTTCTGTTAATTCTGATTCAGTGGCTTGTTCAACTATACCATCAAATTTTTTTAAAATCTTTATGGCCTTCCAAACTGAAACTGGATTGCCAATTTGAATAGCACTCGCAAGTGTGGTTTCTGCTTTTAGACTGTCGAATTCCTCAAAATTGGTTTTGAAACTACGGTACAGCGGATTAGCGCGTGCCGACTGAGCACAAACGATACGAGGCAATTTGTCGACCAGCCCTAAATCCTTCATCATCAAAAATCCTAGCCCCAAGGCAGTCACATTACCTAGGTTACCCCCCGGAATAATCACCCAATCAGGCACGTTCCAATCAAATTGCTGTACCAACTCAAAGCTGATGGTTTTTTGTCCTTCTATTCGCAGAGAATTCATCGAATTAGCCAGATAGAAGCCTTCTGTTTTTGCTAATCGTTGAATAATTGACATACAACCATCAAAATCTGTCTTTAGGGCTAGCGTTAATGCTCCATTAGCAATTGGTTGGATTAACTGGGTAGTAGAGACCTTGTCTCTTGGCAAAAGAATAACCGACGGAATGCCAGCAGCAGCAGCATACGCAGAAAGAGCGGCCGAGGTATCCCCAGTGGATGCACAAATGACGGCTTTTATTGGTTTCCCTTCGAAGAGCATCTGTTTGACCATAGATACCAAAACGGTCATACCTAAATCTTTGAAAGATCCAGTGTGGCTATTACCACATTGTTTAATCCACAAATCATCTAAACCAATTTGTCTCCCGAACCGCTCAGCCCAAAAAAGATTCGTTCCTCCCTCAAACATGGAAACAACATTCTCATCGTCGACATTGGGACATACTAATTCTTTCTTGCCCCAAACACCGCTACCATAAGGGAAATTAGTCCTCATGTATCGCGCATCAAACAAATCAATCCATGATTTGGCATCTTTCTTTTTCAGCTGTTGGATATCGTGCTGAACTTCCAATAACCCATCACACACCTCGCAACGATAGATAACTTGATTGAGTGGATAAGATTCGCCACAGCCAGATGCACACTGGAAATGAGCTGTTAGTTGCATTCGCTTGTTCCTTTCTGACTTAGTATGCCGCTCGAGTCTGTAAGTTAATCGATTGTCCTAGACGAGAAGATTCCAGACCTGATAGCATGATTTCGGTTACATGCCGAGCAGATTGGGCATTGGAAAGTGGTGGTTGTTTACCAGATCGAATATGGTCAGCAAAGTGTTGGTGCATATTGCCCGGGTCAGAATCGGAACAGTCGACTGATTGTACTTCAACAGGCGCGTGCTCTCTTGTGTAAGAGGTTGGTGTGTGCAGGCTAACGGCTGCACCACCTTGTCCTGGCAGTGTAAATTTACCAGCGGTGCCATGAATACTTCCCTCACCAGTTCGAGCTGGATCACACCAACTCGTTTCTGCTGTAACTATCGACCCAGATTCGGTTTGTAAAACTAGGGTGGCAACATCTTCTAAGTCGGTTGGTTTATCAAAAGTGCTGACGAATCCAGTTACCTTTACGAATGAACCTAGCATAGCAACTAAACTAGAAACTGCATAAACCCCCATATCGAACAAAGCCCCTACACTGGCACGTTTAGCGTCAAAAAACCATAAATCATCGTCAGTTTCACCAAATAAATCTCGAATCTCCGCATAGTAAATCTCTGGTCCACCATGGCTAGTTCGGTATCTAGCTCCTGACACACGACCAATAGCTCCCTCAGCGATCATTTGCCGAATTTTGTAAGCTTGACTACCGAAGTGGGGCAAGCACATTACGGTTCTGTCGCTGTTTTCAACTGCTTCAACAAACGAATTAGCTTCATTCATATCTCCACAAAGTGGTTTTTGCATCAGTAGATGTTTACCAGCGGAGATGGACTTTATACCCCAAGAGACATGATGTGGATGAGGTGTTCCGACTACTATTGCATCGATTTGTTGATCAGAAATGACTGCTTCATAGTCCGTGGTCCAATTGGGAATATTGAATTCGTCACATTGTTGCTTTAGCCTATGTTCTTTTCGTCCGCTAATCAGAACTACCTCGAAATTGTCGTTTTGTGTCAGGTCCGGTAGATGCAACCGACGGACGATGC
The DNA here is from genome assembly GCA_002714785.1 of Candidatus Poribacteria bacterium. Classification (GTDB taxonomy): domain Bacteria; phylum Poribacteria; class WGA-4E; order WGA-4E; family UBA9662; genus TMED15. The sequence continues at coordinate 43,058 of PAYP01000029.1, read as the reverse complement.
CGCCGGCACCAATTATGCCAACCCTAATTTTGCTCATTTAATTGTCCTTCTAACTATTAATTCCATTTATCCATACCGAGCAATTTGCGTCCTAACGGAGATAACTCGGCGGTTTTTCCATAATGATGTTCGTTTTCTTTAGTGTTTCGACCGAGACCGGTCAGCCGTTCTTGCCACCAGTTAATTCTGCTTTGACAGGCGTCTTCATTACTATCATTTGCGGGATTCATAGTGATATATTGGACGATTCGGGGCTTGTCTGATGTATTCAAACTAGCTCCATGAGGTAAAGCAGTTCGCCAGATAATCAGATCGCCGATTTCCGCAGGTATGCATTTTGACCCTAAAGCATGAAGATCTTGACGGCGTGGGTCTTCACCTTCAGGCAGACTATCCAACCAGTCCTCAATCGTATTATGAAACCCAGGAACACACTGAAAAGCTCCTTGGTTTTCTGCTGTATCAGTCAAATATAAGACACCCTGAACGCCAAAACTAATTGGTCTCTTGTCAACATTAGTATCCCAATGTAGCCCAAATTGTTTAGCCTCAGGGTTGCGATTCGGTGGATTCATACTACCTCGATCAAAACTAACCCACAGTTTCTCATTGTTCCAAACTTGACTAAAAGCCTGATGGACGCGAAAGGCTTGTCTGTTATCCCATAAGGCTTGATTTTGGTAAATCTCGACCATAATGCTTGGCCTAGGAGGGTCGGGGTACCAAGTCTCTGGGTTTTCTGGGGCCATCTCCAAAAAATCCCATATCGCTTGAGCAGCACGAGTTGCATTCTGCTCAGAAACAGCTTTCTTTGCCACGACATAACCATTCTTTTCCCAAAAATCCAGATCGTCTTGGCTTAAAATCGGCGATTGATTGTCACTAGACATTTTTCTCTCCGTCTGAAGTATGGTCATTTTGATAAACCGAAAGCTAAGAATAAAGTATCGGTTATTCAAAGTCAATCATTTTTGAGTTGAATAATGGACGGATGGATAAGGTTAGTCCTCAATGTTAGCTGATCTTATTACCGAACCAATAGATTGAGAAATATTTGAGCATGAATTCTGAGTGAATTTGTTAATAGAAAGTTAGTTAACTTGACTTTGCGTAATATTTCGTGTGTTGGAGGTCAATCCTTGTTCCATATTAAAAGTAAAAAACAAGTAATTGTTTAGCAATTGGTTCCACCCGGTTTTGTAAGCTCTAACAAATCAGTAAAACCCATATTGTATTTCAAGCTAGACTATTCTGGCTGGTATCCCCTATTCTGTACGTACGCAATGCATCCTAGATTGATTAAATTTATTTAGAAAAAATTTATGTGGAAGTCTATTCGCGTACCTTTTTTGTTGCTAGGAGTGTCTACTAGTCTGATTAATTTTGGTTTTAATGATACCGAAGAACATGCAGAATTAATCAAAAACTCAGCTGAAAAACAAGTAATCAAGAAAAAAGAACTGGTTTGGGATAAGGATAACGCTAGAATGGTTCTCATTCCTACTGGATATTTCGAAATGGGCTCTAGAAATAATATATCAAACGAAAAGCCAGTACACAAAGTTGAAGTGAGTGTGTTTTACATGGATGTCCATGACAGTAGGACAATTCCAGAAATTTACCAGCGAAACAGGCTATAGGTATGACCTGTGGGATAACGTAGCTCGATATTCGCCAGAAATTAACTACCCTATGGTCCATCTAAGTTGGAAAGATGGTTTTGCCTATGCAGAGTGGGCTGGTAAAAGATTACCAACAGAAGCTGAGTGGGAACACGCTGCAAGAGGTGGGTTAATTGGAAAAAAGGATATTTAGGGGGGCGATTTGTTCCAAGCAAGGGATTACACCAACTGTCAGGACATAGACGGAAAGGATAAATGTCTGCAATGTGCACCGGTGTGTAGTCGTACGCCATAGTGGCTATGGTCTATACGATATGGCAGGAAATACATGGGGATGGACATCAGACTGGTATGATGAAAGGTACTACAGAATTTCACCTTCCAAAGATCCTTTCGGGCCGGTGGNTNGGGNANACAAGGTTTTACGCGGAGNCNCTTGGANCTACCTTCCTATTAATCTTNGTGTGGCTAAACGCGAGTACCATGATNCGTTAGGAAGTAGTAGTGGTGGCCTTCGGTGTGTGTCGAGCCCTAAGGGTTGACGGCCGGCAAGAGCTAAGTCCCTGTTTTTTCTTTCCAGAACACGGAAAGCCCTATCTTTAGCCTAAGGTCAGCTTTTACTGTCGTTAGCTAAAACTTTGTTTTTATAAACTTATTGGGTTCTAGCCTGAATCTTCGTGTGCTGCTATCCAATCTATTTCTAAGTTGAAGGGCTCTTGAATTTTATCGGAAATGATGAATCCAATACCAGTCACTTTACTACCAACGATTTTCGGAGAATTTTCAACCTTCCAACCTCTAACTGACATTCGCATCTCATCAAATGGAACTGTTACTATTTGCCACCCTTCATCCGTTTCAAACTCGGACTGCCAACTTATTCTAGGATTCTGGGTGGTAACCAATACCGAGTATAATCTGCCGTCCCCACGTATTTTGAATGTTAATCCATCAAAGCTAGCGAGAGCAGACTCCGGTAAAAAAGATCGGACCGAGCTGAATCCACCATTGTTTTTCAGAGATAGACGCCCCGAAAAACTCATTACGGATTGGTTAATTCGCTGGATCTGGGCTTGTGAAACCCCACCCATGACATCATCATTTACTAGAAACCATTCGGAGTGCGATTCTTTGGAAAAGTCAAACAATTTTTCGGTATTTTTAGAAGATTCACTTTCTTGTGTAAAAAAATCGGAAGGCTCTTCTTTCACACTGCCTATTTCTTGGGATATTTCCGTAGAATACTCATTACACCCAATGATTAACGATAGCATTAATATAAATACGCTTATTTCTTTCATGTGTGCTCTTTTTGGGTTTGACTAATAAGGAGGGTAGCGGCTCTGTGAATAGATTGCAAAAAAATCTATACAAGCTCCGAGACACAGGATAAGAACGCGAGAGAACAGTGAATTAGTACGAGAACAAAACTAGTCTTGAACGAAGGTAAAGCAATTATTCTCAAACTGCCTAAATTTGAAGCCTAGCGATGTGAACTCATTTATTTTATTAATATCCTCAACCCGGTTTTTGATTAAAAATCTAGCCATTTCTCCTCTGGCTCTTTTGGCAACTACTCCAACCACTCTTTCTTTGCCATTGGAAATTGATAGAAATTTAAAGTGGATGACTTGTGATATATCTATGTATTTCTTTATAGATGAGAAATACTCTTTTGAAGCCAAATTAAAAAGAAATCCAGTCTGAAGGTCTAATTTAATTTGGNTAGCAATTTTATCACCCCAGAATTCATAAAGGTTTTTTGCAGTGCCAAATGAATATCGAGTTCCCATCTCCAGCCTATACGGATTCATTTTGTCAGAAGGCTTCAGAACACCATACATACCTGATAAAATCCTTAACTTGTCATTCATGTAATTCTCATCATCTTGGGAGAAATCTCTCGCGTTTAGATGCTTAAAGACATCTCCTTGAAATTGAAAGATTGCTCTTTTCTCAGGGATCGAGATACTATCCCAATTTTTGAATCTCTCGGCATTCAACTCTGCAATATTGCTGCTTATACCCATTAGGTTACTAAGATCATCAGCTTGTAACTTGGAAAGTTGTTCAGCCAAAAATTTAGCTTGCGTATCAAATATTGGCTGCGTTGTTTTTAGAGTCGCGTTGCTAGGGACACTATTAAGTCTCTTTGCCGGCGAAATGACTATCATATTTTCAATCCTGCGTCGGTTTAAAATTGTTCTACTTATTTGAGCAATATCAAGTCGTTCTGGTAAAAATCCCATCGCACCTCAGCTGAAATGAAACGATTGGGATCTTTTGAATAACCACTAAAAACAACACATTATAACCCAGNAGGCCNGGAGATATAAGGGGAATCGCATTGAAGACGAAAAAGAAAAGAAACAGGCTACACTCGCCACGAAGTGACTGAAAATCTTCTACTTCCTATTCTATTTGTAGTTGATCGTCCATCTAAATTTGCCTAACATTNCGGGAATTTCCATTTAGAATACAACACTGTAGTTTACCCATTAGCTGACATGCNTGAGCAAAAGTATCTTTAGTTGTTCTANTCNCACTTCTTATGCATTTTGTGAAAGTTATCTCATTTTACTGTATTATTGGGATCAAATATANTCTGGATACTTATTGGTTCTAAACTCTTTACTAAAGTTTACACACTACCCCTAATTGTAAATTCTCAACTTACTTAGTACTAATCTGGGGAAACAGAGCATACCAGACTGAAGGTAACATTGAAATTAACTTCATCCACAAAAANAGTTTTCTCAGTTCTTCTAACTAGTAACCTACATAAAAAACCAGTTTTTGCTTTGTAAAGTTAGTTTATCTTTAAACTAGCAAGATTGAATTTAAATTCTTCTGTCAGTGCGTCCTCTGTACACTCAGCATAATCAATTCGTAAACGCTCAAATACTGAATGGTAATTNGATTCATTAATGTGNTTTTGGTAACCCAGTCGGTTTTGCTGTTCCAATAAAACCTGAATTTTTGCATAATGAGCTAGATTTTCATAATCTTCTACTGTTTCTGGTAAAAATGCTATATCAGTATAACAAGATATATCGTCAACCTTATTTTTAATGAATAGTTTTAATGTTGGAGCTAGCCCCCTATCAAACTTATCAATTACAACTTCAAGTAGACGTTGTAAATATTCTCTCAAGTCGTAGTAAGTATACGTCCCATTTTCAATGTCTGAGATAAAAGCATTCAAATAATCATCATCCAATACTTCCCGTCGGACTAAGACACGATGTAAATAATCAACATCTTTGAATATCAGTGAATTTGTGTTAGGGTTTATCACGTCAGATCTCCGTTTGCCAATGGCGCGCCTAAATGTCTTATGCTATCCTGAATAAATTGCCAAATATTAATTCTGTTTAGTCCTACTCAGTCAAGAAAGCCGCCCTTAATCTGGCCATNAATGGTGTGAGACGTTTCCATTCTTCTAGCTGTTGTCTTTGGGCCTCAATTTGGTTAGATAAATTNTCCATATTCCTCTGGCCGATAACGTTCAATTCTTGTTCTTGATCTAGTGCTTGTTGTAACTTTTCGATTTGTTGGTCCTTAATTTTNATCAAGCTTTGTTCTTCGTCAGCTTTGTCCGAAATTTGGGATAGCTTATGAGAAAGGTGGCCTACTTTCTCTTCCAAATCTGATATTTTCGTCCTTAGTTCGAGATTTTTCTGATCACTTGTAATTGCTGTCCGACAAATATCAGTACTCTGTTCTGGAACCCAAACTAGTCTTCTTCGACCTTCCTTTTTATTTTTGATGCTGTTTTTGGCCACCTGGCGCTGAAGTGTCCTTCTACTGACTTTCAATAAAAAAGCGGCCTCATTCATATCAAGCCACATAAAACTCCTCCTAATTTAACTGGTACCAGTTTGAATACGCTAATTTGTCGGACATGGTTTCACATTTTGTCGGACAAGAATTTGTCGCCCCAAAATGAAAATGGTATTCAATGTCATCAATCAGTAAGGTAGAATACGGCGTCAATATCAACANAAGAGCTAGAGTGANGTTATCCGCCAATATTTTCGATCCGNATAACTAGTTTATTTTGAAGATTTATAACTATTTCAGAATAGNCGAAGGAGTATAGGTCTAATGCTCGAAATTGAAATTTTGGAACCGATCGAAATAGAAAAAGCAAAGAATACCGTGCTCAGAGATGGTTTTGTAGCAATACGAGACGTATTAGTTGGTGATCAGCTCGACCGAATACGGAAGGCTGCAGATCGAGTCATAAATGATATTATTGATAAGGATCCATACCGAACTGGAAATCGGGGCCACCATCGCTATTCGTTTGGGAATCAAATACACCATTTTGAATGGTGCGAGCTAGTTGATCTTCCACCAATTTTATCGATAGTAGAAGCCATTTGGGGTAACAATAATTTCATATGTAGTGGTGCCGGAGGGGACTTCTCTTTACCAAAAGCCGAAATTCAACCTCTTCACTCTGACGGAAATGAACTAGGATTTTCTGACCAGTGGGTTGAACAAATTTCTTATCGTGCTTTACCTCCACCGACTTTAGTAGTCAACTTTCCAATGGTCAATTTTTCNAAAGAGAATGGAGCAATTCGACAAATTCCCTGCACACAAAGATTACAAGCGCCGATTCCAAGCTTAGAAGAGGAGCCACCTTGGATGAAAAACTGCCTGATCTACGCTCCTGCAGGTTCTGCATTGATCCGAGATATTAGATGTTGGCACGGTGGAACGGCTAATANTTCTGANAGAACTCGCCCAATGACCAGTGTCCAATATTATGCCCCGTGGTTTCGACAACATCTTTCTAAAAAACTACCCCGGCGACACTTTGAGCGAATGTCTTTGCGCGCACAACACTTGTGTCGATATATTGTTGAGGATTAGTTAGCCAGGTTCATATTACGGATCAAGGTCTCCTTAATATTTGGTCTCATCTTGAACGTGGTAATCGTTCTTGTGATTTCCCATGACATTCGGGTTTTTATATTTTTGATTTGGTTTATGCTTATGTTCACATGCAACGTCCAGAAATTTTTGACCAACTTTGCCTAATGACAGAATACTGGTGGAATAAGTGTGGCGAACTTGGCNTTTTGCTGATTGAGAGCCGATCACCTAAAGATTCAAAGCGATTTTTTGCCAATAATACACCAAGTTAGACTTTGTTACTCGGGGTGAGTTTATTAGAATCAGCAGATCTCATAAAGCCCCTTGAAAACGACTTGGCTTCAAAAATGAAAAGTTATGCGCACGAATATATTTCCGGGTTTTTAGCTGCTCCCCATGAACCATTAAATCGAAAGGTCATCAGTCTATGCCAACGGGAAACTCAAAAGGTTGTTGAACTGATGACTACTTGGGGTAGTATATANAGTANAAGTGCTGTTTCTGGAACAGTCATTTTGTGCATTAACGTGTGGCGTCTAACGCAAAACAAAGAGCTATTGGAGTGAACGTTGGCTGCTGGTGAATCCTATCTTGAAGAACCATTTCCAATTGATAAGATTAAGAGCAAAAGGCTTCAGATTCCTTCTATGGATTCAGGCCTAGTTCTTGCTCTATTCTCAGATTTATATGATGCCACTGGTGAGTCCGGTTGGTTGGCAGCAGGGACGGNCCTTACTGTAGATATCTGTGATGTATATTTTGAGAATACATTACCTGTGGGTGNTTATTAATTGGTACGGGTCCCAGTTGGGCCTAGCTTTTCTAATTCATGGTTTAGGCCGCTTGGCTTCTTTAGTCCANGATAATTNTATTATTGAACCAAACTATACTCTAAGNCAGAGAATTTTACGAATTTCTTGTTGTTTATATCTAGTTTGTCGATTGAACAGAAGTATTGGTCGACATTTTTNAGCAAATAAAAAGATTAGGTAGTGCTAATGGCGATTATCAGGAATCAGTACCGACGAAAACAGAAAACTTACGATTGTGTATACCTCTTAGTATTTATTCTTCTNATAAACCAAGTTGGTAACAGCCAAGAAGTAAAACCAGCCGTTGGCTTAAAAGTAACGAAAATCAAAGTCGAAAGTGGGCAAAAATACAAGATGGGAGTTACTCCTTTACAAAATCAAGCCCGAATATACGTCGATCGAGACCATCTGAAGTTTACAAATGTGCCTAAACCTCTGTCTGGGTTGCATTATATAATGACAGCAAACGCTGACCATAAGGGAAAAGGAGAAAAATTTCTAACATTCGTAGTCAATCAAACTGTTAGGCTATGGNTTGCACGTGATAGTCGTGGGGCCCCAGAAAAAAAAGGTGTTGTACCCAAATGGCTTTTAACAAACTTTCATCAAACAAAACTACAAATAAAAACAAACGAACCCAAAATGGAATCTTTTGTAATNTATAAAGGAAAAGCTGATTTAGCTAAAGGAAAACACTCACTAGGAGGTAATGCTGATCCACCAGCCCAAGGTCAAATGAACAACTATGTATTAATATTTNGCGCTGGGGAAGGAATAGAAAAAGAACCAGAGATGACCGTTCCCAAAGGGGATANNCTACCTATACTTTGGAGCAGAATCAAAATCAGTAGACAACAGTAATTATCCTCTTTATCACTTGAAGATTTCTCTATTCACTGTTCGTATGTGAAACGTTTGTGATGAAAGAAATTGAGTTAATTAGACCTCATAATCTGATTTTTAGTGTCGATAGAATCTGTTAATTGTTGTAGAAACATTCAGTGATTTATCTGATCTAACCTTTTACAGTCGATTATAGCTATATCATNACCCAGTCAAGAAAATCATCGTCTTCGTTGATTACTTACTTATCTAGTAGCCATCTCACAATTTATTAGAATATCAAATAGTNTAGGTAGCTAACAAANCTNTGTTATCCACTTTATCTTTTCCAGTAGACCATAATGGNTAGTCACACTAGATGAAGAGGGGATGCACTGNTGGATNGNAAAAGNTGTACNGATGCTTTCTCATCTCTTNTGTGGTTGACTATTTTCCANATCTCAATAAAAGTGTTCATGAAAGAAATAGAAAACTGTATCAGTCCACAAATGATTAAAATGTACTAGTTAGTCAACTTGGCAACTCACTACTCTTATTGTCAATTGAGAACTATTGACTAAAGACTAAAATNCAGGTGGGTTCAGCGCCTAGGACACTAAAGCAAACAATCAAATTTCAGCTAAATTCAGCTTATAANTCNTTCTCACTTAAATTAAACTGGATCAATCTGCGAGTTCACCGAGACGACAGGATAAATCTNCATCTTGAATAAATCATAGCCACTGATCAAACCACTCAATAGCAGGCTGGACGTCAAATTCATGACCACCGGAAAAGATGTTTAACCTGANTTTATCTTTAGCTCCAAGAGCTTGATAGTGATAGGAAAGCTCTTNGTATGCTTGAGTNGCATCAGAAGCTAAAAAACTTGGATCTACATCTCCAGCTTGAATCATCAGAGGTCTGGGAGAAATCAATGTAGCAATATCAGCATGTTCGAAGTATTTAGCCATTTGTGGGACGTAACCGCAGGTACAATGAAGTTCTTTTAGAAAAGTACTTTGGAAAGATGTCAAGAAACAAGCAACACAGGCAACTTGAATACGTTCATCGCAGGCTGCTAGATAAAGCGTCATTTCTCCACCTAGGCTCAGNCCNGCGCAGCCNATCCGATCATTATCGACAAATGGTAAATTCATTAATAGATCTATCGCTCTTTGTAACTCCCACATTCGGTAACCAATGACTGTACTACCGAGTAGGCTCAGTGCTTCATGATCAAACCGACAGCCGTGATAAGGTTCTGGGTTTGATCGGTAGCCAAAGCTGATGTGCTCAGGTACAAAGGCTACGTAACCTGCTTCAGCTAATTTTTCAGGGTAACGGTGGTAACTGCTCTTAGACTCAAATATAACTTGGTCTATACCTGTCCCGTGTCCGGGCGGACAAAGNATAGTAGGCTTAGGTTGATCAGTTTGAGTAGGAATCAATAGGTAAGCTGATACTACTAAACTGGGCAGTGTCTGGTACTGAACTTTGAGGAGCTGATAGTTGGGTAGTTGTTTTTCTGATAAAATTTCAAATTCAGTTTCAAAGATATTATCCGTGAATGAAGGTAAATCTGAAATCTGCAGAAGTTCTAGAATTTTCGAGCGGGCTTTTGGTTTCCAATCATAGAAATCTTCGATTGGCCCTTGAAATCGCATTTGACGNGCAGTCTCATCGTACAAATGACGCATGTATTGCAAAAANTCGTTCTGCATAGCTGTTTAAACTACTCCTATCTGACAATTAGTATCTGCTTTTGTAATTTTTCTTGGNTCAAATATNCTACTTTTCATCTCACATATTTGTTGTGCTAAACTCACGATCACTAATTAACAAAAATGTAAATATGCAACTATTAGAAAATGTGTACCTTATATGAGATTTAAAACGGCACAGACACAATCTGACATTACNCTGTTTCATTGACCGTTATCTTTTCCCAATCAATTAATACTATCAGTTTTTCACANAACGTGTAATTTTAATTTTTTACGTAGCNCNACCAAGAGCAAAACAGGCTAAATTAGGATCAGACACAATCACAAATTAGTGAGATTTTATTAAGTTCTATAGAGTATTCTGGTTGTATTGTTGTATGTAATTTAAAAGTTCAAATATTTGACAAAGTTATTAGGTATTTTTGGACTAGAGGAATAATAANGTTGGAAGGAAGATAAAGGCTGAAAATAGGAACGGATTTTTATAATTTAGGTTNAAACTTAATCAGTCGAATTAGCNACCGATAATACCAAATAGAGGGTTGAATCGATGTCAGAGAAGCAATTNACAGACGAAAGTATGTTCACCGAATTATGCGAAAAAGGATTTTTTGTTTTGCCTGTGTACTTACCTGAGAAAAAATTACGGGTCCTTAGAAATGCAATTCGTCGCATTCATCCACCTTGGTCAGATTTACCTCCCAACAAAATTCCATCTCTAGGGCAATTACCAACAGAAAACACCTTTCCCTCTCGAAGCACAAAGTCTCCTTTTCAAGAACCTTNTTTTAATGACGCCANCGTAAATGCAGATACTATTATTCTTTCACAACGCTGGTTAGGAACGGAAAAAATCTGTANGAGAGGTAGTAGTTGATCTGTTCGANACCNTGGTTTCATTGGTGGAACAGGTCGGCATTTGGACGGATTNTCACTNTTACCTACCCGGGCTGCAGAGCGAGGCTACCATCAACTCAGGTTTTAGTATTANTTGTCTGNTGTTGATATTGGAATGGAACCAACCTNGTTCTGGCCAACCCAAATGACTGAGGAAGGTCCTCAGATGGTCGGAGATGAACAAAAATTATATGGGCAGCAGGTACAATAAAATCGTGTTCTACATCTCGACTTTTCATTCCAGAAACCACTTTACTAAAACTAATGGTGAGAGAATACGTCTTTTCTGTACGTTGGGGGAGAAGTGATCATTATTGGGAAGGANAATCGGACTATGTTGTGGCTGGTAACAACTCCACTTTTAATAATTTTATTGGTAACATATCTCCAAAATGTCGTAAACTTTTCCACTTTCCACCAGTCGGTCATTTGTATTATACCGAGTAAACGCTAAAAGACTTGGATATAGTAAGTACCCCGGGCCGGGATACGACNGGCGGATACGGGTTGTATGTAGCCTNGATCNACTTTAAGGTTTGTAGACTGAAATTTTAAGCCACTGTAGAATAGAAGGCACAGATAATAAGCTAATAACTGGCCTTGACAGTTCATCATTTTCACGACGGAATACTAAAAATGACTTGCTTACCCTGAATTAAAACCGAGTCTCAAGAGTGAAGAGGTAATCTCTTGAGACTCGTTCACGCCCATTATGCAAGCATATGCAAATGGTTAGTGTAGGAAACCGACTCCTACANNANTAATTNTCTCTTTTTCCTNTTGCTTGAACGCTGTTTTTCCGTTTTCGNTTTTAAGGTTTTTGTCAAGAAATTGACAAATTTGATTGGTGTTAAAATACGGTAATCAAGATGATATTAGGTAGGCTTAGTAGGTTTTTTGATATTATTTCCATAAACTGCCATTAATCCTTGTTATGATGGGTATTTAGTCAGGTATCATTTNNTGTTNAAGAAGCACACACACAACAAAGCAATATTGAGGGGGCCGTTTGTGTCTGGGAAGATCCTAATAATCGATAGAGATATTGAAAATACAAAATCACTTATTGATTGCTTTGAAGCAGAACATTTCACTGTTAAGCTAGTAGACAATAGTCAGCAGGCCATGAACCACGTTTTGTCCTACNTGCCAGAAATTATTTTGTTGGACATCGAATTTCCTGACACTAGTGGTTTGGATATCTTTAGGGCTATTCTACTAGATAAGCAGACAGAAAGCATACCCACTATCATACTGACAGCCAAAGCTGAACCAATTGACCGAATAGTTGGTTTGGAATTAGGAGCAGAAGATTATATTGCTAAACCTTTTGACACTCGAGAAGTTATCCTACGAACGAAAGGTGTCTTGCGGCGGCGTCGAAAAAGGGATCAGCCATCAGATCAAAGAATCAAACTGCACGGAATAGAAATTGATATTGGAAAACGTGAAGTTAATTTTGCTAACTCAAATATCAGTTTAACCAACCCGGAATTTGAATTGTTGGTTTACTTAGCAAAGTCCCCAGGTCGTGTTTTTAGCCGAAATGACTTAATGTACCGACTATGGGGTTACAGGCCGGCTTACCAGAGCCGATCTATTGATTCACACCTCAGCCGACTTAAGAAAAAATTAGGTCGTATTGGTCAGTGTATACAAACTGTCAGAGGTGTTGGATATCGATTCCAGCCTGACTTAAGTTAAAAGTCGACATTATAGGAAAGTTCCCCGCCTAAAAATAATTTTTCATTTTCTTATTGTACAGATTATCATTGATACTCTCGAAAATTCCACTGATTAGATCCATATTTTCCCTCTAATTCAAAGGCTAATTCGGCCTCATCTTGTGACAGTTTACCGGAGATCATATCTTGGCCGATTCCCTCCCTCAAGCCGATAAAAATTGCTTTCTCAACCTGGTGCCGAGATAGACTAGGAGTTAGTTGGGAATTCAATTCGGTAGAATTATTGGCCAGTAATTTGGCAATTTTTGGCTCTTTAGAAATAAGTGGTTGTATGATTTCTGAAGGCGAATCGAGAGCCAAATAGCCTTGATACAAAGTCGCATTTTTACTACGCCTTTGAGCTATGCCCATTACTTTTTTACCATTGATCATCACATCATACTTGATCGGATTTATTAAACAAACGTTTAGTTTTTTCGATATTGCTGATATTTTTGAGCAATAAGCTTCAACTCCAATTTTGTTTAATCCATTCACAATATACTCACTAATTGCTTGGTGAGCAGGTGAGATCCCGTCAGGCAAATAACTCCAGTTCCTTGGAACAGTTAACGAGAAGGTAACATCTCGACTATGGATAACAGTTCCACCCCCAGTTATTCGACGAACTAACTCAATCTCACGTTTTTGGCAAGTAGGGATATCAATAATTTCGTTAATTTTCTGGAAATATCCGAAACTAAAAGCAGGTCTAGACCATTGATACAAACGTAGTGTGGGGGCAACACAAGATTGGCGAAAAATAGATTCGTCCACAGCCATGTTGGCATGTGCACTTTTGAGCCCAGTTTTGAGTAAACGCATTGATAGAACTGGTAACAAAGAAAAAACTAACTTTCTTTCAAGAGACTGGAGGTATATGTCTTCTGGCGTGGTATGAACTACGTACCATAGGACCAGCCTCAACGTGAGCGAATCCGAGGTTGATAGCTTCTTCTTCTAATTGATTAAATTCGTCAGGTGTATAATATCGTCGCAGATTCAAATGTTTTTTTGAGGGGGGTAAGTATTGACCAATGGTCAAGATATCACACTGGGTCTCGCGGATATCCATTATTGCCTTTCTCAATTCATCAAAGGTCTCACCTAGTCCTACCATCAAACCTGTTTTTGTAAGTAAATCTGGGTCTAACTTTTTTGCTTGTACTAACAGATCTAATGACCTTTGGTAAATAGACCGTGGCCGACAACGTTTGTAGAGTCTAGAAACAGTTTCCATATTATGGTTTAACACGTTGGGTTTTGCCGAAACAATCTTGGCTAAGGCTCGCCAATCACCTTGGAGGTCAGGAATTAGTACCTCGATTGTGCAAAAAGGTCGTTGTTTTTGACAGCTCTTAATGCATTCCGCAAATATGCTTGCTCCCCCATCTGCTAAATCATCGCGATTAACTGAGGTAATAACTACATGATTTAGTTCTAAGTTCCGAACAGCCTGTCCTAGTCGGTAAGGTTCGTCTGTATCAACTTGGCCCGGCTTTCCTTTTTTGACCGCACAATACATACATCTTCGAGTGCAAACATCTCCTAGGATCATAAAGGTAGCTGTCCGGTCATTCCAACATTCACCAATATTTGGGCACTGGGCTTCCTCGCAAACAGTATTTAGATTCAAATCTTTCATCAACAGTTTTAGATGTTGATAATTTGGCCCGGCAGGTAATTTGGCTTTGATCCATTTTGGGTGACGCCTATGCAGTTGGTCAGATTCGACCATTTTTAGTGAGCCAAGAGCTGTCTGATTTGAATAACTTGAAATCGACATATAAGCAATTTAGGAAAATAAGTATGAAACTTTCATGAATCTTTCGTTAAAAACCACTATCCCAGCGACAATCTAAGCAGAATAACATCCCTTTGCCCAAAGATTTTACCTTCCCTTTACACTGAGGGCAAATATTGATTTCTGTGATCTTGGTAGTAACAGTATTTCTCTGACTCTTTCCTTGAATCAAAAAGCAGTCACAATTGTAGATATGATGGTTACATAGCTGACAGCGATAGATCAAATCGACATTCAAATCAATTCCATTTGGCTTAATGTTTTCTTCAAGTTTGTACATCGCCATATTTGGTCGTATAAGTCTACTTTTTCCAATATGATCAATAGCCACAACATCATCATCAGCAAGTCGTTTTTCTTGATAAACGGCTAAATGGTCGATATAGAAAAATGGCCTCTTCCCCAAGTCACCAATATCTTTGAGAGTTGCACTAGTTTTCTTAATTGCTAGCATAACGAAAACATTTTTTCCTGCTAATAGGCTAACAGGAGAAAATCCATCCGAGAAATTTATCAAAGTCAATCCCCAATTTTAAAGAGTATGCACGTTGAATATTTATACCTGCTATTTTACTGATGGCTTGTTGTGACGATTCACTGGTAACGGTAACCTATACCGTGTACAGTCTGAATATGCTTNCCTTCAGCACCTAGCTTATGCCGTAATCGGTTGATATGGGTGTCAACCGTACGGCGACTAGATCTTGGTGTATCAGGTGGAAGTATTTGCTCCAACAATGTTTCCCTAGCAAACACTCGATTGGGTGATTTCACTAGGCAGATCAGAAGATTAAATTCGGTTTTTGTTAAACTTACTTCATCTCCAGCACAAAAAACCTGTCGCTTGGATGAATCAATTTTCAGCTGATCCAAGAAAATCTTTTCTTCAACTAATTGGTTAAGAAAACCATTACTACGCCGATGGACAGCTCGGCACCGAAGGACAACTTCTCTCGCAGTGAACGGTTTTTCAATATAGTCATCAACACCTAATTCTAAAGCAACAATTCGATCTTCGACGGAGGCTTGCTCAGAAAGGATGACGGTGGGAATATGTCTAGTCCGATGATGCCGAGACATAATACGANATAGTTCTAGTCCATCCATGGTTGGCAAAACGANATCGAATAATATGACATCAGGAATTGTCTCTAGAATATAGTTTATGGCATCAGATCCATCCTGAATACATTTGACCGAAAAATTTGCNAGCTCGAGCGGGTGCCGTAGCTGCTTTTGAGTATCAATTTCATTATCTACAATTAAGATTCTTGGTTTCATTATATCTACCTGATTTATTAATGNCGACATTCTGTGTTGAATAAACAAACCTAAAGGCGAAACTAGTAANAATCANNATTCNGGTTTCGCCTCCAATACTATGAGTCNGATTACTCAAATTCGACGATTGCATCAGAAACAAGGTCTAACCAGGTTTCTAATCGTTCTTCTGTCAACTCATCTTGGTTATCATCATCAATACCAAGACCATAAAAATAATCACCATCATCTGTTANCGCTAGCGATTCATCAAAATCGTAACCGTCAATCGGCCACTTTCCAACAATAGTTCCACCATTGCTAATGACAATTTTAGCAATAATGCCAACTGCATCCAAAAAATTATCAGCGTATCCAACCTGATCCCCTAAGCCAAACATCGCAACACATTTACCCGCAAAATTGATTGTTTCAAACTCTTCTAGGAAATCTTCCCAATCTTCTTGCAACTGACCAATATACCAGGTTGGACAAGACAAAATAACATATTTGTATTCTTCAAAATCGGACGCTGATATACCATCTCCAACATCATGAGTATCCACTAAGTCTGCACCCAAAGTATCCAAAATCTTGTGGACGATTTCCTCAGTGTTTCCAGTATTCGAACCGTAAAATAGGCCAATTGTGTCTTTCATCTAAATATTTGTGTTGGGAAACTATTGCTTGAGTTATCTCCCAACCACATCTCCTTATATAAATAAATAATAAATATTGGGCACCAATCCAAATTGCTTGCTATTGTGATAAAGAGATTTGATCACAAAATATAATAGACATGAAAAATCGCTGNATCTATANCCAACAACCTACCCCTAGTTGTTGTTGGTATTCTCACTGAACTAAGAAGCCAACACGGATAAAATAGATAACAATATATTTTCTCTCAATTTATNGAGNTNAAANTTTAGTAGGATCTGGTTTTTCAAGGTCAATTTTTAGTTCAGATATAGCTGTTTGGACCAAATCTTGAGAAATCTGTTCGTTTTTNAACAATAGAGTTAAAGCTGCTAATACGATGTGTTTTGCATCGACTTGAAAGAAATCTCGCAAGCGAGCTCGGTCTTCACTTCGCCCAAAACCGTCTGTACCAAGAACNGTCGCATCCAAGCACAACCATTTCAATATTGAGTTAGGAATGGCTTTCACATAATCAGAAGCAAATACAACTACACCATTTTCGTCTTCAAAACAGCGGGTNAGATAAGGCACTTGTGGCTCCTGATCGGTGGCAACATTTAGTAAATTCCATTGATCAGCCTCGATACCATCATTGTAAATTGCCTTATANCTAGTAACACTCCAGACATCAACAGAAATACCATATGGTTTATCCCTTAAAATCTCCATTGCCTTGAGAACTTCATTTAGGATGGCACCACTACCACACAAGTGGACTTTTAGTCCTTTTTTCTTTTTTGAGTTTTCTTTCTTGATTTTGTACAGNCCCTTGGTAATACCATCCTCAATTGAGTCGTAAGCTGAACAAGATACGTCTTCATACTTGGGCTGAGGCAACATTTGATAATTTTCGTTTCCAAGAGTCAGATAGTAAAAAATACTTTCATTCTTACGATACATCCGATCAATACCATCAGAGATAATGGTGGCAATTTCATAGTGAAACGCAGGATCATATGCCAAAAGGTTAGGTACCGATAGTGCTGCTAAATGACTATGGCCATCCTGGTGTTGAAGCCCTTCCCCATTCAATGTAGTACGCCCAGCTGTTCCACCCAATAGAAAGCCNCGACACCTCATATCTGCTGCTGCCCAAATTAAATCGCCGACCCTTTGGAAGCCAAACATTGAATAATAAATAAAAAATGGAATTGTGTTNATTCCGTGGTTGGCATAAGCGGTACCCGCAGCAATGAAGGAAGACATAGCGCCAGCTTCACTAATTCCTTCCTGCAAAATCTGCCCGTCGGTAGCTTCGTTGTACGCTTGCATGGTTCCTACATCAACTGGTGTATATTTCTGGCTCACGCTCGAATATATTTTTTTCGATTTGTATAGAGATTGCATTCCAAATGTTTGGCCTTCATCCGGAACAATCGGTACAATGTATTGTCCAATTTTCTTGTCGTTTAGCAAACACGACTGTAGAAAATAAACGAAGGCCCTCGTTGTAGACCAGCTTTTACCATCAATTGACCGAAACCTTTTAGAAAAAATATCCTCAGGAAGCGGAGAAATCGGCTGCGCTAGATTCTCACGCTTGGGCAAATAACCACCCAGTTTTTCTCTCCTTGATTTGAGATATAATATCTCTTCACTGTCCACAGAAGGACAATAGAACTCAGCATTTTCAGCAGCATCTATGGAAATGGGAATTCTAAATTTATCCCTAAAGGTAACTCGTCCTTTTTTGTCCATCTTTTTGATTTGGTGTGCGGTGTTAGCTGCCTCTATCTCTTCCCCTAGACCGAATCCTTTGATAGTCTGGGCCAAAATGACAGTTGGTTTATCTGAACTGACCGCTTTAAGGTAGGCATTATAAATTTTCTGAATATCATGCCCACCCCTCCTTAGTTTTGCAATTTGTTCTGTAGAAAGACCGACAATTAATTCCTTAAGTTCTGGGCTATTGAAAAAGGCCTCTCGTATATATTCGCCTCCCTTGACGGCGTATTCTTGCATGTGCCCGTCAACTAAATCTTCCATTCTTTTGACAAGCAATCCATCAATATCCTTGGCAAACAAAGGATCCCAATCTTCCCCCCAGATAACTTTGACTACATTCCATCCAGCTCCACGGAAGATGGCTTCTAATTCTTGGATGATTTTTCCGTTACCTCGAACCGGCCCATCAAGCCTTTGCAAATTACAATTGACCACAAAAATTAAATTATTTAGTCCTTCACGAGCTGCCAGTGTGATAGCGCCCAAAGTTTCTGGTTCATCCGCTTCTCCATCACCCAAAAAAGCCCAAACTTTACCACCTTTCTTAGTTTTGATACCTCGATTTTCTAGATACCGAATAAATCGAGCATGGTAAATTGACATAATTGGTCCTAAGCCCATAGAAACAGTTGGATATTGCCAAAAATTTGGCATCAACCAGGGATGAGGATAAGACGACAGCCCACCACCGACGGATAATTCTCTCCGGAAATTAGTCAAATTTTCTTCCGTTAGCCGTCCTTCGAGAAAAGCTCTCGAGTATATTCCGGGGGAAGCATGTCCCTGAAAATAAACTTGATCTCCATCTTGTTCATCATTGGCCCCACGAAAGAAATGGTTAAATCCTACCTCGTACAAGTGAGCAGCAGATGCGTAGGTTGCAATATGGCCACCTACACCTTTGTTGCTCTCTGCATCATCATCACGGCCAGCTTGAAGTACCATGGAAAGAGCGTTCCAACGAACAATATTTCGAATACTTCTTTCAATTTCGATATCACCTGGGTATGGAATTTCTTCTTCGATGGGTATTGTATTGACATAGGGAGTATTAGCGTTGAATGGGAACTCAACTCCTTGAGTAATACAGTGGTCCTTCAGCCTTTCTAATAGTTTGCTAACATCTTTGGAGCTATAATCAGCTAATATCCAGTTGATACTGTCAATCCATTCTTTTAGCTCTATTTGTGGAATCAACTTTGCACTCATTGTTTTTATCCTTATTTTTTGCTGATTCAGGTTTTGAATTTCTATAGATGGGTCGTATGTCCAGAAAAAAGCTCAGCTGTCTCCATAACTGTTTCGGACAATGTCGGGTGCGGATGAATAGTCAGCTGCAAATCTTCCGCTACGCAACCCATCTCTACAGCTAAAGCACCTTCAGCAATTAGCTCACCTGCACCAGCACCAACGATTCCCATACCTAGAACAATTTTAGTTTCAGGATCAATAATTAATTTGGTTAGCCCTTCATTATCACCAAGAGTTGTTGCTCGTCCTGATGCAATCCAAGGAAAACTACAAACTTCAATGGCTTGTTTTTTTATCTGGGCTTGTGTTTCTGTAAGGCCACACCAAGCAACTTCTGGGTCAGTAAAAACGACAGCAGGTACGGCTAATGGGTTATAGATTCGGTTACTACCTAGTATGACATCAACCGCAACCTTTCCTTGCGTAGTTGCTACGTGAGCTAGACCGAATTTTTGTTGGTTGCCATCAGCAACCACATCCCCAATAGCAAAAACATAGGGATCGGTTGTCATACAATGCTCGTTGGTTTTGATAAATTTCTGATCTGTTAGCGAAACCTTAGTATTTTCCAAATTTAGATTTTGGCTATTTGGTTTACGTCCAACAGCCACGAGTATTTTATCAAAGCTTGATTCAAAGCTTTGTCCAGAACTAGGAGTGATTTTGGCTAGAACATGGTCTGAGTGAACTGTCAAATCGGCTGTTGTATTGGTCCAAATATCTTGAAAATTTGATCGCAGCCTTTTTTCTAAGACTGCTACTAAATCTTTGTCAACAATACCTCCACCTAACACAGTGTCGGCCATATCAACGACCCAAACCTTTGATCCCAATGCCGAATATACGGTACCAAGTTCTAACCCGATATAGCCACCACCCACGACCAACAAAGTTTCAGGTATTGTGTCTAAAGATAAACCTTCTGTTGAATCCATGATTAGGTCGCTAACCGGGAAAGGATCTGTATTGGGTTGAGAACCAGTGGCGATGACGATGTAATCAAAAGTCAGAGTTTCGCTTCCACCGGCTTGGCCCTGAACCTCAATTTTCTGTGAATCTACAAATCTAGCATAACCCTGAATTAGCTTAATCTTCCTTTTGCGGGCTAGAGAAACCAAGCCCCCAGACATTTGTCTGACAACCCGATCTCGCCAGAGATGAATCTTTTCTAAATTAATTGTTGGTTGGTTAAATTCTATACCCCATTCTGCTGCTTTGCTAGATTCACTAATTACCTTAGCTAGATGAAGCAATGCTTTAGAAGGAATACATCCACGATTCAAACAAACGCCACCCAGGCTACTATCTGCGTCAATCAGAGTGACGTCTAATCCCTTATCAGCTGCGTAGAAAGCTGCAGAATAGCCCCCTGGACCAGCACCAATAATCCCAATTTTTTTCATTTTACTACCCTTCTAACAAAATTAGGAACGGATCAGAAATAGTTCTGACTAACCAAGAGAGGAACCGAGCAGCGTCAGCGCCATCAATTGCTCGATGGTCATATGATAATGCAAGTGGCATCATTTCCACTGGCTTAAAACTTTCTTCATCCGCAGACCAAATTGGCTCAATTTGACTACGGGAGAGTCCCAAAATTGCCACTTCAGGTAATTTAACTATCGGGGTGAAATTAGTTCCTCCAATACCACCTAGATTGCTAATAGTGAAAGTTCCATCCTGCATGTCTGCAAGAGTCAAATGGCCATCTCGTGCTTTAACCGAGATTTCACCTAATTCCTCGGAAATTTGCAGTAAGTTCTTATCTTGCGCCTTTTTGATTACTGGAACTAATAAACCTTGTTCTGTATCTACAGCAATGCCGATATTGATATCTTTATGGTAGATGATCTCTTTGTTATCTAAATCAAGGCTAGAATTAAATTGTGGGAATTTCTGTAATGCAACCGCTGAAATTTTTATCATCAATGCTGTTACTGTCAATTTNCCTTTTGCTATAGTTGAGCCATATTTTTGACGAATGGCTTTCAACTGTGTCATGTTNGCCTTGTCAAAATTTGTTACATGTGGAACCTGACTCCAAGATTGGCTCATACTTTTAGCAATTGCTAGTCGGATACCGCTCATTCTTTGTCGATTAGAACCAGAAGTATGTGTGNTTGGCTCAGNCTGCGGAACCACTTCTGACTGAGAAGTAGCAACAAGACTAGTCACATCCTGCTTGGTAATACGGCCATTTTGACCTGTGCCCTCAATCATTGACAGATTGAAACCATGTTCTCTCGCCATTCGCCTGACCGACGGGGCTGCAGGGATAATCAGTTCGGTTTCAATATCTTGGTTTGGGAGAGTTGTACTCGAAGAGGGGAGAATCTGTTCTACCTCATCTTCTTCATTTGGTATTGTTTGATCAACTGTAGAGGGGTTTACTTCAACTGAGTCATCAACTTCAACCATCATAATAGATGAACCAGTCTCAATTTCATCATCCTCCTGAACAAAAATTTCTTTCACAATACCAGTGACTTCTGAAGGGATCTCTATAGTAGCTTTGCTAATCTCTACTTCGATTAAACTATCTTCTACTTCGATTCGGTCACCGACCTCGACTAAAATACCAACGACCAAACCCGAAGTATCATTTTCACCTAATTCAGGCAATTTAATTTCGTAACTCATACATAAATATCTCTCAAGTGGTTAATTTTTCAATGTTTTTAGAATGATGCTTTCTATCATACAAATGTCAAATAAAAATTACATTTTGGCCACTTTTGAGTTTCAGTCCTTTTTATACTAAATCATAACGACTACTATTTTACCAGCAACTCCACTGTCGAATCATCATGGATTTTAACAGTTACAGCTATCGGTTTTGGCCCATTTCTCAGTTGAAAAATCAATTTTAGTGCTTGAGAAACAGCTTTAGCGTTTTTACTACCTTCGAAAGTTACATCAACGACGGCTAGATTTTGGCAAACTTGGTGATCTGTAGGAGCCGCCAGATATCTTTCTGTTTGAGTTATACTCATTTTTAATTAAATATACAAAATATCCCGTTTGTGTTGAATCAGTAGCCAAAGAAAGAACGGTCCACCTAAGGCACCAGTGATGATTCCAATGGGTAATTCCATAGGCGAGACAGCCGTTCGCGCTAACGTATCAGCAAAAACCAACAGGATGGCCCCAGCTAACGCCGAAGAGGGCAAAACGAAACGGTGATCTGGTCCGCCAACTAAACGAAGGAGATGAGGTACCACCAGCCCGACAAAACCAATACCACCAGCGGCTGAAACCGCAGCACCAACCGAGAGTGCCGCACCGAAAACCGCTCGACGTTTGAGTCGATTAACAGAAATACCAAGATGAAAAGCTTCTGATTCACCGAGAGTCATGGCATTTAATGATTGGGATAAAGGTAATAAACATAGCAAACCTAATACCGATAATGGCAAACTCACCAAAATCAATTGCCATGTTGCACCACCAAAACTCCCCAGCAGCCAGAAGGTTAAACTTCTCAACTGTTCTTCGTCAGCAATAAAGGTCATTAAGCCAATTCCAGCGCCAGCAATGCTATTAAAAGCAATACCCGACAGTAATAATGTAACAGTCAAAACTCTACCAGCAGTACGAGCAATTTGATAAACCAAAACGGTGACCAGTATTCCACCAGTAAACGCCGCAATAGGTAATCCCCAAATACTAAATATCCCTGAACCGATTAAAACGATCCAAAGAGCTGCCCCCAAACTAGCACCAGCTGTGACTCCTACCAAACCAGGGTCAGCTAAGGGGTTACGAAAAATCCCCTGTAAAGTTGCACCAGAAATAGCTAATAAGGATCCGACTATAGCCGATAAAATGACTCGAGGGAAGCGAACAAAAATTAAAACTTCATACCCATCTCCTTTTGACCATAAGATTTGAGGTATTTTCCACCAATGGATTTTATACGCCCCACTGGCAGCCGCAAGACATAACACTAGCGGCAACATTAGGATCAGCAAAATTTTCACTCTATTAGCAGACAACATTTATTTATTCTTCGGCGATCTTGGGACTTTTCTCAATGTATTTGACAGCAGTCACACCGTCTTTTTCATAAATAGCCTCAAACATAGCTAAAGCTGCTTGTCCACAACGAGTACCAAAACCAGAAAGGTAAAGCCCATCGATAGTGATAATGCGTCGATCTTTGCCAGCTGGTGTGTGCGCTAAACCGGGCAATTTCAGTAATCCATCAACACCTCCAATAGATTTCAACCCACTCTCAAAAAGTACTAGGACATCAGGTTGAGCTACGATAACAGCTTCAGCTGTCATTGGTTGACTCTTTTCAATCTTACCAGATGCATTGATTGCTCCCACCAATTCCAACATAGCACCGGGACCCGTTTTTCGGCCTAAGACCATGGCAGTTTGTGGGCCGCGCAAATACAGGAACAAGACCTTCTTCTTCTGATCTTCTCTGAGATTCATCAGTTTTTTTTCTAAAGCAGATAGATCTGACTCTAGTAATTGCAGTAGGCGTAAGGCTTTTTTGTCTTCCTTGACGGCATACCCAATTGTCTTGATTCGTGATTTAGCTTGACTAAAAGTGCGAGGTTCTTTCAACAATAAAGTAGCTACACCTGCTGACCGCAATTGATCAATTACTTGAGGTGGCTTCGCATCTTCTCTCCCAATAACCAAATCTGGTTTCAGGGCCAGAATGCCTTCTGCGTTGAGACGGTACTGGTAACCAACATTAGCGAGCTCCTTAACTTGTGGTGGATAAGTAGAGGATAAATCACAGCCCACAACCCGGTCTCCAACACCTAAAGCAAATAGTATTTCGGTGTTGCTCCCATTTAAGGCTACGATCCGATTAGACGAGTTAATGCTTATCAGCTTATCATCAGCATCAGGGACTTGAATGTCCTGAGTCCAGCTAGAAAAGCCTAAAAGAAAAAAGCAAGAAAAGATTACCAACCTGATTATAATCGAGTAATTCAACACTGACATCTCCCCTATTTCAACATTATTTATTGGAAGTTTCGACTACCATCACCTTGAAATACGAACTTAAAAGTGACAAAAGCGGGATCTTTCTTGGCTTTATTATCTTTGTAATAACCGAGAAATTGAACTTTAGCAAAAGAACCAGTAGCAGTTTTAAATACAAAAGTTCTGTCCTCAATCGGCAGAACCCAGTGTGTAGGAACACCTGTGTAGACGTACCAACCTTTCTTACTCTGCGGCACTATAGCTAGCGTATCAGCAGTATCCTTTTCGTATCCATCAGCTACTGCTTCTTTAATCGAGTCAAATTTTGTTTCAGTCAACATTACGACTCCACCGCTGCCTGGCCCACTAACACCGCCATTAATTTTTACTTTAGTTCTTTGAAAGGCCAAATCCCAATCTTTTGAAACATCCGCGTTCGGTATTTCAACAACCTTCCCTTGTCCGAAGGAAAAGTAGGTCCAATTCTCTTGGTTAGTAGCATCAACTGTAATTGTAGATGATGATAATTTTTCTGCTGGTGTTTCTGTTTCTGAACCAGTCTCAACAATTGGTTGGTCTGTTTCTTTCAGTAAGCCTTCCCCACTGTCGGGCTCTTCTGAAATTTCAGTTCCACAAGAAATTAGAACAATCATGATCAAAGCCATTAGGCCTATACTGATGTGCCTAATTACCAATGAAAGCAAATTTTTTCTATTCAACATGCGATAATCCAANTCTTATTTTTCATCATAAAAAACAAAATTAAACAGAAAGTCCTGGTGTTAGCGCCAAACTTTTCTCAGCTTTCTCTTCTATTTTGTTCCACTCACTNAGGGCCTGAGACATGGTTTCTGCAAAACTTACGAAATCACTTTTGGACATAGCGATATTGAGATCTCGATATTGAATATGAATATGTCCATGACTACATAAATAAACACTTTGTGATGAACCAACAGCTAGTTTGTCAGTAACTCTNTGTGCCATAAAATCTAACTCCTTGTCAAAAACAATGTTTTTATCAGGTGTCGATAAACGACACCTGATAAAGGATAAAATTATAAATCTTACTTTAGCGATTTATTTTCAAAAGAGCCCAAGTTGTAGCCAGTTTGTCTTTGGAATCGACAGCGGTCTTTTTAGCTTGGACAAAGCTTCGGCTACCATCATCTTGATAAGCATAAGTGATGGTTATGTGTCCCGATACTTCCTCTTTGTAATACCCAACGAAGAACATTTTTGCATAATGACCTTTGGCTGTTTGAAGAATAAAAATTTTGTCCCTAATAAGAATCTGATGAGTTGGTGGTCCTGTATAGTTGTACCAACCATCTCCCCTGGCCAGAGTAGCAATTTTTTCAGTGTCAGACACGTATCCATCGACTGGCGCCTCAGTAATGTCTGAAAATTTGGCATTTTCTAGGATGAGAGCCCCACCTTTCCCATTTCCACTACTACCACCATTAACAATAGCTTCAGTTCGCTTGAGTCCTAAATCCCAATCCAGAGATATATTTTGATCTTCGACACTCACTGCCTTACCAGTGTCAAAGCTAAAGAAGGCAAAAGCCTCCCTATTTGTGGCATCAATAGTAACAGTAGCTTCTTTCACTTCGGCCAGTGTTGAAGGGACCACTAGTATAATTGCCATTAAAAGAAAAAAGGCAACGGTACGTAAAGAAATTTTCATAATTAACCTTCCTAAAGATTTAAAATAATTATTAATTCTTTTGCTTTATTAACCAACGTGGGTGAAAAGATTTATGACATTATCCGAAAATTTTTGAATGTTATAGACTTAAATAAAGCCTGTCGATAAATAGAAAACTTAACGAATCAGGGATAAACCCAAATAAAACGCTCGACCAGTAAAGGTATAAAATTGTGGAAGTGTAAAATTGAACAGATTATCAATACCACTATTTATCTGCCAAGACTGGCCGACTTTTTTTCGACTCCGTAATTGCCAAATCCAATAACCTGGAGCATATTCTTCTTCCTCTAGCGTATAATCCCCGTCATCGTATAAACCCCACCGATTGGCATGTCTTGCTTGTAAGTCAACCTCCATTTGTAGAGGTCTGAACTGATATCCAATTTGCAAACGAACGTTATGCTGAGATCTGCCGAGTAAATCCAACCCTGTCTCTTTATTTTTTGCTCTCAGGAAAGCATGTCCGAATTGAAAATTTAACCATTCGAAAACTTGGATGGAAAAGCTTGTATCAATACCAGCAGTGACAGCTGAGGCTATATTTTTGTACTGATATTGGCTACCACCAGCTGCTGATTTACCAATTACTTCAGCTTCAATCAAATTAGTTAGGTCGTTTCGATAAACTTGAGATTGGAACCTGTATATATTTTTGGATTCTCGCCAGGTCATATTCAAATTCCAACTATTAGAATATTCAGGGTCTAAGTTTGGGTTGCCCAGTACTTGGTAACCAGCAGTAGGATTAGTGAAATCTAGATACAGATTCTGAAAATTAGGAGCTCGAAACCCCTGTCCCCAAGAAGCCCTAACTTGTAAACTAGGACCCAGATTCCATAATGTGCTCAGCTTTGGTGTAAAATGTTGGCCAAATTCAGAGTGATAATCCAATCGTGCACCAAATACAATGGTCGTTTTTGGCAAAACTCGCCACTGAAATTGGGAGAAACCAGAACTGTTATGAATTGTCTTTTTATTTCCCTGAATTCTTTGCGAAGTTAGCTTTTCAATACCACTTTCAAATCCAAAAATTAACTGGTGCTGTGGCGAAAAATCAGTCTCAAACAAAAATTCACCCTTAGTCAAATTTTGAACAGTCGTGTTTGTTGCCCTAAGTATATTTTCTGGTTGATAGATGGTTCGCGATATATCTTGATATTTGGTGTGGTAGAATTTNGAAATCAGTCTAGATGTTGGTCGAAAATNATAGGAGTGNGACATACGAAGNCCATAGTTATCTAGTTCNCCAGTNCTCTTNTACCANTTATTACNATCAGCATTACTAAGTCCATTTTGCTGCTGTTTAAGATANTCGCCCGATAANGACAANTCTGTTTTTTCATTCAAANGGTAACCGAACTGACNGGAGAAGTTTAAGTTTCGGTAACCNTCGATTGTAGTTGATTTGTCTTCAGGATTGAGGTCAAANGGTTTTGCTTGGTTGTGATCNATAGAAANAGATCCNTTTAGTAATTCTTTTTGNAATTGAANACTACCCCGATTGTTCATAACGTTGTTAGGGCGGATGTTATTTTTTAATCGAAATTGAAGCGGGGTATTTTTGGATCGGGTAATAACATTGATAACACCACCCATAGCCTGGCTGCCAAATAAAGCTGAAGCCGCACCTTTGACAACTTCGACACGCTGAATATTTTCTACGCCAATTCTGGCTAAGTCGAGTTTGCCCGCAATTCGACCAATCTGAGGTTGTCCATCGGTTAAAACGAGCACATATTCTGAATCAAGACCTTGTATCTGAACACCATCTCCATGCCCATCTCTCCTGACAACTAATCCAGCGTAGTTCTCGAGGACCTGTCCTAGGTTCTCGGCCCCTAAATTCTCAATTTCGTCCTTGGTAATCACTTGTACCAACGTTGCGGAGTTCCGCAATGCCTGCTCAGTTTTACTACCAGTAACAATGGTTTCATCTAGCTGAATAATATCGTGTTTCTGATTTACCGAAGAAGTCACAGGCAAGACCCAAAAACTGGTTGTCATGACTAGACTAAATGAGCAAATCATTAACCAGCTTTTCATAGTTCTCCAACTTAAATCGATACATTTAGCGAAAAACAAAAATACATTTTTCCCATACCGAAAAAAGATCATTTTGATTGTCTAATGAATTAAGTTATAGGTTAATAGAGCTAAATCTGACTGTTTTGAGATAACCTTTCGTTTTCATTNCGTTAATGTACTAATGCATTTTGAAAGGGCCTTTCGAGACTTCTTCCTCTAGATTTGGTCGGGAAGAGTCTAAAAAGACTTCGTGTAATTCCAATTGGTTTTTTTGGCTAAAAGCTTCCGATGGTAGGCTACCAGACTGAGAGTGGCCTTTTATGAATTCGTCAGACTTGATCCAATCTGTAAAATTGTCTCTAGATTCCCATAGTGTCAAGACAACGTAAGGGTCTCCTTCATTTACTGGGCGTAAAACCTGATTACTAATAAAGCCAGGCATTCCATCTACTAGTTTGGCNCTACTACGGAACCTTTCTTCAAATTCAGCCGAATATTCGGGTGTAACATAAACACGATTGGCAACGGTAATCATGATTCATTCTCCTAGTTTGATCTCAATCCGTGAATTTGGTTGGTCAAAATACCTCTAACCAACCTCTGTCTTATCTTCGTAATCGAACAGTATCCCATAAGCCATATAAGCCGTTTAGTAAAAATAGATAACGATGATGGCCGTTCCCGTAACTTTCAACATCTTCTTATAAAAAGACCTAAACTGATTCGTTTGTTATTGGACTNGTACAACTTGGGCAACTTCCGAATAACTGCAATTTACCGTCTGAGAGTTGAAAGCCAGTCTGTTCAACTACTTTACATTCTAAA
This sequence comes from Candidatus Poribacteria bacterium, assembly GCA_002714785.1. Lineage (GTDB taxonomy): Bacteria > Poribacteria > WGA-4E > WGA-4E > UBA9662 > TMED15. The sequence continues at coordinate 14,311 of PAYP01000029.1, read as the reverse complement.
TCTTGTAACTGACTGACCTCCACATCAGCAATTTTGTGACATGAGGTACACAAGATGTGATAATGTTTGTCCATTCGACTATCGAAATATTTAGTTCCATGATGGCCAATAGACTTAATCAGTTGGAGTTCCTCGAGTAAATTCAAGTTTCGATAAACTGTACCTAAGCTGATATTTGGCTTCTTTTTTCTAACTCGGTTAAATACTTGCCTTGCGCTTAGGTGAGCAGGCCTTTTTGTCAAAATTTCCAGAATCAGTTGGCGTTGAGTCGATTTTCGGTAAACTTTTTTCTTCTTTGCACTTTTTTTCAACTGGGTATTCATAACTTTTCACACTCCTTGATAGTAATGAATCAGATCCTAGCATGGCATAACCAATGGACGCCCACTCGAGTGGGACAAAATTTCGAAAGGGAGCTGATATACATCTTCTAGTTGACTGGCTTTGAATACTTGTTCGGGTGGGCCAACATCAATAATATGACCTTGATGTAACATGATTACCTGATCAGCAAATAACGATGCCAAATTCAGATCATGCATAGCTGCAATAACCAACCGGTTTTCTGCAACTAGCGTGCGACAAAGCTTTAATATCCGGATCTGATGTCTTGGGTCCAAATGATTTGAGGGCTCGTCTAAAAGAAGCAAGTCCGTTTCTTGTGTAATTGTTCTAGCCATATCAACTCGGCTTGCTTCTCCTCCTGACAGAGTCGGATAAACTCGATCTGAAAATTGTTCAGACTCCAATTTTTTTAATGAATCAAATGCCTTACGTCTGTCTTGTTCTCCCTCTTTCACTCCATTTAAGTAAGGCGTTCGACCTAGCAAAACTATCTCAAGAACTTGGAAAGGGAACTCAACTTGTCTTTGTTGCAGCAGATAAGCTCTCTTTTTGGCTAACTCGATTTCCGAATAATGATTTAGTTTTTTTCCATCTAGGCAAATAAAACCCGCAGAAGGCTGCATATCACGAGCCAGCAGATTTAAAAGTGTACTTTTGCCAGCACCATTAGGACCAACCAACGCCCAAAACTTGCCTCGATCAATATCCAAATCAATTTGTTGAAGCAAGTACTTTTGACCTAATTGAAAACTCAAATCTCGTACTTTAATCATATTATCCCGACATGATACTGAGACTCATTATCAACCGGCAGGCCAAATAAGAAAGAGACTAATTAAATTTAACCAAATCTCCGTTAATATAAAAACGGAGATTTGGTTTTTGTAATTGAAAACTACCACTTAGCGACATTTGCAGCGGAAAAGCCACAAGCTACTTGCAGAACCTGCTTGGCTCGTTTATAGTTAGCTACTGTTTGATCATATTCAGCAGAACCCGGCTTGGCATAAGATGGGGATTTACCCATAATGCCATGTAGTTCAGCTAAGTTACCATCAGTAACCTTTTTGAAGGGACTGTACTGTAAGGCAACAGTAAATCCTTTCATTTCCGCCCAGTGCTTATTCAAGTCTTTCTTATTTTCGTCAGCTGTACCAAGTTTAGACATATCGGCCAAGGTATCATTAATGTAATGAACCACAGTGGCAGCGATAACTTTCTCCATACCGGCAGCAGCGATCTCACGTTGAGCGGCCACCTGATTAATATCACCTTCGCCAGCGATAATAGCGCGACCAGTCACGAAAGCTTGGAAAATGTCTTTGGTGAGGTCGGTACCTGATGCACCCTTGTCCCGTTTACCAGCATTACGAGATAAACCGAAGTTATATTCTGACTTGAAATCAATTTTACCGTCACCATTGGAATCTCTGGAAAATTCAGCTGGGGTTTTACCTGCTAGTTGAGCATCCGAATAACTTAGGTAGTCTCTGGCGGCTCCAAAATAACCAAAAGCCTCATCCCACTTATGTTCCATCGCAGTATAAGTTTTTGCTGGATCGTCCTTATATTGTTTTGCATTATCTTGCTCCAGAATACCATTCAGATAGACTCCAGTGCTTTGGTAATAGTGAACTGCACCAACTAAGACCTTGTTAATCATTTGGCTGAGATCGACACCATTTTCGTCTGTGTAAGCGGCCGCTGTACCCAGTTTGGATGAATCTTTACAATTTTCAGCTATGGTTTGGAACCACTCTTGTACTAGAGCGTCAGCCGGCTTGCCGTAACCGATAACTGGATCTGCAGAGATTTTTCCTTTTAGATTTTTGCCAGTAGAAATTTTGCTGTAGGCGTCAGCTACCAATGGAGTTCCACCTGCAGTTGTTAGCGTCTTCATGTTGGAAGCATCTTTGTGATCGTATAACGCATTGAAGTCGTTTGCAGTTAAGGCTTGGGCACCTGATTTGCCTACGCTGTCAGTCTTAATCTTAAGGTCTTGCCACAATAGATTCCGAACGGTCTGGCCCGAGTAAGCAACGCTACTTTCACCTTCTATAAACCGGCTATCAAAGGTGTAAGCAGTTGGCACTTCAATGGCTACTTCTGCATCTTCTTCATCATCTTCATCATCTCCACAGCCAACCATAAAAAGTAAGCTGCAGGCCATTAGCAAAACGGCTATCCAGTGATTTGAATCACCTCTTTGGTACATTACTCTATACTCCTACGTGTTTTTATTTGTAATAAATGTTTAAGGCTCATTGCCAAAAATCTTGACAATCACATCAAATATTGGTTAAGTTTGAACTGAAAAGGCATCCCAAAACAGAATAGGCCCACATTCTACTAATACTAGAAAAAAGTGATTCCATTCTGTCTGCTCTATCAGCAGAAAATATAGTTGCCACTTGCAATTTGGCGGTTGAGAGAGATAACTATATTTTCAGGGTTGCCTTTTCTTTTTCTGGATTTAATCTAATTATTTATAAATAATTCTCCTTTTTGGTTAGATCTTACACCGGATCCCAAGATTGACCTGTCTTCTCGGACCGACCAGAATACCGGAACTCAAATTCGCCTGTGGCTGGCCAGGATTTGAATGTAAACGAGAACCAATATAAATTTCATCTAACAAATTCTTACCAGTAACAAAAAATTGCCAATCATCAGACAAAGCATAATCGAGACTAGCATTCAAAATTGAATAGGATGGAATCGGACCCATGTCGCCCCGATTAGCAGTTTTAGCCGTGTTCTCAAAATCGGTGAATACCCGATCCATAAACTTCATATCAGCTCGCATTCGTAGTTTTTTCCCTACTTCCTTGCTGAGCCCAATGATGATTGTATGTGGGGGAGCGTATGGTAATTGGTTACCAGTTAGATCAATTTCTTGTCCGGCTGCTATTGCAGATCGAACTAGGCCACTCTTAATCTCAGTCTGTAGAAAAGTGTAAGATAAGTTAAGATCGGGTAATACAGTCTTCCAAACGCTAGGCTGCAGTACTGTACCCAGTTCCAGACCATAAGTGTCTACTTTTCCTAGGTTTTTAAAGGCCGTACCCCGACCTGCAGCCACCAAGTCGTTAATTTTGATCCAGAAACCCGAGGTTTCTAATGTCAACCAGGGTTGTGAAAACCTAGTTCCTATTTCTAGATTCCAACTGGTCTCAGCTTTCAAATCTAGTCCACCGGATTCAATATCTTGACCAAAATTAGTTACTTTCAAAGCACCACTAGACGGAGGGGTGTAACCACGATGCAAACCGAGAAATAAGTTAAAAGGCGTTAGATCATAGTTGAAACCTAGACCCGGCAGTAGAACAGCCGAAACTTTATCGGCTAAGATCGCCCCTTTTAGTCTATCGACCCGCTCTTGTTCAAATATCTCAAATCGAAGACCTGGTGCCATCGTTAGTCGCCCCCACCCTATCTCTTCTTTGGCGTGGAGTGCTAAAGCCATGGTTTCATAGTGATGACTCTGACCAACAATCTTGACTGGGTCATTTTCATCGCCTGGCACACCAGTATAGTAAATGCCTTCTCTGGCTGACGGTGAGTTTCCAACTTTTTTATCATCAATAAATCGTTCCCAGTGGACGCGACCACCAATTTCAGCAGTAGCCTGATATTGACCAATTCGATGTGAGTATGTNTAGGNATGTTCAATCCCACCGGTGTAAAANGTTCTCAGGATACCAAAGTTATCTTTCCCCCCGCCGGTCCGAACTAAATCGCCTGATTGAAAGTAAGGAATAGGTTTCTTTGAGCTGCTATTTAAATCTGAAGGTCGGACAAAAATATCATCTTCACGCCACCACCGACGATCAAAAAGATTCGCGTAAAGCGTTGTATGAGCAACTAGGCTATCGCTATACTTTTTACTGTAAATGATATCCAAAGCTGGGCGAAAAATCTTAAAATTATCGTCCGCCTTTGGGTTAAAATCAGGCGTATTCTCAAAAGAATACTCGGTCAACCCTGTGTAAGTTGCGTTTGAATCTTCGTAGTTAGTATTAGCTTTAACATAGAGCTGATTTGACTGACCTAAATCCAATTGGGTNTTAAGTGTCGCGTTAATCTGNTTGAAAGCGTTATTTTGTCGAAAACCATCCCCACCTTTGTAAAGTATTTGCAGATCGGATTGAGACCTTCCCACTCCAAAACCTCTCAACTCAGTAAGAATGCCACGATACCGATTACTACCAGCCGTCAATTTAAAATTTAGACTTTTAGTTCCATCCGGACGATCTGTAATGTAATTAATGACACCTCCCATCGTCTGTGGGCCAAAGCGAATAGCTGAACTTCCCTTGACGACTTCTACCGCATTAATTCGGTCAGCTGGGGGATTGTAGTATACATTCGGATAAACATAAACAGCTGGTTGAATAGGGACTCCATCTTCCAGGATTAGGACTCGAGAACTACGCCGTGGGTTTAATCCCCGAATGCCAATACTAAGCCGAGAATTNCCAAAACCGTCGTCAGCATAACCAGTTATTCCAGGTACTAGCTCTAACAATTCTTGTGTACCAATTGGTTGAATCAACTCAACTGATTCAGAGCTAATTTTAGTAGCCGTGCCAGTCAACTGCTTGCTGACTGTTGACGATTCTCCAATAATTACCACCGGAGAAAGTTGGATTAACTCCTTNTCCAGTTTTATTTCGAGTACATCATCACTATTCGATTGAAGATCGAGTGATCGACTGTATTCATTGTATCCAGCTGCAGATACCAATATTTGGCATTNGCCAGTTTCAAGTTGAAGCAAGCGAAANTGACCATTCTCGTCTGTTGTTGCCGAGGTAGAAAATTCACCGTTAGTCAAAGCTTTGACTGTAACNCCCGCGAGAGGTTTTTGGCTGTTTTGGTCTATGACTATGCCATTTAGAGAAACAGGAGGGACTAAAGAAGTTGATACCGATTTATCAGCTTCGGCTACCAAGTTAGCCCCTATCAGCAATAAAATCAAAAACGTGGTCAGTTTAACATGAGTCAACATATTCGATAGTTCCATGATCCCTGTAGTTAATTGAGGTTTAGAATCGTTGAGGATTATCATCATCCGANGCTCCCTTTACAGAGGCGTTTGGCGCAGCCGAAACAGTCGGGGCAATCTCAATAAAATTGCTGTTAGCATAGCTTCCCTTGTCTTCACCACCATCCTGTTGTGGCTCAAGAATAGGGTCGCTTTCACAACTCGAAAAAATGAGCACCGCAGAAGATAAAACCAAAACCAGTATGACTAAATATGTTTTTTTCATTAATTCTTACACCTAAACTACTTGAGCGATTAATCTTAAAGAGATTCAACCCTAATGAAAATGAGTCTCAGTTGCATNATAAANGCACACANANTAGCCGTTTTGACTNCTGAGGTCAAGNCTNACATTCANCTTTTCTTTCANCTTCATTGAATCTTTACTGTTTTNTTATAGGGAATTCAGAAATGACAGTAGACTGTCNCGATCTGACTTTGATAAGGAGATAAAGTTTNGNCTAGANCGNTCAGCNTCACCACCATGCCACAAGATTGCTTCCTGNAGATTTCTTGCNCGACCNTCATGCAAAAAGAATGTATGNCCGTTAACTACACGAACTAGCCCAATNCCCCAGAGTGGTGGTGTTCTCCACTCTCTTCCGTTGGCTAAAAATTCTGGTCGATTATCAGCCAGACCCNCTCCCATATCGTGGAGTAATAAATCAGTGAAAGGATAAATTTCCTGTTGGGATAAAGCCTCAACGGTAGGATGATTTCCAGTTTTAAAATTTGGCCGATGACAATTGGCACATCCGATTTTCTCAAATAATATTTGACCTGAGACAACTTTTGGGTCATCCCAATTACGCTGTGCAGGNACAGCNAGAGTCTGTAGATAAAAAGTAATCTTCTGTAAAAAAGAGTCGCTTAGCTCCGGCTTTCCNCCACTAATCACCTGCTTGTGTGAGTCGTTCTGACTAATCCAGTTCTCAACTGGCAAAGTACTACTTGTAATACCAATATCATTTAAGAAAGCACTGGCAGCCTGTTGTAGAAGGTTTGGCTGCCCAGCTTTCCAGCCAAACCTACCAAGGGTAATTTGACCCGTCCCTAGGTCCGGGACCCAATTTGCCCGGCCAGAAATTCCATCTTTGTCCCTATCATCAGCATCAGCCCATTCTAAAATAAGAGATTCTGGTATCGCCTCTAGAAGGCCTAATCCGTAAACGGCTTGAGCGACTCGCCCCGAAAACATAACATCATCCCCAAGATCTCCGTAAGCTAACTCTTCAAATTGATAATTGGGTTGTCTCAGAGTGAAAGATTCACCGTCCGGGAAATTACCAGTGGTTTGTGTGTAGTTGATAGCGACNTGCCCCTCCGGTTGAAATCCGATAATGGCNTGCTCATTAAATTGTTCGCCATAAAATGGATGTGGTACGGGTTCGCCATCTGAGCCTTTTGTACTCAGACGGACCNACATGGATTTTAACCGATCGCTCGTTTTTGTTGGNGGTTGCCCCCTACCATCTTTCAGGTGACAACCNGAACATGAACTCCGATTAAATAGTGGTCCTAACCCATCAAAGCTATCGACAGAGGCTGGAGCGTTAATCCACTGGGTATTAAATAATCGATTGCCAAAAGTAAATTGGCGTAGTTGATGCACGGGTAGGTTTTGAGCCGGCTGACTAAAGGCACGACTACCATTACTGACTACAGTAGTTTCCCCTCCAAGCAGTGGCGAAGTCGGATACGAATCGACTGCCAGACAAAAAAAGACTACGAGGGTAAAATGAAAAAATGCCTGAAGAATAGGAAACTTGGTATATGACATCAAGGCTATTCAGTTTGTATACTTACCTTCAAACTAAGTGCTTGTCCAATCTGCTTTAAAAGCTCAGATTGTCTTTGAAGAGATACGATAGCAACTTCCATTTTTTTTCGACCCATACTATTGATAGGTGTTGATAATACTTCGCGATCAATTGGAGCTGGAATGTCATCAATCTGCTCCTTGCTTTGGTCCAAAATTTGGAGGAATTCACTGTTCAAGTCTGGGGTGGCATTCTCAATCAGTTCCTTTAGCCCAACTCCTTGAAAATCTGCATATCTACCAAAGTAGACATTCTCGATCCCCTGCAGATTATAGATAAAATCGTTATGTGTATTATCGCTGAAGCAAGAATGCTCATCTTCTTGGTCTCCACTATCAAGAGGGACTGCCATTCTTTCGGCCGCTAACTCAAAACCACTCAAAGTAGCAATTCCAGTCAATATTTTTTCCAAAGCCAGATCNGNATCTAATTGAAGAAATTGACTTGCGTAATTTTCAGTTTGGTTTGGCTGCCAAGAATCNACCAAGAAGCTCANATCATCCACTAACTGACCNGTCACAATCCTTAGGTAGCTTCGCCTACGTTCGTTAATTTGGCTACCGGGNTGATANTCAGAAANAGTCCGCTGNCCNGGCNAATCTAAACTCAGGTCTTGTCCCCAAAGTAAAAACTCNATGCTGTGGTACCCAGTCGAAACATCGGCTTCGTCACTCTTTTGATTTTTTTCATCCAGCGAAACTGTATTTATCTGAAATGTTAGATCATTGATCAACCCACTCTTTTCTTGACCAGCTACATAGTCGATATAAGCTTCATTCAGTGGCCATGAGTTTATACGAGCTTCTGGACCTTCAGTCTGTGTTTGAGTATCGAAATAATCAATTGGGCCTTCATAAAATCGGAAGGCTTCACTGGTACCATAAGACTTCCTTGACTCTAACCAGAGACTCTTAGCTTTATCGAAGCTCGCTTCATTTGGGTTCGCTAAAAAATCATCAATTGCCCAGTTAAGTTGAATTGCTTGTTGATAGGCATCAACATAATTTAAATAGACTAAACGCGCATAGGTCTTAACTACTTCAGATTTGACATTTGCTGTCTCCTCCTTCGCATCGACACAAAAAGGAATGAGAAATAATGAAAAGAACAAATAGGAAAGTATATTTTTCATTTGACGATATTGAATTGAGATTGAGTCTCAGTTTCATGATGTTGCTTGAGCAAAAGTATAACCATACTGAATGATAGTGTCAAGAGAAAAATGGAGAAAGTTGTCGTTAATATTTCGAAATTTTTCTCGGTAAAAATCAGCATTGAACAGCTATGATTTGGTATAATTTTAATCTCTTGTCAAAATCAAAAATAGTGGCATTATATTGTGAGACAACCCAAACCCACTACACCGTCGACCAACCTACTTCTAGCTAAAAATGAAGAGATTGCTAATGTAATTAGCCACGGTTGTGGTTTTTTGGGTGGGTTATCAGCTATACCGCTTTTAATTCAGAGTGGTATGGAAAGTGGGAGTACTATTTCCTTAGTAGGTAATTTGGTATTCGGCATCACTGGCTGTCTTCTTTATTTATGCTCGACGTTGTATCATGCCTTCCCACCGGGACCGCTGAAAAGAACTTTTCGCCTATTCGACCATTGTGCTATTTATCTTTTCATTGCTGGCAGTTATACTCCCTTTACACTTGGTATACTCGGTGGAGTTTGGGGTTGGAGTTTAATTGGGCTAGTTTGGTGCCTAGCCATAGTTGGAATTGGTTTGAAAGTTTTTTCTTTTAACCGACATTCAAAACTATCTCTCGCCCTCTATATAGGAATGGGGTGGACAGTTCTAATTGCCATTCGTCCTTTGTGGTTACTCATGCCGAAGATAGGCCTATTGTGGATAGCAGCCGGTGGGGTTGCCTATACTGGTGGCATTATTTTTTATAAAGCCAAGCAGTTAGCCTACAATCACCTGATTTGGCATCTTTTTGTTATGGCTGGGTCTGCTTGCCATTTGGTTGCGGTTCTTAACTATTCGACTTAATTCCTAATTTTGAGACCTTAGCCTAAAAATGTAAGNTCGAGTTTATCCCTNTTATATTTTTAGCTTCGGATAATCTAGTAAAAAATGAGACGAGTTAGTTTAGATCGATCCTGAATTTGTATNGTTTTTGAACTTNCTTCCCAANGCAAAAGGGAGNACCGCACCGATCGGCGGGTACTCCCTTTTAGNTTTNNNAAGTAANTTGATCCGGAATTAACTAGATCTATCTACCATTCGCTGGCTTTAATATNNCCCCAAGTGGAGGGTAATTTACCTGCGGGACCGACAGATAAAGCAGATGCTGCTTCAGCAAAGAAGTCATCTTGANTTTTAGCCTTTTTAGTAGGGAAGATTTTTACCTTTTTCATCGTGGCATCATCCATGTGCATGTTAGCGTAGTCATGCCCACCAGACTCCCCACAACGATAGAGCAAAACATTCCCGCCAGCTACCAAGTCAACTTCGATATCAAAATCGACTTCAGTTGGATGGCCAGTCCACGTGGAATCATTATGCCACTTCTCACCATTGAGCCAGATTTGAACATGATCATCCTGAGCTGGAGAGATAATGGCTTTCATATTCTCAGGAGCTTGGATAACGATAATTTGCCAAGTATCAAAATTACTATGATCAGCCAACCCGTAACGAGAAGACATATTCCTTCCGTTTCCGCCTGCAGGTTCAAATGTCGCACATTTCCACGTTCCTTTCGCACCTTTTAATTGATGTTTCTTGGGAAAATTAAGTGGTACGTCCTTGGTCATTAACAAACCTTCGATGGTTGAAAGCTTTGGCTGCGTCAACTTTCCTTTAGTAGCCTCGTCGATATGGTCGATTGGCGCTGAGGGGCCAAATCCACCATTCTCCATGTATCCGCCATCCGGAATATACCAGCTTTCGATCCAAGGTGCTTTTTCTCTTTTGGAATCAAGTCTAGCTTCTTTTGGCTCTTGCATTCCATCTCCTTTTAGTGGCCCATCTTTTATGACCTTACCAGCTATCGCTGATTGGGAGATAAACGCCATCGCAGCAACAAGCAATAACGAAAAGACAATTTTAATTTTTGTCATATTTTAAATTTCTCCTTGAACAAATTTTTTCAGTTTGCGACATTCATCCTTTGGCTTTTCAAAGCCTCGTGTTGAATTAGGCCAATGAAGGCCTGTGCCAATCTAGCACAGCTGAAAAAACTTGTCAAGACTTTGTTAATTTAATTAGTCAGTTTTATTTGGATTCTGCAACAATTTCGGAAGGTGTTAGATTGTCAGCTGTGATTACACAGCGGAAGCTAATAGCATAGCTCATATCTGTATCTGGCCGGCGAAAGTCTCGGCGAGCTACATGTTGTTCAACTGCACCCAGCAGATAAAGGCCTCCTCTGATCACCTTGTAAGTACCATTTTCTGGCCCTTTTGGATTATTAACCGGTGAAGAAGCATAATAGTCACGTTGATACCAGTCGGACACCCACTCAATAGCATTACCTGCCATATCATATAATCCGTAACCATTGGGAAGATAACTACCGACCGGTGCTAAGGTGGNGTGGCCATCATCGATNTAGAAAGTNCGAAGCTGGTCGTANCCCANTTGTCGTAAATTNTCACCATTGAACAGCAGAGTTTCTATGCCTTCTGGGCTATCCACTAAATTCAGCAGAAAAGCGCGTTGGTCTTCATCAACCTCCGAACTGCGTAGAACCTGGTTGCGAACCATATAGACTGGGTCGTAGCCAACATATTCCAAGATAGGAAACATATTTCGGTCGCCAAAATTACACTGGCTGCCGTCAGGGGGTTCATTTCCCCAAGGATAGCGTTTACCGACCAATCCACCACGTGCGGCGTATTCCCATTCAGCTTCTGTTGGTAATCTTTTACCTACCCACTCTGCATAAGCGGCGGCCTCGTACCAGGTCACAAAAATAATTGGGTGATTATCACTAGGCGCGAGCCGTGACATTTCAACNCCCTGTCCACTNGTTCTAATTGGGCGACCTGTTGCCTCGGCAAANTTTTTGTACTGACCAATTGTAACTTCGTTTGTGTCCATGTAGAAAGCACTTAGTTCAACCGTGTGTACNGGTCTAGGTGGTTTTTCACCGCTTTGCTCTTCTCCTAACATCGCTTCTGGATATAAGTTGGCATCCCCCATCTGAAAACTGCCACTGGGTATCAGCTTCATTTTACTCTGATCTTTTTTCCAAACTAATTTCAGAGGTCGAATCTTGCCCTCGTTTTGGGTCAAGTATTGTTCTTTGACCGCATCCGGAACTAAATCACAACTAGTTGGCATGATTAGGCAAAATAGAATCAGAAGTATTCTAGCTAACAAAAGTTGTACCCTATTAAATATCAATTTCTAACTTCTCCCACTGATTGGTCATTATGGAATTTGTGCCCCTTGTGTTTCTACGTATAACGAATAAATGGACTGGCTACCCGCCATAAACAATCGGTTACGTTTAACACCACCAAAACAAAGATTAGCACAAATTTCGGGCAAATGAATTTTTCCGATTAAATCCCCATCGGGAGCAAAAACATGTACCCCGTCATAGCCTTCGCCAACCCAACCAGCACTGGACCAAACATTACCATCTATATCGCACCGAATTCCGTCAGCCAATCCATCACCCATGTCACAGAAAATTCGTTTGTTTTCGATTTTTGAATTATCAATGATATCGAAAACATAGATTACCCGCGGGCAGNCTGGATCATGTGTAGCTCCAGTATCGGCGACGTATAACCGTTTGAGATCAGGGGAAAAACATAATCCGTTAGGCTTGCCNAATTCACTAGTCAAAACTGTAGCTTGACCGGTATCAGGATTGAGACGGTAGACATTAGTTGAAATCTCTAATTCACCCAGATTACCTTCATAGTGAAANAGTGAACCATAACCAGGATCAGTAAACCATATCGTATTATCNGGATGAACAATAACATCATTCGGGGCATTAAGCTGTTTACCTTCAAAACTATCCATCAATATGCTAATTGTCCCATCATGCTCAGTACGCGTAACTCGACGGGTACCATGCTCACAGGATATTAATCGTCCCTGTTTATCCCGCGTGTTCCCGTTACTGTAGTTAGACGGAGATCGAAACACACTAATTTGGCCAGACTCTTCGTCCCACCGAACTTGACGATTATTTGGTATATCACTCCACATTAGATAACGACCATCACCAAACCAAGCTGGGCCTTCAGCCCATCTCATACCAGTACAAATACGCTCGATAACCGCATTACCGATAATGTAATTTTTGAAACGGTCGTCAATGACCTCAATTGCGGGGTCTGGATAGCGAACAACACCGTTCTCCCAATCTCGATCCATCAGATACTTACTCATCAGGTTTCAATCTCCTTGATAAAATAGTTTGCTGTACTTTACGGAACCGGTTACATCCAAGCGGTTTTGAACCGTCAATGCTCTGGACATTCAAACAAAATAGCAATGCCCATCCCACCACCAACGCACAAAGAAGCTAAGCCATAGCGCAACNCCTTTCTTTTCATTAGGTGTAAAAGGGTTGTGCTAATACGAGTNCCACTGGCTGCTAAAGGATGACCCAAAGCTATGGCGCCACCATGGACGTTCACTTTTTCTGGATTTATGCTCAATTCAGAAATTACTGCCAGCGACTGAGCTGCGAATGCTTCATTCAGCTCAAAGAGATCAATTTCGCTGAGGTCCAAATCATTTTTTTGCATTAATTGCCTAATAGCGTAAACAGGCCCGAGCCCCATGTATTGAGGGTCCAAACCAANATTAGCATAGGCCTTAACATATGCTAAAACATCCAAATCAAGCCGCTTNGCTGTCGCTTCAGACATCATCATAACTATAGAGGCGCCATCATTAATACCTGAAGAATTACCAGCGGTTACGCTACCTCCATCCTCAAAAACAGGATTCAGTTGAGCTAAAGAATCAAGNGTTACACTTGGTCTGGGGTGTTCGTCNAAATCNAATTTAGTCTTTGAATGCTTTTTGGGGTTGGANAGCGGAACAGGTACAATCTCATCTTGAAACGCCAATTGACTTTGAGCTCGATGGTACCTCTGTTGNCTTTGGTAGGCGAANAAATCCTGGTCAGNACGTGAAATNGCATACTTTCTAGCTATGTTCTCTGCGGTTACCCCCATATGGTAATTGTGGAAAGCATCAGTTAATCCATCCTGCAGTAAGAGGTCGCGCATTTCCAGATGTCCNAGTTTATTACCCCAGCGTGGACCGTTTACCATAAAAGGNACTGANCTCATACTTTCCATTCCCCCGGCAAGTATAATCTTGGTGTCATCTAACATAATACTTTCGGTTGCATGGATGATTGATTTTAAGCCAGAACCGCAAACTTGGTTGACCAGAGTAGCTGGAANATNATTAGGTAAACCCGACTTGATAGTCGCTATCCTTGCTGGATTCATTCCACAACCGCTACTGTAGACCTGTCCTAGGATGACCTCACTGATGGTATGCGGCTGAATTCGAGTAGATTCAACGATATTTTGAATCAAAACGGTCGCTAATTGNTCAGCTGAAAATTCTCTCAGTACACCACCGAAACTACCAATTGCGGTCCGAACCGCCCTGACAATAGCAACTTTTACCATGACTGGAGCCTCCCATTATCAAACTCCTCTACTGACAATAGATCTGGACATAATACTTTNCCAAACTAACGAACAGGTCAATACGATTTAGNGCTGTAGGTTTTTATCTTCAAACAAATGACGGCATATCGTCAGTCAGTTGAATCATCGGTATCCAGCAGATCAGTTGCCTCCGACGGTAAGTCTCGGGCACAACGGAATCCAACTTGGGCATTGGCTGAATGTGGCAACTCTAGATTTCGATAGGCAATGCTTAAAGCCTCTTTGTTGTATAGCCAAGATCCNCCCCGTAAAATCCGGTATAATCCGGTATTAGCCCCAATCGGATTATAAGAAGGTTCTCGCTCTTTTGCGTTAGCGTAGTAGTCAGCCTCATACCAATCAGAGCACCATTCCCATACGTTTCCAGCTATGTCGTAAAGCCCATATCCATTTGGAGAGAATTGGCCCACTGGCGAACACTTTC
>PAYP01000028.1 GCA_002714785.1 Candidatus Poribacteria bacterium | reverse complement strand
CCTCTACTTGAGATTTGTTCTCCGGTTTGACTTCGGCCGTCCGAGTAAATGGCCATCTCTCGACTGCTATAGATACCTGCTTCTTGAAAACTGACTTCCATGAACTGAACCAACTGCCCACCCATATCATAAATCGAGATCTTGACTTAGTTGATGTGTGATTCAGATCTCTAGATTGAAAGGATTGGGGTAATTTTGCAACAGTTGAATCAAATGTATTACCGGATTATTTCCAATGAATCAACTAGCATCGAACCATACACTATAGAAATTNCTATTACCCCACATTGNTAGGAGNAATTTGACTAAAAGAGAATACCTAGTTTGGATTATGCCCCAGGCTGAGTATCTGATTAGCCCGAAAATCCTACTGTTTGGCCTGACATGTTTTCAAATTTGAAAGTAATTTCCCGATAAAANTCTGTAAAATTTCGAGATTTTACTTTATGGCCATTTGTGAACGTTATTTAATTGTAATCAATNCTTGATTTGTTCAGCTTTTGGACTGAAACATTTTTTCCACTCAGGCTGTCCCAAATGAGAAACCTAAAGTATTTCATTTGAAAACATGCGATCGAGACAATACANTTCTGTCCCCTTAACGCCTCAAAGGTAACTTCCCGTTAAGAGGATTCCTAAAGACTATATAAGTGCTTAGTATTGCATCAGGCTAAGTACTTATATACTNGGTCTTCGGCGTNGATTCATTCATACCATAACCAAACTGTCTACTCAANACCTGTATGCAGATCTATCTCTCTCAACTTCGACCACAACTTAAAGTTTCTATAAGCCTTTTTCTGCTGGCCATGGGGTATGCCTACCTGTTNGCTCAAATTAATTTACAGGTAAATACTCGACAAGCAGATGGAGACGCCTCAGGTTTAGCAACTGTCCAAGATATTGTTGTAACTTACCACGGAGATCGAAGTCAAACCTTGTTAGGGCAAAAAATCAATGGAAGTATGAGAGAGTACTTACCATACGAAGAGGATAAAATTGCTATTGAACAATGGATTACTAATGGTCGAACAGAAGAAGAATATGTTGATATCGTTCAGCCGATCATGGAAGACAATTGTGTCACTTGTCACTATGATGGCGGTCATGATTATACTTTAGAAACTTATGACGAAGTCTTTACATCAGCTGAACCGAATGCAGGCCCATCTATTGNGAAATTGGCTCGCTTCACACACTACCATGCTTTTGGTATGGGNATTTACGCTTTTTTACTAAGTACTATATTTGCCTTAACNACCTTTCCTCCATTTTTTCGCATCTTTGGTGTTGCTCTACCCTTTTTAGCCATTTTCTTAGATATTACTTCTTGGTGGTTGACTCGATTAGTTAGCCCAGCCTTCGCCTATACCGTTTACCTAGGGGGAGTAGCAACGGGTATATCCTTTGCCATCACTATTTTTGGCTCACTTTATGACATGTGGCTTCGGCNTGTAGAAAAGTAACTTGATTTTTCCGGTTAGTCATTTTTGATGATGGTATCCTTCATTATCCAAGTATTTGAGTTCCAGATCTAGCAAACTGCTTTACGTCTCAATAAACTCCACTTATTATACGACAGTAGAAAGACTAAGTCATCGAGATTAAAGCGCCTTGCTGAGCTAATAAAACCAGTGGTTTAACCACCAGATACAATATCTGTGTTCAATCTCAATATTAATAGAAACTCACTCAGAGTTCAGTAAAGATCAAATTCTAGACATTTTTTCCACTATTCCATACAAGAGATTTTTAAATAGAAAACGAATGTGATAGCTTATTACCCATACCTCGAAAGTACTCATTAAATTTAGGAAGTGAGAGATTATACTCTAATGAAAATTATTGACATAATAAGTGAAGTTTTTGAATGGGACAGGCCAGGTATTTGGAATGGGGGACACTTTTATGGCCCCGGTCGACTGCATAAAATTACGGTTAAAACCGATCAAGGTATAGATGGATTTGGATGGAATGGAGGAACCGCTGCCGAAAGGCCCCTAAANATTTTTCCTCCTTTCGTAGACTATTTTCGTAACTTTTTGATTGGTAGAGATCCAACTGAAACGAGGAAAATAACGGAAGATCTAGGAGAGAAACACATAAAAATACTAGGACCAGGTGGTATAAATACTCAAGTTCTAGCAGCAATAAATATTGCTTGTTGGGATATAAAGGGTAAGGCGCTAGGGAAATCAATTCACCAACTATTAGGTGGTTCTCAAAACCGTATTAAAACATACATTGCCGGTGGATATTATGCGGAGGGTAAAGGACTACAAGAACTTCAAGATGAGGTGTTATTTAATATTAATGAGATGAACGCTGGTGCTGTGAAAATTAAAATCGGTGCACCAAGAGAAGGATTAAGGGGAGACTTGATGAGGGTCGAGGCAGTTAGGAAGGCTATTGGAGACAATGTAGTTTTGATGGTTGATGCCAATTGTGCTCTAGATCTAAACCAATCATTGGATTTTGCTAACGAGCTAGAGAAATTTGGTGTCTATTGGTTCGAAGAGCCTATGCCAATACATTTTTACAAGCAACATGGTCTTTTAAGAAAGCATTCAAACGTGAAAATTGCTACTGGAGAAAACGGTTATCATTTTGCTCATTTTGAAACTTTACTTGATAATCAAGGCGCTGACATTCTAAATGTTGATGTTGCTATTTGCGCGGGATACGATATTGCTAAGGACATATCGAACCTAGCCGAAGAAAGAGGAATATCGATAGCTCCACATGGTTGTCAAGAACTTCAACTCCCACTTGCTGCAGGAATTCCTCATGGAGAATTTTTGGAATACTATCCGGTGGCGGTTGATCCTCTCAGGGCCGAAATGTTTATACCGCGGATGGTTCCTGATGCAGATGGCTATGTTACTGTACCCAATAGGCCGGGAATTGGATTCGAGTTGAATATGGATCTTCTGAATAGGTACAAATTATCGTAAAAAAGGTTGTAAACCGTATTCCTTTTCACATCAATATGGACAAACGTGACGTTTTAAGACTGGAAAAATGAGGTTGGGAAACATTTAAGTGGTAATTTTGGAAGCTTGGGCCAGTTTGGTTTGGATATTAACTAGTTTTTGGCTTTTAGTAACTGGACTGATACCAGGTTTAAACGACGGTTTCTTGGGTGATTCTCCCAAATTCGTATTCTTAGGTGTTTTGATGGCTGTGGGCTTAGTGTTAATGAACAAGTTTTTTATCAGATATAATTTGCAAAGATACGCTACCGAAAAAATAGGTATGGACCGACTAAAAAAAGAAATATGGTCCGGTAGGATGAAGAGCAGATATGTTAGTATTAATACAACATATCAATATTATTCTTTGTGAAATAAGGAAAATCGTATTTACAAAAACTGAGTTCTACTACTAACAGAGTCTTCAGTTGTTTGGGTAACTAACTATCCTCTCTAATGAAATCTATAATATATTCCTGATTTTAGGAGCAAATAATCATACTTTTGGTTATCTAGTTCTATTTTTTGAACCTCATTTGCTAGAACTGGTGAATATAAAACAACAACTCCACTTCCTTTGACTTGGGTTTGGAATAGTCCCTCTCCGCCAAATACCCCAACAGATATGTTTTTTTGTAAAGTACTTGAAATATTTAGATCTCGCGTACCAGCATAAAACATCCCTTGATCTCCAATTTCTAATTCACAGATAAAGAAATAACCAAAAGAAGGTTCTAAATAAATTTGTCCTGTTCCGTGAATTTAATTTATAAATAACGATTCCCTAGACAAGACTTTTCTTCCCAATCCCTTGAGAATACCCCCACCAGTAGAAGTTTTGTTTTCTAGATTACCTTTCATGAAATATAAAGAGCCTGGTTCTATTCGCGCAAAAGAATTATATAAAGTTATTCGGATCATCTTTAGGCGCATACNACTATTGGATGCAAAGTAAAGAGTGTTTGCTACGCTTACATCAGCTGATCCATTTAACTCAGAAAATTGCAAAACCTCGACCAAAGTTTCATCTTCCAACTCTACTTTTTCTAAAACATCGTACATCATTTCACTCATTCTAGGAAACGTTCCTTTTCGAGACATTCGAAAAACTTCTTCACTAATCAGATTATCTATATGAACCTTTATTTTGTTTAACCTAGGCTTATCCAAATTCAGGAGTTAACATTAATTCGGCGTAAATTTTAGTTGTTTGAATTAAACTAGAAATACTAACTCGTTCGTCAATACCATGAGCATTTTGTCCCCAAGGACCATAACCTAGACCCGGCTTCCCATTTCTGACAAGAAAATGTAGATCAGTGAACCCTGATGTCGTTTGAAAGTTCGTTGACTCTCCTGTATTTTTTTTAACAATTTCTTCGAAAGATTTTATGAAGGGATTATCNATTTGTACATAGCAAGGTGAGATTGTTAAATCTACTTGTAGTTCAGCTTTCAGATCTGGAATGTTATTGTTAGCTGCTTCAATTAAAGAGTGAATATCCGCAGATACTGCTTCGANGGTCTCATTGGGTGTAACACGACGATCAAAGGAAAAACATGCATAATCGGGTACCGTATTAACTTTACCACTAGNAGGACCATGAAATACACCACCTAAATTGATAGTTGGAAACCGTTTCACTTGGGATGGTGTAACAAAAGTTCGACTGGCTTCAAGTAATTGGATACTTAATTTCTCTTTCATTAGACAAATTAATTCTACCATTTTTTCAANGGCATTAATNCCATCTTGAGGACGAGAACCATGTGCAGGTTTACCATGAACGAATACTTTCCCCCAAATGATTCCGTTATGGCCACAACCGATTTCTTGTTTGCTTCCCCCTTCACAATTGACCATATAATCTCCGTTTATCAAGCCTTTTTTGATAATTTGGCCAGTACCAAGATGTCCTCCGATTTCTTCGTCACAGGTAAATGAACATTCAATATTGTGCGTTGGTCTAAGATTATTTTCTTTTAAAGCTTGGATTGCAAACAAAGTGGCTGCAATCGAATCCTTCATATCATCTGACCCTCGGCCATACAACCAATCTCCATCAATCCAAGGTTCGAATGGAGGTTNNCTCCAACCTTCTCCAGCTGGTACTACGTCGTAGTGAGAATTAAAATGAATTGTTTTTTTTGCTCCTACATTCCATCTGGCAATTAGATTAAANCGTGGGTAATCATTTGCATGTGGAACGATCTGAATAGCATCTGATNCATTTACTTGGTGTTTTTCAACCTCCAAACCTAGACTGCCGGATAAGTTGGCCAAAAAATCAACCATTTCTGAGTAGTTAGNACCTGGAGGGTTAACAGTNGGAATTCGAACTAGATCTTGNAGCAACTGGCATAACAAGCTTTCTTTTGGTGTTTGTTGATATGCAGAGATAAACTTGTGGACGGAAGTATTTTGGCTATTCATGCTGATATCCTTTATGACTGTCAAAGTCTAAATAAAAGTGAGATTGTAAATACTTCTATGTTGGAAGTACATTGGATTTTTGGGCCAATAATCCTATAATGGGTTAACCATAAGTCAGGTTTCCCTTATCNAATCTATAACACTTTTGGAGGTCGGAACAATTTAGTTCTGGTTTATTATGTCTCTGAANCAGGCTCAACTACTACAATTTCAGGAGAGTGGTTTTTTACTATTGGAAGATNCACTAACTGACCAAGATCTAGATCCTATCATCGATGAATACGAAGCNTACATTGATTGGCGTGCACACCAACTTCTGTCGGAAGATAAAATATCGCAGCTTTATAGCCATCAACCTTTNGAACAGAGGCTAGTTTCTATTTGTAGAGAAAACAACGAAATTTACTCTGAGTTAGACATCATGTACCTAAGGGGAAAAGCATCTTTCCAATTTTTGAAAAATCCAAACTTAATGAAGATCGTCTCTAGTATTATTGGGCCAGAGATAACTTGTAGCCCNATCCAACATATCCGTGCTAAGTTACCCACAGGCTTGGCGCCAGATGGAAGTGATGCACATGTAGCACCTTGGCATCAAGATGCNGGTGTAACTTGGCCAGAGGCTGATCCCTACTTTATCCTAACGGTTTGGTTCCCATTGGTTCAGGCAACTGAAGAAAATGGGTGCTTACAGATTATTCCTAGTTTACAAAAACAAGGACTGTTACGACATCATTCTCAGGTTGGTNTCGGTACAACCATTGTTGATGAAGAGTTGCCCGACCAAACAATATTAACATTACCGATGCAAAAGGGTAGCCTTCTACTCTTGAATAAAGAGATACCACACCGATCAACACCCAACCAAAGTGACACTGTCCGTTGGAGTGTAGATCTTCGATACCAAAAAACAGGAACACCAACTGGTCGCCCTTTTCATCCTGATTTTGTGGTATACAGNGAATCTTCTCCACACTCGGTCTTAAATGATTATAATACTTGGCAACAGATGTGGATTCAAGCTTTGGAAAAGAGTCGGGGGGTACAACCACATCGTTGGCGAAAGACNAAGTAAACAAAACTGATATTCACGCTCGGATTCAGGCATTATTCTTCGGTCGAATCCATGGCTCTCGAAAAGACTATTTGTTTTTAAACAATTGTGCGTACAAGATGAAATAGGAGTATAGATATGAATGAAAAAATATTAACCCCTGAACAAGTAGATTTCTTTAAGCTTAATGGTTACGTAATTCTTAAGAACTTCATTGAAGTTGAGACTATTGAAAATTGGCGCGACCAAATTTGGCAGCATCTAAAAGCTGACCTGTCTGATCCCAATGGTTGGCCGAATTCATACGTAATTGATGGATTTAAGGTTGAGCCTGAAAACCAAATTTTTGGGCAATTACCACAAGTGCGTCAGGTAGTAGATCAATTAGGGGGTGGTCTGTTCAACGGTGGTGGTGGCGGAGTTTTAGCGCATTGGCCANAAGAAGANAACGAGCACCAGTGGNCACTGCCAAATAATGGGCATATAGATGGATACGGCCCAAACGGATGGAGNGGTGGATTCATGTTGGGTGCTACTACTTACATGTATAATGTCGAATCTAAGGGGGGGGCTTTTGTCTACTGGCCAAAAAGCCACCTAAGTACACATGAATATTTCTTGGATCATCCGACTCATATAGACGGTAGTTTTCGAAATAAAGAAGGTTGGGGATGGGAAATTTTCTCCGACCGATCGCCAGAAGGTCCTTGTCAATTTACAGCTCAAGCTGGTGATGTTATATTCTGGCACTGTTTCCTATGCCATACAGGATCAGCTAATGTCCGTCAACTACCACGATTTGGGGTCTTTGCACGTTGGTTTTACAAAGAAAAAGAGAAAATGCGATATGAAATCCCCGCAGACTTATGGAAATATTGGTCAATTTGATAGTCAAGAATAATATGAGCTAATCTGTTACTTCAAGACCTGATTGGTTTGGTAAAATCTTTGATATTATCTAGACATGCGTTGCCTGGGGGTGTTGCTTTCAACGGAGAAATGGCCAAATTTAATGTTTCGTTCTGAAATTCGACGGATGTACATCGTGTTCGATTAAGTTTTTTACCTGTACTGACAAAAAATGGGAATAAATCTTCACCGACAGCAATTGATAGATCCTCTATCGAGTCATCCCAACTTAATNTTCGATCAGGAGTATCCATCCAACGTTTTGCTTGAACCCAACGCCAGCGTGGGTACCAGATTGGTCCATAACAATCATCTAACTTCTGCCAAACATACCAAATCATTAATCGATCCCAACCTTCTCGCCAATTCTGGAGATTTTCAGCTCTAAAAATCCGTTCAGGATTTGTTTCAGCAGAACTATAGTCGGGCAACAATACTTGATCACACTGCCGGTTTGGCCCCAAAATCGTATTATATTTGGCATCAATTTTTCCTTGAAACCAACCAGCATGTTCTTCTCCCTGGTTTCCACCAAAAGGATGATTGGCAATCATTCCTCCAGGGCCAGACATTGTATGTGCCTGTTCGTGGGCAAAAATGCTACGCATTCCTTCTGGACTAGTCGAAATGGTACCTGTTTCTTTGGGTAAATAGGCATTAACAGCCCAACCACCACCTCCACCGCTACAAACTACTAAGTACATTGGTTCTTCCGGTTTTGGTGATGGTATCCATTTGTAGAGATCGTTAGTTATCGAGGTAAAGTCTTTTTGCACAGTAGATAATATTTTTGGTGTTTGGTTTTTACTGTAGTAACAAACAATACCGTCTAGTCGCAGTTCAGATTCTTGGTATATGCCACCACCACCGTACATTGGTGTTGGTAATCGAGGTTTGCCGATAGCAAGGGGAATCCCGGCGCCTGCCCATTCTACTATCTGAGTTAGTAAGTCTAATTTCTGTTCCATTTGATTTGTGTCTTTGTCGCTAAATCGATACAAATCCGAAGATGCCAATACAACGATTCTACCCTTTCCCCAAGACCGTCNGGCATAAATTGGTTGNTTGTCGTCNTTTTGGAGAATAATTTCCCAATTTTCGTCCACTTGGACTAAGGGCCATCTATTCTCTTCATGAAGAACTTTCTCAGGTAAGATTTCTGCACCATAGCTAGATAATAATTGATTAAGAGACCATGAATTGTTCGGTTTATCACCATGCCAATTACCAGATACAATAAGCCCACCGCCGTTTCTCAAGTACCTTTCTAATGCTTGTCGTTCTTCAGGTATATAATCAGGGCTTCCAAATTCNCCTTCGGTTAAGACAACATTCCACTGCGGTGTTGGCCACCAGGCAAAAGGATGTAGCTTCGGCTCTGTGGTAATTCTGATTCGAGCGAGAGATTTGGGAACCAGTTGTGTATCTAGCGTTGCATGGCTACCAACACTTCGAATCCCGCGCCGGTGTAATTNCTCACTCAACTGCCACAGCAAAAAAAAGTCACATTTATGAGACATATCGACTAGAAGATTAATTCCCNTGTCGTTTATAAGTTTAATTGGATCCANTGGATATTNTTGGGTTACTTCCACAGGTAATGTTTTTCCGGATTTCCACCACTGATCTATTTGTTTCGCTGTAAATTTCATTTAATTCCTTTGGGTTCCTATATGACAAAAATATACTAAACAATACTACACTAAGGGAATAATTGATAAACCTGGTTAATAGTTGATCACATAATTAGTAGANACTTCAACACTTCAGTTCGAATATTAATTGATTCTATCTTAATTACGATATAATCAGTGAGGGGTATCGATATACACATACCAAAGATAAAGTGGAGCCATTATCTATAGTGATAACCTAATCANACCAACTGACAAATTCGCGTTATTGTGATAAAATCATTTCAAAGCGGAAATCGAATAGCAAATGTTAAATAGNCCAAAAAGAGTTTTTGTGATTGGTGTTGATGGTGCAATGGGGCGAGCGGTAAAGTTAGCCAAAACCCCTAATATTGATGCTGTCATNGGGAATGGTGTTTTTACTTATCAGGCTCAAGCAGTATTACCAAGTGCTAGCTTTCAAAATTGGGGGGCCTTGCTGCACGGAGTTGAAGCAACTGTCCNCCAAATTAGCGACTCTAACCCGATTCAGGAGGATACTCCATTTCCTTCTTTTTTGAAAGTTTTACAACAATCGGACCCCACGCTGAGCTGTGCTGCATTTAGTTGTTGGAATCCAATTAATCAATACATTATAGAACAATCAATTGATTGCCATCGGGTCTCGCAACCGGACTCAGAATTGGTTCATACTGCTGCTAAATATATCCGGGAATCACCGCCTGATTTATTTTTCATGCAACTAGATGATGTCGATGCTGCTGGCCACCGAGAAGGTTATGGAAGTGAAAAATACTTACAACAGATTGAAAAAACTGACAGCGAAATCGGGGTAGTAGTACAAGCTATCCATGATGCCAATATCTACTCGGAAAGCCTAATTCTCATTATTTCAGATCACGGCGGATTTGGGACTGGCCACGGTGGTGATGAACCCGAATGTTTAGAAATTTTCTGGAGTATTCGTGGACCAGGGGTAACTCAGGGNATAGAGCTTGATCAACCGCTATCAATAAAAGATACTGCATCTGTCATATTACATGCCTTCAATGTCCCTATTCCACATGGTTATGAAGGAAATATTCCCTTCAGCATTTTTGAGAACTAGAACTAAGTTGTGTTTAATCTTTTTTGATGTTTAACAATTTTTNTCTTTGGTAGACATACATTTATTGGTACTGATGTCTTTGCAAGTTGCACAATCCTAATCCCCACAGCTGTTCTTTTTTAATCTAGTTCTTTGGCCAGTCTGGTAATCACTTGCTCTAGGTCAGGAAAATCGTCTTTTTCCTCCGGTGATAGGTTGGCCAATTCTGTTCGCCCGATGAATCGAAATATATCAGCAGCTCCAAGCAAAATGTCAGGCGTTAATCCAACATCGGCAAAGGTGGTTGCAATTTCCTCCATTTCACCCGTCCATCTTTTAGCCTTGGAAGGTAAACTTGGCAACCCATTCCGCATTCGTTGATAAAGTACAGGTTGGCTGATTTCAAATTCTGCTACNAGATCATCGAACACATTTAATACCTCGGCTGCGGTCAGCAGCTCAGCACAAAGCGCAGTGAGNCCTTTGGTTAAACCAGCGTAGCACATTTTGATAGCGGATGCTAAACCTATNTGAGATCCTAAAGGACGAATGTCTAAACCATGCTGATTCAATCTACAAAACTGGTCCACGTTAGGACCTGAGGTATAAAACCGTGTCGATCCGTCCTTTCGTGGTGGAGGGCCAATAATTGATGCATCTAGAAAATTCCCACCTGAATCCATAATATTTTGACCAATTTGTTTAACAGTATTAGGAGAAATCGCATTACAGTCAACATACAAGATTTGAGCTTGCGTTCTTTCAATTGCTTCACTTACTTGATGGGCAGCATCGATAGCTCGAGCTGGTACTAAAATAGACAAAATTAAGTCAGCATTCTGTACTAAATCATCATAAGATGATAAATTCGTAATGCCAACTTTTTCAGCTAATTGTCTGGTCCTCTGGCTTCGTTCAGCCAAACAAGTGAAGACTTCTAACCCATTGTTAATTAAAACTTGACCAACGGTNTGTCCCATATCACCGGGACTGACGATTCCAATTTTTCTTATCATTTCACATACTTTTTTGCTTTTAATAAAATACAAATCTCATTACTTGAGATAAACCAATTTAATGAGTTTATCGGAGTGAAGAAAATGTAAATTCCCACAANCTGCTATTTTTGTTTATTTATTGTATTTGCCAAATCTCTCATATGTTTAGTTTACTACCTCTTCTAGTTCAACAATTCAACATGATCAATTACNAATAGGCTAGCTAGTCCAAAATAACATAAGCTAGTAAATATCCATACAAATAGATAACAAATTTACAACTGTGTGTTGATGTAGAGGTCCAATCGAGTTTCTTGGTTATTGTGGAACCCGTTTTTCTAATTGAAACTTCATCAATCTTAATCCCAAAAGTTGTAATAGCTATATCTATTAGAAATGAATTGAATGATAGCTATTGGATCTGGTTCAATTGAAATCCACGGTTAAAATATAATATCAGTTGCTCGTACACCTGTTTGAATCAAATTCAAGTCAGGCTGGTCTTATTTTATCTAGAGCTATTTTTCCTCAAAATCTACGATTGACACCTCAAATAGAATGATCCACACTGGCTAACATATAGGAGATATTATTCCATCAGTATAAAGCTAAATCAATTCCTAAGCAAAATCTGCCATTTATTTAGTGTATCCACTTTTATGCCAGATGAATATTAGCTAATATTTCGCCATAAGAATAATTTTTTGTAGTATAATTTTTTTCAACATCATACACATATCGGGTCCGCTTGTATCCCAAATTCTTAAAAGCAAATTACGAACNAAACAATGAGTATTAGATTAACCATTGATATAAACAATACAGTGGATTTAATNACCCACACTCAAAGAACATATAAATTCATAATTTTGTNACCTATTCNCTGATGAACCCCACTAAGATTAACCATGTGACTTGGAGGTCGATTATAATCGGCCTTTTTTTGAGTATTCCACACAGTTTTTTCTCAATTCAAACACCAACACCAACGACTGTCTCTCTAATTTATACCGCGGTNCTGACACTTGCTTTTCTTGTTATTATTAATCTTTTAATCAGGATTTGGCGACCAAATACTACATTAACACAAGGTGAGCTACTGACAATTTATACGATGCTCTCCTTATCTGTTGCTATTTCCGGACACGATATGTTGCAGGTTTTAGCACCAATACTGGGGCACGCGTTCTGGTTTGCTACACCCGAGAACGAATGGAGTACGCTCTTTTTCAGATACCTACCACGTTGGTTAGTCATCGAAGATCTACAAGTTCTCAAAGGTTTGTACCGAGGCGAATCAACGTTGTATTTCGCTTCTCATATGAAAGCATGGCTAACTCCTGTTTTCTTTTGGTCTATATTTTTATTTGCTCTTATGCTGGTGATGGTAGGCCTGAGTATTATCATCAGTCGACAGTGGATACAACACGAGCGTTTATCNTACCCAGTTATTCAACTTCCGTTATCAATGACACAACAAGGGGGACAACTCGCTTTTTTTCAATCCAAATTACTTTGGATCGGAATTACCATCAGTGGTGGCATCGATTTAGTCAATGGCTTGCATGCATTCCTACCAGTTGTCCCACTTCTACCTGTACGTACTATGGAGATCGGAAACCTATTCACAGAGGAACCTTGGCAGGCGATGGGATGGACGCCGGTTTGTTTTTTCCCATTCGCTATCGGGCTTAGCTTTTTTATGCCTCTCGATCTCTTGTTTTCGTGTTGGGTTTTCTATTGGGTTTGGAAAATGGAACTAGTTCTTGGTAAAGCTCTTGGGTGGAGAGGTTTACCAGAATTTCCTTATCTTAAGCCTCAAGCTTCTGGAGGATATCTTGGCTTAGCATTGATCGTTCTATGGAAAAGCCGTCGCCATCTCCGTCAAGTCGTGACACAAATTTTTCTGCCTAATAACGCTAAAGATAATGTCTATTTGATTCCCAAGCATTCCCAGTCTTACCACCGTATTGCAGCCATACTTATTTTGGTTGGAACGACAACAATTGTTCTTTTTTGTGCCAAATCTGGGATGTCATTAGGCGTGATTGTTCTATTCTTTGTATTCTACTTCCTACTTGTTTTTGCCTTAACACGTTTACGAGCTGAGCTTGGGCCACCAGTACACGAACTTTATAACATTGGTCCAGACCAAATGTTACCAAAATTCTTTGGTACCAGGTTTTTCGGCCCCAAAAACCTTACCATGTTTGCCATGTTCTGGGGGGTTAATCGTGCTCACCGATGTAACCCAATGCCATACCAACTGGAGGGCCTAAAACTTGCGGATAGGACGGGGATATCCGTTCATCGCCTGATCCTAGCTATGATTTTAGCCTCATGTGTTGGCATCTTGACTGGTTTTTGGGGATTTTTACATGTTCATTATCAAGATGGTTTTGATGGTGGATTTGGGGCGGAAGCATTTCGTCATCTACAACAGTGGCTATATTTTATGCCGGATTTTGATGGCCCAGCTACTGTTTTTATGGGGATTGGTTTTAGTATTGTTGTCGCCCTAACCATGCTAAGACAACGTTTTCTTTGGTGGACACTTCACCCAGCAGCGTATCCTCTAGCAAGCAGTTTAGGCTGGTCGATGGGTTGGATGTGGTCCTCAATCTTTGTTAGTTGGCTAGTAAAATGGATCCTGCTTAAGCATGGTGGTTTAACAGCCTACCGACGTGCGATTCCATTTTTTTTCGGATTAATTCTGGGTGATTACCTGATTGGTGGATTTTGGAATATCTGGGGGATAATCTCTCATCGGTATATCTATACCTTTTGGCATTAGTTAAAGAGTAAAAATGTGTCAAATTCTGTTATCCTTTTGATTTGAGCGAAAACAGAGTCTTCTTTCCATTCTTACTCTAAAATCTGGCTGGGCTAATTTTAGCCTAACCTAAATATATGGAAGAAAATATATTATGTATGAATCCAAGGCACATTTTGCCAATCTCTATCAGAATATTCCCTCGACTTTCTCTTTTTCAGATCGATTAAATTTGGAAGAACAAACCTTTAACGAGTGGCAAAACCAATTTAGATTAGCGCTTCACGATTTACTTGGATTGAATAATATGTTGGTCGACTTAGCCAGCTACCAACCTTACGCTGAAAAAAGAAGTGCTGAAGAATTGAGCGATCATATTCGTGAATTTTGGTATTTGTGGGTTGAACCAACAGTTCCGCTACCGTTCTACTTATTGCGTCCCAAACAAGTAGCAGATGGTTTACCCTTGGTGATAACACCTCACGGACATAATCATCCTCACCTCTATGTTGGAATAGCAAGGAATGATGGAGAAAAATTGGAGATTCAAGAGGGTCAAAGAGATATTGCCTGCCAAGCAGTCCGGCAAGGATACTTAGTTATTGCTCCTACGACACGTGGATTCGGTGAGACGCGCACCAAAATCGACAAAGATAATAATAAAGTTCACTCTTGCCGGACTGAACTCATGCATGACTTATTAGTCGGGCGCACACCGATCGGCGTGCGGGTTTGGGATATGTCTCGACTAATTGACTGGGCAATCGATACACAGAATATTGATGAGCATAAAATCGCGATGACTGGTAACTCAGGTGGTGGGACAATCACGTTACATTCGGCTGCTATTGATACGCGCATATCGGTTGCAGTACCTAGTTGTTATTTTTGCACTTATGTTGATAGTATTGGAACTATAACCCATTGTGACTGCAATTATTTACCTGGGATTCTTCGCTTAGGTGAAATGTATGATGTAGCAGGCCTAATCGCCCCTAGGCCAATTTCTGTCATTGCTGGCAGAGATGATAAAATCTTCCCTATTGACTATGTACGGTTCGCTTTTGACAAATTGCAAGCAATTTATCAGGCAGCAGGTGTTGCTGATCGATGCCAACTATATGTGGGACAAGGGGGACATCGATACTACTCAGATGGTGCTTGGGGTTTTATTCGATACCATTTTGACCAAGCAAAATAACAATCAAACTAGTTAAGTCTTTTTAGCTATAAATACCAGTATGAAAAACTAGGTGTCGAAAAGAAAAAAGTAAGCGAACTTTGAGAGATTAACCAGTAGATATAGTTTTGGATTCAGACTGATAGGAGTAGCTGCTACATGATTTCGGGCTCAAATTTAATTGTACATCGATCTTGTGGTACTTTCTCCCGCAATCTTAAATGGGTTGTCTATACCCAACCAGCTTCGATCATTAAGGTCAGCGGAGATTCAGGTTCTTCCAAAGGTAAGTAAATGCGCTTTCGACGGCGAGAAGATTCGTAAACCGCCATTAGCAATTCTAATGTAGCTAACCCTTGTTCGCCACTTGATCGATGAGGTCGGTTCGTATCAAGCGCTGCCACCATGTCTTTTACCGGACTAATTTCAGGTGGCAGATCAGGAGTGACCCATTTCCCATCGGTTGAAGACGTTCGCTGGCGTATCATTGGACCTTCTGGCACTGCTAACTCAATTTCTCCTTCTGTGCCATAGCAGAAAATATGGTGATATCCAGCTGCAGTGTCATTTCCAGACTCAATAATACCTCGTATATTGTTGAAAAACTTGAAATAACCAAGGCTAAAACTTTCAGAGTAAAGGTCGTATTTTACCTCTGTCCCTTGACGATCAATTTGTCCGATTACCCATTCAACAGGTAAGTCCCCCAAGATATATCTCATTAGATCCACAGTATGAGTCGCATTATCCTTTAAATCACCTCCACCACAAATGGCATGTAACCGAAAGACGTCACCAATTTCACCGGCTTCTATTAGTTGTTTGGCTACCACATAAGGAGAATTAAAACGTAATTGGTGGTCTATGGCCAGATTGACCTGATATTTTCGGCAGACTTCGACCATCTGTCTGGCTTGCCCTAAATTTTCAGCCATTGGTTTTTCTGATAAAATACCTTTAACTTGATGTTTAGCTACTTCAATGACCAACGGTGCATGAAATTTAGGACGAGTACAAATACTAACAATATCCAAATCTGATTGCTCCAGCATGATGACGAAATCAGTATAAGTTTCTCCAATATCATACTGTTGACTATAAGCTTTTAGCCTATCAGAATCGATATCAGAAATGGCCACCACTTCTGTTCTTTCCTCAGCTAAATACCATTTGGTATGCATGTGAGAAATTCCACCACAACCAATAATACCTACACGATATGTCTTTTTCATGAACTACAAATCTATCCTAGTTACCACAAAGTAATACCTTTAGAGATGATATAGAGCCTTTAATCTTAGGTTTCTTTAATTCCAAATTTGACAATCAGGTAATGATTGACGCAATTCTTTCCTCGCTTCATTACTCATATTTGTTCCTCTTAAAACTAAACGTCTTAGTGTGGTCATTTCTTTGAGGTATGGTAGTGATTGATCTCCTACTTCCGTTTCATTGAGATCTAAAACGGTTAATTTTGGCATAATTGAAATTTCGGCTATACTCTTGTCGCCGATTGATGTTACGCTAAGGCTTAATTCTTCTAGCTGACTTAGATGAGACAAGTAAACTGCTGACTGATCTGTAATTGACGCACCTTGTAGACTAAGCCGTCGTAAAGAAGTTAAGTTCTGTAAGTGCGCAACCCCTTGGTCAGTTATAAGAGTAGGTTTTTTTTGTGGTTGGCCAGGTACAGTTTCAAGATCCCATTCAAAACCTCCAAGACTGAGGTCCTGCAGGTTTGGCATTTTTGATAGTTCTGCTAACGTTTTTTCTGTGACCTCAGTTTGGAATAGGTTTAATTCGCGTAGATTTTTTAACCGAGATAGATGGGGAGCAATTTCGTCTGTGACACCACAAGATTCTAAGTTAAGTGATTCTAATGTCTTAATTCCTGTCAAAAACTCGATTCCTGGTCCTGTTACTCTGCTATTTTTTAATTCTAGTTGTCGTAGATTTTTCAGATTGGCTAAGTATGCCAGTCCTTCATCATCGACTGGTGTTCTGTTCAGTTGTAACTTTTCTAGGTTATTTAGAACTGATAGATGAACCAAAAATTGGCCTTGAAGAGGTACAAAACTTAAGTTTAAAGACTTGAGGTCGC
>PAYP01000027.1 GCA_002714785.1 Candidatus Poribacteria bacterium | reverse complement strand
CTTGCTGGCGATATTCATCCTTGATGTGAATAGCTATTTTAGATAATACAGTGATCAACAGGCCTAAATCATCACTAAAGCCCAGAACTGGTATTAGATCTAGAATCGAATCTATTGGAGCCACTAGGTAAGCTAATGCTATTGCTATGATTACCTTCACCTACTTAGTGGCTGCGATAGATTCGATACTAGATCTAATACCAGCTCTGGCATTTAGTGATGATTTAGGCCTGTTGATCACTGTATTATCTAAAATAGCTATTCAAATCAAGAATGAATATCGCCAGCAAGCCAGACAAGATGTGGATAGAGTTTTTGATAAGAATCCTAATTTTGGATAGTTGAAGCTTATATTTTATAGCTAAAAGTGCCAAAATGAAAAGATCATCCAGTAAGATTTATTCGATTTTAATTTTTCAATAAAAAAACTAAATTAATGAGTAATATTAATCCTGAATATCATTTCAAAGAGTTTGTTAACGAAGGGTCTAGGTATTTATCGCTGAATTCTGATTTGGGATAGACACCATATTTAACGTTGAAATTATCTCCAATTTGACTTGAACCATAAACTGAAGAAAAACCAGGTCCCTTTTTGAAAAACTTTTTTGCTTCGTCTAGACTTAGAATGTAAGTACCACGTATAATTTCTTTATATTGTTCTGGGTTAATTTGTACCCTCGCACTCAAAATCTCTAGCATTTCCGCCTCATTTTTCAAATCTTTCATGTAATCAACAATCTTGTACCAGACTTTTGTAACTGCGATCCAATCATCACGCCTTTTGGCTAAACTTTCGCTACTTACATATAGCAAGTCATAGATTAGGCCCTTAGCATCTGAGCTAGTAAAAATTGGTTTTGAACCCGAAACTAATTTCAAAGCTTGTCCTGAGTTTGGTTGCCATGCCACTATAGCAGCTACACTTCCTGATTCTAGGGCTTGCGGAGTTTGATCAGTTGGGTAATTGATTAGTTCCACATCTGACTCTGTGAGGCCATTTTCTTCTAGTGCTTGCAACAACAAAAGATGTCCCACAAATCCAGTCTCTAATCCTATTTTCTTTCCCTTCAGTTGACGAATTGATGAAATTCCAGGCAAGGCGACTACCATATCATTCCCGTTACTATAATCATTAATAATGATTCCAACACCTTTTTTACCAGTTGCACCAGTAACCAGTGCATCTACATTAGTCATGCAGCATGCGTCCACTTTACCTGCCGCAAATGCATCCATAGAAGGGACATATTCCAGCCATTCAAATTCTACATCAACACCTTCTTCCTCAAACCAGCCTTTTTGTATGCCGATTTCCCAAGCAACCCACCCAGGCCAATCACTATATGCTATTTTCAGGCTAGCATAACTGTGTAAATTCAATATCATAAAGCAAAATGTGACTAAAATCAGAATTTTAAACCAATAATATTTATTTAGTGAGTTTTTGAGTGCTAATTGTGACGTTTTCATACTATTTATCCTTTTATTAGGTTTCTAAATGACAGATTCTTACTTCATGCAAACTCAGATTTTATTTGATCAGGAATAGGTGGATGAAAAACATTCGATGGAATATCAAAGTTTGACCTGACTACATCAAAAAAAGCACTTTTTTCAATGTCTTGGCCTTGGATCTGGCTGGCTAATGCATCACCGATTCCAAGATTTCGACTCATACAAACCATATTTAGTCCAGATATAAGATCATAATTTCCCCAACGACTCCTGTAAAGACCTTTTCTATTCCAACGAACTGCATAATTCAGGGCTTCAACTATGCTACTTATATTAAATATGCAGCCATAAATCTTCACCAGATCGCAACACACGGAAGCAAAATCTGTAATATTTGCACCATGCCATTCTGATTTAAAAGGAACTGGAATCAAGCCGAACATATTAGAAATACTAAGACGTGTGGGTCCCTTAAAACGTGCAAAACTAATAAAATCGGACCCGAAGTTTTCGTATAGTAAACGTGGAACATATTTTGATAACTCTGGATAATCTAGCTCTACATTATTGCTTAGCAATAAGTCATCTATGACTTTTTGAGGCATTAATTGGCCATCCCAAAATAATTCTGTAATATTTAAATATGTTGCATTATGCTTATTAATAACTTTAGCTAACCCGGTTTTTTCTAAAAATAATAGGTCTTGCTGCCGAATCCAATCCCTATTTTCTTTGCATTCTTGTCTCCAATTGATTTTTTTTGTTCCATCGTTTCGACTCGTGGTGTAGCTTTCTAATAAAATAACTTGATTTGGTAGTGAAGACAGTAACTTGTCAAGAGCAACGGGGTCAGTATATGTACCTGTTGCATAACCATGCCAGGTCACTTTTACAAATACTTTCTCACTTTTAATTTCAAAAAATTCTGTTAATAAATCAAGCGCCTCCTGATCGTTCACTTTTGCAATTACAGCATCTGTTGAAATAACATACTTTTTTAGCATTTTGTTATTATCTGATTTAAAAGGTACCTCTAACCCATTTAAGGTGTAGAGGATGCTCTCACTCGGCTGTATAGATCGATACTTAAGTGTCCTCTCCCGACTCTGTTTTTGACGGAATTCTTCCCAAATCTGGAGTATTCTATTTTGAAGCCAATAGATAATTATTGGATTAGAAACTAAAGGATCTAAGAATGAAAATTTTAAATTGTTTGTTTGATTGCCAAACTCATCTTTACAGATTGTATAAGCATATTCAGCGTAATTTGTATTCCACAACGATTGGTATACAATCACCCAGAATAGTGAATATTCTGATCTTGTCTTATCCAGATACTTTCTAAGTTGGTCAGCTAAAAAAGGATTTTCATGACGTATGAATCCTACATCACCAACAGCTACGCCGAGTTCCTCCCATATTAGCCGCATTAATAGATAGCTTTCAGCACGATCTCGTCCACTTCCTTGCCCGCTTGAAACTAACATGAGAGCTAGTTTTTTAGGGGGTAACTGAATTTTTGAGAGTTTCTGATTAGCTTGGTTAACAAAGGTCCGAACTAATAATGGATGAGAAAGGTCAACTTCATCATAATAAAATTCTGCGACAGGGAATTGTTTTCGAGCGTTAGAAATTATCTGACTTAAAAACTCCTTCTGAAGAATACTAAAATCTAAAATAGCGGGAAAAATAAAAAAAAACTTTTTTCCTCTATTGATTTCTTTTTCTATAACTTCGTCCAGACTATTTGGTATTTGATAATTTGGCAGAGATAAACTATTTGGTAGATAGGCAGTAGAGAAATTAGGCTTGAAACCTAATACCTTCTCAGAGGAGCTAGAAAGATCCTCCAAAATCGAGTTGTTTTTCCCAAAATAGTCTGACGAACTAGGAATATCTAAAATAACTAGAAATGTATGTAAAACTGACATGAATAGTTTTGTATCAGTTGTCTGAGAAATTTTTGATTTTACCACCAATCCGATTGTA
The DNA here is from genome assembly GCA_002714785.1 of Candidatus Poribacteria bacterium. Lineage (GTDB taxonomy): Bacteria > Poribacteria > WGA-4E > WGA-4E > UBA9662 > TMED15. Next base: position 27,544 of record PAYP01000027.1, on the reverse strand, counting down.
CTTCACCATTGTTGCTAGAACATCTACCATAGCTCTCACACCCAGTAAAGATGTAATATCTGAAATATCGTACGGGGGAGAAACCTCGACTACTTCCATTGCTACAACTCCTTCTTTGGCCACTCCCTTAAGAATTGCTAATGCTTCTCTCGGTAAAAAACCACCAGATTCCGGCCATCCGGTACCAGGAGCAAATCCACAATCTATAGAATCAATATCGAAGGAGAGATAAACTGCATTTGCATTCTTCCATGCAACTTCAAGTGCGATTTCAGTAGTTTTTTCTATACCCAAATTTTCAATATCATCGATGGTCAGAACTGTGGACCCCCGTGATTTACCTGTTCGAATACCTGACCTTGGAACCTGCCAACCACCAATACCAAGTTGTACCAAGTTAACTGGTGGACAATTCGGAACATTGGTTGCGTGAAACCACGGGCAAGTATGCATAATCTCATCCATATCTTTCTCTTGCGTGTCAATGTGCCGATCCAAATGGATAATCCCAACGTTTCCTTCTACACATTCTGCTATACCGCGTACACACGGATAGCCAATTGAATGGTCCCCTCCCATAATCATTGGCATAGTGTTAGCAGAAAGAATGTGAGTTATTCCCTTGCTTATTTGATCATGGCTTTTAGTAATATTAGCGGGGCAAAATATATCACCTACATCACAGCAGATAAGACTTTCTCTTAAATCTATTCCCATATCAAAATTATAAGTCCCGTAGAGCGATGAGATTCTTCTCATCGCCTCTGGTCCGAACCGAGTACCTGTACGGTAAGTAGTTCCAATGTCGAAAGGAACACCTACAAAAGCCACATCATATTGCCCTACTTTCCGAATATCCTCTAGAAACGTACTCTTGATCATGGTGTTGATACCCGACCAATGTGGTAATTCTCCACGTTGAAAGCAGCTAATGTCAGATTTATCTTCTATCGATTCAGCGGGTTCCAGACCAAATTTTTTAATCTTTTCAATTTCTCTAATCCATTCTCTTTCTGGCACTTCAGATTCTTTATCCAATAATTTCATTCCTTCTAAAAAGGACATATCAGATCTTTCTCTTGAATGGTTTCGAAAGTTTGGAGCGTGTTTTTTATAGAAAGTCATATATTAGGCAATTTATGTAGTTTTCTGAAATCAATATTTCAATTTAGTCTTAAATTATTCCTTGGATAAGTCATGAAGCATGATCTATACCGTAGTTCATAATAATGTTTAAGTGTAACGGTTGATTTAGTTTTCTATTTAATATTTTATTTTCATAATTACAACAGGAGAGTCATGCTACCTCTGACTGCTAATACATATTGAGCCTAGTCTTAATCTATACTAAAAGGAATTCGAATATAATGATTAGGTAAAAATATTTGGGAATAAACCTTTACTTCATTTAAAAACGATGCTTGTCTTTGATACATTTCTATGCTTAGTTTTTAATCATAAAAGTTTTAGTAAACGCTTAGAAACTTTTTCATCTATGCTTACTGAGTTGAACTGACANGNTAGCAAAAGNATAANATTTTCTTNTCATAAACCATTCACAGTCTAATTCATGCAGACCTAGTGTAAAAAATGACTTTGAATATGCTAATTATTTAACCGAAAAACTCGCATTTCAGCCTCAATCGAAAGCTAATTATCCCAACTCACTTAATTATGAGATTTAGATATCTTTCAGGTTAGNTCGAGGCTAAATCATGAATGCTGAAGTTTATGACATGACTGATGAAGAAAATTATGATAATTGAAATATGAAATATATCGTGNAGGAGTAGAGAATTATGAAAAATCTAGCAGAATAATTAATAGGATAGTAGAGNTCAAGGTAGAAATTAAGTATCTTCTAGTACTTAATCCTACCTAGTCTAGGCTAGAGGTTATACAGAAAATATCAGATGGTAATTTCAAGTGACGAATCTAAGNATAAATAAAGGTACTAAACTGAAATAAGCGAGAATAAGAAATATATCGATAAGATAAACCTTACAAAAGAAGTTGGAGAAGAAAAACAAGACAAATGATAACGCACTTTTTGTGTTTCACAGTAAAGATTAANAAAACTGTAACATATTAAAACTTCCTTCCATGAGATGGACTAGTCGTTCGNATTAACCTTCTTTTTGACCTGANATTTTTTAAATTTATACTATCGTTAATAGTAATTGATAACCAAGAGCAAGCATGAAAAACCATATTTTTAAAAGTCATATTCTTTTTACTAATTGTTTACGTGATGCCTCTACAACAAAGGTACGTTTAGCCCCGTAATACTTTAACCTATTGTAGATGTGTTTCTACATCTTGAAACAATGCAGGCGATTATTTATTATCTTGAATAACTTTTTTTATTTAATTGAAAATAGTTTAGTTTACACAAAAAATAGCAAGGAAAAAAGTTAGTTTCCTATAGTCTTTTCTTCTATTAAAAGTTTTTAAAATCGTATGTGAAATAAGATTTTAGATAATTGAATCAAGGACTTATTATTTTAATCACAATAGATTACCTCATAGTTAATCATCTTGACTATTAATTTCAAAATAGTTCTCATTATTAGTTGTTTTGTTTTTATATTATCTTTTTTACTAATAACGAAATGTTTATAATAAACAGCTTGACAAACAAAAATTTTTCTATATTTCAAAATTTCGTTCATAGTTTATGATACTCAAGAAAAAGTTGGACTGTTTCCTCCAACTAAAACTCCTAGCTATTCTTGATTTTTAGAACACGGTACGGAACTAGCTATTAGGCTCATACATTATTACAAGTTTGATTTTTTACTCTGTGATTATTTCTTGAAAAACATTTGTACTTGTTAATCAACCGGGTATCATCATGTTTGCAATACTTACTTAGGATTTCGCTAATCAACCTTCTGAACGCATTAAACCTATAATATGATGTTCAAGTTCTCTATGCCCTACTGTATCGTAAAGTTCTTCTTTCTTCCTAGGTTTTACTAGATTTTTGAAGTCTGGTTTTAGTGTTTCTCTAACTTTTCCGGGATTCTTCGACAAAAAAATAATTTGATCACCAAGAAAAATAGCCTCATCAATGTCGTGTGTAACTAATAAAACCGTTGTTTTCTCCTTCGCAATTATCTCAAGTAGCATTTCTTGCATTTGCCATCGAGTTTCTGGGTCTAATGCACCAAATGGTTCATCCATTATCAATAAGGAAGGGTAAGTCGCCATTACTCTGGCTATCGAAACTCGTTGCCGCATCCCACCAGACAGCTGATTTGGATATGAATTGGAAAATTCTTGCAGCTTGACACGCTCTAAGAAATATTTTGCTATACCTGAACGAATTGAATCCCGGTCTCCGTTAATACGTAAACCATATTCAATATTTTGCAAAACTGTCAACCAAGGAAAGCAGGTATACTGTTGAAATACCATCCCTCTATCTCTTCCCGGNCCAATAACTTTTGCTCCGTCACACACAACCTGACCTCGGTCCGCCTTCTCTAAACCAGCAACGATTCTAAGTATTGTAGATTTACCACACCCAGATGGACCCAAAAGGACAGTTATACGTTCCTTACTACCTGTAAAAAATACATTATCAAGGACTTGTATATTACTTTTCTTTCCTTTAGGAAAAGATTTAGAAATACCTTGAACGCTTAAGTAATTAGAGTAATCTGAAGCTATTCCTAGCGGATTTTTTACCCTAGAATCTTTTTGAGGTAAACATTCAATTTTGTTTGCCATACATGCACAANACTATATCCTTTAACGGTATAAATACTATTCAATAACTTTCACTATAGCCTTTATGGGTCGTAAATCAATACCTGATGATGGCGGAAGTACATTTTTCATTAAACCAAATTTGACCCACCATCGATTTGTTAAGCGCCAATGATCATTAATACCATCTTCTTTACCGATTGGAACTGGTCCTTTTTTCACTTTCATGAATCGAGCCGATTCGTCTAAATCAAAAATCCGAAGCCCCCCTGCTTTGGCTTTACCTGTTTCACCGATTACCATTTCTACATCTTCAACCGGGAAATTCAGGTTTTTAGCTATAATTTCGTTGCCTGCTTTTGGGTTTTTCTTCCACCAAGAAACTGCATCAAAGTATGCTTTCATAGTTGCAGCAGCAGCTTCTGGATTACTATCAATAAATTTTTCGCTCATGTAAATTCCATCTGCTAATAGTGCTGTTTCTTGCCAAAAAGGCTCACTTGAGGTTGCAACTACTTTGCTACCTTTAAGGTTTTTTAAAACCATACTGCCATAGGGCTCCCAAAATTCACCGCCTGAAACTTCTCCACTGAACATGGCACTAGCAGCATCGTCCATTATCAGATTCACATAAGTAACATCATTAAACTTCATGCCATTTTCTTCCAGCCAAATACCCATATATATCTGCGTTAACCCACCTTCCATAACAGCTACCTTTTTACCCTGTAAATCAGTGGCTGACTTAATGCCAGGAGCTAATATGATTTTGTCAACACCATTTGATGGATTTGTATATGCGACTAACTTGATCGGNATATTTTGCTCGGCGGCAATTGGTCCATATTCTACTGTACTGCTTGTCACTTCAAGTTTTCCTGCAGTCATAGCAGCGAAACTTTCATAGGGATCCTCGATAATTGTTATGTCAAGTTCATAATCATCCATTATTTTTTTTTCTTTGGCAATGAACCAAAAACCATAGCCAGGCCAAGAGAAAATAGAGACACGAACTTTTTCTTTTGAATCGACAGGAATCCCAAAAAAAGTACCCAGTAAAACCAAGAAAATTGATATGTTTACTCTTATATTTTTACTCAAAACAATAGCCTCCCAAAGCTACCCTAGGGAACACTCACTAGAAGTTTTAGATAATCTAGAACAAAAATTAGGTATTCAAGACGCGTCTGAATACGGGAATAAATATTTACGGAGTAATCTTAAGCTCAAATCTACAAGTAAGCCAATAGTACCTATGACAAAAATCCCAGCCATTATATCGTCAATTTTTACAAATCGTTTTGCGCGCATCATCATNGCACCAATACCGTCGGTGGCGGCAACTATTTCTGCGACAACTAAGTATGTCCAACTGACTGCTAGCATCTGGCGGAGCGTATCCATATATACGGGTAGACTCGCAGGCAAAATGACAGTCCAAAGGACATCTTTTCGGTTGGCACCGAGAGTTTTCGCTGATTCGATGTACTCAGATGGAACAGCCATCGTATTATCAATAATCAGCGTAATCAAAAAAAATATTACTCCAGCAGTCAGTAGAGCAATTTTTTGCTTCTCTCCAGTTCCAAACCACATTAGAAAAATAGGAACAAATGCAGTAGCTGGTAAATAGCGACCTGCTGATACTATTGGCCCAAAGAAAGATTTAATAGGAGAAAACGATCCCATTAAGACCCCAAGTGGTATGGCAAAGANAGCAGCAATCCAAAAACTAATTGTTACTCGCTTGAGACTAGCCAAGATGTCGACCAGAAATTCATCTTCCCAAAAAAGACTGAATAAGGAAAGCACTACCTGAATAGGAGAAGGAAAAAGAGTAGTATTTTTACTTNCGATAGATCCAAAGTGCCATGCCAAGAGAAAACAAATAAATCCTAAAAAACCAATAAGAAAAGACAAACGAGNTGGTAAGGGTGTTTTAAAGTCAATAGTCCACGACTCACCAATAACAGGGAGTTGGTTTTTTCTTTTAGCACTCATTGGATAACTGCTTGACTAGTCTAAGTACATGCAGTAACGGGATAATGTTTTCTTTTCTCGCTCAAACCAATCTGAAACCTCTGTATTCGTAGAGGTCCGATAGCTAAATTGATAGTTCTTTTCGATTGAATCGATGGTAAATATTCTTTCGTGAATATCTTGTCCCGTATAAAAAGTATGGCGAATCATTTGTTTGTCTATGAATTCGAAACTTCCCTTACAAAAAAGATCTTCGCCTTCTCTTTGCCTGACTGTAGAAGCAAATATCGTAAAATTCCCTTCTGGGTTTTTCCTGGCAACACTACACTCAAATCCCAAGAGGCTTCTTACTAAATTTTTATCTTTACTCACAGAATCTAGCAAATCCTTAAGTGAAGAATTTTTATTTGATATCCCAGGTTTATTTACTCTACCAAGCACAAGTCCTGCAAAATCACCGCAGACGATGAGTCCACCACCCCGATGTACTATTTCACCTGTGTTAAGGTTTTTCTCTTGATGAAGAGATAGACCTACCAGAGGTCCAGGTGACCTGTTCCTGAATCTCCACTCCTCAACATAAGCACCGCTTGGTGCAAATTCGATCATACAGTTGCCCACTCTCTTTAGTAGAGCTGGCTCTGGCCAACGTTCGTGGAGTTGGAGCGAAACCGCATCCTCCCATCTGAGTTGTTGGTCTGCCCAAATCGAATGTGCAAACCAACCTTCGTAGTCCGCAATTTGTTGAAGCTCTAGTTCAGTATATTCTTCCAATCGTTTTGAGACTGGCATTTCGCTAGAAATTGGAAGCCTGAGATCAATACTAAAATTTCGACACTGCATCCAAATAACAACAGTGGAAGTATCTGTCTTACCGTTGGAAAAAGAAATTGAACGTCGATTAAATTGTCCAATCATCCAGTCAGGCACAGAATGAGGGGCTAATATATCGTCATTGTAGGTAATTAGATCAACGAACTTCACTAGTCAACATTCTTTAATTTGGGATTGCCAAAAGACGAAAGGTTTTTGGCATTCTTAGGCATTTCAATCTGACTTTTTCTCAGACGATCTTTCAAATATCCAAATGTTTGGATCGTTTGAGCTACCAAGTGCTCACCACAGTGAACGGGCTCATATTTCGGTGGTATTTCTTGACAAAGTTCTGGAATGGGTGCGACTATGGTGTCGTAATCTAAGTTACAAAAAAGTGGGAAGGCATATCTCTCTTGATCAATTTTTTTGACTCGATGCGCGGTTGCTACGTATCGACCGTTGGTAGCAATTTCCATCATGTCGCCTATGTTTACCACAAACGAATTTTCTAAGATTGGAACATCAATCCAATCACCTAGACCATTTAGTACTTGTAAACCCGGTGATGTTGGTAGCAAAATAGTAAAGAACTCATAGTCAGTATGTGCTCCAATTCCTGGACTATCTTGAGGTGAGTTCGGATCATAAAAATAATGAATAAGGCGCAACTGACTGGGTGGAGCAGTTATATTCTTTGTGAAAAAATTTTGTTTTAGACCTAATCCTAGAGCAAAACCTTGAAAGATAAGATTACCTAAACGAAGAACTTCGTCGTAATAAGCTTGAACATCGTTCCTAAACCCACTCAAACTAGGCCACTGATTTTCACCTAATACAGGAGTTTTTCTAGTCGAGTCAGTCACCTCGAAACCTATATCAAAACTTTCTTTTGCATCAATCGTGCCGCTATTTCCATAAAAGACTTCCTCCCCCATCGGTACAAAACCGCTATGATTATCTGAATTACCAATGTAATATTGCATTTTACTTTTTTCAGAAAGTGAGAAAAAATCTTTTGCCCGATTTTTTAGATTCTTTGCTCTATTTTCTGAGATCCCGTGCCCTAAGACATAAAAGAATCCCACACTTTTCGCAACTTCATCTAATTTGTGTGCTACCTTAAGCTTTTCCTGCTCGTCTTTAGACAATAAACCTGATACATCAACTACTGGTAACTCTGTAAAGGCAACAACGTTCTTTTTCACTGAAAACCTACTTTTCTAAAACAAACTACGAACCGACAAAATAAATCTGGGCACAAACGACTAAAATTTCTGGCTAAATCCCGATTTAAGCAAGTAGAAATGCAGAACTAGACTAGCCGATCGGCGCATAAAAAACGTGCTAAATTCGACAGCCTCGTCTGTCATCAAGCATATACTGTGCCAAAGAATCAATGATCGATTATATGCGGAATTCTGTTTTTTCTTTGCAGATGCTCGATTTTTAATAGGAAAAATGACTAAACAAGTAGCAAATAAAATTATATTGTTTGTCACCAAGTTGTTCTCTGAGATTAGCTAACAATCTGTTCTTTTCTATATTTCGAATGTCTATGACTTACAATTCATCCTGATTGTGATTTGGCTCAAAAGTTCTACAGTTGAAAAAATGTGCGTGAATTTCAATTAACAGGTTGAAAAATGTTATGCAATTAGGGTTCTGAAATGCAGGATATATCTTTTCGAGCAAAAAAATACGGTGCAATTCTTGCTATGATTTTCACAAAAAATATTAAAAACACTAAACCCACTAAAACTGGGGGATAAAACTAAATAATGAAATTTGGAATAATGAATATTTATTTAACAGCTAATTCCGTTTTCTTCTCTAAAAATCAAGATCAGCCAAATTCTTTAATTGGACAAGACAGTCCTGACTTTTCTTTAGTATCTGACACTGAAAATGAGATTTCACTCAAACAACTTCTCGGAGAACGTGTTGTAATTTACTTTTTTATCAAAGCTGGCACACCTCCATGAGCAAAGCAATCTTGCGGGTTCCGTAATATTTACCAGAAATATCAGGACAATAGAATCACCGTTTTGGGGATCAGCTACGACAAGCCAAATTCACTAGCTAAGTTTAAAGGAAAGCATAACCTTCCGTTTTATCTTCTATCCGATGAAAACAAAAAAGTTTCTCGGTTGTATAAAGCCAACGGATTATTTTTGCCTAAACGGGTGACGTTTCTAATTGGTCAGAATGGAAAAGTTGAAAAGGTCTACAATAAAATAAACTTGGAAACCCATGCGGAAAAAGTATTAAACGATATTCTTAATTATTAGAAGGCTACTAAATAAACCCAAGGGAAGAGATGAGTTATGTAGCCCTGTTTCTATATTATTTGGGTGCCTGATAACCTAGGTTTCAGCGTTGTAGCAACAAACTGTGTAAACATTAGCTAATTTTGAGCAATAATTAATGGAACAGATTGAAGACGTAATTTTACAGGATGGCTCACTGGACTGCTATTTGCACAGTTGCATAGCTGACCAATAACAACACCTAGAATAATCTCAGCAGGAGACTAAGTTACTCAAGTAGCAATTAGCAAGCATTGATCGTCGAATGAACAATGCTTGCTAATTGCTTTAGCTGGTGGAATACTAGCAGCCCAGCATATTCAAAATAACATATAGGCAGAAGAAAAAATAAACAGCAGTTGATTTGTCGTTTACAGCAAATCAAATACTCGTTAGATTCTGGGTGAGTAGAATTGCCTAGTTTCAGAGAGTTATTGAAAACAGAACTACAACAAGATGAGAAGGCACGTGAATCACACCTTACATGTTCTGATAGAAAGGATTCAGGTTCACCTTGATCGGAAGGTGGAAGTCAAGCTCAGAACTGGGGAGAAAATTGAANGGGCAGGTGGAGGGNAAACTCTTGACCTCNACGAGTCGAAAGATCCCATATCTGCTATGTTCCAGATACGAGTTTCGAACTTCTAGTAAGGTAAGAAATTGTGATTAGCCAACTACTTCAGAACCATCAGCTTTATTTTTCTACTAACATCAATGATTAATTAGTTGAAAGTTGATTGTAACGGCTAAAACGTTTATTCTTTTGTGTCTTCATAGTCCGAGTCGTGATTCAAGTTTAATCTGCATGCCTTAGNTNTGACTGTAGTCTCCGGTTNGCTGTGTTCCATTCTTCCCAACTCGGTTTGTGNCCCTTGGAAAGNACCACTAGTGGCTCTTTCCCTCCCCGGCGCATTTTATTGCGAACAAATTCTGCAGCTTTCCTTTGNTCAGCAGTAAAATTGTTCCGATCCGCAGTAGGAAAGTAACGAAANTCGATACTCCAACGACATCCNTTACTAGTATTCAATTTGCTTTTATGCACNCACAGATTGGACATAAAAAGTGCACCTCCAGGTTTAAGAGGAACTGGAGTCGGCTGGCCTCTTCCTTCTATATTTTCTTCTATTCTTATGTTNCTGTCTTGGCCTCGGGCNCCATCCAATAATCCCCAACGGTGNCTGCCTGGAATGACCCAGCAACAACCGTTCGACACTGTAGCTTCAACTAAAGGTACCCATACTGTGACCATTAGCAATTTCTCAGTATGACGTTCTTTTTTACCAATTGTAGCTTGATCGATATATTGACTATCTTGATGCCAAGGAAACGAAGTAATCAAACTTCCGGGTAGTTTGGTTCTCAGTGCGGGGCTGCCGATATTAGATATTTCAGGACCTTGTATAATGCTCAAAACGCGAAGAATACCTGGCAAATTATAGAGATCGTAAAACTCGCGGCCATACGTGTGGCCAATCCAACCGCGAGGAGAAATTGACAATTCGTCACATATGACAGCATAACGACGTTCGAAAGATTCTCCGTTGTAGAGCGACGAAATATTACCTGCTGCGTACTGTTCCTGGGCATAATCCTCGACCCTTGTTTTGATGTGTTTCCGAATAGGTTCTAAGTTGTGATCCTGAATGATATTTTCGACTACAACATAACCATCTCTTTTAAAAGATTCTCCAATTTCTTGACTAGTAATATTCGTTTGGTCGATCATAACAAATTAACTCTCTCCCGTATGTATGGGTAGCTTCAGACCGTGAATGCTAGAATCCATATAAAAAATCACTAATGTTACGGTTTGTATCTAAAAGATACTGCTTCTATTAGAATCATTCATATTAGTAGCTGACCTGAAAGAATTCAGCGAAAACCTGCCCTGCTCCATTTAAAATTCACCTTGCCCCTAGGGGACATACTTTAGTTTAAATAATGATCTATTAAAATAATATCACTGATTTTTCTCAATTTATGACTTATTAGTAATTTATCTAACTCGTCTTTATTATCATTGACTGGTATCATAACCCAATCGAGAAAACAAAATTTTTTGGCCGGTTTTCGTAGAAATTCTCTGACTGATTTCGAATACTTTATGTATTCAGTTCCAATTTTTACGGTTCATTACGTCAGTAGGATCAAGATGTGGAAAAGGGCAAGATCTAGTTGCAGATCTGGGAAAGAGCAAATACTCAAAACAACGATTTAGCAATTAATTAGAGAAATGCTTTTATTTATTTCCACATGTCTAACCCTAACAATTTTCGTCCGAGTGGGGTCAGTTGAGCTGTTTGGCAATTGTGATGTTCCCAATCCCTAGGATCTCCAGGCCAGCCTGATGTCGGCCGGCGCTGACGCCAAGCCTCGATACGATCACTACGTTCTTGTTTCAACAAAGGAATATTATTTTCTATCTCAAGGCTAATCGGGAACATGGAAATGTACTGTGCGAGTCGAGGCTGTGTCGACGTATTATGACCATTACCATGAGCCAATAAACGATGCCAAATGATTAAATCTCCCGCTTGGCCTGCAATTGATTTCACCTCTAACCCATTTAGGTCAGGAGCTTTAGGGTTACGATCAGCTGGTTGACTCTTGACCCACTCATAGAACGTGCGATGAAATCCAGGTACACACTGAAACCCACCTTGGTTTTCGGCAGTATCAGTTAGATAAAGAACGCCCTGCACACCAAATGGAATCGGATGCTGAGAAGTGTCGAGGTCCCAGTGTATCATTCCAGGATGGTTCCATTCTGGGTTTTGTGGTCGACTGGGAGGTTTCATGTTAGCACGGTTAAGTGTAACCCAAAGTTTTTCGGTCTTCCAAACTTCAGAGAATGCTTGATGAATACGTGGATATTGGCGGTTGTCCCAGAGTGCTTGATGTTGGTAAATTTCTACCATTCCATATTCAGAAATCGGGGAATTGGGATTCTTGGTACATGATGGTTCCCGGCGTGGAGGTTGAGAATACCAATTTTCCGGATTACTAGGATCAATTTCCAAAAAGGACCAAATTGCATCTACCGCTGCGGTCAGGTTTTCCATTGGAACAGCGTTCTGTAGCACAATGTAACCATTTTCTTCCCAAAAACGTAGTTGATCCGTACCAAATACATTATTCATTTGTAATATCTCTTCTTGCCTAAAAACTATTGAATCAATCAAGTGCTAGTATCCGGCACATCATATTCAATACTGTCTTCTGGGCTTATAAAATCCAGTTCCGGGCTTGACACAGACAGATGGACTTGTAGTCTCTTTCGAAACTATCTGTACTGGGTCTTGTTGTAGCTGACAGCACATGTTCAATTTCTAAAGTACACATTTTAGAAGTCACTGAATCAGTAATAGTCATAAAAAGAACGGCACTTTCCGCTTCAATCCCACGACAAATTCGGCCAGCCAATCAGTGGTAAGGGGAATAATCCTGCCAATTGGCCTGAAAATCACAATAGTGATTTTATAATTGATCAAAGAGATAGCGAATAAAGTCAATATCACGACGAGCATAAGAAATTAAGACATCCGAAATNGGTAGANCAATCTAGGATTTGGTGATTGGTTGGATTATATGTTGACGTCAGCAGNNGGTCAATAAGATTTTGTAAGGAAACTGCCACAATAATNGCAGGAAAAAGTGAAAATNCTGATACCTGCCTGNTTACCCTGTACCTATTATGTTCCAGATACGAGTTTAAAATCTCTAGTAAGGGNAAATACTACGATTAATAACTATGTTCAATTAAACAAAATAGTTATTCAAACTGATAAATAATTTATAGAGTAGACACCCGAAATTTAGAAGTTATTGGGCTCCCAAAAAGTGAAACTAGTGCTTGTAATTCTTACTGCCTTTGATATGTTTCGGGATATATGGGCAATTCTGGCACCTATTTCCACAACATTGACCTTGAGAAATTAGAACTTCNCTTTTTAAGGGCGNGTATGCGAGGGGNTCTTTAGGNGATTCCTGTGCTAAATCTCGGTTATCTTTCCGGGTGCTTTTAATTTTTACTGTTTTCATCTTTTCAGGTTCAGATTAAACCAAATTTCATGGTGTGGTGNTCCACTNGTTGACAGAGGTTATGAATTTAGTTTANGATGGTCAATCTATTATCCTACAGCTGCGCAGAACTAGTGGGCANAAAAAGAAGGTGAGCCAGAGGAGTTGTCCCACCTCACAGAAGGAAGTTTTGAAGATGCTGTTATTATCACCAAGTTGGGCTCTTCCTTTATCTGGAAACACAAAAAAAGACGAGCCTGANCGATCTCCTTGATTATTCTTCAANAACTTCTCGTGTAAGGCGAGTACCTGAAGACACTTCCACCGCTCTCTATTTTAGGGTAGTACTCTTACTTATGCAATGATTTGATTCANCACTTTAGTATTGCCATTTTATGTATTCCGGTATAACCTCTAGCTTCAATTTGATAAAACTACGTTTCTGAAGATACTTATTTTCCACCTTCAGTTCAGCCATCATTTCAAGGCTGCATAATGTAATGATTTTCGTAATAGATATTCCGAAGAATATTAAAAATAGATGGTAACTTTTTTCTTTGCGAAATGGATCTAGGATGCTCNTAAACTCGTTAACTAAATTTCTAACAAATCTTGCATTAAACAATCACCTAGTTTGTGGTATCCAAGTAGAAGAAGTATCTTGACAAACTGATCTGACGAAAGAAAATACAAACCCTATATCTATTAATGTGTTCCCNAGTTCAGGTGGGAAGAAAGAAATCTTCTGAAAGTNTCCACTGAAGCTTATGAGGNCCAAATCTATACTAATCACCTAATATACGAGTCAACAGGATGAAGTAATATGCCTATAGCATTACCGCTGGTTATATATGACAAGTTAGAGCAGCAAGTCGAGGCCATGGAACGCGAAGGATTCGTATATTTNCCTAATATCCTTAGCCTTAACGAAGTCGAAGAATTGCGCCAACTTTCCCTCGAGCTAGAACCTTTGTCTGATGCATTAGACACGGATCTGACGTTAGAAAACGATGGTCACTTTCAGCGATGCATAAACGCCGCTTTTAACCGAGACCCTCTCTTCCTNAAATACTTAGATAAACCAGGCTTAATCGAATTAGCCGAAGCAATTCACGGACCCGACTGCCACATCATCAGTATGCACACTTGGGCAGTTGGACCAGGACGCCCCGATCAACTTCTGCACACTGATTGGATACCTGCAAGTATGCCAGAAGAATTACGTTCTGACCCTCGTTTACAACTTCCGATCTACATTACCACCGCTCATTTTTATCTTGATGATATGACTGAGACTCTAGGTCCAACCAAAATAATTCCAGGTAGTCATCTATCAGGTCGTAGCCCTGACCATTCGAACGTCATAGATGGAGAACAGGTTCTTGAAACTAATTGGAATGGTATCGAGGAACATAGTTTCCTCGGTCGAGCTGGAGACTGTATCTTTTTTCGCAGCGAAATTTGGCACCGTGGTACATCCAACACCAGCAACCGGATTCGCCATACTTTTATGGTCCATTANGCTCAAAGAATGATTACCCANAAATTCCCACCCTATATAGACTTTCAATACAACCAAGATGTACTTTCGGTTGCCAGTCCACGCCAACTACGCTTACTAGGTAATCATCAGCCAGGTGTATATGATTGAATATCTCATCGTAATGTTATCTGAGGAACAATCTCTCTGAAATAGATAATACACCAGTACAAAAGGTAGAACTAGATGATTTTCACATGGAACTTCATGAATTGGTAATGGTTTAGTTATGCAAATTTATCAATCAAAGTCAGCATAAAAGTCAAGTGGAATGGTATAGCCCACCCAATAATGATATATACGAGCTGAGATAATGAAATGGTTTATGCCGGAAAGTCGGTAAACATTTGCCGACCGAATCAGAGTAGAAATATATCGCTTAAGGTACCGACTATTGGCAATACAACTCCGTATGCATCCCATCTTAGGTCGATATATACGATACATTTAAGTTACACCTTCGGAGAATTCTAAATGAATGAAAGACAACCCCAAAACCCTTGGTATCTCAATAAATTAGTGGGGCTAGAAGTTGGACCCACTGGTGCACAATTCGGTTTAGATCCTCAAGATACTGATTTCGCTCATGCNTTTTCTGGTCAGTCGATTGTCGAACAGTGTATGGCCGTCAAAGCCGAATATCTGGTCATTTGGGCCAAGGATAACGAGCTAGCCTATTACAACTCTCAACTGGTACCCAAAGCCTTAGGATTAGGTGAAAGGGATATTCTATTGGAAACCACAAAGGCNGCCAAAGGNGTCAGTTTGCCGGTGATCGCTTATTGCCAATTGCAATACCCCACCTATTTGTTGAGAACCCATCCACAGTTTTTAATGCATTCTATTGATGGGCAGCAGATCCTCGGCCGCGTCTGTTTTAATTCTGGCTATCTGTACCATATCAAGCAGGTAGTAGATGAAATTGGTCAATATGAGGTGCAAGGGTTTCATTTCGACATGATGGATCAAGGGTTTGGTCCACCCTACGGTTGTTGGTGTGACAAATGCCAAGCACTATTTGAAGCCGAGTATGGNCACCCCATGCCTCGCCGGATAGACTGGGACACCGGATGGGAAAAAATGATGGAATTTCGTTATAACACTAGTGCTAATTTTGAACGGCAGTTAAGCCAACATATTAAATCTAATTGGCCAGGGTTAAGCCTCGATTTCAACTACCATGGTGGNCCCCCTTGTGCTTGGGAGGTAGGGCAACGACCCGTTCAGCACGCTCACATTGGTGATTTTGTGACTGGCGAGTGTGGTACTTGGGCATTTGGCCCTTTGCAAACTAGCTTAAACGCTCTATTTTTGGCTGCGACAAAACCGGGAGCCGTTTATCAAATGGTTATGCAAACTGGTGCCCGAATGTACCATGATACCACTGTCCGNCCNTTGGTAGATCTTCGNTGGGAAGCCTTGACTCTTTTAGCCCACGGCGCCCAACTAACCATAGTTGACAAAACTGCCTATGATGGCCAGCTTAACCCGGTAACGTATGAGCGGATAGGAAANGTATTCACCGAAGCTCAAGAGAAACGACCCCATTTTGGTCAGNCCCCCTGGCAGGAGGTAGGCGTATACTACTCGTCCACTAGTAGAGATTGGCATGGCAGAGAATCGCCTGATAAATACCAACGATCATTTGTTGGNGCTCACCGAGCTCTCACCTATTCTCATATTCCCATGGGAGTATTATTAGACGAAAATATCAGTCCACGAAAGCTTGAAAACTTTCCGGTNATTTATTTACCTAATACTGCTGTTTTAAGTGCCCAAGAAATAGAGATGTTGAAGGAATATGTAGCGAATGGAGGCCTTCTGCTAGCTACTGGTCTCACTGGTCTATATACTCGACCCGGCCAACCAGCATCCCTATCAAATATAGAAGATTTGGTGGGTGGAAAATTTATTAGCTCTTTACCAGATCTGGATAACCATATTTCTTTGCCCGCTTTGAATGACGANCTATCACCAATCAGTGCTGAGATCCCATCCGATTGGCCTTTTCTCGTCTATGGCCCNGCATCAGTTTTTGAACTCACCACTGCGCAGGGCTACGGTCACCTCTACCGCCCTCATCGNACACTGAAACAACGAATNGGAGAAGGAAATTTTTCTTTGCCAATGTCGTCCGATGAAGTTATCGGTCCGGCCATGTTAATCAACAACTACGGTAAAGGAAAAGTGGTGTACCTACCTTGTTCTCCCGATGCAGCTTTGGCCAGTGAATATCGAACGGTGGAACCAAGATTATTACTTCGTAACCTGATTCGCTATCTCCGGCCCAATCCAGAGATCGATATTGCGGCTCCTTCGTATGTTGAAAGTGTGGTTACTCACGATCCTAGCGACTTGGTATGGCGAATACATTTAGTCGGTTATGTTTCTCCNCCAGCCTGCACCGGTCCAGGTCGGCCTCATGCTAATTTTGTTCTACCTTCACTAATTGAAGACCTGCCAATGTACCAGGTGCGCATTAACTTCAATCGGCCGATACTCGGGGTACAAACGTTGAACTCTGATACGGAAATCAGGTGGTCGGANAACGAAATTATACTGACNGTTAAAGACATTCACGAAACAGTCATNGTGAAAATAAATNACTAGAGTTACATCCTTAAGTAAGAATTATCGACTTAAAAGGTGGATTCTCTTCTTTGGTTAGAGGGAAATACATGGAAATCTGTTCTAGATGGAAACTGACTAGTTTGTTTCCATCCGTATGGAAGGAAACAGCACTTTTCTGCCTATTATCGGATTTCATCCAGAGACTATNCTGAGTGGNCAGGCAACTAGTTACCAAAGGAAGATGAGTNGGAATATATAGCCCGAGGAGATAGTAGAACATTATTTGTGGGGAGACGAAACGCCGACAGAAGAAAGAGCAAGTTATGGTGAAAAGGTTGGTAAACCGACAGTTAGGCAGTTGTCCAACCAATGGGTACGGTTTGTATGATATCGTCAGAAATGTCTGGGAATGATGTTAGGAATTGTATGGCAGCAACCCAAGCTCATTTCTAATTACAGTACCTACGGTCACTATCCGTTGGCTAGGGCATACGGAATCGGGTTTCAATGTGTGTCAGTGTCAGNATTGAATTAAGAAATAGTATCTATATACTATTTCTTTCCTTCCACTTCTGCAGCAGGGACCTTTACACACAACGAATTTGACTCTTATAAAAAAGAGATATCCTTTTAAAAAAAGAAAAATCAAGATGGGGAGTGCTATATGTACAAATTTGTGAATCGACCTAAATCTATTTGTCTAATTTTAGGCTTGGTTTTTCTGAAGATTATCCTTTTAGGTTGCGGGAAACCGCCTAGACCCAATCCGCCACTTTCAGCTAATAAAATCAGAATTAACGACGTTAGTCAACTTAACCCTACTGATGTGAGTCAGATTACTAATGCCACCCAAGTCAGAGACCTGCAACGTTCCATCCGTCTAGCTAAAGACAAGGGTTTAAAAATCTCGATTGCCGGCAAACGCCACAGCCAAGGTGGTCATGCTTTTTATGATGATGCGATCGTCTTAAATATGGAGGATTTTGACCAAATCCTAGACTTTCAACCAGAAACGAAAACAATTCGGGTACAAAGTGGCGTTACTTGGGCACAGATTCAAGATTATATCAATCCTTTTGGGTTAGCAGTCAAAACCATGCAGTCTACCAATATTTTCACTATTGGTGGTTCTCTGAGTTCTAATATACATGGTCGTGATCTTCATGCTACCACCATCATTGANACAGTTAGGTCATTTCGTCTACTGACGGTAGAGGGGAAGATTTTGACCTGCAGCCGGGACCAAAACACCGACCTGTTTCATTTGGTTATAGGTGGATTTGGTTTATTTGGTGTAATCTTGGATATTGAATTAGATCTAACCGAAAACCGAGTCTATCAAAAAAGTGCTATCCTAATGGATTATACTCAATTTCCTTCATACTTTGAACAACAGTTCAAAGGTTCGTCTGGAGTTGATTTGCTAATTGCTCGACCATCCATCTCTTTAGGCAAACAGTTTATGAAAGAAACTGTTGTCACTATTTGGCAACGAACTGGTCAAAAAATGACCCGAGATCTTCTAAAATTAAGAGGCGAAGAAAATGTAGGCCGAGACCGATTTCTACTTAACTTATCTCGTAAGTACAAGTGGAGTAAGCGGTTAAGATGGTACTTACAAAAAAAACTGGTCTCTAAACCCGGCAGAACCGAAATTATCTCTCGTAACAATGCTATGGCACCACCTACTGCACCTTACGAATTATTGGTTCGGAAATCGCCCAAGAATACAGATATTGTTCAGGAATATTTTATTCCTAAGTCTCATTTTGTTGATTTCATGGATGGAGCTCGAAAGATTATGCTAGATAACTCCGTCAATTTATTAAATGTTACCATTCGTTACTGTGCTGGCAANNGTGAGGCTTTTCTGTCTCATACTCGTAAAGACTCATTCTCAATTATGTTTTATACTTCGCAGAATTTATCTTCGTCAGGTTTAATCAAGGCTGAAAAAATGACGCTCCAATTAGTTGATTTAGCCCTTAAATACAAAGGGACTTACTATTTAACCTACCAACTTTTCCCAACTCAGAGCCAGATCCGCCAAGCTTATCCACTTTTAGACGATTTTTTCAATCTTAAACGACAATATGATAGCCAAGAACTATTAATGAACCAATTCTACCGAAAATACGCTGTCAACAACAATTGAGTGAGGATTTGATAGTATACGACAATGATATAAGTATCTACTCTTGAGGACAGATTTTAAGGTATAGCTTCTGGGGCTGATTAATTGGCCAACATGCAATTGGCTCCTACTTCTGCTTGACCTAGATTTAATTAATCACGTTTGGTAGTTTTGGTTTAATTCTTGACTTAATCTCAATCCTAATTATTTTATATTAGGCCAATATTTGCCTCTTATAACCTAAAATATTCTATAATTAAAATTGGCCTAATCCCTTATTTGCCACAATCATCTAAGCTGAATCACCTTTAAACACCTTCATTAGCACATGATTAGCTAACCTACTAGACTATTTTTGAGTTGAGAATGGTGTACGATTTGACCGGTCTTAACTCAGTTTCACCCGTACCCGACCTGTTAATAATTCCTGCATCATGGACTTCTTTAAATTCTTGGTCTGTCTTAGTTTCTGCTGTTTTTTCTTTATGTTATTTTCTATGGAGGTCAAAATATTATTTATCTTTTTTTGTTCTGATATCGGCGGAATCGGTATGTAGAAATCTTTAAAATCTTTCGTATTAATATGTTGGATTACAGAACCAACACAAATCTGTTTTAACCTCACTTTGCCTAAATCTGAATTTAGATATTGAGACACAAACTCAGATTGAACTTGGTTTGAATCAAATCGACTTAATATGACTGCATGGCAGTTTGCATTTTCTAAGGATTTTGGAACAACAGACGACGTTCCAGTGTGCCCCGATTGTACCGTTAACAAATCACCTTCTTTTAGTATTGAACGCTCATTTCGTCGATGAAATCCCTCCGAAACATAAATCAGGTTTCGCGTATCTATAAGATTTGGGCGAATATTGAGCGACCTAACATATGCAATACCTTCCGAAACATAGTGAGGACTTGCTGTACCAACAAACCCGTTTATCATCATTTTAGTCACTGATTTTAATGGAAACACACACCAACATCGAGGGATTCTGCCAACTTGACTATTCTTAAATTGAGTATGTCCAACCCCACCAGTCAACAAATCATTTAGCACACCTTTTTTTAATTTTTGTAGTTTGCTGATTTGGTATTCAGTTTTCTCGATTACTCGATCAACCGAGGTCAGAATATCTGCAATTTTTTGCTGTTCTTTCAGATTAGGTAATGGAATACAAATACTTTCTAAAGACGCCTTGTTTACAAATTTAGTTGCGTTTCCATTCGATAAAGTTCTGTAATACCGTTGTTCATCAAGACATTCAAATATAAACTTAAGATACCTTGAAATTGCTTTTTCATTAGTTGAAATCAAAAAAATGTTCCAAGCGATCAGGAACTCGGAATCTGTCAAGACTATTGCAGTTTTACCAATTGTTCCTATATTGGTGAGTAAGATATCATCCTGATGGGGGTTAAACTTCTCTTTATAGCGAATATAATCCACTCTGTTTAATCGACGTACTCCCGTAAAATCAATACTACCAGTTGTAATATGCTTAGCTTGTAGAACCGCTACGCCTGTCTGAGTATATTCGATTTTATCCGCAGCCGTATTAATTCCCTGATGAAATTTTTGCACGCAATCCTTCAATGGAACGAGACTCCACTCTTGAATAACCTGCCCAACACAACTACTCTTGAACAAAATGTTATCCGATATTTCATTCATAACCTAACTCAGCTAGATAATCATTCATCACTCGTTCCGCTTCTTGCAATTCCTCATCTAGCTGGTGCAAGGGCATCCTATATTTATCCCACCATCTTTCAAACTGTTCTATGACTTTCTGTTCTTTTGTCTCTAGATGATCCTTTATTGATTCTTTAGTTTTGATTTTGGATTTGAATTGGTAATAATTATCGTTTTTTAACTCAAAGACAACAGATACATCCATATCTTTCAAGGTTTCTTGAATGTATTTATCTTGTACTTCTGATATTGGTATGCCACCATGAAGAATAGCATATACATCAAAATTTTCGGGCGGAGGTGAGTTATCAGCATATCGTCTGATGTTGAGTGTATAATCGTTTTCCCTAATTTCTTCTATACCAACGATCTTAGAATACCGTTTGATATCCTGATACTGATCAAAGGTTTCTATTATCTTATCAATATCTTTGGTCCTTAGCCTGTTCTGATTTTTACCTTCTTCATATTCTAGTTCCGAATTAATAAACAAGACCTTCCATCTCCTGTATTTTGGTTTCTGTTTGTTGATAACTAGCACGACAGCTGGAATACTCGTCCCATAAAATAAGTTGGCAGGCAGACCAATCACCGTTTCAAGTAGGTCATCTTCCAAGATNCCTTGACGGATTTTTTTTTCACTGCCACCTCTAAATAGTACTCCATGTGGTACGANTACCCCCATCACACCATCTGGTCGTAAAGAAGTAATCATGTGTTGTACGAACGCCAAATCACCAAAGTCCTTGGGAGGTATCCCATATGAGTATCTACCGTAAGGATCATCATCTGTATACTCTTTACCCCATTTTTTCAGACTGAAAGGGGGGTTAGCAATTACTCGATCAAAGGTCATTAACATATTACCCTCGATATGCTTGGGGTTTCCTAAGGTGTCTCCATGTTGGATATTAGCACTCATAAACCCATGCAAGAACATGTTCAGTTTACAAATTGTCCAAGTACTCAAATTATTTTCTTGTCCGAATAGTTTGAGGTCAAAAGTCCCATCTCCATTTCGTAAGAGGTAATTATTAGACTGGATTAACATTCCCCCCGACCCCACAGTCGGGTCATAGATACTCATTCCTTTTTCTGGTTTGATTAATGCTACTAACAGCTTGACTACTTCGTTCGGTGTGTAGAATTCTCCTCCTTTCTTACCTGATGAGTCAGCAAACATTTTGATTAAATATTCATAAGCACTACCTAGCAAGTCTGGGGTCTCAAAGTCAGTGTTACGCAGTCGATAACGGCAAAAATGGGTCAACATATCCTTCAGATTTTTGTCGGTCAGTTTATTCTTGATATCAAAGTCAATAGTGGTTAATACCCCTTTTATGACTGGATTCTGTTGCTCAATTTCTTTAGCTGCTATGTTTAGGTTAGTACCGATATCCTGGCTGAGGTTTTTCAGGTTATCCCATCGAGCAGATTCCGGCACAAAGAAAGTCCAAATATCTTCATCTTGTTCTACTAATTTTTGATCTGCCTCTTCTTGACTAAGACCTTGATCGACCAATGACTGGACTATTATCTCTCGTTCCTCATCAAAAGTATCTGATAATCGTTTCAAGAAAAGCATACCAAAGATGTAATCTTTAAATTCAGACGCATCCATTCTGCCTCTAATAATATCAGTACTACTCCATAGAAAAGATTCCAATTGCTGCTGTGTTATTTTGCTACGCATCGATTTTTGAGTATCGTCTTTGCTGGAAAGAGTGAGTCCTGGTTTTATCATTGTATTAATACCTATATCAATCAAATCAATCTGAAAAATGTAAGGCCGACTATAGCCAAAATTTGATAGTGATTAAAACAAAAAGATGCACTAATAATTGATTACTACATAATTGGTTGTTTAACTATTAAGACTAGCTAGTTATCCACTACTGTTCAGTCATGAAAATTCTATTTCAATGTGGGCAATGTTGTAAGTAGATAAACCGTTTAATCTGAAGAAGTAGTTTGAGCTGGACAACAACTGGAACCGTTATCGATTCTAATGTCTAAGTAGAGTATTTTTGCAATTAACTTCATCACATACCGTAAAAATACGTTGACCGAGTCTAGTTTTATAATCGATTTTGTTGACATATTTGTTGTCTATTTCTCATAAATTAGATAATATGTCCAAAATATTACACAATCCAACAATTATATAAGAAAGCTAGGTGTAACAAGACTGAAATCTCCTTCCATTTTCCAGATTAAAGTGGATAACACAAACAAAATGAGTATTGTTCCTGGATTCGTATCGAATAGCGTACATTAAAGCATGTCATAAAGTTGGTACAAAGTTTCAATATTACAACGCTAACACTATCGAAATCAGAATTGGTAAGATTTATAAAATAATAAAGACTAATAAAGCAATGACCAAATGAAACAGACATCTCTTTTAAGGAAGGGACATTTGATAGATATCACTGTAAAAAATATTTGGTTTTACTTCTTTCAANGTGATTCCGAATTTTATTTANTTGTGGGCTGTTTATGGTTTGTGTTAGTTCCTGCTACNGCCTCTATAGATGATCGATTTTCATCTGACTTGATAGTTTTATATGATTTTCAGTCAGCAAGAGGACGTTTGGTCAGAGACCGATCGGGTATAGAACCCAAACTTAACTTGTGGATACAACAACCATCAAAGGTTCGTCGAGCTAGGGGTTCTCTTAGAATCCAACAGCATACAACTATTCGAACAAGGTTACCCGCTACTAAGATCACAAAAGCGGTGAAACGTAGTGGCGAAATTACTATTGAGATTTGGCTACGTTCGATCGATTTGAAACAGTCAGGCCCAGCCCGAATCATTACCCTATCGCAGGATAGTAGCAATCGAAACTTCACTCTGGGGCAAAACGGAAATCAATTTAATGTTCGGCTTCGAACGACTGATACAAACAATAATGGACTTCCATCATTATCTTCGAATCCCAATAGTTTAAGCCAAAATTTAACTCATTTGGTTTATGTCCGACAAAAAAACGGGCAGACGCAGATATATGTTAATGGACACCTAAACCAGCAGAAACAAATCTCGGGTAAGCCTACTAACTGGAATGATACTTATCATCTAGCTTTAGGAAATGAGCTATCGGAAGGTCGGCCTTGGCTTGGCAGTTACCACTTAGTTGCGATTTATAATAGCGCTTTATCAAGCGAACAGATTCTTCAAAAATTTCAGATTGGTATCGATCCCCCAGAAAATAGAGACAACATTACTAATCGGTCGCCTTCTGATCGGGAAAGTTTTTTCGATGAGGAGATTGTACCGATTCTATCCCGACACTGCTTAGAATGTCACGATACTAGCACAAATTACGGCGAGCTAGATTTATCTCAAAAATCTACTGCTTATAGCTTAAGCTATGGTCAGCCAGTTATCATTCCACATCAATCAGCCGATAGCCTATTATGGAAAGCCGTAGAATTTGATCAGATGCCACTGGATCGTGAACCAATAAGCCATCTAGAAAAGCGAAAATTGAAGATTTGGATTGATCAAGGTGCTGTATGGACTACTGAGGAAATCGATCCTCTCGCACACAATTTTGACCAGAAAGTAGATATCAATTGGGTGAGAAGATTAACAGTTTCAGAATATATAAACACTGTACAGATGATTACAGGGGTGGATATAGCTGAATCGGCGCGAAATATTCTACCGCCGGATATTCGCGCTGATGGTTTTAGTAATACCGCCTACAATCTGTCAGTTGACCTAAAGCATATTGCGGCCTACGACCAGTTAGCTCAGATTATCGTTGATCAAATGGACATTTTAGCATTTATTAAACAGTACAGTAGTAAATTAGATCTAACAGGTACGAAAATGCGGTCTTTTATTATGAAGATGGGCCGTGATTTTCTTCGTGGTGAGTTAAATGAAATCGAGGTTTCTACATTTCAGAAAATTACTACGGCGGTAAACAGCTCCGGTGGAACCACGGAGGAAGCTGTGGCCTTAGTTCTCAAAGCTATGTTGCTATCTCCACGATTTATTTATCATATTGAATACCAAAGAGGGGACGGCCAATATTGGTCAGTTAGCGAATTTGAGTTGGCAAATCGAATCAGTTACGCTATTTGGGGGTCAGCGCCTGATCAAAAANTGTTGGATTTAGCCGAAAATGGAGCACTATTTAATCCCACAGTTATGAACCAACAAATTGACCGAATGCTACAATCTCCAAAGGCAATTAGGCGCTCACTCGAATTCGTCGACGATTGGCTGAACTTAGACCGGTTGTCGAACATACGCCCGGATATCAAAAGGTTTCCCCGATGGCAACCTAATTTAGCTTCGGATATGCGAGCTGAAACGCTAGCTTTTTTTGAGGAAGTAGTGTGGCATCAGAATCGGCCCCTATCGGATCTACTAAACGCCCAATTAACTTTTGTGACTCCACGTCTAGCCGAGCACTACGGGCTACCTAGTCCTACTAATATTAATGCTGAATCTTTGATCCAATATGATCTGAACTCACTACCGGAGCGGGGTGGAATACTAACACAAGGAAGCATTCTTACAATTGGAGGAGATGAGGCCTCCATGGTTACTCGAGGGTTGTTTATTCTGACTGATTTATTACGAAGTGGCGTCAAAGACCCACCCCCGTGTGTCGACACTACTCCTGTTTCAACTGAGCCTGGACGGTCCCAGCGCCAGATNTCAGAATCACGCGTTGCAAATCAAGCTTGTGGTGGCTGCCATGAGAAATTCGAGCCGNTGGCCTATGGTTTAGAAGTATTCGATGGAATTGGCAGATTTCACCAGTTCGATGACCACGGTAATCAACTTCGCCAAGATGGTAGCATTCTCTTTCCTTTTCAAAGAGAAACTGTCTTTTATCATACCTCAGCTGAGCTGATGAATTTAATGGCTGAGAGCGATCGCGTNAAACAAAATCTAACGTGGAAATTAGCACAATTTGTAGCGGGTCGNCCACTAGGGCAACCTGATGCAATCATACTAGACCAAATATACCAACAGGCACAACACGCGGGAGGTACCTACACNAGCGTAATGCGAGCAATCGTCCAAAGNGATTTGGTNCAGAAAATCAAGACGGAGACAGAAGATGAAAACTAATCGTGTTACAAGGCGAACTATAATCAAAGGTCTAGGCGGAGTNANAATCGGTCTACCACTACTAGAAGAGATGGTAGCCACGACTGATCTGACTGGCCCGGTACCTGTACGGGCCTTTAATGTCTTTTTTGGTTTGGGTATTCCAGCCCCTATTCAGAAAGAGGGATTTTCCGGGGTACTAGAGCCTCTCAAACCACTTAGTAATAAACTACTAATTACCCGACAAGTTGACCAGACTCGTTGTGATGTAGATGGTATCAACGCTCACTTTGATGGGGCAACGGGTTCTTTTACTGCTATGCCAGCTACTGGTGAAGCTAAGGCTGGTGGACCTTCTATCGATCAGGTTGTTCGCAGGACTTCTTATCCAAACGGATTGCCTTCTGGCATGGTACCGACTCTAGTTGGTGGCACCTATTTTCGTCGCAGCAGAGTTGGTCGATATGTGCACAGCTATAATTATGANGGTACAGTTGCTGGTGNTATGCAAGAGAAGCCACGTGATCTATTTGATCGAGTTTTNGGAAAAATAAGAATAAGTAAAGATAATAATTTTCGTCAGAAGCGGCTGCAACGAAGTGTACTTGACTCGGTGATCGATCAGCTCAAGTTTTACACAGGTAAAAATTCACCACTAGGATCGACTTCGAGAGTACGAGTGGCTGACCACCTAGAACGAATTCGAGAATTTGANCAAAGAGCTTTTGAAATGAGTGATAAAAATGAGGGTGGACCTCAACTACCACCTCGTTCGGAAGTCCCTCATGGTGGACAAGCTGATCCAGGGGGGCAAGGAATTGATATTACCTTAGATGACTTAANAAATGAGTGGCGATTGATGGCTGATTTATATGCGTTAGCTATACAGATGGACCGTGTTCGTTTTGGATCGATCACCTTCTTGGCTGCCGGTGAAAGAATTCGACTGACAGGCGATTACCACTACGATGGACGTCAAATCTTTTCTTTCAACGATGCAAAACAACATAATGCAAGTGGGGAAAAAGGGTGTAGCCATGAATGGTGGCATAAGTATGATGAAAAAAAGAAGAATGAAGCCTTGAGAGCTCATACCCACCTAAAAATGAGGGAAGTANGCTACTTCCTCAGACTTCTGGATCAGCAGATAGATACCAATGGACAGTCNGTTCTCGAAAACTCGATGATCACCATTTCTACCGAATCAGGCGACGGCCGCCACAATGATTCCAAACGAGAATTATCAGGAGTCTTTCATGCTATCACTTCTGCCAATGGTCGATTTAAGACTGGTCAAATTTTGGATTTAAACGTAGAGGCTCTCGACCTTTATAATACCATGATTTCAGCAANTGGTAGTGNCGTCCGACTGGGACCAGTTGATCGACAANCTCGTCACATTAGTGCTATTTTGGCTTAATTCTNGTAGTTAAAANCTNNAAAGTATCAATCTGGGNCNNTTTNTGTATGATGGAATTCGGCTTAAAAACTAAATTTGAGTTTCAGAAAGAACCAATGCCGGAGGTACAGGGTTTTCCTAAATTGCAGTGTGTGATAGGGGCCAGAATCACAAGTGTTGGTCTTTTGCGTCAAACACCTAAGTGATTATTGGTTTTTCGACGGGCCCAGCATTATAAACCCAACGACGGTAAAAGTCGAAGATAAGTTATTGATATCTACCGTT
>PAYP01000026.1 GCA_002714785.1 Candidatus Poribacteria bacterium | reverse complement strand
TGAATCAGAGATGGAGAATCTCGGGGGTCAGCTGGAAACTGAGCTAGATGTTGAACTTTCATCAGATGAGGGCGCATTATTTGATGAATCAGAGATGGAGAATCTCGGGGGTCAGCTGGAAACTGAGCTAGATGTTGAACTTTCATCAGATGAGGGCGCATTATTTGATGCGTCGGAGATGGATTCCAAGCCTAAATCAGCTATAGAAGCAGAACAAGCTAAGGATTTAGAAAATTTTGTTACTAGCCAGAAAGAAAAAATCGAACAAAATATACAATTCAAGTCTGGGCAGATTGAGCTAGATACAGATAGCCACGACAATCAAAATCAATTGTCGAATTCTGAATTCCCCGAGCAAAAGATCTTGGATACTCTCATGGATGTAGATGCTGATTCAAGTGAAACTGATCCGATACCACCCGAAGCGAGTAACTTGTTAGACGACAAAAGTAAGGGGGAAAGTATTCACGGTAACGAACCAGATAAACATAGCGTGAAATCTGCACCTGACGTGGTTGCTGACAATTTTGGAAAATTTTCTGCCTCAGATGATCTATCCACCTCACCAAGAACAAAAGAAGAACAAATTGGATATGTGATAGGTAATACTGAAAAAGACGATCACACAAATCGTCCAGGTAGAGCTGATGAGTCAAAAACGAAAATAGACACTTCTAATGATCCACTGTCACAGACCAAAGAGTTACACGCAACTAGCGCTGACGATGACATGATGAGTATCACCTCATCGATTAGTGATACTCCTTCCTCAACTAACGATTATGAAGAATTATTCGGCAATAGTAATATCACTCAAGATAAATTATCAAAACAAGTAGTGGTGTTGAGTGGGGACCTTGAAGTGAATTCGGATACCATGGCTGTTGGTGGACCAACCGTGGTAGATTCAAAATCGGAAGGGGGTTCAAATGAGACAAATGTATTACAAAACGATAATTCTACTGAACGAGGTAATGAATCAGATGCAAATGGTGAAACGAAAGAATTGAGCCAGGGCGAACAAACTCAGACCGAAGCAAGCATAGACAAAAATCAATTGCAGTTCGATGATAATTCGTCGGTAGTATTGCAGCAGATCAACTCTCAATCGAATAAATTTAAAAGTTTCAACCTACTGAATCAGGAAACTACTATTGCTACCGAAGAGCAGGAGAGCCCTAAACGATTGAGAAACAGAGGCGAGATAGAACGAGCGGGTCTGGCAGGTCCCCCTGATGAAAAGCAAAACCAAAAAGGCGAAGAGGATAAAACAAAAAACCAATTGTCAACTGACCCATCGTTACCGATAATAGGAACAAACAAAAAAAAATCTGTTGTTAACCGGACCAAGGTTGAGAAGAAGCAAAATCGCGCTACTTTAGGTGAGACTGCAGTTGATAGTGAGTTAGAAAAGTTACTCAATCACATAACAATCATGAGTGAAACCACTTTAGAGCCTTCAGTCAAAACAGAATCAGAAATCGAAGATAAGGCTCAACCTGCGAAGCGGCCACGTATAGGAGGAAAAAGACGGAGGCCGCATACAAAAGACAGAATAAATCAATCTACGCAGACCACTGCAAAGCAAAAACCGAAGAAAAAGAGACCTTCTCAGTCTTCAGGTAAAAAACAGAGGATCGATAGCGATATGGCTGACGTTTTAGCTGCTCTGGAAAAACTTCAAGATTGAACACTTTTGGTAGCTCTAAAACTTGGCCAGCAATGATANNCGGTGNGTAGGTCCAAACTGCCCCATTGAAATCAAGGCATAATCGATTTGGAAGTTTCCCATACTGGCACCTAAACCGAACGTAATACCAGATAAAGCCCCCAAGTCGTTACCACCAAGNGCATACTTATAACCTGATCNCAGGTGAAAAAATTTCAAAACTGTAAATGCCAATCCTATACCTATACTCGTTTTGTTATCGGATGGCCGGTTAAGGTCTGCAGTGATAACNGCAGAATCTTCCAACATTCGGTAAGCCATGCCCATTTTCAAATTGACTGGTAGCAAAAACGATTCTTCGATGAATTGTACTCGGCCGAGGTGTTGTAGGTTAACACCAACTGAGAATGGGCCTGGTTCTCCGGATTGGTTTTGAAAAGTATATAACCCACCAATATCTAGTGCAGGTGTACTCGCATCTACTGGGCGGATNTCNCCACCACCTAATGTTTCTTCTAATTGTTCTGCTTCANTTCCATTCAATATTTTTTCTCGAACCCACTTAAGATTAGTACCGACAGACAGATTTCCAAACTGTCGAGCCATAGACAAAATTAGTGCTATATCATAAGGGTGAAAAGGTTTAGTTTCATTCCCACTAGCATCCCGACCGATCAATTCACCATAATTTAAATAAACTAGGCTNCCAGCAATTGTTCCAAGTCCACTGACAGGTTGNGCAAATCCAANATACTCGTGNTTAATATCTCCCAACCACTCATTGTGCATGAANCCGAATTGTTGTTGTTTTACATTTGCTAAGCCAGCTGGATTCCAAAACGTGGCGTATAGATCGTTACTGTGTGCCACTTGAGCTTCGCCCATGCTGATTCCCTCCGCTCCTATGCCAATTTTAAGAAAGGTCATAGCTCGTGTACCTGCGTTTTCATGAATCTGAGATTGTACTATCGTCAGGCCACTCATTAACATACAGATCAGCAGAGATAATATGGCAGATCTGTACTGGTAAACGTGTCTGCTAAACTTGTTCCTCGTCATTATCGAGTATTCCTACTTATTTCTGGTTATTCCCAACCAAGTCAATATACCAGATTTATTCTGAGTTTGATTCGTGTACGTATCAGTGGTAGCGACAGAAGGACTCTGATCATCTAAGTTTTCAATATCTTGCAAGCGAGTTATAGCTAAGTCAATTAGCTTCTGGTTTGAGGAAAGTGCCAAAACTTTCCGGTAATCTTCCCGTGCTGCTAGGTACTGTTTACCTTTTCGAAAAGAATTCGCCCGATGATAGTAGTTAAAGTGCCTGTTAGGTTCTAGTTCTATTGCTTTGCTAAAGTCGGCAACGGCTAGCCGAAATTGGCCAATTTGGTCATAACATTTTCCCCTAATTTCAAAAACTTCAGTCCTGTTACAGCCAAGTTCAATAGCCTTTGTGAAATCGTCGAGCGCAGATTTTCGTGTTTGATCCGACTGCATGTTCATATCTAACCAAACCTTGCCCCTTTCAATATGGGCTTTCACGTGTCCAGGTTCTATATGTAAAACACGACTAAGGTCAGAAACAGCTTGGGAAGTCTTTCTTTCCTTACGATACAGTTCCAAACTAATGGCGAGATACAAATCAGCTTCGACGGTTTTCATGATTGACGGCACTGTCTCTAAGCCAATGTCGATGGCTCGACTCCAACAGTCCAACACGTTTCTCAACTCCTGACATCGGTTATTTGGTTGACTGCTAGCTTTGGCGTAGTCAAGATGAGCATAGCCACGGGTAACCTCTGAAATGGCTGAGGTTGATTGGTCTGGTTGCATGACTGCTTAGTTGAATTTAGGCTTCTCGAATTTGATTAAGTCGTTCGTAGCAGTCTCTGGCATCCGCATCTCGATTCACTCGCTGATAAGCGACAGCTAGGTTTTTGAGAGCATCGATGTCATGTGGACGAACGTCAAGCGCTTTCCGATAGCTATTGATTGCATCGTGGAATTTTCCCATTTCTTGGTAAGCATTACCCAAATTGAAGTGCAAGTCTCCCGGTGATTCTGCATCAGAATCACTAACTGCGGCGTAGCATTCAATTGCGGATTGATATTTTCCCTGTCGGTGATAGGCTACACCGAGGTTGTACGAGATATCAGCATTATCGGGCGAATACTCCAAAGCTGTCAACAGATGTTCAACGGCTTCATCTGATCTATTAAGGCGTAGTAGAGCTTTGGCCAATCCGGCTCGTGCTTGTACTGAGGTCGTCGATCGATTAACAGCATCCTGAAACAAGTAGACAGCCTGTTCAAAGTCGCCTTGTTTTAGGTGTGTATTAGCAATATCTAATTGATTTTTGATTTGGCTATTCATGCGAAAGATCCAGAGAACACTGATGACAAGATTTACCCGCAATTTTACATCAAAGGGCACTCACCGTCAAGAAATGTGAGTGCTACTTTGGGTTATCTGTTTCCCTTGAAATCGTTATTGTGCTGTGCTAGAATCGGCCCAGCCCGATGTCCTCCCAAACGCTGTGTCAATCTTGGAAGGGTATTGGAAAGTTAATACACGGGAAGGGTTGTCTGAAGAGATAATGCAAGAATACAAAACCGAGAATATTAGAAACGTAGCAGTCGTCGCTCACTCCAACGCAGGAAAAACATCGCTAATTGAAGCCATACTCCTGAATGGCGGAACTATTGATAGACTGGGTAGTGTGGATGAAGGCAACTCAGTGGCAGACTATGCCACCGATGAAATCGATCGTAAAATGACGATAAATTGTTCAATCTGTGTGGCAGAATGGAAAGGGCATAAAATCAATTTGATAGACACTCCAGGTGCGGAAGACCTTTATGGTGATTTGGCCAGTGCTCTAAGGGTGGTTGAGGCAGTTATAATTGTAATTGATGCCACTACTGGAGTGGAAGCAGGAACTGAAAAGATTTGGGAGTCTATCCAACGCCAGAAAATCCCCAGCCTTTTCTTCGTGAATAAAATGGATAAGGAAAGTGCCGATTTTAAAAACGCGGTTTCAACAGTTGAAGACGTCCTTGAAGCAAGACCAGCTATAGTTCAACTGCCTATTGGTGCTGAAAGTGATTTTTCTAGTGTGTTTGATCTGATTCACTTTGATGATGAAAATATTCCGGAGGATTTGATAGAAGAAGCTCAAGAAGACAGGGAGATGTTGACTGAAGCAGCAGCGGAAAGCGATGAAGAACTGATCGAAAAATTCTTTGAAGACGGAGAATTAACGGGTGAGGAGATCGAGTTAGGTATAAGGAACGGACTAGAAAGTGGCGAGATTATCCCGGCAATCAGTGGATCAGCCACTCAAAACATTGGTGTGGAAGAGCTAATGAACTTTTTGATCAGTTGTTGTCCATCTCCAGCATCTGTCGATTTAGATGAAGAGAATGCGTTTGAACCAGATCCATCAGCACCACTGTCGGCCCTAGTCTTCAAAACACTAGCTGACCCCTTTTCTGGCCGTTTGACTTTGTTTCGAGTTTTCTCTGGTACATTGAGTGGGGATAGCCAATTGCGAAATTCAACTAAATCTGAAAATGAACGAATTGGTAAAATCTCTTTTATGAATGGTAAAGAGCTAACTAACACACCTCAGGTAGCCGCTGGCGACTTCGGGGTTGCTATCAAGCTCAACTTGGCAGAAACTGGAGATACTTTTTGCACAGTTGATGACCCTATCCAATTACCAGGTATCGATTTACCCAATCCTGTTATTTCGTTAGCTGTTTTACCCGCTCGTGATGGAGACGACGAAAAATTATCAACTTCCCTTCAGAGAATGTCCGAAGAAGATCCGACATTCCAGATATCCCGTAACGAAACCACTAGGCAACTACTAGTCTCAGGTCTAGGTGAACTGCACATAACGATTGTACGCAACCGAATGCAAGACAAGTTTGGTATCGAAACTCTAACTGAAGACCCCAAGATTCCTTACCGGGAAACTGTACGAGGCCGAGCTAATAATGTACGAGGCCGATTGAAAAAACAAAGTGGAGGCCGCGGCCAATTTGGTGAAGTTTGGATTCACCTTGAACCCCTTTCCGACTCAGAAGAAATGTTTGAATTCGTTGATAATATCGTTGGTGGGTCTGTACCTCGCAACTATATTCCTGCTGTTGAAAAAGGTATTCGGGATACGATGACCAAGGGAGTATTAGCCGGTTACCCACTTTACGGACTCAGAGTGACACTATATGATGGTAAACATCATCCGGTAGATTCTTCTGATATGGCATTCCAGTTGGCCGGTTCCCAAGCAATCAGAGATGCTGTGGAAACAGCAAAACCCATTTTGTTGGAGCCAGTATATAATATTTCTGTCACTGTACCGGATCAATACATGGGAGATGTCATGGGAGACCTAAATAGTAAGCGAGGTCGTATCATGGGGATGGAACAAGTCGGGAAACGGCAGGTAATTCAGGCGACAGCACCCTTATCAGAGTTATCTCGCTACTCGATTGATTTGAAGTCTTTAACCAGTGCACGTGGGTCTTTCACGATGGAATATGACAGTTATGAGCAAATACCTGATGAAATTGCTCAAAAGGTCATTGCAGATAGTAAATCTGAAAATGAATCTGAATAGGTAAACGAAGCCCAGAACGGATGTAAGGTTCGTCAGGGGGCAAGTGCTCCCTTTTGTGTCGGTAAACTAATATTTATTTACTACCAGCCTATCTTTCAAGTGTAGGAATTAGTTTTTGACAGCCTCCTTACAGTCCTGACGACTCGCTTTTACCGTTTTTTCACCTAACTGGAACTTTTGACTTGTTTGGGTAATTTCAAGTTACTGAATTAAGTATGTTACCTGTGTCTACTGATTTATAATTTTGTTGTGGTTAGGTCCTCAGCGAACCATGAAATCATCGTGGGGCTAACGAGATTCCAGATGATAAAATCTATTCCCACTCTTATGTTTTTCCCATCAAGTGGCAGACTGACAATCTAGGTTGCCTCAATCCATTTCTTATCTATCTTTCTTTAGTTCCACCTGGATCTTTTTGGAATTTTTATGTTCATTTGTATGCAAAAATCCAACTAGTGAATTGATCTATTAATCGCCTNTTAGTATGAGGTGGTTATGGCTTTGATTTGGTTTGATATTTGTATTCTTTGTTGTTATAATTCTGTCTCTATGTTAATCAGACCAGAGGGAGGTTTAATCGATCCCCGTGAATAAAAAAGCAAAGAGTGCGATCGTTTGGGTTATTCTNATCGGCATTGTTGTCTTTGCAACATATCGACTGATGGAACCCANAGCAACTGAGCACAAGCTAAAAACCTCCGAATTCTACAGTTTGGTTAAGNGNAAGAACAGTAACACTCTATTCGATGGATCAATACAAATTGATAAAGACTGGATTAGGGGTCGCTTGAGCGTGGAAGGGCAACGAGAAATTAGGGACGCGCCCAGNACTGGATGGGATGGTAGTTTCAAAACTAGTCGAGATGTCTATTCGAATTACCCATTGGAAGAAGCTCTAATCGAGAATCAAATCCGATTTGATCATGCGATGTCTTCNAANTTNCCNCANTGGCTAGTNTTNGTNGGGTCGACTGTNCTNCCAATNCTGTTGTTTNTGGGAATTATGGTNTTTATCTCNCGNCAGATGCANGGTGCTGGNAACCGCGCNATGTCNTTTGGNAAGAGNCGNGCNAANCTGCACAGNGAAACCCAGACNAATACNACTTTTGATGACGTNGCTGGNTGTGATGAAGCAAAAGAGGCTCTTGTTGAGGTCATNGAATTTTTGAAAGACCCAAANAAATTNCANCGTTTGGGAGGAAGGATTCCCAAGGGTGTTTTGCTAATGGGGCCACCCGGTACAGGNAAAACGCTACTAGCGCGTGCGGTTGCCGGTGAAGCCGGTGTACCTTTTTATAGTATTAGTGGCTCCGATTTTGTAGAAATGTTTGTTGGTGTTGGNGCTTCACGAGTNAGAGATCTATTNGAAACAGGCAAAAAGGATGCTCCTTGTATAATTTTTATTGATGAATTAGATGCCGTTGGACGGCACCGTGGTGCAGGCATCGGTGGTGGACACGATGAACGTGAACAAACACTCAACCAACTGTTAGTCAGTATGGANGGATTCGACAGNTCCGAGGGNCTGATTTTGATTGCAGCCACCAANAGGCCTGACGTCTTAGACCCCGCGCTGCTTCGTCCCGGGCGTTTTGATCNGCAAATTGTGGTTGATATGCCCGATGTGAGAGGCCGTGAAAAATTATTTGAGGTCCACACCAAAGCACCTTTTAAACTAGATGACAATGTCAACCTAGCGAATCTGGCAAAAGCTACGCCGACCTTTTCAGGAGCTGACATATCCAACATGGCGAATGANGCNGCATTGTTAGCAGCAAAACAAAANAANGAAACGGTTGACAGTGATTGTTTCGAGGAAGCTAAGGATCGAGTCATGATGGGTCCTGAACGGAAAAGTATGGTTGTAAGCGANAAAGAGCGNGAAATCACCGCTTACCACGAAGCAGGNCACGCATTGCTACACCATTTCATTCCGGAAAGTGANCCTAACTACAAGTGTTCGATCATACCTCGCGGTNGAGCTATGGGAGTNACNGTTGCATTNCCAGCTGANGANAGACACAACTACAGTANNAAATATCTGATTGGCCAGATTACNGTTTTACTTGGTGGNCGTGTAGCAGAAGAAATCAGGTTTGATGAGCAGACTACTGGCGCCCAAAACGATTTTGANCGTTCGACTGACTTAGCCCGTAAGATGGTTACGCAATGGGGAATGAGTGATCTTGGGCCATTAGCGTTCGGAAAGAATGAGCAACAAGTCTTTTTGGGCAAAGAGATGGCGCACCACAAAGACTACAGCGAAACTACAGCCCTTGAAATTGATAACGCTGTACAAAACATTGTATCTCATTGTTACGACAGAGCCAAGTCGATCTTGACTACTAATCTAGACGGATTAGGAAACTTAGCAGAAGAATTACTGGAAAAAGAAACTCTAGTTAGCGAAGAAATCATCGATATACTGGGGCCTAGACCCCAAGCTACTGGTATATAGATTAGTCAAATACAACTACGACAAAACGATTCTTCCCGAAGGCAACCTGATTCTTAAGANTTTAGAATCAGGTTGCCTTTCTTTGTTTTTTTAACACTTTCAGGGTCTTTAACGGATGACACTGTTTACAAATAACGGCTGGTCTTGTGGAGAAGAAACAGGTATTATGGGTATCATCAATGTTACACCCGATTCTTTCTCTGATGGGGGAAAATATGCCAACGTCGAAGCCGCTGTTATGCGAGCTAAACAGATGGTCGCAGATGGTGCTGATATTATTGATATAGGAGGAGAATCATCTCGTCCTGGTGCAGAACCGATAACTGCAAACGAAGAGTGTCGAAGGGTAATACCTGTGGTCCAAGCCCTAGCTGAGCAGTTTCAAATCCCTATTTCAGTTGATACCTACAAAGCCAAGGTCGCCCGTGAAGCTCTATCTGCTGGGGCTTGTGTGATAAATGATATTACGGCTCTTCATGGAGACCCTAACATGTGTCAAATAATAGCCGATGCTCAAGCCGGTGTTATTCTGATGCATATGCAGGGGGTACCAGCAACCATGCAAAAGGCCCCCACCTATCAAAACGTTGTTGCCGAAGTCCACGCCTGGCTAACTGAAGTTGCTAGCCAAGCAGTAGATCGAGGTATTGACTCAAGTCGGATTATGATCGATCCAGGTATTGGTTTTGGTAAAACATTCGACCATAATCTGGAAATACTTCGTCACTTAATGCAATTTCGCGGAATTGGTTATCCGATGTTAGTTGGGGTTTCCCGAAAAAAGTTTATCGGACGGATACTTGATTTACCCGTTCATCAGCGAGAAGAAGGAACAGCAGCAACAGTTGCTTGGTCAATTATTAATGGAGCAAATGTGGTGAGAGTTCATGATGTCGCGAAGATGAAGCAAGTGGCACAGGTTATAGACACAATTTGTCGAACGAAGCCAGACCGTGAATAACTGTCCGAAAATTATAGGAATTGGTATTGATATCATTGAAGTTACGCGTATTGCTTCGTCTTGCCAAAAATGGGTTGACCGTTTTGAGCGGCGTATATATACTCAAAAAGAACGTAATTATTGCGGGAAACCACCGTTACGTTACCAAAGACTAGCCGCCCGTTTTGCGGCCAAAGAAGCAACCTTCAAAGCGCTAGGAACAGGGTTGATCAACGGTATGCAATGGACCGATATAGAAGTTTTGCCAGATGAACTAGGGAAGCCCATAATAACTTTGCTTAATGAAACCAAGCGTTATGCTGAAACAATAGGTGTCTCTGACCAGATGATCACACTGTCTCATACCAATGATTATGCTGTTGCCAATGTGATTTTATTTGGTTACCCCTCAACCATTAAAACCTAGAATGATGTGGTCCAAAATTGCTTGTCAATACTCGTTGTTATTTATATTTGGTAGTGTTTGCTGGAGTCAATCAGCCAAATTGGTTGGGCCACAACCAATTAGTGGCCAGTTCTTGCGGCGCTTAACCCAAAACGAGTCTCCTTTTCACGAAAACCCAGCCTTAATAGCCATTTCTAGATCACAACTTCAGTTGTCGGCCGGGCGCTACCCACACCATATTTCTCGCTTGAGCCAACCAAATGATGAAGGTCGGCTAGTAGAAACTCGAGAGTATAATTTACCATCCGGAGGCTATGAGCGCTTGCTGATTGTCAAGCCTTTCAAAAACGTTGGTGTAATTGGCTTGGATTTGGCTTTTGAACATTTTGGGCCATACAGCCGAATGGATAACCAAGGCCAAGCAATCAGTGCTTTCCCCCAATCTAATCATGCCTTAGGTGTACGCTACGCAAAACGAATCGCCCCTAATTTAGCATTCGGTATAGATGCAAAATGGCTTCGTTCAAAAGAAGTTTCTATGGAGGAACCTAACTACAAAGGCCAGCTGGGGCATGGTTATGCTTATAGCTTTGGCTTTCACCAAATTATTAACTCACGAATCGACTCTGGTGTGACAATTGGGAATTTGAGTAATGGCCTTTCGTTTGATAACCCTAATATTCCTCGCCACTTAGAAACTCGCATTCTTGTTAGTGGACGCTACCAAATTGAGGTTGATCCGATAACTCTTAGTGCAGAAATAACCCATCAACCCCAATTTAACTTAGGGTTGCAATTCGATTTGACAGGAGAAATTGCGTATAGAGATCGGGTTGCATTACGCTTAGGTTATCTACGTTGGGCAGAAACGCAACAACGAAAGTTTCACTATTTAGTAAATGGTCGGGCCGAAAATGAACAGGATATGTGGCATATGGAAGGAGTAAAGTTGAGCTTGATTTGGAATATTTGGAAAGTCCAACTCACTGTTAATTACCAACCGTATTTTCAGCTAAATCCCATGCAAAGCTATCATTCAACTGCTTTGAAAGGGCAAAGATTCCCAACATTTTCTCTCCGAT
Organism: Candidatus Poribacteria bacterium; assembly: GCA_002714785.1. GTDB lineage: Bacteria > Poribacteria > WGA-4E > WGA-4E > UBA9662 > TMED15. The sequence goes on along the minus strand of PAYP01000026.1, from coordinate 9,575 downwards.
TTCGAGCAACAAAATGAGCCGTTTTGAGGATGACCAATACAAAACTATCGCCAAACCTGTAACTACGAAGTTAACAGTAAAAAAGTCTCGATTCATCGGTGTGATGAGATCTGTTGATTCGATGGAGTCAGTTAAATTCGCACTATCGGCTACTCAGCGTGCCTATCCTAGTGCCAGTCATTATTGCTACGGCTATCAATTTGGACTGGGTAAAAAATTGCGGTCTTACGCTACCGATGATGGTGAACCAACTAATTCAGCAGGAAAACCAATTTTATCAATATTGAAAGCAAGTGGCTTATCGAATCTGATATGTTTGATTACCCGTTATTATGGAGGAGTCAATCTGGGTGTCGGTGGCCTCATTAGAGCTTATAGTCAGTGTACTAAACAGTGCTTAGATTTAGCCGAAACAATAACTCAGACTTGCTACCAACAGTTGGTTATTACTGTTGTTTACGATAAAATTGATCACATTTACAGGCTAAGTCGTAAAATGAAAGCTATAATTTCTGATGTTGTATATGGCCAAAATGTGGTTATTCAAATCAAAGTTCGGCCAAGTGTGAAACCCCAGTTCACCGACCAACTAATGGGAATCAGTGGGGTTATTTCTGTCGATATACCAAGCAAGAATAAAATCTCATTCAGAGAATATGCCTAGGCGAAATTTCGGAGATTCATAGAATGAATGTATTTTCAAAAAGGATAGATCGTTTGCCTCCTTACATGTTTGGCAAACTCAAACAGTTGACCTACGAACGACGTACTCAGGGAGTTGACATTATTGATTTGGGTATGGGAAACCCTAACGATCCGACGCCACAGCCAATTGTGGATAAATTGTGCGACGCGGCACAAGACCCGCGTAACCACCGTTACTCGGCTTCAAAAGGAATCTTTAATCTTAGACGCGAAATATGTAGATATTATCAAAGTCGGTTTGGTGTCAATCTCGATCCCGATACTGAAGCCGTTTCTGTTATTGGAACCAAGGAAGGCTTGTCTCATTTGGCTCTTGCACTAATCGACGAAGGTGATTTGGCTTTAGTACCTAACCCAACGTTTCCTATTCACATTTACAGCATCATTTTAGCTGGTGGTAGTGTCGTCAGCATTCCGCTAAGAGAAGAAAATCAATTTGTGCCAAGTTTGTCAGAAATTACCAGAGAAATATGGCCACGCCCCAAGGTATTGATCCTGAGTTTTCCACATAACCCAACTGGCGCGGTAGTTGATCTTGATTTTTTCCGGGAAGTAGTTGACTTTGCGAAGCAGAATCAAATTGTACTAATCCACGATTTGGCATATGCGGACATCGTTTTCGATGGCTATGAAGCACCGAGCCTACTTCAAGTTGAAGGAGCGAAAGAGGTTGGGATCGAATTCATGTCGCTATCAAAATCCTACCACATGGCAGGTTGGCGTTGTGGGTTTGCAGTTGGTAACCCCGAATTGGTTAGTGTCCTTGCAAAAATCAAAGGTTATTACGATTACGGTATTTTTGCCCCAATTCAGGTCGCAGGCATTACCGCACTCCGATCTGACCCTAGTTTGGTACGAGAGCATGCACGACTTTACCAAGAACGTAGAGATGTGCTGATCGAAGGATTAAACCGAATCGGTTGGTCTGTACCATCACCACGTGCATCAATGTTTGTTTGGGCTCCTATTCCACAGGCGTACAAAAACTTGTCTTCAATGGAGTTTGCTACTAAGTTACTAGATGAAGCACAAGTCTGCATTTCGCCTGGGGCTGGGTTTGGCCACAACGGTGAGGGGTATGTACGCATTGCTCTAGTCGAAAACCCAGATCGTATACGACAAGCCGTTAGACAAATCCGCCGAGCGTTATTTTAGGCTAGGCAAGAAATCCCATCGTATTATGCAATGGGATTTAATCTTGGAGACGAGGTTTACAGCGGAGATGTTTCTGATACGGAGAATGTTAGACAAAATCTGTGGAAATAAAAATCATCTTATTCAGTCTTTACCGGCGTCGTGAATTACTCAACAATCTTTTTTGCTTTCGAATTCGCTTCTGCTTGGCTCTCCGCGCTTTATCACTTGGTTTTTCGTAGAATTTTCGNTTNTTAACTTCAGTGATGATTCCTTCCTTGCTACAGATCTTTTTGAATCGACCGAAAGCTCGATCAAAAGATTCATCTTCTGAGACAATTACTTCTATATTAGCTACATTTGCCATTTATTCATTTCACCCCCTTTGATTTCTACTGACNGCNTGTTCTGATCCGACCCATCTGACGAGCCAACATCACGCGNGGNTATTATAGAGAATCGATTAAAANATTGCCAACCTAATTGGCGTGATAAAGCTAATTGAATTGACCGAAACNCTCAATTGGTCTATAATGCTCCCGANTATGATAAGTGTATTTATTTGCACGAGGAAGTGTTTTGTCTCTATTTTCATTAAAAGACCGTGTGGCACTAGTGACTGGTGCTGGTAGGGGGATTGGTAGAGGAATTGCTGAAGGCTTTGGTCAACAGGGAGCCACAGTAGTGTGTGCAGCCCGATCCGCAGACCAGATAGATGAAGTAGTATCTTCTATACAAANTCAGGAAGGGAAGGCTTTAGCTCTTCAAATTGATGTTAGCGACCTAGATTCTATTACGGCAACAGTTGATACAATAATCAGTCAATTTGGCCAGATAGATATTTTGGTTAACAATGCTGGTATGAATGTCCGTCAGCCATTCATGGAGGTCACTGAGGATAACTACGACCAAATTATGGACGTGAATTTGAAAGGTTTATACTTTCTTAGCCAAGCAGTAGCGAAACACATGGTNCCTCGCCAAAAAGGAAAAATCATCAATATTGGGTCNCTAACCACTGGNATTACTCTAGACCAAATATCAGTTTATACTGCTACAAAAGGAGCCGTGGGTCAACTAACAAAATCTCAGGCTCTTGAATTAGGCCCGTATAATATTCAAGCCAANGCTATTAGNCCAGGTTTTGTTGTTACCCCCTTGACTGAAAAAATTTGGTCCGATAAAACGATGCGAGATTGGGGAGAAGCTAAAGTTCCCATAGGACGATTAGCTCAGCCAGAAGACATGATCGGAACAGCCGTTTTTTTGGCTTCGTCAGCTTCTGATTATGTAACTGGTCAAATTATTTACGTTGACGGTGGTTTCATGACCGGTGATGTTTGGCCTTTGCCTTCAGCTGCGAGCAACTAGAAATTGCAGAGAGTATAAAAAAAGCGTAAAAAAACTAGCGTTTGCTAAAACAGTTTTCCACGTGTCCCCCCAAGTTCACAAGTGGACTGTTAGGCCTCTAGCTTTCGAACAATTTCACATTTTCTGTATGGCTGGGTTTCCCACTAGGTTTTATGCAGCATTACTTTGTAGAGTAGTGTTTTGAAATACGCTGCAAACTTGGAATCATGGCATTTTGTGTGCTNGGCTTTCTAAGTAAATGCTTCTAACAGGAAAATCCACGCTCCGANTTTTCCTAACTCGGGAGCAGGTTGAATCGAATCTTGGCATATGGCTGGTTGACACGCCGACACGCCGATGATATAATCTGATCCGCCTTACCCCATCTTAACTTGCTTTCGAAAGCACCAACGAGTTGAACTCGGCCTGAAGGATGCATCACCGATCAATGGAAACCCGTCAAAATCTCTTGATGATACTAGTCCAAATTGGAGTTGGTTCTGTTTCAGGTATGGTACTAGCTATTGTTGGTTACCTCCTCACTAATAATTTATTTTTGAACTCTGTTGTCAGTAACAGAGTTGAAAATGGTTTTTGGGTCGGTCTTTTTACTCTGNTTGCATTCCTGTCAACTTATAGCTTGAGTGTAGCAGGGGTTGCTTACGGAATTAAGCAAGTAGCAAATCGATTTGGACAGGATTGTAATCTGAAACATGCTTGGCAGGGATCCTTCTTAGGACCACCAGCTCTGGCTGTTCTAGTGATGACTACTCAGCTCAACTGGCAAACGCTGACTGAGTCTTTCGGTGTTGGTTCTNTATTCNGTTGGGTGATTTTGGTTGTTCAACCCATCGCTCAGTTCTCTTCTTTTCCGGTCTCCGTCCTACTAAAAATTGGCGTTCCTGTCGAGTTAATGTATTCTCTGTCAGTTCCAATTGGCGGCATAATCGGTTATCGTTTTGACTGGCACCGATCAAANGCTGCTTTAGATAGGGCAAACGATGATTTCTTCAAAACTGAATGGTAACTGTAATTCAGATCTGTGTGAGTACTAATATTATTCTTTTCAATTTCTGTTCCTTGATTTTATATAGATAGCGTTTTTGATGCAATTCGATCCAATTCTGACCGATGACAAGCCGAAAGATGAATGTGGTGTCTTTGGAGTATTNGGTCACGAAAAGGCTGCTGAACTAACCTATTTAGGACTTCGTGCGCTTCAACACCGTGGTCAGGAAAGTGCAGGTATTGTTGCTTCCGAAGGTCAAACAATTTCCTATCACCGTGGAATGGGCTTAGTAACGGAAGTATTTAGCGACATGGANAAGTTGGCCAAATTAGAAGGTCATCTAGCAATTGGTCATAACCGATACTCGACCACAGGTAGTAGTAATATTGAAAATGCTCAACCGTTAGTTCGACAATATTCTCGTGGTCCTTTGGCAATTGCACATAATGGTAATTTAGTTAACGCTTACCGTATCAGAACAGACTTAGANTCTGCAGGGTCGATTTTTAATGGCACATCCGATACAGAAGTCATTGCACACCTNATCGCACGTTCACAGCAGGAGCTTTTGGAGGATCGAATCAGTGATGCTCTCCAAGAAGTTCGTGGTGCCTATTCATTATTGTTTCTGGGCAANTCTGTGCTAATTGGTGGACGTGATCCTAATGGTTTCCGACCCCTCTGGCTAGGTCGACTTGGCGAAGCTTATGTTCTTGCTTCTGAAACTTGTGCTTTTGATGTAGTNGAAGCACAACCGATCAGAGAAATCNCGCCTGGTGAAATGGTAGTTATTACGGATACTAAAAAACCCCCTAAAAGTTTCCAAGCCTTGCCAACAGCAAACCAATTATCCCAATGTATTTTTGAGCATATCTACCTAGCACGACCAGATAGTATGATTTTTAACGAATTAGCTAATGGTCCACGTCGTGAATTTGGCCGACAGCTAGCTCGTGAATGTCCTGTTGACGCTGATATTGTTATTGCAGTACCAGACTCAGCGACCATTGCCGCTTTAGGATTTTCTGAGGAGGCTAAGATTCCTTTTGAAATGGGTCTCTATCGTAACCCATACGTGGGTCGGACCTTTATGAATCCATCCCAAGAAATCCGGGATCTAATGGTGAGAGTGAAGCTAAGTCCCGTCCGAAATGTCCTAGAAGGTAAGCGAGTAGTNGTTGTTGATGATTCGATTATGAGGGGTACAAACTCGCGCAAAATTATCTCTCTAATTCGTCAAGGTGGCGCAACCGAAGTGCACTTTCGGGTTTCATCGCCACCCAATCGTTATCCGTGCTTCTATGGAGTTGACACGCCAACACGGAAGGAGTTAATTGCAAGTTCTTGGACAGTNGAAGAAATCAAGAAGTACATTCGTGCCGATTCCTTGGGTTATTTGAGTATTGAGGGTATGCTTAGTTGCGTCAAAGAACCACAAGACTACTGTACTGCTTGCTTTGATGGTAATTATCCACTGGAGTTCAGTGGACAACCCTCGAACCAATTACCGATTACGTTTGAATTGAAATCGTTATAGGCTCAAACCATAGTAAGAAATATGAAGGCATTAGAGAAAATTAAAGNGTCGTCTCANGCTATCGTCAAAATTTGTCAAAAAGAACGTTTATCTAAGGCTGATAAAGAAAGGTTGTTCAAACTACAGGGAGATATATTTTCACAAATTGANACTCTAACTGAGTGTGAAATTTGTGGAAGAGTTTCTGATCTAATTGCTTCTATTACAATTGCTAATACTACTGCCAATTTGTGCAGTCAATGTGGGATTNTGGCTCTGACTGATGGTCAGATTAANAAAACTAGCCGTCGTTCATCGCGAAAAACCTCAACGGATAATAGAGCAACCAAAAACAAAAAAGTAAACAAGACGAGCCCACCACCTAGCAAAACTGCCCCTATTAAAACTAATACAGCAAGTTTGATTGAAAACATTGAGCTGGAAACTGACTTGAGCAAACCNATTATCCGACGAATTGAGAAGATGATCACCGAGATTGCAACGCCAATGAGTATTGAACATACNTTTCGATATATGCTTAACGAAGCTAAAATAGCTAAAATGAAAGTTTCCGACGAACAATTGGAAAAAGCTGTAAGTATACTAATGACGAATACAACTAAGAGCTAAAAGATAATGGTTAAAATTGGTAATGTTGAAGTAGGCAAATTTCCGCTTCTGTTAGCACCNATGGAAGATGTCAGCGATCCTCCGTTTAGAGCTGTTTGTAAAGAAAACGGAGCGGATGTGATGTACACCGAATTCATATCTTCTGAAGGTCTAATCCGAAATGCAGCACAGAGCGTAGCAAAACTNGATATATTCGAATACGAGCGCCCCATTGGTATCCAGATTTTTGGACATAATATCGACTCAATGCGNGAGTCTACCGAAATTTCTCAGTCCGCCAATCCTGACATCATTGACATTAATTATGGCTGCCCTGTCAAACGGGTCACCGGTAAAGGGGCCGGAGCTGGCATACTACAGGACATACCNAAAATGGTGCAAATGACGGANCAAATTGTTAAATCAACTCATCTACCCGTAACTGTCAAGACTCGTCTTGGCTGGAACGACAATACATTATTCGTAGTAGAAGTAGCCGAACGTCTCCAGGATGTTGGCATTCAGGCTATTTCNATCCATGGACGCACAAGAAAACAAATGTATAAGGGGTCAGCAGATTGGACGCTGATCGGTAGAATTAAGGACAATCCTCGTATTCGTATTCCTGTTTTCGGTAACGGTGACGTAGATAGCCCAGAAAAAGCGATTCGAATGAAGCGAACTTACGGCGTCGATGGAATTATGATTGGTAGAGCTACTATTGGTTATCCTTGGATTTTCAACGAGATTAAACATTTTATAAAAACCGGCCAGCACTTAGCGCCACCAACAATAGATCAACGTATTGATACCGTAAAAAAACATTTCGAGTTTTCTCTACGTTGGAAAGGCGAAAGAGTTGGACTCTACGAAATGCGTCGGCACTACAAGAACTATTTCAAAAATCTCAATGGTTTAAAGCCATATCGCCAACAGTTGTGTACTTGCGACGATATTTTGCGTATTCCTGAGATCCTGGAAGAAATTCGCCAACATGTGCAGAAAATAAGCCCACATAAAATCAAATTGGCTAGTTAATCAGTAATCGGATAGCTAGGAGAATAAGATGCAAGATGTAAACCGTCAAGTTGTTTTAGCCCGACGACCAAAAGGGTATCCCATCGAATCTGATTTTGACTTAATAGAAAAACCTATACCCAAACCAAACCAAGAAGAGATTTTAGTTCGTACAATTTACCTTTCAGTAGATCCGTACATGAGGGGACGAATGAATGCAAGTCGAAAATCCTACGCACCACCGGTCGAAGACCGAGAAGTTATAACTGGTGGCGTAGTAGGCGAAGTAATCGAATCAAAAAGTGAGCAATTTTCAGTTGGTGATATTGTACAATGTCAACTTGGTTGGCAAGCTTATGGAATAATGCCTGCGGGGCAAGCTAGAAAAATTGACCCTGATTTAGCACCGATTTCGACATCGCTTGGTATCTTGGGAATGCCTGGACTGACTGCTTATTTCGGCCTACTCGATGTTTGTCAACCTAAATCAAGTGAAACTATCTTTGTTTCTGGCTCAGCTGGTGCTGTTGGATCTTTGGTCGGTCAGATAGCCAAAATCAAAGGGTGTCGAGTTGTTGGTTCCGCAGGTACTGATCAAAAAGTTGATCATGTTTTATCCGAATTGGGTTTCGATGCGGCCTATAATTACAGGAAGATTAGCGACTATACGACTAAGATTGCTGAGCTCTGCCCAAATGGAGTAGACGCCTATTTTGACAATGTGGGTGGTGTCCAAACCGATGCAATATTTCCTAATCTGAATCTAGGGGCAAGAATTGCTATTTGCGGACAGATCTCACAGTATAATTTGACAGAACCTGAGTTAGGCCCTCGATTATTTTTTCAATTTATTATTAAACGGCTAACAATGAGAGGTTTTCTTGTTTCTGATTTTGCTGATCGTTACCCACATGCTTTAGCTGAGATGGCAAGTTGGCTTAATTCGGGNCAGTTGGAATATCGTGAAACTATAACCGAAGGCCTAGAAAATGCAGCATCTGCTTTCATCAGCATGCTAAAAGGTGGAAATTTGGGTAAACAGCTGGTAAAAGTCAGCGAGTAAGCCGAGGTATATAGCCAAAATCATTTTACGTTGTCTCATGTTTTTGGTCATACAACNTTATTGAATTCGGAATGACTATTTTTGGAGAGCNCATCTGATGAAAAAAATTAAAGTTGGTGTNATTGGTAGTGGAGGAATTGCTNGCAGTGCTCATCTTCCAAATTACCGAAAAATTGAGAATGTAGAAATCGTAGCAGTGGCTGACATCAACTTGGAAACAGCTAAAAAAGCATCTGAAGAATTTGCTGTACCNCATAGTTTTGCCAATTATGAAGAGCTGCTCGGAATTGATGAGATTGATGCTGTCAGTATTTGTACGCCTAATGCGTTTCACGCATCAGCCTCAATTTCTGCTTTAGAAGCAGGTAAGCACGTATTATGCGAAAAACCAATGGCTGTTAATGCTCAAGAGGGGCAAGCCATGGTTGAGGCAGCTAAACACGCCGGAAAAATTCTGCAAATTGGTTTAGCCTCTCGTTTTACCCCACANTCCGAATATCTGAAACAGATTATTGATAGTGGCAGGTTAGGTGATATCTACTANGGTCGAGCNGCATCGATGCGTCGTCGCGGAATTCCCAGTTGGGGTGTNTTTATTCGAAAAGATATGTCAGGNGGTGGAACTCTGTATGATATTGGNGTTCATTCTATTGATCATGTNGTTTGGTTGATGGGAGCACCAAAACCAACTGCTGCATTTGGTGCTGCAATGACCAAGTTTGGAAACCGGTATGATGTGATTAACAATTGGGGGCCTTGGGATGTAGAGAACTTCGACGTTGATGACTTTGCCACGGGTAGCGTTCGTTTTGAAAATGGTGCAATGCTGACCATCGAAAGCGCTTGGGCCTCTAATATCGAAAATATTGGTGGTTCATTTATCATGGGTACTGACGGTGGTGTTCATGTCATCGGGAACGAAATCTATGAGCAACGTAACGGAAAACTTGTGGAAACTCCTTTACAATTACCACCTGCTGGATCTGGGCACCAGATCGAAATCGAGCGCTTCATAGAAGCAATCCGAAACGATTTACCATCGCCTGTAGATCCAGAGGAAGTATTGAATGTACAGAAAATTATGGACGCTATATATCAATCTAGTGAAACAGGACAATCCGTTAATATCGAATAAATTATTGGTTCATTTATCATGGGTACTGACGGTGGTG
>PAYP01000025.1 GCA_002714785.1 Candidatus Poribacteria bacterium | reverse complement strand
ATTTTTACTGGCAAATTAATTACAAAAATACTCATACTACTTGATCATATTTTATTCTAGTATAAAGATCTTAATGATTCTAATAAATATAGTTTCTGTTATTTGATAATATTAGAAGGAAGAAGTTCACAGTCTTCTGATGGAAGAGCGACTATAGTTGCCTTATTCATTTTGGATGTCTAGATACTAGTTCTATACCTGAATTTTGATTCAATTCTACCAAAGCAAACAATAAACCGAATTCTTACGACTTAACATGAAGGAAAAATCTCACGCCGTTAGATTCCACCTGCTAGAAAGACGGAATCCAATTATACAACCAACAAAACACCGGACGGTATTGTATAGATATTCAAGTTACACTTTCAAGTAAAAGATCACGAATTTTAAGGTCGATAGACATTAAGAAATTTTTGGTACGTTTTTAATTTTTACGGGGCTCTTTTGGTTTCTAACGGTCAAAAAAACACCATATTATAAATAAATTGAAGATAAGACTCAGACGAACACTTTGGGTGTAAATCTTTGTCTTTAATCGATTTATAATACACAAGGAAGAACGTGCTGAAAGCGGCTGGATTTTTTATCGTCCCGAAGCCTTCTTATTCCACTTAATCCGGAGAAGCATCAACTTTCTTACCAGTGTGTAGTTTACATAAGTCTGATTTATATTATTATCTCTTTTTACTCTTCGTCGGTTGATAGAGTATTTGTCTAATTGGGTTAGAATTTGTACTAATAATTTAGATCCTTTTAAGTAAGAAATGGTATTTTATTAGAAATTTGTTTGAGGTAATGACTTGAAAAAAATCGTTTTTTTACTCTTTTGGCTTAACCTATTAGTCAAAGCTGAAGATGTTGAAATCAAACTCACAGAGGTCACCGATAGTTTGGATCAGCCTTGGAGTTTAACTTTCATAGAAAAAAACAAAGTATTAATAACTGAAAAACACGGCCGTATCATTCAAATCAATTTGTCTACAAAAAAGAGAAAAGAGATAAAGCATAACCTGAAAATTCATGCATATAACCAAGGTGGACTACTAGATATTCTTTATCATAAAGATACAGTTTATATTTCTTATTCTGAACAAAGAGATGATGTAAAGAATCAAGATAGAGTAGGGTTATCGAGTACGTCCATTGCCAAAGCCGCATTTAACAGCGATTACCTGTTCTTCTCAAATATATTTCGTGCTGAGCCTCCAATAGAGTCAGGGTATCATTTTGGATCTAGGTTAGTTATAAAAGATAGTTATTTATATGCAACCATCGGTGAACGAGGCTTAGGGATGATTGCACAAGATGGGAAAAGCCATCCTGGTAGTGTAATCAGGACTTTTTTAGATGGAACTGTACCTCAAAACAATCCCAAATTCCTTGATTTAGAAAAAAGGATTGGCTACCTGAAATTTACATGATTGGAGTAAGAAACCCTCAAGGTCTTACCTTATCCTCTTTCGACAATAAGGTTTATATGAGTAACCATGGAGCTAAGGGGGGAGATTGGTTTGGTTCTGCCGATGAGCCTGGTGGTAACTACGGATGGAAAATACTTGGGTGGGGAGGAACCAACTATGATTCAACAAGTATTGGACCAAAGTGGCTTCCCGGTTTTGTAAAGCCGTTGATCTACTGGGTTCCTTCAATTGCTGTTTCCGCGATTATTATCTATGAGGGGAATGAATTTTCCGACTGGAATGGGTCTGCGTTAATCACATCTTTAAAAGATCAGTCTTTAAGAAAACTGTCTTTCAGTAATAGTGAGGTCCTAAACGAAAAATTAATATTCAAAGGAAAAATTGGAAGGATCAGAGATATTAAGATTCAAAGTGATACTGGTAAAATATATCTACTAAGCGACCATGGCAGTTTATGGTTACTCGAAAACAAATCTATTCGAATCAAAGGTGACGTTAATGGAGATAAGGTGATTGATATCTTTGATTTAGTGATGGTCGCAGATCAGTTCGGTCAAAAGGGATATGATTTGATAGGAGACATTAATTCGGATGGATCAGTTAACATCTTTGATTTGGTTTTAGTTGCAAATTACTTCGGTCGAAATACAACCAATGCGGCGCCTGCTGTAAATCCTGATGTTGTACTATCAAATGAGCAAAAAAAGCATATTACTATCGGTATTAGTTATCTAGAAGACAAATTGCATCGCTCAGATGAAGAAGAATTTGCACTAGGTCTTTTGAAATCTATACTACCCAAAAGATTTACCTCACAAACGCAGTTATTGGCAAACTACCCGAACCCATTTAACCCAGAGACCTGGATACCTTTTCGATTAGCTCAGTCTTCTACAGTAACTGCCAGAATCTATGATTCATTGGGTAATCAAATCAGAGTAATTGAGCTAGGATACTTACGAGCAGGAAATTATACAGAATCGAATAAGTCAATTTATTGGGATGGAAAAAACAAAAATGGAGAACAAGTTTCTTCAGGAATCTATTTCTACGAAATTAGTGCTGGAAATTATACAGAAGTAAGAAAAATGGTGGTATTACAATAGCACCTATCACCAATATTCAATAGATTCTCGCTTGTCATCAAGATAGCATAAGTTAGAAAATTGATGAACTACGTAATAATTCTGTGACTTTTTACGTTTTCGAGTTCAAAACTGGAATTAATTGAGTTAAAATATTCTACATTAGAAGAATTAGCATTAGCTAGAAGGAGAAATATGTTTTTCTTCGACCCATTGTATCTTTTATTCGCAGCACCTGGTTTGTTGCTTGCTTTTTGGGCTCAATCGCGTGTCAAAGTTGTATTTGCAGAATATTCTGAGGTTGGCTTGACTAGAAGACAGACAGGTGCTCAAATTGCACGAAACATTTTACAACGTAGTGGGCTCAATCACGTTAACGTCGAACGAACCGACAGTTTCTTAGGAGACCATTATGATCCACAATCTAAAGTCCTGAGATTAAGTCCCAAAATTTATGATGGATACAGTATAACAGCGGCAGGTGTTGCCGCACACGAAGCTGGCCATGCCCTGCAAGACCAACACAACTATGCACCATTGCAGCTACGCACCAACATTGTACCCGCAGTTCAAGTTGGTGGTTGGGTAGGACCACTTATGTTAATGGCTGGACTTTTCATCTCACCTGTTTTGGCTTGGGTCGGTGTGCTGTTATTCGGCCTAACTGTGATTTTCTCTCTGGTTACATTACCGGTGGAGTTCGACGCGAGTAAGCGCGCTAGGCAACTCCTCTCAACAGAAGGGATTATTGTTGGTAATGAAATGGATGGAGTTAATAAAGTACTTAACGCGGCGGCTCTAACATATGTTGCAGCTGCTATTCAAGCTATTGGCCAGTTAGCATACTATGTGTTTATGCTAATGGGAAATTCTGATGATTAGAAATCGCCGACCTTCTGTTTGTTTTATTTAAACTCTTTAGCCAAATATTGATTACTGAGAAAGGACTCGCTAAATAGTATGAAAATAGGAATTATGACACGTCATTTCGTTCGTCAATCATTGGCTGAAACACTTGATGCTATTATCAGTCATGACATTTTTCACGTTCAATTTAACCTCACGTCTACCCATGTAAAAGCGTCATTAGATCATGAAATCGACCTTGTGGGTAACCAAGTCTCCCAACAAATTGCAAAACGTAAGATGAGTGTCTCTGCGCTGAGCGGTGAGATTAATATGGTGCACCCTGACCTTGCACTCCGTCAGGCTGAAATAAGTCATTTGCAGCATCTTATCTCATCTTGCAAAACTTTTGGGACTTCTATCATCGCGACTTGTACTGGGTCTCGGAGTACCGAAAGCATGTGGAAGTATCACCTTGATAACGAAACGGAAGAGTCGTGGCAAGTTTTAATTGCCACACTAGAAAAATTACTACCAGTTGCTGAAAAACATGGTGTTATCTTGGCCTTCGAACCAGAAGTAAACAATGTTGCTAACACAATCAGCAAGAGCTTACGCTTAATCGAAGAGATGAAATCCCCCAACCTGAAAATCGTCATGGATGCAGCCAACATATTCGGTAAGGGCGAACTTCCACGAATGAGCGAAATACTTGACCAAGCCTTCGATCTCCTCGGAGACCACATCGCTCTTGCACACGCTAAAGACCTTGATCGTGATGGTGACGCTGGTCATCTAGCCGCAGGGACAGGGTTACTGGATTATGAGCGCTATGTTTCTCTTCTGTGCTCTCTACCCTTCGATGTGCCTGTTATACTGCATGGTCTAGATGAAGATCAAGTAGATGGTTGTGTATCTATGCTCAACAGGCTGGCTAGAGCTAATTAGTCTAGATTAGCTAAATGTCGGATAACTAATACCTTTCAATGTTTATTTTTCATTTAATCTGGAGTAGATTTTTTAACTCCTGTAATAGGTTAGAATCACATGCAGGTTTTTAACAGTACACATAAAGTACAATAATCTACCGAAAGAGAATAGAGCATTCAGATAGATACCAGATCCGTATTTGTTTTTTCTTTTCTCTTACTAACAGTTAAGGCTGGGTTAGCTGTTTGACTCTCTTTTCTTTTTGATATCCCAAATTTGAAAAATACATTCTAGGTTGAATTAGATACGAACTTCTTTCTCGACTCCTCTCTTCTAATTTAAGTGTGATTTTACGAATATNATCTACCAAATAAAGTGGATCTGATATTGATGCACTGGAGCCAGACAGGATTAACTCAGACAGAGCGAAAAAAGACACTAATAACGATAATAAGTATTTGGTTGTACGTAATTTTTATAACTAAAGAATTTTTATAAAACAATGCCTCGTGTCTTGATTTTGGTTTCGTTATTACTCGTAATTTGCTCTTGTGAATCTATGTTTAACGAAATCAATAATTCTGAGCAATTGTGGTCCTCAGAACTTGGATTGGAACGTGGTAGCTGTATTTCGTGTTTACCATCTGTATCTGGAAAAACATTGGAGAAAAACCAGCTAACCTTTAATGCCGACCATATTCTTTGTATCCACTTATCAATGGATCCGTCCGATTTTGAGCACATGAGGGAGGAATCTCGGTTTGGTCCAACGACGGAGAAGTGGGCAACACTATGGGGAGGTGTTGTCTTACAGTCAATAAAGTGTGATGCGCCGTACCCATCCCAATTCAATTGGTACTCAGGAAATATTTCAATAGATGGCTTAAATATCAGTAATGTTGGGATAAGAAAAAAAGGATTTTTAGGTTCCATATTTTCTGAAGCTCCATCAATAAAGATCGAAACTAATAAATATGTTACAGGTCAGTATCTAGGAACGACCAAAAGTATTACTCTCAACAATAATGCCCAAGATACAACAAGGATAACAACTTGCCTCAATGCTCGGGTGTTTGAATTAGCNGGTTATCCNGCACCTAGATGTAATTTAGCCAGTGTAACGATAAATGGACAAGCAATGGGTGCTTATTCGCACTTAGAAACCATTGATCGTGATTTTTTGATTCGNCAATTTGGTAACGATAATGGCCACTTATATGAAGGTCAGCTCGTCGATTTTTGGCAAAATTGCTTGCCTAGGTGGGAACCTAAGACCAAGCAGACCAATTCATTTGGCCAACCACTGCTTACAATGATCAAAACTCTAGATCAAGTAACCGACGAGCTACTGGTTGAAAAACTTAGTCAACACCTGAATCTTAAACGTTTTATTACTTTTTGGGCGCTAGAGATAATCTTAGGACATAATGATGGTTATACTAGTAACCAAAATAATTTTTTCATCTATTTGGATCCGGATGATAATGGGCGTATCACCTTCATACCTTGGGGGTTTGAAAATGGTAGTAATTATGAATCTGAGTGGTCAGTGGAGTCTTATTTCCAATCTCGGCTTCCGAATAGACTCTCGCGAATCCCAGAAGTTATTATCCAACTAGAGAATGAGATGNATCTGTTATTGANACGAGCTTGGAATGAGGCATACTTAGTCTCCCTTATAGACGATTTGTCCATACAAGTTAAGAGCACAGAATCCAGTGCTCAGCATTCGTACTACTTCAATAAGCTCAAGGCTTGGATTCCAAAGCGTCGGACTGAAGTTGAAATATTGATACAAAAGGGATTACCCAAACAGACCAAAAAATAAATATATAACCAAATGAGGTGTGTTCTTTTACTTACTTTATTGTTAGTTTGTTCACCAAATTGGGCACAAATTGAAACCTCAGACATAGATCGAAGTTTTGGGATTTGGTTGTCCGCTCAGGCCAACTACAAGTTTAATAAAAAATGGACTTTCAGTATTGAGAAACAATACCGATTAAAAGACAGCCTGACATCCTTTGATCGTCTACTAATAGAAATCGAAGCTAGTTATAATTTACTGAATCAATTTGAACTAGGGTTGGGCTCACGGTACCTTTGGCTAAATGACGATATTGGAGAACTGAAAGAATTTGAGCATCATGTTCGATTCCATTTATACATTAGCCACAAAACTAGAATAGGAAGCCTATCCCTCAGAAACCGGTTTAAGTATCAGCAGCAAAACGAGATAGGGAAATCACGTTTGTATGGAGATTATACCAGTCGCAATTACCGCTGGAAGAGCTTAATTAAATATGAGATTAGGAACTGGAGGTTAGATCCGGAAATAGCTACCGAATTCTTTTATCATTCCCAGTTGGGTCAATTAAGTGGTTTATTAGGGTTTAAATATCGATTGATGTTGGGAACTCGATATCGAATCAGCAAAAATCGGCAAATAAAATTCAGACTCATAACGGAAAAAGAACTACAAATATTTAATCCTCAACGCAATAATTTTGTAGAAGTTAAATACAGTTTTCCCTTTAAAAATAGATACTTATAAAGTAGGTTTTGGCGATTCTGGTTTCCAAGGTTAAAAATGAAAATTCATTTTTTTTCACTTCTGTTTTTATTGCTATTTCCATCACTTGGTTGTTCAAATCAAGTGATGGTACCTTCTCTCATGGAAGGAACTTTCTCTCGACAAATCGGTTATGGAATGTTAAATGGAAGTATTTTAGGCAATACTACTCTGCTTTTTGGAAGTGCATTAAGTTTTGAAGCCGCTGAAAAATTACCGTTTTGGGTGGGTACAACACTTGGGGCTTCAACAGCCTTTAGCTGGTACATAATCAGCACTGAAGGTTGTTGTAAGGGTATTTTTAAAGCATATCATGATGCAGGAAACGATCCGAATTACCAAGGGTCTAGGTGGTTGACTCGCTTGGTTGTGGTCTTGAGTAAACCTTTAATGTGTGCAGGGATTGTTATTGGTCTTAGTGGAGAAATGCTAGGACGAGAAGGGTTAAGCCCAAAGATTGGAATTCCAGTTGCCTTGGTTTCTTTGAGTATTCCTTCAGTCCTTGGCAGCTTGACGTACAATGTGACACGCAAATACCGGTAGTTTACAAATAATGCAAATAACCAAAAAAAGAATTTAACACGTGTGTAAATCAACTGAATTTCTGGTTTGTTTCAATTAGGATGAAAACTCGTGCCTCGATTTTGATTTTTTCGACAAAAAACAAATTCTTTTTGTTGAAATACACGGTATAAACCACCCCTATCGTAGTTAGACTAAAATCGATATCTATCTGCTGTAATTATATTCGTCTTCTGAGTTAAATCACCTATTTTTATTGCTTTATCTTTCTTATTGATTAGTCTAATTGAAATAAGTCAAAGTCGTATTTGTATTAAGTCTATCTAATTTTTTTCAATCAATTATCTATTTAGTATTAGTGACCAAAATAGTTATTAAGCTTTGCAAAAAATCTAATGGTCCGTATTAATTCTTAATGTTTTTACTTTTAACTATTTGGTTTTCATTAGAAACGATAATAGCAGAATACTGTACAGATTGATTGAAGACATGATGCTATCTACTCAGAAATAAATCCTGTGTTGAAGGGCTATAGTAACTGAAAAGCGACATTAGAAGGGAGACCATAATGAAAATTGAGATTGGTGTTAAAAGCGATCCAATACAGTATCGATACACATACGAATGGCTTTTTGATCTTATGAGAGAACAAAAAGTTCGCTATTTACAACTGGGTAGTTTTTTTGAACTTTATATGTTGGAGGACTCTTTTTTTACAGACTTGCGGAACTTAGCTGAAAAAAAAGATATTGAAATTAGAAGTTGTTTTACTGCACATCGCGAGTTAGGAGGTTTTTTTTCTCAAGATCGGCGCTTAGAAAAAGTCGCTAGGAAATGCTACGAAAGGTTTATCGAAGTCGCTGCTCTAGTTGGAGCTGACTTTGTGGGTTCCAATCCTGGTTCAATATGTAGAGACTTGATGAAAACGAAAGAGATAGGAATTTCTAATTATCTTAATAACATGAAAGGGTTAATGGAATATGCTTTTTCTAAAGAAATTAAAGGGTTGACAATTGAGCCAATGTCCTGTCTAGCAGAGCCTCCAACCTTACCAGAGGAAATAGATCATATGATGAACACGTTGAACGAGTATTATCAAGAAGCACAGTGTAACAGAGTTCCAGTTTATCTTTGTGGTGATATTTCACATGGTTATGCAGATCAGGACGGAAACGTGATTCATAGGCATGATGAACTATTTGAACATCAAATACCTTATATGTGTGAGTTTCATATCAAAAATACGGACTCAATATATCAAAACACTTTTGGTTTTTCAGCGGAGGAACAGAAAGCTGGAATTATCCATTTGAAAGATCTTAAGAATCAAATTCTGAGTAATACCAAACTTTGGCCGGTTAGTAACCCGATAGGCTATCTCGAGATAAGTGGGCCTAAAAAAGGTAGGGATTATAGCGACAAAAAATTAAGCAATAACTTAAGCCGATCATTAGAAGCAATTACTGAAATTTTTGCTTCTGATTAAAAAAATATTTAAAAGAAATATATATCGCCTGATAACTGATTCCATACCGAATTACTAAGAGATAACTCAGCTAGTAAATTGGAAAAATGTAGGAAAGATAATTAAGTCATTGAGAGATAAGATGATTCCAAATCAACTGTTAATTTACGATTCTTCTGATCTGTACCTAGGTAGTTGATAGTAAAAAACGACCTAGGTTGCAGTGGCAATTAAGAAAATTCCAGCTATCATAGTTGAAGCAGAAATCAGTCGTAATTTCAGTTGTGATTCGCCTAAGCTAAGACCTCCAAGTAGGATAACAAAGATGACTGAGAATTGACGAATGGCACTTATGTAGCTTACTGGTTGAGTCATTAAGACATACAAAATCAAACTGTAGGAAGAAATTTTGAGGAAAGTCGACACAAAGATCCGTGTTGCCGAGTTTCGGCCGATGGTAATTATCTCTTTCCAAGGGAAACGGTATACGATATAACTAACGTAGAGTACTGATGATAGAAAAGATTCAGCTAAAAGATATACAAGCGCATTCATAATTTTGGAATCTCCCACCTGACCATAGAACTCAGCCATCCCTTTTTTATCTATGATTGAATATGCCACAACGGTCGCCAAAGTTGAAAAAGACCAAAAAGATTCTGGTTTTTTCAGGTAATCCATGAAATTATGAATGCTGTGTAATCCTTCTGGTCGGATTAGTAGATAGACAGAAACAAGAGTACAGAAAATACCAATTACTCCTTGGAACGAAATTTTCTCACCCAGAAATAAAATAGCAAATATAGGTATTAATCCTGGAGCAGAACGAGTAATCGGATAAACATAGGAAATTTCACCTGTAGCATAAGCTTGACTGAGAGAAACAAGATAAACAAAATGAACAATTGCAGAAGCAATAATATATAACCAAATAGATGATGGAATCATAGGCCGAAGAGTTAGAAAAACAGTAGCTGAAATAGAAATACTAGCCATGGCTATCCATGCTAAAAAGAGTTGAGGAGAATTGCTAGCCTTGCTCAAATAATTCCAACACGCGTGACATAAAGCAGAAAGTAAAACCAAAGCAACGATGTAGATCTCCATTTAACTTAACCTAAGTCTTTTAATGAAAAATTCATTAATGGTTTATATCATTATATTCAAGAGTCAAATCAATTAAATTGACTCTTGTTTTCATTTGGTATAGCCGTCTTGATTAGTCTTTCTCCAATCAGGTAAATACCCTTCAGTTACCCCAAATCCATAGGATGGACCAATTTGGTTTTGAGTTGACCACGGCCATCCCTGACCACCAATGATCCTGTACTCGTTTTCTTTTCCACATAACCAATAAAACATATGTGCAGCATATCGAGCAGAGTTATGCCCACCATAATCAGCAGTATGAAAGTCGAAATTCTTCTCTATAATCCAATCTCTTTTTGGTGGTACAGTGCGCCAATAATTGTATTTAAGCATGTGCCTCAGACCAGTTTTGGTAGATTTTCCACGACGGTGCAGGATACTCTGGTGATGGATACCCAGAGTTCCAGCTGGCCCTTCACTGAGTACTCCTTTGTCTTCTGGCTTACAATCAGTATGTGTAATATGTGATCCGGGTAACAATTCCGTTGGTCCTAACTCGGCTGGTGTATCTTGGGGAAAGTAGAAGACTTCGAGAAAATTAAGCTCAGGACCAAAGACACAATCAGCATCATGGTGCCACTGCTGCGCTTCCGATGGACACTTTACCTTGTGATGACTAGCTAGAATAGGTAACCCAACATTCTTACCTAGCAAAGAACGCATAATACCAATCAATGATTCGTTGAGTAGTACGTATTCAATGAACCATTCTTCCAAAAAGATAGTGCTGGGCTCATGTGAGCGACGTATGCGATCCAGTTCTGTCTGATTCATTCCATGCGGTATAAAGCTTGGGTTAGCTGGTATTTTGCCTTCTAGATAGTCGCATGTACGCTGATTGATATCATCAGGTACGACTGCTGGAAGTATTAGATATCCTCGCTTACAAAAGTCTAGGATCTGGTTATCATTCAACGTTGGTGAGCAATCGAAAGTTCGAGTGGTGTTGTCATAAATCATCAATATTTCCTTATGGGCCGACTACTAATTGGATCTTTTTCAGGCGAGACTATTCTCCCAAATTATTACTTCTCTCATTATGCAATTATTTACTGTACAAGATTGGCTAAGAAAAGTATATTGCATGTCTATACCTTTCTGTTTGATTGGATGATAAGCAAAAAATGAGATTGTCCGCTTTACGTATTGACCTCCAGTATCTTCATCATTTCAATAAATTTATAAATGGTTATCTATCTTGAAGTGTACTTACTCACCTATAAACTGATCATAATTTTAGCAGTGTTAATTTGATATGTAGACTATATCATTCTGGTTACACTAGCTATAGCTATTTATGTCGTTGAAATTGATAAAAGTTAAATGAAATATGGAAAAGCAGAATATGTTTCTTGAAGTTGTACATTACTCATTATTGTCAATTCTACTATCAAATTGACAACATATTAGCTCTGATCTACAATGCAAAAATATGAAATTAGCAAACTCTGATTGATTATTTGAACATATAACCATACTGAGTAAGAAAAAATGAAGATTGCAGCTTACCAACTATTGACAGGTCCAGATGTCCAATTGAACCTAGAGAAAGTTATCCTCGGTATAGAGAAAGCAGTTGACTTGGGAGTACAAATTTTAGCATTCCCTGAAGGATGTCTATTTGGATATTGTTGTTCTCAGGACTATTGGGATCAGATGCACCCCTCGATTTTTAAGGAAGCCGAAGACCGAATTAGTAAACTATGTCTGAAATATCGAATAGCTATTGTTATTGGCTCTGCTAGTTTTGAAAATGGAGGTTGGTATAATGATTTAGCGATATTTGACTCAGATGGTGTCCTGAAGCATCGATATGCAAAGACCTTTTTAGCAGGAGAAAAATGGTGTAAAAATTCACAAAAGAAAATACCAGTTGTTGACCTATCGGGTGTCCCATGCTCTTTTATTATTTGCCACGATATTCGTTATCCGGAGCTAGTAAGACTACCTGCCGCAATGGGAGCACAAATCTGTATTTTTTGTTCTTGTGAGTCTAATTTATTGGATGAACATAAACTGTCAGCTTACCGAGCTATGCCCATCTCTCGCGCCACTGAAAGTGGTATCTATTTACTCATGGCTAATACACCAGGGAATCCATTGAACTTAGCTGACCCAGGTTCTTCTCATGGTAATTCGAAAATTGTTGATCCTGATGGCAATGTGATATTAGAGGCCGGATACTTTGAGAATCGGTTAGTGATGGCGGATATAGACTTGAATCGGTCCACAGGTTGGGTTTCAAAACGAGTATTGAAAGAAAAGACTCAACTCCAAGAATGGTTTTATAAAGGTGTTTCTGAACTCGTAGAAAAGATTTAACCTCTAACTGATTTTTCTAAATCCACTTGTATGATAAAGACAGTTTTGTTCCTTTTAGATTATTTGCATTTAAGAAAATTCTTCGTTTAGTTGGTATATGAGTGAGGCCAGATGAGAAATTCAACTGACAACTAATCAAATTTTACGTATGAGTTATTTCCCTATTGTTTGGTTTGGTGATGGACTCTTGTTCAATAAATCAATAGACCCAATGAGCTATTAAGTATATATATAAACTAGTTAGTACATATTGTTTTGAAAAAAACGATTTTTAATATACTAACTTGAATAGATATTTGTAGTATGGATCCAATTATAATTTATTGGAATAAAGCAAAGGATTACAGAGATTTCTGAAAAGAAAGAAGTACGTTTCTCTCTTTTTGAGACATCTTTTGTACTGCCTCACGTGAGACAGTAGCTTCTCCACCATGCCAAAAATTGCGTCAAGTATTCCTCTCGAGTGGTCGCCGTGGAGCAAGTTTTATGACCATGGACGGTTCTTATCGGACCCAACCTTCACAATAATGGTCTCCTCTACTCGGATCCGTTAGCCAAAAATTCAGAACGATTATCTAATAATTCTTCACCTATGTCATATAGTGACAAACCAGCATAGGAATGAATCGTCTGATTTGAAACCGAAGCTACATTTATTAAAGTCAAGAAACATACATCTTGTGTTGATAGCTACAATCCTTAGTTTGGAGCATTCTATCCTTGAAAATTCTTTAACTCTGTTTTAAGTTTAGGCAGTTAGAATGGTATTCAATAAAAGTGTAATAACTTATTACGTAAACTTTAATCCTAAAAATTTTCTAATGGTCCATTATAGTGGATCTTTTGAAGTTAGAGGAGATAAATGAATCTTCGAGTTGCAGGAGCGCAAATTTCCGTTTCGACAGAAATTGATGATAATGTGATAATAATCGAGCGTGCAATCGATTATGCCAAAGATGAGAAAGCAGAGATCTTGGTAACGCCTGAAGGATCCCTCAGTGGATACACTCACCAGTTCGATTCACAAAAGGTTAATGCAGCACTAAGTCGGGTGAGAGAAAAAGCCAAAACTGCAGGAATTGGCTTAGCATTAGGAACTTGTTTTGTAGAACCTGAAGATCAAAAATGTTACAACCAGATTCGCTTCTACAATCAGAATGGAATCTACTTGGGATTCCATAGCAAGATTTTGACGTGTGGGAGTATGACCAACCCACCTGAAGGTGAAATCAATCACTATACAACTAGTCCACTACGAACCTTTGATTTTAACCAAATCAAGGTTGGGGGATTGATCTGTAACGACTTATGGGCTAATCCTGGTTGTACACCAAAACCAGATCCTCACCTGACTCAAAAATTGTCAGATATGGATGCCAAAATTATATTTCACGCAGTCAATGGTGGAAGAAGTTCGGATGAGTGGTCCAACGTAGCATGGGAATATCATCAATCTAACCTTCGAATGCGAGCTAGATCTGGTCATGTATGGGTTGTAACAGTTGATAATTGTAAACCAACAGAAATCCGTTGTTCTTCTCCCTCTGGTGTAATTAATCCGCAAGGAGAATGGGTTTGCCAGGTACCATCCAAAGGCGAACAGTTTTTTTGCTACTCTATTATCGATCCATCTTGAATCTATATCAGACAGATTTCCATTCTCCATATAGAATAGCAAGAGTTCAATTTTAACAATATTCAGAAACCTATTGAACAGAAAACGTCTGACTAATCGCAGAAATGACGTTTTGAGCGATACACTTCAATAAATACTGGGAACAAAAAGATAGCAATCACTATGACTAGTTTAATATAGACTATTCTTAGTTTGGCAATAGTCTAATATGATTGTGTTGGAACAGATACTTCCACAATTTATATTCGTATTTTTCTTGCTCCCTTTGTGACTATTTTTACCTACTCTCGCTCGATATATTTGATTTTATATTAGGCAGTTAGGATAAAAATAATTTATCCTAGTCTAGGAAAACTTATGTCATTGACTCTTATAAAAGATCCGTCAGAAAATATATTAATTATTGTTTAGAAAAATAAGATCCTATTCTAATGAATACTGCCTTTAGTTATGTGATCTGGCTTTAGCTACTCCTAAACGCATTGCGATAAATGCTAGACTACTAAGCAAAAACCACCCCAAAATTAGCGGAAATAACGTTTTTTGGTAGTTTTGACCGACAATTGTTCCACAAGCCCACGAGATTGATGTAGAAATTGAACCAATAACAGCAGCTGCTATTCCAGCTCTTTCTCCCATGGGTTCCATAGCCATGGCATTTAAATTACCCATTAGAAAACCTACCTGAAAAAATAGACAACATAGAAATAACATAGTTATCCACAAAGGAGTCTGGCCATTTCCGAAAAATATAAATACTAAGAACATTAACGAAAAACTTATCATTAACAAAAGGGCAATAGAAGCAAGTCTTATCATGCCTAATTGCTTGACTAGGCTTGAGTTTAAAATCGACGATATACCTACAGATATTGCCAACCCAGCAAAAAAAAGAGGAAAGCGATCTTGCTCTTGATACAAATCAGCAAAAATCTGTGGGGCAGACATTAAGAATCCTACCATATTTCCAAAAACAAAACCTTGTGAGACAGAAAATAAAAAAGTTGTCTTTTCTTCCAAAACCAGACGCATTTCCTTCAAAAGTAGGCTTGCATTAAATCTCTTTCGATTCTCTACCGCAAGTGTTTCTGGTTGCCGGATCCCTAGCCAAAAAACGACAATCGTAGCGTGAGTAAGCAAAAGTAAAAAAATTGATCGATAACTATAATATTTTAATATCAATTGTCCAAGGCTAGGAGCTAATGCCGGAACAATAATGAAAATACTTATTATGATTGACATGATTTTTGCCATGTCAGCTCCCACATATTGATCTCGGATTATAGCTTGTGATATGACTCGAGCGGAAGATACACCTAACCCCTGTAGAAGTCGTCCAAATAGCATGACTTTAAAGTTAGTAGCATGATAGGAAACGATGCAGCCAATAGTAAAAATAAAAATGCCAACGTAGAACGCTCGCTTACGACCAATTATGTCAGACAAAGGTCCATAAAGAAGTTGGCCGAATGAAAATGCCGCGAACATTACACCTATTACTAATTGGGCACTATTTTCTTTGACGACCCCCAGATCTTTTGCAATTATTGTGACTGCTGGCAGTATCGTATCAATGGACAGTGCCGACAAGGCCATCATCATAGCCAATAAGGGTATTAGCTCACTCAAAGATAAACGAGTTTTATAGATGGAAATTATTTTATCTGCCACTCAGGAATTCCTTCTCTTTTACATTATTTATTTAAATTTAGGCACAATATTCTCATCTTTACATATAGAAAATAGATTTTGATGTGTCTAAACCTAATCAATTTTCAGATGATTGATAAAACATCATATACTCAGACGTAAATCGTAGCGCTCAGAAATTTACTGAAGGCACTTTTTTTAAGAAATTTCTTCAGACACTATCAAATTCAGGAAAAATTTATTGATTAACTAAATTCAGAGCATCAGCACCCAGGCGATCTTCTAATTGTTTAAAATACAAACTCCGCGGTGTTACCTTTTTCCCGTGAGATTCCCAATAACCATTCTCGCGCTTGTATCTTCCATCTTTCTTTTTACCAATACACCCAATAGCATAATTTTGTGCAGTCGGTGGACGCTGAATAACAAAACTCTCAGCTTCACAGTTCCATAGAACTTTTTGTGCTCCAGCCCATCCATGTCCTGTACCTGAATCTTGCCGATCCTGTACATTTATTGCATTTCCATTCACAACCACGTTATCAAACAATGTAGCGACCGACCATCTATGATGTGGTCCTGTATCTGAATGCGCCATATCAGCAATACAATATACAAAAGCATTAGGCCCTGCTACTCGAGAGTGTAGGACATAGTCGTGCCGTCCACGACGAGTGTAACACCTCAAGACCAAAGATAATTGCCCTTGAATAGGAAATGAATATCTTCTAGATCCAGTAATTTGTGAGACAGGATCTAAACACTGACTATCCTGAACTGTAATCCACTTAGAGTCAGGCCCAACAGTCACACACGAATAGCCAAAGTGAACCGATGTTACCTGTTTGGCCCAGGCGTTTTTAATTTGAGAAAAAACGACAAAGTTCCAACTGTGATTTTCATCTATAAATTCTCCTTGTCTACGATGGTCTTTCTTATTTTCATCAAACTCTGAGACTCCACGTAAATGCTCAATTCCAACCTGCTCAATTCTCTCTAAGTACTTGTACCTGTAGATCCATCCACCGCCGTATTTACGATCAAACGAGCTACCCATCGGCGCATCGATAGTGATTTCGTTACCATTTATCGCAACGATTACTCGATCAAATTTCAAATCATATTTTCCGGGCCTCCACTGAATGACGCCGGGCTTTTTCGATCGAATATGATTCATGCCAATTGATTCAATCCATTCCAAGGTACTTGGCCGGTGCACAATTATTTGATCACCGATCATAAAACCTGAAGCGTCGGTTACTGAAAACTTTCTCTTGCCAACTGGAATATATTCGTCAGTAATTATTTGGCGTGTGCCGTGAACCTCACGAGCCCTACCATCATGGCCAGCGACATTGATTAGTGTGATTTTCTCCTTTCCAGCAGCAACTAGTACTGTTTCATCCTCATTATCTCCCTCACCCCGTAAGACTATCCCACTCGCTCTTACTTCGAGAGTTCGGCTAATTCGATATATACCTTTCTTGAACAATAAAGTTCCACGAAATCCACTGGCATTCATTTCTTTCTGAGACAAATCATCAATCTTTGACTGTATCCTTTTTGTATCATCGCCCTCTACTTGGGGGATCATTGTCATAACCACTGGTACATCCGGTAACGCAACACCGCCGCCCATATATCCACAATGCGAAAAATCAGGAATCACATTCCCTTTTTCATCAGGTGTGTACACTAATTTTCCATCCTTGTTGGGATAGACCAATCGACTAAAATTTTTCTCTGACCACGAAGGTCTAACATGAATATGAAACGTTATGAGAACAAAAGAAGATGTTACTAAAAAAGTGATAAAATTGATTCTTTTCAAATTTCATTGATCCAATTTAGATTTTTATTTTCTACTAAGTTCGATGTCACTAGTAATCTGTAGAATCTAACATCTAAGAAAGAAAATAATTAGAAACGGATGTAGGTTATGTCATTGTTTTAAGTCCTGTGTAAGAATATACTATTTATGTACTGCTCTGCTTTGTAGAAATCTATAATCTCTTGTATTTTCTGTAGCAGTATCGGTAAACCTGACAAAATATTTTAAGTTAACTAAAAGATCAAAAAGCCAATTATATTCGAGGAAATCACTCTTTCTAAATTCAGTGAAATCACACACAAACTAGTCATGGATTTAGCATTAATGATCGAAATCAAGATTAAGACTATCAATCTGATTATTAGGTAATACTACTGCTGAAATAACCTGTTCAATAAGTTGTCAAGGAAATAAAATATGTGCGATGAAAATAAAAGTCCCAATATCCTAATTATCATGTCCGATGATCAGGGGCCTTGGGCAATGAATTGTGCTGGTACTACAGAACTCCATACCCCTAGGTTAGACCAGCTGGCCGATCAAGGAATTCGATTCGAAAACTTCTTTTGCGCATCACCCGTATGTTCTCCAGCACGAGCCTCTTTCTTGACCGGTCGTATTCCATCTCAACATGGTATCCATGATTGGATCAAATCTGGAAATATAGATGTAGAAGATAATATCACTTGGAGTGGTGCTGACCAGCCAATAAATTATTTGTCTGGAATGACTGGATTTACTGATGTCCTTGCTCAAAACGGATATATTTGTGGTCTTTCTGGCAAATGGCATCTTGGAGATAGTGCTACGGCCCAGAAAAGTCATACTTTTTGGTCTACTCATTCACTTGGGGGTGATAGCTATACTAATTATTTTGTATTCAATAATAGCCGAGAAATGACACTTCAGAAGCAGTACGTAACCGACTTTTTTACTGATCGTGCTATTGATTTTTTGGACAAGTTTGGTGAAAGTGAAAATCCTTTTTGTCTAAGTGTCCATTATACAGCTCCCCATTCTCCTTGGCGACAAGAAGAGCAGCCATCTGAAATATGGAATCTGTATAACGATGTGGCTTTCGATTCTCTACCTTCATTACCACCGCATGACTGGAATGGTTGGGCCCCGAGCCTAGAAAATCGACGTCAGACCATTCAAGGTTACTTCACCACAATCACAGCCATGGATATGGCAATTGGACGTATTCTAGACAAATTAGAAGGACTGGGTGTCAGTGAGGATACGCTGATTATTTTTACTAGCGACAATGGATATAACATGGGCCATCACGGAATACTTGGAAAAGGGAACGGTACGTATCCACTGAATATGTACGAGGAATCCGTTAAAGTTCCCTTTATCGCTTGTCACCCTGGTCGAATACCACCATCAATAGTCAATAAAGACCTGCTTAGCCACTATGACTTCATGCCTACCATACTAGACTATTTGGGCTTGGAGTTACCACCTGATCTAAATCTACCAGGAACTAGTTTTGTTCCAGTTTTAGAGGGTAAAAATCATAATGGGAATCAATCAGTAGCTATTTGTGATGAATATGGGCCTACCCGAATGCTACGTGAGAAAGAATGGAAGTATATCCATCGATATCCGGAGGGACCACATGAACTTTACAACCTAATCGAAGATCCAGAGGAGAATCACAATTTGGTAGGTGTATCTGGATATCATGAACCCCTTATAAGATTACGTGCCGATCTGGAAAAATGGTTTAGTCAGTACGTTGAGGTTGGATCAGATGGAGTAAACCAGCCAGTAACCGGAAGAGGACAAATTGATACCATTAGTATCAATCACGATGAACGAGTCGCATTTGTTTAATCAATTTAATTTCTCTGGTCAGAAAGCCGTATTAGCTATTAGATTGAGGGGGTAGTTAATCTGTTCTAAATCTGTTTGATCAGTTTTAAGATCTACTTTTTTACGTGATGAATCCCAGACTCTTTCTGTTTCCGTTTCGTTATGGAAAGGTGAATACAAAAAAGTTTCTGATTTTTGTCTTTTCAGTTTAGCCTTGGCTCACATATGTCTATATCGAAAAAGGTCGGGATTACATCAACAATTCAAATTACTGTACTAACAATGTGGAAATTCTGTTTTTTCGTAAGGTTTCGATATAAGAAAGATAACAAAGTAAATAATGGAGAACGGAAAAACACTAAATGAAAGTTTGCCAACTCTATCTTGTCGTAGGATTCCTGATCTTCTTATCTCAATTGTTGACATCGTACGCTGAAAGATACTTGATTTCGTCCCAATCAGATTTCGATCGATTAAAAACTAATACGTTTCAACCTAAAGACGTAATCCTATTCAAAAAAGGAGTCCGTTTTACGGGCATGTTTTCACCTGAAGGAAAAGGAATTTCTGGATCTCCCATTCGAATAGATGTCTATGGACAAGGGCATCAGCCTCGAATAGATGCCAAAGGAAAGGAAAGAGCTGGTTTGCTTTTACGGAATCCTTCATTTTGGGAAGTCAATGGGCTAGAAATCACGAATTCCAACGGAACCGATGATGATCAAGGAGAGTTATTTGGCATCTACGTTTTGGCTGACAAGAGGGAAGGAATATACGAACATGTATATATCAATAATTGCTACATCCATAATGTCAATGGGAAAGTAGGTGGAAAGAAGCGTGGGGGTATCCATGTTCATATCAAGAAATTGAAAAAGTCGATATTCCACGATCTACGTATCACTAATAACCGGATTTGCCACGTTGGAGGAGTTGGTATAGGCAATTCATCTTCTTGTGGGAAAATTGAGTTTAGAAAGGCCGATGAAATCGGTCATTATCTATGGACAGATGTATATGTAGCGGACAATTATGTCAATTTCACGGGACGGAATAATATCATCGCACGTGTCAGTAAGGACGCAATCTATGAGCGTAATACTCTGGCTAATAGTAGCAGATATAGCACTGGTCATAGCATTTTTTGTTTCAACACAGATGGAATCAAGATTCAATTCAATGAAGCCTATGGTAATGTTGGTGAAGGTGGAATCGATCGTGGTGGGTTTGATGCCGATTACAATTGTGTTAATACATTTATCCAATACAATTATAGCCATGATAATCTATGGTTTTGTGGAATTATGAAAAAGAGAAATCGAAACGTAGTTATTCGCTATAATTTAAGCCAAAATGATAAGGAAGGAATCTATTTTTATGGCTTTGAAAATGAAAAAAAAGCTAAGAATATTCACATCTACAACAATACACACTATGTGAAAAAAGGGCTAAAAGTTTCCGTTTTTGCTGAAGGTCGAACCCCACTTAACTCACGGTTTGAGAATAATATCTTTTTCTTTGAAGAACAAGGGAAATGGGGTAATAGGCCTGAAGAAATCAATACTGTTTTCAGAAATAACCTTTATTTCAACCTCGAACCTCATGGGTCTGATTCAAGCCCTATTAATATAGATCCTGAATTTATCAATGCTGGACATGCAGGATTCAATATTGACCTAGATACGATGAAAGAACTTAATGGGTACATTCGGAAATTAAATACCAAGCCTTCTATTAATAATGGTGGGGTTGAAATCATAAATAACGGCGGTAAAAATCTGCTTAAATCAGAAGTAAAAGCAGGCCATCAAGGGATTGGAGCTTTCTGAGCCTAGACAAGAATACAGGTCGAAACCCTGATCAAAGTCAAGCGAAGTATGTGATTTATTCAGTTCATGCTCGTTTTTCTAGTAAGTAATTTAGCAAATACCCCTCGTTCAGAAACACCTTACCAGTTACAAAATCGGCCTCTTTATACTGTTTCGTATGAATGTTGACGGTTGTAATCTAAATAGTTTGTTGGACTCAAGATTGTGAGTAAAACCCATACAAACATAAGGGATAGCCCTAAATTTCCTTGTGGATCTGAGAAATAATATTGTTCACAAAGATAATTAGGAAATTGGGAGTGGAAATTTACCAAAAAAGATTATGGTACGATCTTCTATTCCTGTATGTTTGCCAAACCACGATATCGCTTAATTTTTATTAAAATTGAGAAGTAGAGAATAAATAAAAGGCAAAAATGAACGGAGAACTCAGATCCTGTTAGCTTCTTCAGGCCCATAGGTACCGGCGTGGTAGTAGAATACATCAGCTTTTCCAGAATCAATTTTTTCAAGAATGGGGGTAAAAATCTCCCAGGAATGGATGAGTTCTTCGTAACCGATAAATAGAGTCTTGTCTCCTTGAATTGCATCCAGTAGTAGCCTTTCGTAAGCACCCGGCATTGTTTTGTTAAATCCGTCAACGTAACTAAAGTCAAGCGCTACATCCTTCAGTACCATTCCTTTTCCAGGAACTTTGTTGGTTATAAAAAACTTCAAACCTGCATCAGGCTGAACCTCAATAACCATCTTATTTGGATGATGTGGGGACAGGAATATGTCGCCAGGGACCTCCTTAAATTGAATAATGATTTCGGTGGTACTTTTTGTCAGTGCTTTACCAGCTTGGAGGTAAAATGGTACACCACTCCACCTGTAGTTGTTGATGGCACATTTTATTTTGGCAAATGTTTCTCTTTTGGAGTCACTTGGTACGCTTTCTTCATCAATGTAACCAACAACTGGTTTTCCTGCACATACACCATGTGTGTACTGTCCTAAAATGCAGTTCTCTAAAGTAATTTTCTCTATAGATTTAACCGCTTTGTTTTTTTCGGACATTATGCTCTCACTGTCGTAACTACTTGGTTTCTCCATAGCTACGAGTGCTAAAATCTGTAGTAGGTGATTCTGTATCACGTCTCGGATAATTCCTGCTCCGTCGAAGTATCCACCACGTGAGCCAATATTCTTGTCTTCCTCCCAAGCAACAGTGACTGAATCTATGTAATTCCGGTTCCATACAGGTTCGAATATTAGGTTAGCAAATCGCATAACCATAAGATTCATTATCGCTTCTTTCCCCAAATAGTGGTCGATACGATAAACTTGACTTTCGTCAAAAGTTTGATCAAGAGTTTTTCCCAAAGCTTGTGCAGACTCAGTATCATAGCCAAAAGGTTTTTCGACAATTACAGATGTTGACAAATCACCCTTGGTGACTGCACCACATTCTCTTAGAGAATTAATAACAGGTTCAAAAACTGATGGTGGTATTGATAGATAGTACAAAACATTAGGTTGGCTTGGGAAATTTTTAGAAATACTATCTAAGACTTTATGGAATTCAATAAAATCTTCAACTGAATTGTACTCACCACTATAGTAATGAATGGTGTTTAAAAATTCTTGTAAAAAACCTTCCACCCAAAGTGTTTCATCAATATTGTTTTTTAGGTTATCTTTGACCAGTTTCCTATACTCGTTGTTAGACATTGACGTTCTTGAATATCCAGAAATTACGAAGTTATGTGGTAAAGCTCCAGAAGTAAATAAGATATATAAGGAAGGCAAAAGCTTAGTTAATGCTAAATTACCCGAAGCTCCGAGAATAACTATTGAACTTGATTCATTATTAATCATATGTTTTTCTATTCAATTATTTAATCTGAGGGTTTGATGCGCATTCATGTGTTAAAAGCCACGCTGACAAAATAGAATCAGTAAATTATATACCCATTATAGGACAAGATTATTATTTTAGTCCATTATGTACGAGTGGTAAAAGAACTAATAAGCCTTATGATAGGAAAAACCAACAAGATGAGATTTGGAATCCCAAAAAGGGTAAGCCTGCTAGTTTCGAGAAGTTCTTCTTTCATCCAGACATTAAGAATATAATGAAGTGGAAAATAATTTTGAAACAATCTTCTTATTAGTAATTATCCATTGTGGCGATTGCATCAGCAAAAGCTTTTCCAATTTGGCTAATAATTTTAGCGGAACCTAGGTAGTGATAAGCTGCATTTGAAACCCCAGTTTCTAACATATAGATTTCTTCCAAAGTAAACTCATTAGCCTTGTAATTCTCCAAAAATCCCTCTTGCTCTTCAGAGGTTAATTTTTTTTCTTTTCGTAACCTTTTTAAATTTTCTTTTATTTTGTTCATTCTTAAAGAGAGTTCAGCAAGTTGGGAATCCCAATATTTTTCGGTGAGCACAACTTTGACGTTTCCTCTAAATTCTGGGACTAGAGCTGGGG
Organism: Candidatus Poribacteria bacterium; assembly: GCA_002714785.1. Classification (GTDB taxonomy): domain Bacteria; phylum Poribacteria; class WGA-4E; order WGA-4E; family UBA9662; genus TMED15. The sequence goes on along the minus strand of PAYP01000025.1, from coordinate 17,287 downwards.
CTGACATGGATTGGCGAAAACCTCTATGTATATCCGCATATCTCTTCTGATTGGTACCATATTTGTCTACTGGGCCTCCGACCCCCATAACACCGATGATAAAAGGTAGATTTGGTACCTGAAGGTCTCTCCGTACATCCCGAATAAAATGGTTTAAAGTGTTGGTATACTCATCGTATCCACCAGGCTTCCCACGATCCGGATAAGTACTTTGGTCGACCATATCGTTCCAGCCTTGGAACCAAATAAAACCTGACAACTCATAGCCTGACATAATGTCATACGCTGGATAGATTCGCTTAATGTTCTTCAATACCTTTTCAATATGTTTTATCATCAAATGATAATATTTACCGGTTTTCTGATTTTTATCAGTCTGGATTTGGCGAATGCTGTCACCTTGACTTCTTAATTTTTTCAACTGTTTTTCATTGAATTTATAAGGACCAGCACTGGGCGGACGAAAATCTGTGTGCAAGGATTTTCCACCCCAAGAAGTCTTAATAAGCAAAACGGGTCTATTAACGTATTTTTGTACATAGATACCAAAGGCCAGCTCAGGACCAATCTTGGTACTCAGGCCCGAAGCACCATACCCTACAGTTAATTTTCCATACCTTTCGTCTTCTACTTTTTCTGTATCAATCGCGGAGATCCAAACTTTTTCGCATACAGTTGACGTACCATCGGGATTTCTAAATGAACCGAGAATTGAAGCCGAATTCGGATCCATTCTCATGTGATCAAGTGTTCTGATATGGGCGTGACCTTGCATATTCGATTGGCCAGCAAGAATATAGATTTTAAGCTGACCTGAAACAACTTGTGTAGTCGTAGTCAAAAGGATAATTCCAATGATTCGCATATGGTAGATGATGTTTTACCATCGATTATAATGTTTTATTATCAATTAGCAGCCTAAAGTAGAATTTATACTTATATCATTCTTTTTAATGAAACGGAACCAAACATAGAATCTGCATCGTCCTTAGAAATAGTTTCTGTTAATCTCTGATTTGTGAAAGAGAGCGTGCGAATACGGTAAACCCCTTTTTGGTAATCAAAACTTTTTCCATCATCTTCATAAAGCTGAAATGTTCCATCATCAACACCGTAATGACGTACCTCTAGATCATGACCTATTACTTCTTCAGTGTTCATAACATCTTGTTTTAGCATAGGTATTAATGCTCCATCTTTGACGAACAAAGGAATTTTATCGTTTAGCAGTTCAGATTTTACTAATATGGTTGTATCGGAACCAGCATATTGGCCGCTATAGAAATCATACCATTTGCCTGGTGGTAAATAAACATATCGCTCTGTGGCTTGATTTTCGTAAAAAGGAGCAACCATGATGGACGGACCAAACATAAACTGGTCCGTTTTTTCGATAATTTTATCCATAGCATAAGGGTTAGCCTCGCTGTCAAGTTGGCTATCAATTCTTGTCTCGATTTCAGTATTTCCATCATCTTCAAGTATCATAGCCCGAATCGGTGGAACACCGTTAAAATAGTAATTGGCAAAGGAGCTATATATGTAAGGCAACAAGCGCATCCGAAGTTGAATAACCTGACGAACCGCATCTTCCACCTCCGAAAAGCTCCATGGTTGCAAGCCAGTAGCCCATGCATTTAACTTAGCCATGGAAGAAAAACAGACTGTCTGCATCCGATTTAGCCATTCTCTTGCTGAGGAGGCATTTCTTATCTCAGGAGTCCATAAAATCCCACATAGACTAGCAGATGAAATACCGGTAATATACTCCTTGTGGTTATATGAGTCGCTGTAAATAACAAACGGATACCCAGAGGCTGCTCCATTACTTGAACGCACATTACCATAAGTGCGCTGATTATTCTGTTTGAACAAATCCTTGTATAGTAATTCCTGCATTAATAATCCATATGTCTGACGCATGGTTTCTCCTGAAGTTCCTGAAGGAAATGTTGCGTGGTCTGGCCATAACCAGAAGTCATATCCATCGACTTCATCCACCTTGTATCCACTGATACCTATTTTCAAATGCTCTTTGGTATGTTGTTGCACCAACAGTTGACGGGCTTGACTCATATAATAGTCAGGGACTAGCCCCAACCAGACTAAGTGTGATCCAGAATACGGGTATATTTTTTCGTAAATTCCACTTTCCGGAGAGATATAAGGGTTGATCCACAAGTTTAAGCGTACTCCCTGTTTTCGAAGACGCTCTACAAATGAGAATGGATCTGAAAAGCGAGCCGTCTGCCATTCAAAAGTGCACGGGTAGGAAGAACTCATCCAACCCGGTTCTAACCCGATAACATCTAAGGGAAACTGTTTTTTGTTGAACTCGCTAAGTTCGGCCTCAGTTTGATCTGCGTCAAATGTAGCATGTACACGATGCCAAAATCCCAAGCCCCAAAGGGGTGGTAATGTACCACCGCCACAATAAAGGTTATAACGCTGAATCACGTCTAGCATACTAGTACCACCGAAAATTACAAGCTCCATCCCTTTTCCGATAATGTGAGCTTCCACAGCATCGCCTTGAGGAACAGCTTGCCAAGGATTTATTGGTTCACTTCCAGATACAGGGTTTCGATCAACTGGCAACGGGTTATTCTGCGAATCTTTCCGATTACCTATTTGACAATAGACCTTCATAAAACGTGCAGTATTAAAGAATACTCCGTATCCACGACTTGAAATATAAAAAGGAACCGGTGCATGAGTGCGCCCATTTCCTTTGCCCCAATGATCGGTATTCAAAGTGAGGACCGTTTTATTTTTCTTCAAACCATCAAATTGGAGACCAAAACCATAGATATGTTCGTCTTTCTCAGTAGGAATACGGACAGTAATTTTCCCATCTTTATCCTGGAAGGATGGCATACAATTTTCAAGAGGAAAACTAGTAGGCGAAAGTCCATTTATTCTATCTAATCGAGGCGCTTCTGCAGCTAAACTAATATAACGTTTTTCACTGTTCATATCTCCGATTTCGGATTTCCATACACCATTAGCCACAGACTGCCAATTCTCAATTAGATCCAGATTTCCAACCTGTTTAGTTATTTCATTCATAATTTTCCCACACTCCATTGTTTTTAACAAATACACTCTAGTCTTATGACAGGTGAATTTATATATGAATAGTTGTACCTAATAGTTTGTGATTACAACGACGTTTTTTCTCACTTGACAGGAAGTCTTGATACTCGATACTGTCCTGGAAATATAATTTATTTATTGGTAGTTTCGTTCTATAAATATTATCCATTAATTGAGACATTATGGCTCTTTCATAAAACTACGTTTGCTTACGTACAATATTAGTATAAATTCTGAAAAGAACACTAGACCTAATCCAATTCTTATTATTTACAATAATTGAATTATAATATGCTTATCCATTTGGTTCTTTCATTATCATTTCAGGTTCCCATATTTTTTATGTATTCGAAAATATAGAGAACTAATCCGATCCATTACTACGATAGTATTAGAAAGATTAGTACTTTGTTCTGGATAGTAAGTATCTGTTAAAATAAATAAGAAAAGATTTGATGTTGGTGAGTACATCAAAATGAGCGAGATGAATCTGCAAAACAATAAAGTTGATAGTTTAGATATCATCGTTTTTTATTTATTTCATAAAAACACATTCATCAGATACTAGAAAAGATAAATTTTTATTTAATACCAATCATACAATTTTTAATAGTTACAGATTTTAATAGTTACAGAATCCATGGATTCTGATTCATAGAATAAACTTAAGATTTTATAAGGTTAGAAAATGTCAGTACTTCCAGAGATAACCATGCATCTAGGACAAGATTTTGGTGGTTTTTCAGTCACAGAGATAACACCTCTTGAAGCTTTACGTTCAGTAGCTTATCAACTTGAACATAAAAAAAGTGGAGCACGGATAATTCACCTGCACAGTGAAGATACAGAGAATTTGTTTTCGGTTAGTTTCCCAACTCCCCCCCCAGATAACACCGGAGTCTCTCATATCCTCGAACACGCAGTTCTAGCAGGTTCAGCTAAATACCCAGTCAAGGAACCTTTTTTCGAAATGATAAAAATGAGTATGGCAACATTTATCAACGCCATGACAGGTTCAGACTGTACATATTATCCGGTTGCAAGCAACGTTGAACAAGATCTATTTAACTTGGCCGAAGTCTATTTTGATGCAGTTTTTCACCCTTTGCTAACTGAACAGACATTTAGAAGAGAAGGACACCATTTTGCCCCTCTAGATCCGGAAAAACCGACGGGAGATTTGACCATCACGGGTATTGTCTACAATGAAATGAAGGGTGCATTTTCTGATCCAGAATCCCGACTTTACCGGTCCGTCTCACGTGCCCTTCTTCCTGATACAATCTATGGTAGAGAATCTGGAGGGGACCCAGATGCCATTCCCGATTTGACATACGAAGGGTTAAAAGAGTTTCATCGAACTTATTATCACCCAAGTAATAGTTATTTCTTCCTCTATGGAAACATACCAACCCAGAAATATCTTGAATTTTTATCAGACAAACTTAGTAGTTTTAATCGTATCGGTGTTGATACCAAAATCGAGCCTCAGGTTCGGTGGAGTCAACCTAGATCCATAGTCGATAAATATCCGATTGGTGTGGATGAGTCATCTGAAGAAAAAACCTACTTGGCAATTGAGTGGTTAGTTGGTGATGCCACTGATGCTGAGGATGTTGCCCTACTTTACATTCTCAGCCTCATTTTGCTAGGCAATGAAGCTGCCCCTTTAAAAAAAGCAATTATCAGCTCAAACTTGGGAGCCGATCTTATTGCTTCAGGAATAGGTGGGATAGGTAAAGAAAGTACCTTTAGTCTTGGTCTGAAGGGTAGCGAATCTGATTGTCTTGACGATTTTGTCCAGTTAGTGACCGAAACCCTCACCCAAATCGCTGACAGTCCAATCGATCCTGAAAGAGTAGAGGCTGCTTTTCAGCAGTCGTCGTATCACTACCTCGAAATCCAATCAATGTTCCCATTGCATATGATGAGACGAGTAATTAACTCATGGATTTATGACAAGGATCCTTTGGTGTTCTTGCGGATGAATGAGCATCTGTCTAGTTGTAAACGTCGCTATGAATCCGATCCACAACTATTTAACCAATTAATACGTTCGCGTCTATTGAAAAATTCTCATCGTCTTACAGCCGTATTAAAACCTGATAGCCAGATGCAGGCACAAAATGACATGGATTTTGCCGATCGGATGAAACAGGTGCGTAGCAAATTTAGCGACGATCAGGTCGCACAAATTTCTGCTAACGCACGAGAACTAGACGAGTTAAATAGTCAACCTAATCCTCCTGAATTGCTGGCAAAATTGCCACAGTTAAAAATTCATGATTTGCCAAATCGACTCACACACATCCAGACAGAAGTGGAAGTAATTGATGGTGTCGAACTTTTACAAAATAACGTCTTCTCTAACGGTGTTAATTACTTGGTTTTAAACTTTAGTTTGAAAGGCATGCCACCCGAACTCTGGCCTTATTTGCCTCGCTATACTGAATCAATTCGGAAAATGGGGGCCGCGGGAATGAGTTATGAGCAAATTGCTCAACGGTCAGCATCATTCACCGGTGGGATTTCTTGCCAAGCCGACTTTGGTACTTGTATCGATGATCCACACCATTCCTCCTGGAACGTCCAGTTTAATTTGAAAGCACTAGACGACCAAATTTCTCCAGCCTTAAAGGTATTACACGACTTACTATTTTCAGTTGATCCAAGTGATAAGGAACGACTACAGGACGTACTCCAGCAGGCGCAGGCTAGATATCGGACTAACATGGTTTATGATGGGTCAGGAACAGCAACTAGCCATGCGGCACGAGGTTTAACGGTTGAAGGGTATTTGTCTGAAATCGTGTATGGGTTACCACAATTATCCCTTGTGGAAGGATTTAATAACAATTTTGATGTCCACAGTGAAGATATTATAAGTCAAATTGAATCTATACGTGATTTTTTGTTAGTTGGTGGTCGAATGACTGCAAGTTTTACTGGCTCAAGAGATTCAGCTCAAGAAGTACAAAAGACCTTAAAGAATTGGATCTCGAAAATGAGTCGCGAATCCATCGGTGATTCTCCTACCGACTTTAAACGATATGATGTTTCACCATGCGAGGGATTAGCTGCACCAATCCAAGTAGCTCATTGTGCACAAGTGATTCCAGCCCCTCATTACTCCCATTCGGATAGAACCCCCCTGATGGTGGGAGCACATCTAGTCCGACTCGAATATATTATGAACGAAATTCGATTCAGGGGTAATGCGTATGGGGCTATGTTTAATTATAGTCCACTCGATAGTACACTAACCCTGGGTTCCTACCGAGACCCACACATTAGCAGAACCTTAGAGGTTTTCTCTGGTGTTGCTGACTACATTCGTAAGGTTGAATGGACTCAAACCGACATTGACCGCGCGATCATAGCGACCGCAAAACAATTTGAACGACCCATTCGGCCAGGAGTTGCAACTAGTCAGGCTTTATATCGCCATCTAATCGGACAAAGTCCTGAAATTCGAGAGCAATACTATGGTGAACTCCTGAGTGTCACTCCTCAAGAAGTAAAAAGAGCTCTATTGGAGCTATTAGAAAATAATTTTGCAAAAGGTGCAATTTGCGTCGTTTCGAGTCGAGAAAGGCTAGAAGCCGCCAACAAGGAGATGTCCAATCAACAATTGATCATTGAGGATATTCTGGGTTAAATTGATTTTTGGTTAGAAGTTTTTGAATCGAGGACAATAATAAGAGCGTGAGCCGAATAAAAAATGAAATTAGCTGAGCCTATATTCCTGATCCATATAAAATTGAAAGCATGTATATATATCATTTAACTAATTGTAATTTTGCTTTCCTCTCTATTGCTCTTTTTCACCTGTTTTTTCAGCCGAAACCAAAAATGAATTTCGTGTCATCTGCAGAAAGTAGGTGGAAAACTAATTCTATAATCCAATATGTGAATGATTACTAGGTAGGATAATTCTCTTCTATATATCTGATAACCTTTCTGAGAACTGACGATGCAAATTGCCACAGGTAAGAGTATAGTTTTATCGATTTCACTTAACCCTGTTACATTAATCAAAAAGATTACTCTCTGAAACTAATTGTAAGAAAATTTGGTGCAATCAAGCTTTAACCGAGAGGTTCAAAATGGAAACTAAACTTGCGATTTATGGTGGTAAAAAAGTCAGGGAGACACCATTTCCCAATAGGAAACCATTTAGTTCAAGAGAGGAAGAACTACTCATACAGGCCGTACGTAGTCAGAATCTATTTGGCAAAAGTGGTACTATGGTCAGGGATTTTGAAAAACGAATAGCAAATTTTTATGGAGCATCCTTTGCTCAATCCTCAACTAGTGGTACGGCTGCTATTCACTCTGCTATTGGAGTAGTCAATCCTGAACCAGGCGATGAAATCATTACAGCTCCAATCACTGACCCTGGAAGTGTAATGCCAATTCTAATGCAGAATGCGATACCTGTTTTTGCTGATGTCGATCCATTAACGCTAAATATGCGACCAGATTCGATTGAAGCTAATATTACCGATCGCACGCGTGCAATCATCCTTGTCCACTTATTTGGTCGTCCATGCGATATAGATCCAGTTGTTCGTATTGCGCAAAAGCACGATCTGATATTGATTGAAGACTGTTCTCAGACTCATGCTACTAAGTATAAAGAACATTATGCTGGAACTTTTGGTCATATGGGTTGCTTTAGTATGCAACAATCCAAGCACATGACCACAGGTGATGGTGGATTTATTATTACTAACGATGAAGAAACCTATATTCGGCTCAAGCTATTCTCTGATAAAGGTTGGGACTATCAGTACATGGGTGATCGGGATCATGCTTTCTTAGCTCCTAATTACCGTATGACCGAACTACAAGGTGCTGTCGGTCTGGCACAATTAGAAAAAGTTCGGTCGGTCGTGGAGCGTAGAATCGAATTGGGAACCCGACTAAATGAAAAAATTAGCTCAGCATCTGGGATTATGGCTATTCCCCCAGAAGATAATAGAGAAGTATCCTGGTGGAACTATATTTTTCATATTACAGCACACAACCCCGACGAATTCTGCAGTGCCCTTAGAGCTGAAGGTATTTCTGTTTCTCCGCACTACATTAAAGATCCGATTTTTCTTAGGGGTGAATTTTTAACCAAAGGTCAAACCTATGGTAGTAGTGGTTTTCCTTTTAATAGTCCTTACGCATCCAAGAAGTACCACTATAGTCCGGATCTCGTACCTAATGCGATCAAAGGTTTAAATACAGTTGCGGTTGTCGGAATTCACGAACAGATGAGTAAAGAGGATATTGATGATATAGCTATAGCTATCAATAAAGTTGCAAACTTTTTATCCAGATAGCTTCATTCTGTCTTCTTCTCATATGAGGTCGAGTAGCATGAGTAAAAGACCGAATATTTTCACAATTAAAAAACATATTTTTCGATTCATGAAGTGTTCCAAAAGTTATGGATCACTAGTCGAAAGACATCAGATCAGAGATTGCGTTTTTGACGACACCTTCAACTTCTGGTTTGAAGGGGCAACTTTGCTTCCATCGCTTATAGGCGTGAACCTCGTACCCCCCCTCAGCCAAGGCTTTTGTCGTTGGCACATAAGTTTGACATCCTTGCGTATATCCAAAGGCTAATGTTTTTTCTGGGCTTCTTTGGAACTGTGCATAAATGCCGTATTCTAAGAAAAATTCACCGGAAAAACCGACCAAATTTAATTCTCCTAATCTTATCCTTGAAAATGTGTAAGTCTGATGGGTTGGTACACGATCTTCTATCTTTTCTAACCGAACTTTTTGAACCCATTGTCGCCTAGCAATATTAAATCCATTCTTCCATGAATTAGTTGAATCATTTTCGCTTTGAGATGCAATAGATTGAGATGCTATTTTACCTAATTCCTCCATTGATAATGGTTTATCAAGCGGCAGTTGAGGTTTGATACGCCAAGCTTGGATAACTTCAGTAGGCACATGATAAGAATCCTTTAAACCTTCTTCCACAGCATTAGCTAATTCATAACCACACGAAATTACATCCGATTCAGTACCTGGGCGGAAACGATCTCCTGAACCAAAGTATGGTCTAACATTACCAAATACTCCAGGTAAAAATAAAGCTACGACTGGTTCATGTTTCTTCTCTAAACTATTCTGCGCCCATCCTGGATAGTCCCCAGAGATCTTAGGTCCTAGCAAGATAGTCGGATGACAACAGTAACTGAACAGAATACCAACTAAGCTGTTGTTAACATCACGGCAACTGATTACTGGAACACTCTTATCTACAACTCCATCTATATTGGGAGCCATACGACAATTACCACTGGTATCTACTAGTCGTCGATTGACATTGAAGTCGCAATTGGACTGGCCAAAATGGATTGTAACTGGTTGTAATTGCGACATTAAGTTCGTAATTAAACAAATAATACGATCTTTTAGCCCTGCAAAATATGGGCTAAATCCATCATAAAGATCAATTGGACACAAAATCGGCGCTGAATGACTGTGGCTACTCAATATCCATATTTTTTCAGTATCAATAATTACTGCATTGGAGATATCAGTCTCTAGGTCTGCTATTTCTGCCAACCCAATACCGAGAACGTCAAGTGCCACCAAAACAATTGGTGCCGAATCCGCCTCTAGAATGGCTACTCTAGCATATATTTCATCTAATGTACCTTGTGGATCAAAAAATAAATCAGGAAAAGTATCATTAATCGGTGGAGTTATTGAAACTCTTCCAAATGCGGCCTTCATCTTCTTCCCTCGACATGATTATTGGCGTAAATGGTTTATATCAAAAATAAGTCTCTACTATAAATCGTCAAACATTCTTACAGAACCAATGGTAATTTCCAGTTGGGATTCTACAATTTTGTAGGTATTTAATTATTATCTTTTTAAGGCAAGTTACTATTTGTGATATATTATTAATCTAATTTTCAATTTCTACAATCATTCAGATTAACAGATCTTATGTGACTTAGAATATCAAGATCAGGCTTAATATAAAAGTGAATTAATATGAAAATATCAACAAAGGAATTTAAATTTCATTCTGCCCCAGGGAAGGGAGAAGTCACTGCTATATATGATCAGCCTGAGTTAGCTAAATCGGTATTGGTTCTTGGTCATGGGTCTGGTTCCAATATCAAACATCAATTGATGTCAGAACTGAGTAGTGCACTAAACCACAAGTCAATAGCAACCATGCGTTTTAATTACCCTTATTCTGAAAAGGGAAAAGGCGGGATGGATGGCGAAAAAGTGAGATTGTCTACAGTTAGATCGGCTCTTAATATCGCATCCAAAGAAAATGCAAATTTACCACTCTTCGCAGGTGGTCATTCCATGAGCGGGAGAATGTTTTCAATAGAACAATCTCGTAACCCTGAAGAAAAATTGTCAGGAATAATTTTTTACGCTTTTCCTCTTCACAATAATAAACTAAATGTAGAACGTGCAGACCACCTGAAGCAGATTGATATTCCCATGTTATTTTTATCTGGCCAGAGAGATAGAATGGCTAATCTTGACTTATTAGTGCACGTAGTAGATAAACTAGAAACAGGTACACTCCATGTTGTGGACACTGCTGACCATGGATTTAAAGTTTTGAAAAGAAGAAAAATAAAAGAAGACGTAATATCAGAATTAGCCCGAGTTAGTGCTGAGTGGATTGCAAAAATCATAGGATAAAGGAAACAATCATTACAGCATTTATCAAGTAAGATAGTGTTTCATAAAAAGTTAGATTATTTTTTGTACTTGAGAGTTAAAAATTCCGTTTTGAAAGATAAAGAGAATTACATTTAATGGAAATCAAGTTTAGAGTAGATAAATCAGCAGATAACAAAATTATAATTGGTTAATCATCATCATTTATGAAGCAGGGTTACAAATCATTCGTGTCGTCTGAAGGCATGGAAATTTTGGTGGGAAATCAAGCAGAAAGTAACGATTATCTGACCTTTAATCTATCCTTACCACAAGATTTTTGGTTACATGTAGCCGATAATTCCGGAGCTCACGTGATCGTACGAAATCAAGAAAAGTTGGATAGGTTACCAAAAAAAACACTACAAGAAGCAGCTTCTATCGCAGCTTACTACAGTAAAAGTCGGAATGGGGGACAAGTTGCTGTCCACTACACTCAAAGAAAGAATCTGCGCAAAAAAAAAGGATCTAAAGCTGGCCGTGTAATTTTAAAGGAACATAAGACAATCAAAGTAAAACCGAAATCTGATTTGGCTTTTGATGGTTAGTTTACTTCTAAAGTAAATTAGGCTACTTTTGAACCAGGTACGAACGATGCCAGTTATGGCGAGCTTCTTTTTCTCCACCGACGATAAGTGCACTTTATTGCTGGAGTCGCAGATTCTGCTAGGGGACTGGTTTCTATATGGGTAGATGGTAAAAAAGAGGGAGAGATCAAATTCAACACGAAAAGTGGATATGGTACTAGTGAAGGTGTAGTAGCTATCGGAAGACACTACGACCGATATACTAAGGGTATCATTGACGATGTTGCTTTATTCAGTGTCGCCCTAACTGAGAAAGATTTGAAGGGAATAATGAGTAAAGGGTTGCAAACAGCGCTGTCAGTTTCCAATAACCAAAAACTCTCAATTACCTGGGGCACAATCAAACAGCATTAGATCTGGAGAAAGTTAAGAATAAGGTTAAATTTTATTTGCATTTGTGTTTCCGCAGAACGTAACCGGTGGACGCCATATAGGTAGGATTGGATAATTAAATGAATTCTCTCTTGCTCTGGGGATAAGAGGACTAAAAAAAATTGATACATGAGCACTTTACTCATGTACCTTATTGCGATGCTCATGGTAACAAATACATCAAAAGAATACGTGGTTCACCCTTTGTCTAGGGATATCACTATTAATGCTAAATGGGATAAATCAATCTGGTCAAAAGTTACAGCATGCAATTTAGAATATTTCATGGGGCATCGGCCGAGCCACATTCCAAATGTAGAATTTAAGTTACTTTATGACCCAGAGTCAATATACGTCATTTTCAAGGTTGTCGACCAGTATGTCAGAGCCTCATCCCGAGGATATCAATCGGCAGTTTGTCAGGATAGTTGTGTAGAATTTTTTTTCACTCCACAACAGGATGTAGGTAGCGGTTATTTTAATCTTGAAACTAATTGTGGTGGAACAATACTTATGTATCATCAGGTTTCCAGAAATTACTGTTCCAAGGAGTTAAGTGATAATGATTTAGATCAGATTCAGATTGCCAGTTCTTTACCAAAGCTTATTACCAAAGAAATTACACAACCAGTCACTTGGACGTTGGAATATAAGCTTCCATTCTCAATCTTAGCTAAATATACTGAAGTTATCACACCTGCTCGTGGGGTAGAATGGAAGGCTAATTTTTATAAGTGTGCTGATCGGAGTTCACACCCACACTGGCTGACTTGGTCAATTGTTGACTTGCCTAAACCAGATTTTCATCGGCCAGAATTTTTCGGGACTCTGATCTTTTGCTAACTCTTGAATTTTCATATAAAGAGTGAGTCATTAATCTTTCAGTTTGTCTGTGATGATATTTTGACAATCTAACCAACAATACTAAACTCGTGAGTCCACAGAATTTTTTCGAAAATTACGGCTATTGGATTGAATCTGAACCATTATTTTCTAGTCAAGATTTGGCCGAATATCGACAGTCGATGAATGATATTATGAATCACCAATATGAATCAGGTCGGGAGCCAATGGCCGGTCGAAACTGGCCTGCGCGTGAAGATCTACAGGGAATGGTTCAAATCAATAATGCTTGGTGGGCTGGAGGTGCGATCAGTCGGTTATCTTTAAATAGACAAATCGGTCAGATGGCAGCCCAGTTACTACAAGTCAACGGTGTATATATGTGGCATGATCAGTTACTTTATAAACCACCGGCAAGATCAAGGACTTTGTCAGGCAATGTTGGTTGGCATCAGGATTGGAATTACTGGCAAGTTTGTGACCATGCTGACCTCATAACGGCTTGGGTAGCTTTAAATGATGTTAATACCCAAAACGGAGCTATGATGGTTATTCCGGGAAGCCATCGATGGGGTCAAGCGATGGAGGCATCTGAACGAACTTTAGAAATGGATAAGACCGCAAGTGAGGTCAAAATCCCAAGGGGAGAAAAATGGGAAATTGTACATTGCGAACTTCAGGCAGGTGCTGTCAGCTTTCACCATGCAAAGACAATTCACGGCTCTGGTCCTAATAATTCAGATCAACCCCGCTTGGGATTGGCAATTCATATGGTAGCTGATCACGTTAGATATACCAATCAAGGAATATATTCACATAGCAATCTAAAGGTGTGTCCACGAAAAGAAGGCGATCTGTTTCGTGGACACCAACACCCAGTAATATGGAAAAATGATACAGCGTAACAACTAATCCTGTGGTAAGTACGAAGGATTATTTTAGGATTATTCTTCAAATTTGAATGTATTTTCATCACTTTAAATGCTACGAAATTAATCGAATATTTTCTTGTCTTATTTGATAGTAGATATACGATAAAAAGTAGTTGATATCTATCTCCCTTCCCAATTTTTTGCGTCTTAAAAATTGATTTTTCATGTTTCTATCATCGTTATTTCGGGACAACTGCGTTATCAGTGTTACATACTGCGACAAGGATGGTACACTGTTTATAACTAACAATTTCTATATTCGTCAACCTAGACCTTATTAACTACGGATAAGTTAGTTGTTATCATTTTTGGCATGTCTGATGCTACGCACTATGTTGGAACGTACCCAACTGGTTAAACATCGCAGGCTCTAGAATCAGGTAATGTATCAGCTATAGTTGCTGGGCAACCCGGCTTCGGCTAAGTACTCAAATCAGTGCCTAGTCAAAACCAATCTTTACTTGTGCAAATGCAAAAAGATTGATTTGTAACTTACTATATGTAAGTAGTGAAAGTTTAGCTAAGAACCGAGACGATTAGTTAGCAGTTACCAAAGTGTGGTATAGGATTTTGGATTACATACAGAGATCGAAAGGTGAAGCGGAAGTTCCAGAAATTTTGAGTGTTGGATTTCAAATTAGTCCAGAAGAGTATAAAAAAAATTTAAAAGGTACCCATGTTTTAACCCTTGATGAGGCAAAAAACATTTGAAAGAGAGTTTTTTCGTCGGTCTATAGTTCCAATCAGATAGGGGATAAATTCAATGTTAAGTATGGAATACATCCTAGGCCTGCATTCAGCGACAAATCTCTGGACCTATCTTTTGACGAATTCTTTACCCTGAATCAACCTTATACTTGTGGATGCGAATTCAGAACTACTTTTTGATCGGAGTTCCAATTTCGGAAAAAGCTAATTTTTGGCTGGCTGTAATAGCGTTTATGTTACCCTTGACGCTCTGGTCGGCACTTAGCTATATACCTTTCCTCTGGCATCCTCAAGTCTTAATTGAAAATTCTGGTGATACCTATTTCAGAGAAAACGACCGCGTTGACAAAGAAAACTTTCAAGAAGAAAATCGACAAGTTGCTCTGGATGGTCGGCGGAAAGCCAGTGGTATTCGTGTGAATCCAATCTACCTTCCAGCTCCACACCAAGTTCTAAAAGCGATGTATGTCTCTTTCAAAACACCTCCGAGAAGAAAAGGTGAGAAGTGGCTGTATCAAAATGTCTGGGACAGTATTGAGGTCATCTCTTTGGGATTTCTGTTATCTTCGCTTGTTGGCATACCACTTGGTATTTTATGTGGATCTTTTCCTGTTCTTTCTCGTTTGAACGAGCCTTTCGTTGACTTTGTTCGTTACATGCCTGCTCCAGCCTTTGGTCCCCTAGCTGTTGCGATCCTCGGCATTAACGACGCTCCTAAAATCGCAATTATTTTTATCGGTACATTCTTCCAACAAGTGCTAGTTATTGCCAACACAACACGTCAGTTTGATCATACATTAATAGAAACAGCACAAACTCTAGGGGCGAATCGGTTTGCACTTCTTACCAATGTCATAGTTCCTGGCACTCTACCAGACTTGTATCGAGATATGCGCATATTACTCGGTTGGGCTTGGACCTACTTAATTGTAGCTGAAATCATTGGTGCAAAATCAGGTATCAGCCTTTTTATCACACAACAAGCTAAGTATAGAAACTATGACAAGGTTTTTGCTGGAATTATTATTATTGGGCTAATAGGTTTTTTAACAGATCAAATATTAGGATTGATTGGTAGGCACATATTTATCTGGGAAGAAAGAGAATAATGACTTTAGATCACATCGAATCACGCCAGTATAAGCTCCAGTCTGAGACCGTTCGCAAAAGGCTTGAGGATATCAAAAAACGACCCATTTTATTAAAAGTCGACTCACTGAAAAAAAAATTTCAAGATCGGGAGGGGGAAATAGTAGCTCTAGGTAATATCTCATTTTCCGTTCATCAAAGAGAATTCATATGTGTGATTGGCCCCTCTGGGTGTGGAAAGTCGACGCTCATTAGAATCATTGCTGGTTTAGAAAAACAAACATCTGGAAGTATCCTTCTAGATTCTAAACCCATTGACTCACCTAGTTCAGATCGGGGAATGGTATTTCAGAACTACACATTGTTTCCTTGGCTGACTATAAAAAAGAACATTATGTTCGGACTGATAATGTCAAAAACTGATCGCCAGGAAGCCAATACTAAGGCAATGGACTGGCTAGAATTAGTTGGTCTAAGTGAATTCTCTGATCTTTACCCTCATCAGTTATCTGGGGGGATGAAACAACGTGTAGCTATTGCTAGAGCCCTAGCTACACGACCTCGAATTTTGCTAATGGACGAACCATTCGGAGCACTAGATGCACAAACTAGAGCCCAAATGCAATCTTATTTGCTTCAAATATGGGAAAGTCTTGACATTACTATTATCTTTATCACACACGATCTCGAAGAAGCAATATACTTAGCAGACCGAATTTTTGTGCTTGGCTCTAGCTCCAACCAACTGCAAGAGATCGTGGAAATTCCTGTGTCAAGACCAAGAAAACCCGATCAGTTCTTATCATCTGAATTTTTGTCGACAAAGAAGCACTTAGAAGACCTAATAAATCCTGAAAAAAGATCAACAGCTAAAAAAATATCGATTAAAAATGGAATCGTTGAAAAATCGAGTTCTCTAGAAGGTTAAACATTGGCAAAATTTTTTACAATTTAATCTTAATAAACTATCTTCATTAGCACTCTCATTATTGATAGAAACCCCGTTAAATAAACTTCTTCTTAGCAGTATGGGTTGGAAAATCGACAAACTCTCTGCGGCTACTGCATCTACCAACTCTGATCTTGATTACCAATAACTTAAACTATAAGCTCTTCAACTTTGTCGGGATCAACATCAACTGTTAGGTAACTTTCTTGCTTCCAACGCCGATCTTTATCAGATTATACATCAGAATCATTCCCTCACTGTTGATATTTTCGTCTCTTAGGCATGTTACTTTATCTCTCATATTTAATCCTATCTACAACACACTTGGACTACTTCAACAATGAATTAAAATTATGCCTCAAACTGGTTAATCATAGCTGACTTCTAATCTCTGCTTAGGAAGACAATGATCCTAACATTTTGGGGCATTTTTACCCTTTTCACGCCGACACTGAATAATATCCAAGATGGAAATCCGAAAAAGACATCGGAGTCCTAGAAATATAAGCACAGAACTGAATTATTGTGATTGAATTTACACTTCTCCAAATTCTTGTTATGTTGTAGAATTAATGGTTATAGCGTCTAGTCAGGGATAAGCTCATTATCAAACACCAAACAACTTGAGAGGCTGAGTTAGTATTATGATTGAACAACAACAAGTTCAATTTTTCCAACAGAATGGATATTTAAAATACGGCCCTGTTCTGAATATGGGTGAGGTCCAAGAACTAAGAGATGGACTGGATCGGGTAATTCAAATCGAATTGAATGGTGGGGATGATTCTGAGCCAGAGTTTGAGTTCGGACACGATTTAAGGAGCCAGAACCCTAGTGGACGAGTGATCACACAATTTTTAAATATGTGGAAACGTGAACCCGCATATGAACGCCTACTTCATCACCCAACTATTTCAGGAGTTTTGTGTGCTTTGCTTAACACCTCCCAAGTCCGACTTTGGCATGATCAGGTTATTTCGAAACCACCAGGTGATAATGAC
>PAYP01000024.1 GCA_002714785.1 Candidatus Poribacteria bacterium | reverse complement strand
TAACCGAGAAATACTTTCAAAACGCAGTATAAGTCCAATATAAAATTGAGTTATTACGTTGATTACGTAGTGTTTTTGAAATTGCACATGTAGAAAATATGTAGAAAGTACAGAAGAAATGATTTTGAATGAAGTTTAAGACATCATTGCAGACACGATAAGAATAAGTTAGTATTAGCATACCGATGTGAAAAACCAGATAGTTACTGGAAAAAATACATCAGAAAAGGATTCGGTGTAAAGACGTATTCTTTTAGAAAAAACTCTTGCTCAACTAACGAAACTTGGGTGGAATCTGATTCGGTTGAATGAGTTTAGAGTTATACTAATAATTAATTCGATATGAGGGTAGACGAATGGATCTAAGGATCGAATACTGTACAGCTTGAAATTATTTGCCACGTGCCGTCAGTTTGGCGGACAAATTACTCGGCCATTATAAAACACAAATAGCTTCTCTTACATTGGTTCCTGGGGGTGGTGGATGTTTTGAGGTTTCACGTGATGGTGAACTTCTATACTCGAAACTTTCTACTAAGGAGTTCCCCAGCCCAACTCAAATTACCGACGCTCTTGGTACTTCTTAGTTTGTCCTTTGGCAAGCCTCCTATTCGAATGCGGCAGGTTCAACTACCTGTCGCATATCCCAGATTAGGACCTGTCCATTTGTCGTTCCAGTCGCCACATAAAACAAATCATCTTGCTGGCTAAATCTGAGAGAGAATGAACAGTATAGGTCGGATAAGCCCAGTCTTCGTGTGGCTCCAAACCGTCGAAATATTTTCCCTTCCATCGACCAGACGTAAATCTTGTCTGAAGTCTGACACAAGAAAAAAGCTTCGTTGGGGCCAAAAGACAGATTCCCACCNCGGCTAGAGAATTGGTTNTTAGTTGGTGATACTTTNGATAAATCCCAACTCGATATGGNTTGTCCGACTCCAGAAGCGATTANGANGTTACCTGCTAATGATATTGAACCAATCTTCTCTTGGCTCGCTAATAACGTTTTNTCTAATTGCCCATTAGTTAAGTCCCAGAATCGGACGGTACCATCCCANGAGCCAGATACCAACTGTTCTCCATTTTGAGAAAAATCTAGTGCGGTGACATTATCGGTATGCCCTCGTAAAGCATAAACCAATTTTCCCGTAATAATATTCCAAAGAAAGATATTTCCATTTAGGGTAGCAATAGCTAGTAAGATAGGTTGATCAGGACAGAAGGCGAGAGCAGTTACCCATTCTCCCCTAGGTGAAGTTGTAGAAAAATCATCTTCACCATCCTCAAAATCTGTTTCTTTTTCGTCCGTCGATGGCTCAAAAGCAACTAAAGTACGNTCTATAATCCCGCTCTNTTGGTCTAAAATTTGAACTTGGCCATTGTAAGTACCATACGCTACAGCTGCAGAATCAGGGCTTGCTACGACGGCAGTTATTAAATCTTCATTATTATCTTGAGTTGACCAACTAATTGACCATTTCGAATTATTTATGGAGTCAGGTGGTAGAGGGTTATCTATATCATTTTGGCTAACATTGGCTTCTTCCCAAAGACTAATTTGGTATCCCGTTGCAATTAACAAATAAGCGCAGTCGTGTGAAAATGCTAAATCCGTTATTGGTGTACCGCTTGGCATATTCAAAATTTGTACGGGATCAGAGGGAAGTTGAGGGAAATTAGTTTCAGCAATTANTCTAGNGGGTAAAAAGCTGATAGCAAAATAAATCGTTGCATAATAGTACAAATTCAACAGCTGAANACAGCTAGNTTTTTCTGTCATTGACTTTTTTTGATGNCTGTTCGGCTACAATAATTCGGATACGATATTCGTCAGCTAATTCAACCAGTTCTGATGGTCGAATTAGTAAAACGCGTTTGGCTTCAATAGCCAAAACCTTTGCTCCTGATGTTTTCATGATTTCCAATGTTTGTCGTCCAANAGTTGGAGTATCTATCCGAAAATCGTGGTTTGTNGCCGCAGTTTTGATTACTGTGAATCCCTTACCTGCTAAATCACCAGCCCGACGAATAGCAGAGTCTGTTCCTTCGATTGCTTCAACAGCTAATACCATCCTATTTTTTACTACTACTGTTTGACCAATATCTAAATCAGCTACTGATCGAGCAAGGGACAAACCATAGTTGATGTCTAGCCATTCTAATTGNGTAGGTTGTTTTTTTGTCAAAACACCAGCTGTTGGAAAGAAATCACCTAGATATTGTATTTGAGGTAATACTCGAATATCTTCTGCTTCAAAATGATTGAGAACACTAGCTAAAATTGATTGATCTCCACCATGCCGGCTACGAGCAAGAATTTTCAAAGCTGTCGTATCAAAGTGCAGTGGTTTCAATAATCTATTTTTTTCTACTTTCCCGATAATTGAAATTTCTTTTACATTTTGCTTTTGAAATGTTTTTGTGACTTTTTCGACCTGACCTACCCCAAGAGGAAAAATGGAGATTGTTGTAGGTAACCTCTGTTGGGCTAAGCGAGCTGAAGATTTAGTGATTGGGATGAACACGATGGGTCGTTTAGGAAAATGTTTGAGTACTGACTCAGCCAATAAAAAAGGGAGTTCACCATCCCCAGCAACAATACCGAAAGGACTATTCGTTGTTTGNTGGCATTGAGTGNCCATGGNAGCTAACTGTCCAGAATCAACCCGATTTCGTACACAATTTTTTCACGGTTCTGACAAAATTAAAGCGCAATACCCCTATCAGATGACTGAAGGAAATTTAGCAGGTAGTTAACTTCATCATTGGGGGGACAGTCTTCTTTAACTTTGTCTATGGCCTGTGATAGCGAATTTTGAGATCGGAACAACAGAGGAAAAACTTTTTTCAGTAAGCTAATAGTGTCGGGAGATATTTCCGCCATCGGATGATTACTAGCCGTCTGACGGCCTATCAAATTCAATCCTCGTATACGAGCTGGATGTCCATCCGCGACAGTAAATGGAGGTATGTCTTTAACGAATTTGGAGCAAGCACCAGCCATAGCACATTTGCCAATTCGTACAAAAGGATGAATAGCNGCGTGTGCCCCCAACCGAACCTGATCCTCTANTACAACNTGTCCTCCTAAAGTAGCAAAATTAGCCATGATAGTTCGATTTCCAACCGATGCATCATGGGCAATGTTGACCCAGTTCATCANCAAATTATCGTCCCCAATAACTGTAGCCGAATTTTCACTAGTAGCGCGTGAAACCGATACGTACTCACGCAGTGTATTACGATTACCGATCAAGGTATAACTACGCTCATTTTGAGATTTCAGGTCTTTAGAGGGATTACCCAGCGTACAACCAAAAAAAATCTGACACTCTTCACCAATATGGGTATATTGACAGACCTGAACGTGTGGTCCAATGATCGTCTGGCGACCAACTTGTACATTCGATTCTATAATAGAAAATGGTCCAANCTCAACACAACTATCGAGCTCAGCTTTTGGAGAAACAATGGCGGTCGGGTGAATTTTTGTCATTACCTACCCTTAGTCGTAAGTTAAGTCTTTTTTCTTCAGGTGATATTCACTTAATTTTTTATTCGGGTGGTGAGCCAATCATAATTGACAAGATACCTTCACTAGCGAGAGAGTCCCCTACGTAGGCTTTACCTGCGAGTTTCACAAAGTTCCGGCGTTTACGAACAACTTCTACTTCTAGTTTCAACTGATCACCAGGAAGAACCGGGCGGCGAAATTTTGCCTCGTCAATGGAGGCAAAAAAACCAATCTGGTTTTCGGTGCTTGTCTCTTGCAAGACTAGCCAAGCACCCAGTTGAGCTAAGGCCTCCATCTGTAGCACTCCAGGCATAACTGGTTCTTGTGGGAAATGTCCTTGAAAAAACTGTTCATTATAAGAGAGATTCTTAATACCAATAGCCGATTTACCTGTTTGGAAGCTTAGAACTCTATCTACCATACACATTGGGAATCGGTGTGGTAGTTGTTGATAAATCTCCTTCGCTTCCACAGGTTTCTCTTTATTAATCAAGCCTTGATCATCTAATAATTTGACCAANTCAGCATGTAACTGATGGCCTGATTTAACTGCGATAACATGAGCTTGTAATGGTTGGCCGATCACCGATAAATCGCCGATCAAATCCAGAATCTTATGCCGGACAAACTCATCAGAAAAACGTAACTCACACTTTGGCACACCATCTTCTTTTACTACAACTACATTACTCTCGTTTGCCCCTTGGCCAATACCCAACTGTAATAACGCCTCGATTTCGCTAGACAAGCAAAAACTTCTAGCTGGTGCCAGCTGTTCCAAATAAAGTTCTGGTGTGATATCAAATGTCGCAATTTGGGTNTGGATCTTTGGGTGATCGTAGACAAATGTGACACGGAAGTTATCAGCAGGTAGTAACATCAACTGCTTGTCCCCTTGGTCAATAGCAAGCGGAGAATTAATCTTGACAACCGATCGAGGTATATTTTGTTTCAGTACTCCGGCTTGGGCAATCTGAATTGCATACGCCGANGCACTACCATCCAGTGCGGGGGGCTCTGGAGCATCAAGTTGCAATAGAGCATTATCAATATTCATACCGGCTAGAGCTGATAAGATATGCTCTACACTATTAATAGTAACGGATTCATCACCAATACTCGTGCAACGTGGAAGGTCATCCACCGCGTTTTCAGCGCAAACGACAACCGACTGATTNTCTANGTCGAGTCTTTGAAAGACTATTCCGTGGTTGACTGGTGCTGGACATATTTTNAGATTGACGGCCAAACCTCGCATGAGGCCGTTACCACTAATGGTTATTTCGTCTTTAATTGTCTGTTGCAAACTATGCTCCATTTTGATTGAGTTTGTCCAATCGTCGATTTTGCTGTGCCAAGGTATTCTCACCAACGCTAGTTATCGGATCATTCTTCGGTAGCGACGTACCATTCGTTGGTGTTGAGCTAAAGTCTGAGAAAAATTATGGCTACCNTCACCTGCTGCGACAAAATAAAAAAAGTCCGTCTGTGCTGGCTGTAGTGCAGCCATGATCGATGCGTGGCCTGGATTACAGATCGGCCCCAAAGGCAAGCCTCTTCTAAGATAGGTATTGTATGGAGTGTCAGTACTAAGATCCAACCGAGTTAGTGAGCGAGATGGGTTNCCCAAACCGTATAGNACGGTCGGGTCAGCGTCTAATTTCCAACCCTTCCTTAATCGGTTATGATAAACACTGGAAATAATCTCCCGCTCGTTATCAACCTGAGCTTCTTTTTCGATAATTGAGGCCAATGTTATGATTTCTACTAGGGACATTCCCAATCTTTCTGCTTTTTTTGTCATTTCTGGAGACCATCGTTCAAGAAAAAATTCTAGCATGGTTTCGATTATCGTGGCTGCTGAACTTCCATCGGCTAGCCAATAGGTTTCGGGAAACAGATAACCTTCTAATGAATCTCCGGATAAGTTGTAGGTTTGTCGCGAGTGAATACGGTTGGCTTCTTGCAAAAAATCATCAGCAGAACCGAACTCTGACCTTTCCCATAACTGAGCAATCTGCTTAACTGTCAAGCCTTCTGGTATTACTAACTGGCGCAATACTACCTGCCCTTTTTCCAGCTGATCGATAATCTCTCCTAACTTCATCGATCGATCGAATTTGTACCTACCAGCTTTTAGTTGAGTGCCAGTACCTCGCCAATGAACATAGAATTTGAACAGGATTGAACTACGAATGACACCCGAATCTAACAGTTTTTGGCAAATGATCCGAGATGTAGAACCTTTTGGTATCTCGACAAGTACAGGTTGATATTCTTTCTGAACGGGAAGAATATTGTAAAGATAAAAAGCAGTAATGCCCAGCAGCACCAGACAAAATAATGTGCCTGCAACCTTCCAATTATGGCTCACAATTCTGCGCCAATTCAATTGGTCAGAGCCAAACCAATCTTTAATCAACTGGTTAAACTTAGTTGGCTCCATTCATTTGTAAGTGTTGTAGGTAGTCTTCCAAAATTAGTGAGGCGGCTATTTGATCGACTTTCTGCTTCTTTCTTTTACGCCTGGTTTTATTAGTTATCATTATTCCTTGAGCTTGAATTGTTGTACGACGCTCGTCCCAAAACACGATTTCGGCCTGTGCTTCCGTGGCCAGTAGACTTGAAAAATCCTTGATTTTTTGGGCTTGAATGCTTATTTGATCATCCCATGTTAAAGGTAAACCCACCACAATTTGGATTGGCTCATATTCGTCGATTAGTTCCACAATAGCTGATATATCAGCTGAAGTTGTTCGACGTTGGATGGTGCACAATGGGGTTGCTATAATCTGATTTTGGCTGATTGCGGTGCCTATACGGACGTCTCCAATATCTAGTGCAAGCAACGATCGCTTCTTCTCTGATCGCTTGCTAATATTTTGATTTTCCATATCCGTTAGCCCTCTTCCACCGGCATCATAACACTGGCAGCCAGTGGTGTCAAGTTCCCAGCACTAACCAATGAATCACAAAAGCCGTTTGTCAATATTACCGACTGTGATATAATGAAGAAACTAATAATTAGGTGAAAATTGATCCAGATGTATCTGGTTGAGTAGAGGGTAGTCATGAAAGGTGTCGATGTTGTTGCGCATATTCTCAAGGAGGAAAAAGTAGATTATCTTTTTTGCTTCCCAGCTAATAAACTCATAGACTCGGCGGCCAAAGTCGGTATTCGACCAATTATGACGCGTGCTGAACGAACATTAGTCAACATGGCTGATGGATTTAGCCGTATTTCTAATGGAAATCAGATTGGTGTAGCTGTTGTTCAGTCTGGTCCTGGAAGCGAAAATGCTTTTGCAGGTGTAGCACAAGCATTCGCTGACTCAATTCCGATTCTGATGTTGCCAGGTGGCGTAAGCCGAAGGTCAGGTGACATTCCCACTCATTTTTCATCAGTCAAAAACTACGCTCATGTCACTAAGTGGGTAGCTCAAGCTAACTTCGCTGATCGCTTACCTAACATGCTAAGAAGAGCGTATAGCTTGTTACGATCGGGCCACCCAGCCCCGGTTATGATCGAAATACCAACCGATGTTGGCGAAGAGGAAGTTTCTGATTATGTCTATACTCCACCAAAACCGATTAAATCTATAGCTGATCCTGTTAATGTCAGGGATGCCGTAGATTCGCTACTAATGGCAAAAAAACCGATACTATTTATCGGTCAAGGTTCTTTATTCGCTGAGGCTTCGCCTAGTTTAATCAGATTGGCTGAAATGCTTCAAATTCCGGTGATGACTACCATGGGTGGGAAGGGTGCGTTCCCTGAAAACCATCCGCTATCGGTTGGTGCTAGCGGTCTGACTGGTTCTGGAGTGGTCAAACACTTTCTATCGAAAGCTGACTTGATATTAGGTATTGGGTCTAGTATGTCCAAGAATACCTTTGCTCCACAAGTACCATCCAGTGTACCAATTATTCACAATACAGCTTCCGAAACTGATATTAATAAAGATTGTGTGGCGACAGTTGCGTTACTCGGTGATGCCCGATTGGTGACCGATCAACTGATTGATGAGATTGCGTCTAGAATCGGTGTAGATGGTCGAACTGAAAATGCTAACCTACTAAAAGAGATCGCCGAAGTCAAAGCTGATTGGCTCTCGGAATGGATGCCTAGATTAACTTCAAATGAAATTCCGATCAACCCATATCGCGTTGTCTGGGATTTACAGAAGGCAATTGATCGAACCAATGCGATTGTGACACATGATTCTGGCAATCCACGAGACCAAATGGTTCCCTTTTACGAGACACTGATCCCGAATGGTTATATTGGTTGGGGAAAATCTACACAGTTAGGTTATTCCCTCGGTCTGATGATGGGAGCCAAACTAGCAGCACCTGATCGTCTAGCAATTAATGTAATGGGTGATGCAGCTTTCGGTATGTCAGGCCTAGATCTGGAAACTGCGGTTCGCGAAAAAATACCAATTTTAACCATTGTTCTCAATAATTCAGCACTTGGCGGATACGAAAAGCATATGCCAGTTGCAACTGAGCATTATGGGACTAAATTTTTAACCGGCGATTACACTAAAATAGCTGAAGGTTTAGGTGCTTACAGTCAAAGGGTAGAGAAACCGGAGAATATCATTCCTTCGATTCAGCAAGCATGTGAAATCATGGAACAAGAGCAGAGACCGGCTTTGATAGAATTCATTACTTGTGAGGATGCCGTTTTTTCCTACGGTCATTAGAGCAAAGATGAGCCTGAAAAAAACAACATCGCCTGCAAAGCCAAAAATTTTGATAACGGGTGCTGCTGGTAGGATTGGTTCTACTCTCCGCTCAGCTTGGGCAAGTGAAGGTCGGTACGACCTAACATTGTTGGATTTAAACAAAATCGACTCGGAAATTATACAAGCGGATATTCGGCAGGCTGACCAGATGAAGATAGTTTGTCAGAACCAAGACGTTTTGGTTCACTTAGCCAATATTCGTTACCAAGATATTCTAAAAGATCCAGCTCAAATGACAGATATTACCGCTTCTATGTTATTGTTTGAGACTGCTAGACAAGCAGGAATAAGTAAGATAATTTATGCAAGTACCAATCACGTTACTGGTTGGAACGAAAAATTGGCACAACCATCAGATGGCAGTTGGACTGGAGTTCCACCTGTTGTCTCTACTACTGATCAATTTCGACCTGACGGTTGGTATGGTGCAATGAAGGGTATGGCGGAGTTAGCTGGCCGCTATCTAGTTGATGCATACCAAATACAGTTTACGAGCCTTCGAATCGGTAGTTTTAATGGTACTAGTCAGCCAAAGAACATCCGGCATTGCTCAACTCTATTGACGCCCCGTGATTGTGTCCAGTTGTTTACTCTAGCTGTTGATTACGACGGACCTGTAAAATACCTGGTTACCTATGGAACCTCGGGTAATACGGATGGTTATCAAGTCGGTTTTATGGATATTAGGCCAGCTGTGGAAATTCTTGGTTATCGTCCTCAAGACAACCTGATTAAAACCCATCGTCATTTGTTTGATTAATTCGATTTCCTAAAAGTGTAGTAGGCGTATCTCCCTATCCATAGGTTTAGATTAAGTATAGTTTCTTGGGATTACTAAGTTCGGAGATGGAGTTTTACCACTTCACTGCCTGACGTGTTAAAAACTGATTCGAATGGTATGAAATAATGCCACTTCAAGTAATCTGACAGGCCAAACCAAAGAGACGATCCGCACCTTGAATTAGGTCGAGATACTATTCAAAATGAGACAAAACGCCAATGGTATATTAAAACCATTTACGTTTTGTCTCATTATCAAAGCGAATTATCTAATTTTCGAGCAACCGTCTTCATGTAAAATATGATGACATGTCTAACTTAATCTTGTTCTCCTCCTTAAAGTAACAAAAATTTTCAGGGTGGGACTTCATAGGCCTACTTATTGGCTAGATTAATTGATCATGGTATGATGGGCTCTGATCTTTTAGAACTTTTTCTATAGAGAAAAAGGACTCTGGTGTAGTGCCAAAAGAAATTTCTCCACAAATTAACAATCGTCCCGAGGTAACAGCTAGCTATACTCTACCTACAATAGACTTAGCTGGCCAGATTCATCGACAAACTATTGTGGACCGCGAGAACGGTCAATATTTAGGCTATGTGTCTACCATTTTACTAGCGGACCGGCAAACTATATCATTGGAGTTTACCCCAAAGGCCATGGAGGAGGGGCTATCGTGATGAAAAAAAGCTTTGATGGTGGAATAACATGGACAGATAGGCTGAAAGTACCAGAAAATTGGAAAACCTCTAAGGAGGTTCCAACCTTGCATCGTGTAACGGATAATCGGGGCGTTGAGAGAATCATTATGTTTTCTGGTCTCTATCCGATTCGAATGGCAATATCCGAAGATGACGGTTTAAGTTGGAGTCAACTAGAACCGATTGGCAAATACGGTGGTATTGTGGCAATGAGTGATGTCATCCGCCTTAAAAACGGAAATTACATGGCTTTTTTTCATGACGATGGACGGTTCCTCAATCCGACAAACAAAAAGTCCTATCCTTATTTCGAAGTTTTTCAAACGATTTCAGTCGACGGCGCTTTAACTTGGTCACAACCAACAGTAGTTGCACACCATTCATCTGCACACCTCTGCGAACCAGGGTTAGTTCGATCCCCAAATGGCAATCAGCTAGCAATGCTATTAAGAGAAAATAGCCGTCAATTTAATTCGTTTGTTACATTTTCTGATGACGAAGGTCAAANTTGGTCTACACCAGTTGAACTTCCTGCTTCTTTAACTGGCGATCGGCATACTTGTCGTTACACGTCAGATGGGCGTTTAGTGGTGGTATTTCGCGATACGACTCGTCAAAGCCCAACTAGAGGGGACTGGGTCGCTTGGATCGGCAATTATCAAAATATTGCTGATGGTAGTGAAGGACAATATCGAGTACGGTTGATGAAAAATAATAAAGGGGACGACTGCTGTTACCCTGGAGTGATAGTTCTGCCAGACGACACAGTAGTTTCTATGACGTACGGGTATTGGATAGCAGATGAATCACCTTTCATCGTCAGTGTTCAGTTCAAATTATCCGAAATTGACCAATTAGCCAGTCGTAACTAAGCAGACTTTCGAAAAATGAGCAGTCCCCCAGAGCTAAGTCCATTTTTAGAGCGTGTTGGCTTAAAACGTTCAGACGTCTTTTTTAAAAGCGAAGATGGTAATTTCGCTTGTTGGGTTGAACATATTGATGGCCTAATTTTCAGACATTGTTTCGAAGGTACTCATAATATTGCTAGTGTCCACCCTCACTCTCTGATTATTGAAAAATTACTATCGATACTTGAACAGCAATACCCAAAGCAAAAGTGTCACTTCGTCTTGGATCTAACCAATTGGAACGGAGCTTTTACCACCCCGTATAAATTCGATCTCAGAAGACACCGCCAGTGGCTAAATCGTAACTACGGTTCTGTAGCGATTATCAATGCTCCACTATTGACAAGATTGAGCACTCGACTTCTAACCATAGCTTGTCCTGGCTTAAATTTTAGCTTTCACAACAGTGAGCAAGAAGCTCTTTGCTACTTTAAAGACACCACATTGCAATTTGAATTCGATTGCTCACCAGACAGAAGTGCTACTGATCGAACAAAACTTACACATGAATCATCTCAGAAACAACAGCTTGACCAAGATTCATTTCTGGCTAGTATTGGTATAAGAAACGGTGAATTACACTTTGAAATGCCTGATGGAAGCCATTGTTTTGGTATAGAACACATTGAAGGTTTTATTTTTCGCCACTATTCTTCAGGGGCTGCACACAATCAGGACGCTGATGCCCCCTATTTAGAACAGTTTGAACGATTATTAGGTCAAATGAATTTATACTATCCAGATCAAGATTGCCATTTTATCTATGACATGACAGGTTGGAAAGGGGTTAGCTCAAAATCCCGAAAGGTTGGGATGAAGAAACACGGTGAGTGGCTTGATCAAAATTATGGAGCGGTAGCATTGGTCAATGCTCCATTTATGGCGCGTGTTTTTGCTAGATTAGTGGCCTCTTTTCAACCGAATTTACAGGTTAGTTTTCATACATCTCAAGCCTCTGCCCTCTCTCACTTGCGTAAGTATTCTAAACAAATACCAAATGTAGCCTCCTCTTTAGAATTGGATGGCGCTTACCAACCAAACTGGCAACAAGAGTTAGGGGTAGAACAAGCTAACCAGATAACTTCATCCACCAAGTTATTTGATCAAAAGTCCTCGGACCAAATAAGACTAAATTTTCATTCAGCCACAAAACAGACTCTCGTTTGTCAAGTACAAGACTTAACGCGCCAACTCGAACTTAATCGGCACCATTTAGCACATCTCTTTTTTGCTATGGGTCAAATTTCGTGGGATGAAGATTATATCTTTGAGCAACCTGATCTACCAAATAATAGTCCGTTCAAAGATCTCTTCAATGCATTACAGCTTATGCATCATGATATTCGATCCTTGTTAGCGGAGCGAGACCAACAAAATGACACCTTATTAGCTTACCGCGCCCAGTTGGAAGAGCGTGTTCAGAAAAGAACCAAAGAACTATTCCAAGCTAAAGAATCAGCAGAAGTAGCAACCCAAGCAAAAAGTCAGTTTTTAGCTAATATGAGTCACGAAATTCGAACACCAATAAATACAATTACTGGTATGACCCGTTTATTAAGACGAATGGACTTATCGTCTCGCCAAAGAGATTATGCTGATACGATACAAGGAGCTGCTAATGGTTTACTCACCATTATTGATGATATTCTGGATTTTTCTAAAGTTGAAGCTGGGAAATTGAACTTAGAGGTAGTCAACTTCGATCTATATCGACTAACTGAAGAAATTATTCGATTGATTCAACCACAAGCAGAAGAGAAGTTGATTCAATTGACCATTGACATAAGTCAGAATGTACCACGTTACTTAAAAGGAGACCCGATGCGTATTCGACAAATTTTATTAAATTTAGTCGGTAATGCAGTTAAGTTTACTTGGAAAGGAAGTGTAAGATTACTGATTCAGCAGAGCTCACTAAGTACAAACGCCAATGACGTAAGGATGATTAGGTTTGAAGTACACGACACAGGTATTGGTATTTCCGAAAACAATCAGAATCAATTGTTTGATAGCTTTTTTCAAGTCGATACCGGACTGACACGCCAGAATAGTGGCACAGGTTTAGGGTTGACAATTTGCAAGCAATTGGTTGATATGATGAATGGTGAAATCGGATTGGAGAGTATACAAAAAGAGGGATCAATTTTTTGGTTTACAATTCCTTTTATCATAGGCGAATGTAGCCAAATTAATGAGATCCACCAGAGTCAATTAGCTGAACTTCCAAAATTTGAGGGGAAAAGTATACTTTTAGTCGAAGATAATTTTACCAATCAGAAAGTTGCTCTAGAGTATTTATCATTGATGCAGATTACAGTTGATACGGCTTCAAACGGAGAAGTAGCAGTTGAAATGGTAAAGCAATTCGATTATGATTTAATCTTAATGGATTGTCGTATGCCGGTTATGAACGGCCTAGAAGCTACCCAGAAAATCCGGGAACTAGATAAAAAAAATAGGGTGCCAATTATTGCTATGACAGCTAGTATTTTGGATGATGCTCGTCAGGAATGCTTGGCTGCTGGTATGGACGATTATTTGCCTAAGCCATTTCATGAGGAAGAACTGATTTTAACTCTCAACCGATGGCTGTACGATAAGGATAAACAATCAGTAACCTCAGGAGAAAATGAGAATTTATCAGTCAGACCATTAGTTACCAAATCTAATTTAATTGACCTTAGCTTGATCAAGGGATATTGTGTTGGGAATCCAACGTTCATAGTCGATATGTTGGAAACCTATGTCAGTCATATTCCTCAGGAGATCCAGAAGCTACAAACAGCGTGGTTCAAAAAGGACGACGAATTAGCTGGAATTCATGCTCACTCTATAGGTGGCTCCTCCACAATGTTAGGGGCAAGTATTTTATCCGGTCTTGCCTATCAAATTGAAAAAGACATCAAAGAAAAGAAACGGGCTGTGGTAAAACCGAAACTGGAAGAGTTAAAGTCAGCATGGTCCGACTTGGAAGCAGAAATAGAGGATCTACTAAAATCCTCAGATTTTTGACCTGAATGGGCTGTATCTAGGCTATCACTTTACGTGTTGCTTTTTGAGCCTTCATTCTTTTCTTGAATGTTGCATAAGAATACCTATTTCTGATCAATCAAGTGTTCTAATTATTATAAACCTAATCATAATCTTTCTTTGCTCGTTTTTTGAAGATACATTCTTATTTCGGGATAATGGCGAAATCAATAGTGTCGCCACTTTTGGTCGTGATAATAGTACTGTAAAATTGGTCGAGTCAGGGTGTTGGGTTTTGTGTTAACTGGACTGATATCCTTGCCGAATTGGAACATAGATAATGTAATAGTAGGAGTTAAAAATTCGGTTGGTACGGTTAAAGAAATATCTCCGATGACTAGCGGGTATTTTGCGGACAAGTTAAATCCCCAGTCTCCCATCGATGGAACGTCTACATGGTAAGCATAGGTATGCAGATTTGCTTTCTGCATTGTGTTGTTAATACACCAAAAAGCATACCGAGAGAAAAAGGGCGAAGTGCTTTGGCTGACCAGAATCCCACCGTCAGTCAATTTTTTCTCTAACAAAACATAAAAGGTCATGCTGTATAATTTTGACAAAGAAGCATAGTTTGGATCAGGCAAATCAATAATTGCTACATCATAGGATCGGTCGAATGCCAACTGCTCAACATATTGATAAGCATCTTGATTCAATATCTTCACTCTTTTATCGGACAAAGAACCTTGGTTAAGACTAACGATTTCTGGGTGTGTAGCACATAATTCGGTGATTTCGGGATCAATATCGATTAACGTCACGTGCTCAACTGATTGATACTTCAATACTTCTCGCAAAGCTAATCCATCTCCACCACCTAAAATTAAAATCCGTTTTTGGTTTCTAGCTAAACTCATAGCAGGATGGACTAATGCCTCGTGGTATCGATACTCGTCGACCGAGCTAAATTGAAGGTTCCCATCAATAAATAACCTTACGTCATTTCGTCGTTTTTTCACAGAGATTTTTGTTGGCTTTGGCTCAAGGTATCGAGGCTCTCCTATTTTGGCTTTCTGGTGTTCCGATGAGTTAATGGCTGGTTTCGTTAAAACGATTTTTTGGTAAGGGCTTTGTTTAGATAGAATGATAGTATCTCGGTACAACTGATCTTCTAACCACATTTCAATTTGAGGCGATAGGTAAGCCGCTACGAATAAACCAATACCAATTAAGGCTAACATTGACCCCCATAATAATAATCTCTCAACCTCTGACCGATAGCTTATCAGCGTCACCATTGCAACCAAGATATTCAGTAACGCTACAATGAAGTTAGTTTGAATAATCCCTGTATATTTTAAGAGAATAAGGGGAAAAGCAATTGAGCCGATTAGAGATCCCCCATAGTCAAAAGCTAGTACATTAGCTACGGTTACTCTTAAGTTGTCTTTTTGTTCAATAATTCGCATTAGAATAGGAATTTCTAACCCTACCATTCCGCCAATCGTAATGCTANTTATGACCATTACTATCAAATAGGCTTCTACTGACTCGAATNCGAGATAAGCCATAAACAAAGATATAGTCGAAATTCCACCTATTAAACCTATCAAGATTTCAATTTGAATAAACCGTGTAATTAACGAACGGTTAAAGTACTTAGATAGGAAAGACCCAAAGCCCATGGAACTCATGAAAAGACCGACTGTAATCGAGAACTGGTGAATACTATTGCCGAGTAAATAGGATGATAGAGTTGCGATGACCAGTTCATAAACGATTGCACAAATAGCAATCATGCAAACTGACATTAATAANAAGGAGTCTGAAGGTTGTTTAAGTTTCGATGAATTCTCTGGCATTGGTCGGAGTCAGAATCTTACATTGGTTTTACCAAAACTCAGATTGGAAAGCAAAAAACACGAATTCAGCTGGTTTTGTGACTGAGATCACCCGCCCACAATTTCTGCATCTCAGAACTAGATTGCAATAAATCTTCTAANGTACCTATTGCTTCGGCTTTTCCATCTTTCAGCACAAGAATTTGGTCAGCCCGCCGCAAGGCTGGTCGTCTGTGAGAAACAACCAAACAAGTAGCCGGCCGCTGATTTTTGTTTTTGGTATTAGCAAAGAGTCGCTCCCAAAGTTTTTGCTCTGTTTCGACATCTAAAGCCGAGGATAAGTCATCAAATATATAAAGCTCCGTTTGACGCATGAACATACGAGCAGCTGCACTACGNTGCATTTGCCCACCAGACAGGATTACACCTCTAGGACCAACGATTGTATCCAGTCCATTATGTAGGGTAGGCAAGTCTTCTTCCATAACACCTAATTCGATCGCTCTTTCTATGTCTGGANGAGAATCGGGCATTCCCATCAATATGTTATCTTTTAAAGATTCACTAAATAGGCGTGGACTCTGAGGAGTATAGGCACATCGTGGTGGTATGAAAAAATCTTTGGGTTGAGTTATTACTTTTTGGTTCCAACTAATTTGGCCAGCCTGAGTCGGTAGCATTCCTAACAATGTTTTGAGCAGTGTGCTTTTGCCTGAACCAATCTGTCCTGTAATTACGGTAAAGGATCCCGTGGGTAGCTCTAAGTCTACATCTCTAATTCCGTTAGATGTGTTTGGGTATTGATAGGTTAGACCTTGAATATTCAGCAATTCTAGTCGATCTGAAGGCTTGGGTTTGGAAACAGAAATTACTGGTAAGTCTCCTGTGAGATAAATTGGTCCGTGCTCCACTAATTTGCTTGGAGTTAATTCGTCAGTGGTATTGATCATTCGTTCGAAGGACACCTCAGCTCGTTTATGTTGNGCTATCANTGAGCCAATCAAAGAACCACTTCGTGCNACAGAACCAACATAGGATATGAAGAGGTAAAAATCACCTACTGAGAAGGATGATGAACGCATCTTTTCTACTACCAAGACCAGAATNACCCCAGTAAAGACTTGGCCNATATTGATATTGATAGACCTTAGTAANGTATCAAACATATTGTCGATAATAGTNGATTTTCGTCGTGCCTCGTTCAATTCAGCATACGCATCGATCACATCTTGCTCAGCATTGTTAACTTTAATCGCCAAGATAGATTGAAAAACCTCATTGATAAAATTGGTTGACCGTTCTGTTGCTTCTCTTTGTCTTCGACGATACTTTCCAATAAAACGCCGCGTTACGTTGACAATTGTCACGATCATAATACCCGGCAGTACCGTNGCTAACATAATTTTNAGGTCAATCTTTGCCATCCAGTAGATAGCTAGGCCAACAAAAATCATGTTTCCCCACANATGGATGTATTGCTCAAGGTAAAAAACAATCGTACGAGCATCATCTCGAATNCGATTTGTTACTTCCCCCGAAGAACTAGCTACCTGTTGTGGGTTGGGTATATCCAAAACGGCCTGTATCAAATTCTTACGTAATAAGGTGAAAATCGAAAATGCCCAACGAGTCCAAGGTAACATAGAAGAGATTAAAATGCCTTGGTTACCTAATTGGACAGCACAATAGAAGACAACGACAGTCCAAGCATTCAAACCTGTTCCACTACTTTCTGATAACGCATCGAAAAATTGCTTCATCAATAAACCAGTAACAAAAGGAACCAAGTCATCAATACCTCGAAGCAAAACGGTCAGTAAAAATAACCCCGGTCGATACAAGAATAGTTGCCAAGAAAGTTGTCTCGTGGTCATGCCAAGACTTCTCCTTGAGTTTCATTTATCGAAGGTAAAAGGCTATTTTCAGTTTCTAATCCTGTTGCTAGGAGTTGCGAAAAACGAGAGTTTGGATCATTAGCTAATATTTGTCTTTGTCCATGTTCGTGAATACGGCCATCTTCTAAGATCATAATATCATCAACTCTCTGGAGTGTACCCAATCGATGGGCTATTATAATACCTGTTCGATTAGCCAGCAGGCGTTGAACTGCAAAATCGACTCTTGCTTCTGTAGCTGGATCAAGCCGAGAAGATGGCTCGTCTAAAACGACAATCGNTGGGTCTTTTAAGAAGATCCGGGTGAAAGCCAACAATTGGGCTTCACCNGCTGACAGACCNCCACCACCAGCAGCCAAGACTGAATCAAGTCCGTTAGGTAATGATTTATACCACTCGGTTAGACCAAGTTCTTCTATCACTGCTATTAATTTATGGTCTTCAATTTGGTCATTGAATAGAGTCAAGTTTTGACGAACTGTAGCATTAAATAACTGCACGTTTTGGGTCACTAGACCGATATGTCGACGCAGATCAGAAAGTTCTAATTGTTGAATAGGTTTACCCGAGAGCCGAATTTGCCCCGAGTTAATATCATACAGACGAAATAAGAGCCTGCTAATAGTCGTTTTCCCACTACCAGTTCGACCCAGCAAACCTAATACTTTTCCTTGTTCCAATTCAAATGAAATATTATCCAAAATAATTTCGTCAGGTACGTAGCGGAAAGTAACTTGTTCAAAAGAAATTGCTGGTCTTGTATTGTCAGAAACATTACGAGACAGGGATTGAGAACCACTGATTAAACTAGGTTTGATTTGGAATAGCTCTTCGATTCGCTTCATACCTGCAGTAGCTCTTTGGAGTTCGTTAATTTGCTGACTAATCATATAAAGTGGAAACTCAAGCTGTCGCATATAATCGAGAATNAGTACAACTGCCCCCAAAGTAAAANTTCCCCTTATAAAAAGCCAAATGCAAACAGCCATTGCTAGGGTTTGTCCCAAGGCGAAGAGCCCTCGAGTTAGAGAGCGAAGGCATTCGCCAATTACATCAGAACGAACATTTAGCTGAAAAACCTCTTGCACCACTTGAAAAAATCGATTCATGGTGTAAGACACACCACCGTTGGTGCGGATATCTTCAATTCCGCTGAGCCTTTCCTCGATAAATCCAAACATCTTTGCATACCCTTCTCGTTCTGCTGCATAGATTGGTACAGCGACCGAACGAGTCAAATGAAAAACGAACATCGCCACAACGGTAAAAGTAATCATCGCNACACCGATTCTCCAGTCTTCTCTTAAAACGATCAACAAGATAAGTGTTAGCCGGAGGAGNCCNCCTGCTACTTGTAGTATAAGAGCNGAGAAAAAACTGGCTAGAGTACTAGTATCTCCATCCACACGTTCGACCATCTCACCGGGCGTTTTTTGATTGTGAAAACTCATATCCAGCGAGAGACAATGTTCGGCTAAATCACCTCGCATTTGGTTGGTAGTTTTCCAGGCTACGTCCTGGGCTAAGTAATTATGGACTAGTCGAACCAGTTGTCCCAAAATGCTAACAGCAATAAACAAAGAAGCTGCTATTATCAGTGGATCTTGCCCTAACATCTTTGAAAATGGAATTAAAATTGGGCCTAAGACATCTTTACTTTGCTCTAGGTTGTTAGTAGCTGAATCTATGAAAAATCGAATAATTTGGGGTGAGAGTAAGGGCAGAACATTGCTTAGCCCCATAAAGAGAGCCAAACCAACTAGGTGCCATTTAAGTGGCCGGAGATACTGCTTCAGTAAAGATGCGTATTCGCTGAAGGAAACACGCGCAATTTTTTGATCAGGAAGGTCCAAAATTTTAGTATAAAGTTATAAAATCTTTTAGCGGGCTGGTAGAGTCTAAGAGGTGTTTTTTTTCGTATTCGGGGCTGATCCATCTAGCACCAGATGGTTTACCTGGATTCCGGTAAGCATAAACCACAGTCCAACGAGTGCCACTTGATTCTCGTCTAGGTGTTACGGCATGTGCGGCATGTGTCCAAACTAGGATCACAGTACCTGGCAATACCGATAGCTGATCAATAGATAAAGGCTGACCAGTTATTGGGTGATGTTTATTTACCATCCAGCCAGTTTTGAGATCTGCATCAGACCGGGCCTGAATTCGCGCATCACGAAAAAGGTGACTACCAGGCACAACTTTCAGTCCACCATCATCCATCTTAAACCCATTAACGTAAAAAAAAATGCGAACAAACCCCAAATTGGGATTATCTTCGGCGTAGCCGTGACTATGCCAACCGATGCCACTATTTCCACCAGGGCGGTTGAGGCTAACACAGTGGTCATAACGAACTTCTTTACCTAAGACTTTCACTACTAAATCAAGCATTTGAGGGTGCGTTATAATTTCTTCCAGATAGGAATCATATTCAGCTGAAAAACGATTAGGCTCATGTCCCTCTATAACATCTAAAGAGTGAATATGTTCTAGAGATTGGGTTAATTTATCCTGCGCTGAACTGGTCAGTAAGCCTGGATAAACTAAGTGTCCATCGTTATCCATTTGCTCGCGCTCAGCTTCAGTAAATTGATAGGTACGAAATAACTGGTGAGTCAAAAATCTGCGCTGCCGAATACCCTTACTATCATAACACGCTATCTGATTGTGTCAAGTCAAAACCTATGGTTCGCTTTCACCTTTTGCATTTATTGTTCTTTTTCATCCTTGTGATAGCGTTCATCTTGAGCTTTAAGTCTTCGCTTGAAGGCTGTCATGTTCGTTCCTCGCTCTCCAGACCAACCATCAGATATAGACCAAACCCAAATCAAAACTACCTGCAAAAAACCTGTAATCTTAATTATCCAATTAGGTTTATACATTAGTTTTTGCTCTTCGTGTTCAAATAGTTCTTGGTGTGGTTTCTGCTCAATTTTTTCGGCCGTCTGCTTCAATTTATCTAGATCAATGTTGAAACCTTCTTCACTTTTTTGTGATTCTATTATCGTGTGAGCTTCGTCAAATCTTATTAAATCTCGCCAACTGGTCAGTGGTAAGGAATTCAGATAAACCAATAGAGCACCCAAACTCACACCCAAAAAATATAGAAACCCTTTGGCTGGTGTTCTAAGATAGACTTGGCCCAATCCAGGCAACAAAAGAGACAGAAAAGCTGCTAAAAAAGAATTTATTGGTTGATTTTGTTTATGTAAGGCCATATTTCAATTAATCTCCAAACTCTCCCCTCGAAACGAGGTATACACCGATACAGATTACAAAGCCACCCAAGACACGAAGTTTGGGTACATTTTCTTTGAAAATCAGCCAAGAAAACAATATTGTAAAAATGTAGCCCAAACTTATCATTGGATAAGCTACACTCAACTTAACACGAGATAGAATGACTAGCCAAATCAGTGTTGTTGAGCCATAAACACTGATACCACCAATAACGAATGGATTACTCAAGGCGTGCAATACCCTGGTAACGATTTCTGATAAGTGTCCTTCGATTTTTCCGACCTGATTCATTCCTTGTTTTAGTAGTAGTTGGCCAATTACAGAAAGGATAACATTACAAAATATGAGAAAGAAATTCTTCATTTTCATCTAATCCTGACGTTTGATAATTTCTTTAATGACATAGATTGGTTTGTTTTGCGATTCATAGTACGTTCGAACAAGTAATTCGCCAATCAGACCAACAGATATAAGTTGGACACCCGTCAGTAGTAACAATACACCTAATACCAACATCGGCATCCGTTCGACCAAACTTGTTTCAGAAAATAAGAATGATAGCCATCCATGACTAACTCCAGATGGAAATAGCAGTTTACCAATTGATAGATATCCGCATACGAAGAAGCCTATCAAAAAAGAAAGCAAGCCTATCAAACCAAAACTTTGTATTGGTCGAGTAGAGTAGTTCATCAAAAACTTAATCATAATTAGGTCTAGGAGCACACGTATTGTACGAGAAATACCGTATTTTGATTGACCTTTGGTACGTGGGTGGTGTTCTACTTGTATTTCAGTAATTTTAGCTCCAATCTGATGACCTAAAATCGGAATAAATCGATGCAGTTCACCATATAGATTGATATTTTCAATTACTTCGCGGCGATAGGCTTTAAGGGTACAGCCTAAATCGTGTAATTTGACACCTGTCATTTTAGCAATCAACCAATTAGCTAAAATAGAAGGGAATCTTCGTAAAATGAAACCATCTCTTCGTTTAGATCGCCAACCACTGACGATATCATAGCCTTCATCTAGTTTGTTTAGTAAACGACCAATGTCATTTGGGTCATTTTGTAAATCAGCGTCCAATGGAATAATCACCTCTCCTTCAGCCAAGTCGAAGCCAGCACTCATAGCTGCTGTTTGACCGAAATTCCGACGAAAACGTATTACCTGAACTTTACGGTCATTTAA
Source organism: Candidatus Poribacteria bacterium (assembly GCA_002714785.1). Taxonomy (GTDB): domain Bacteria; phylum Poribacteria; class WGA-4E; order WGA-4E; family UBA9662; genus TMED15. The sequence continues at coordinate 36,889 of PAYP01000024.1, read as the reverse complement.
TGATATCTGCTTCAGAATCTCCAAGCTTTGATCAGTGCTACCGTCGTCGACGAAAATGATCTGATAGTTTTTTTTCAATCTTTCTAAAGATTGGTTAAGCTTTTGGTAAAGTTCAGGTAGGTTCTCAGCTTCGTTTAGCAGGGGAACAACAATTGAAATTTCTAGATTGGATGTTGGTAAGATCTCAGTTGACATTAGTGTTTTAGATATTATAGAATAAAAAAGAAATTTTTAGCGGAGTATAAAATATGGTTGTGGTCACAGAATCAGCAGCTAAGAAAGCATCAGTTTTAATAAAAAATGAACACCCCGAATCGGATAAAGAATTTGGGTTGCGTATGAAAGTAGTAGGCGGTGGTTGTTCCGGTTTTCAATACGAACTCGGTTTTGATGAACAACGTAACGGTGACCGTATAATCGATAAAGACGGATTAAAAGTATTTGTCGATCCACGGAGCATCCTGTACTTGGCCGGATCGATATTAGACTACAAAGACGGTTTGATGGAATCTGGATTCAAAATTGAAAATCCCAATGCCAACTCAACCTGCGGCTGTGGCGAATCTTTTAGCGTTTAACCTACATTCTCTATAACCCAGTTTAGGTAATCCACATTTCCACTTATTATCGGTAGTACCGTCACCTCGCAAACATCGTAGCTGTGTAACCCGCTAATTGTTTCTATCAGGGACTCAACCATTGGTCGGGTGGTTTTTATGATAAGCTTGGACTCAGTTGCTGACTCCACAGCTCCTTGCCATCGATAAACCGATTGTACCGTTGGTATAATGTTGACGCAGGCAGCCAACTTCTCTTCTACGACTTTTTCGGCGATTTTTTTTGCCTCTGCCAGATTACTAGTGGCCACGAAGGCGACCACGAAGTCTGATGCCATCCTCTTTTTCCCTTCTACTGTTCTCAAATAGTTAGTCGAATATAAAACTTATTTTGTCCATAGCACAAATCAACTCGGACCAATAGTAATTGTCGATCAATCCATGTCACCGACAAAGCATCTGTTTCCATTAGTTTCAAACCAATATGATCTCCCCAAATTGCAAAACCGAATGGCATATTTTTGGCTGACTCAATTTCAATACTCATCCTTAATTCTAACCGGCTACGCGAAGATTTGAAATCAATAATTGGGGGGATTTCGGTTTCTTTCCCATCAAGTGAGCCAATTGGCGGTGAAATATAGTTATAGATTTCAACCGGCTCAGTTTGGCTAGAATCAAAGATTAAGTGACAATTATCATCGTAGTAAAATAATCTAGATTGGTCTAAAAAGCAAGTCGGTGGAGTAATAGTGGGGTTGGTAGTTCGAAAATCATTGACTAGGTGCCCTAAGGGCTGGATATTGATAATTTCCTTCTGACTCAGACGAGCTAGAAATTCAGTCAAGAGATCCAACTGAGAGCCAACGCAATTGGCTACTCGTGTTATATCAGCTGTAAAAACCAGACTGGAATTCGCGTTAAGTTGATGACCAAAATTAAGATTATACAAATGACGGTCTAAATATTCATGGCAACGACCCTCGAGGACCATTTCTACTAGACAGTCAGTGGTTGGTATGCCGACTACTGACCGTTGAGGCTGATTAGCAAAATTGTGTCGTTCTTCTGAAGGATAAAAAAAGTCAAATGGACAGCCTATGTCCTTGCCACCTGCATGATAGCCAGCGAGAGCATAAAACCCTGTACTTTCTAGTGCTTCAACCAAAATATGATTAATCGTTCCAGTTGTACTAGCAGTGTGAAGATGACCATCAGGAAAAATTTTTTGCAGTCGATCTTTCTCTTTGGAAATATGGGTAAATAGTTTGTTCCTAGAGGTAACAATCTGGTCTGCTCGGTTTAGATCAACTTTCTCTAAGTGGTTTGTATCAAGAGCTAAAACAATATCATCATTGAACTCAGTACAATAATTTGTTAGCTCTTTTTTGTAGGAATTGGCCAAAGTAGGCAAGAGTGCCCATGATATCGGCAACTCACATTGATGGGCTATATTAGCTAGTAAATGTATTCCTTCCTGTACTGATCTTTTATCATTTGCTGTTTCTTGATTCAAATGTACAATCAAGGCACAATTTAACCTGGGTGTAGTTTCAGACATCTATTTCTGTACCTTCAGGATTGATTGCTTAGGTACTGAGACAAGTGGATTGTAGTGCCGTTCTGACGAGCAGATTCCCATCCAGCTAAGACAGGGGCAAGAGAAAGAATTCCATCGGAGTAGTCGCTCATCAATTTTTGAGGCTGTTCAGTGGCAATCGCTGAAATAAAGGCTTGATCTTGAGCCAACCAAGGATCAAAATCGCTTGCAGTATAAATGGTTTCCCGGTTTACTTCGATGCGATCATAACCATAAACTGACAGATACCCTCCCTCGAAAAAGATACGAAATCTGGGAACATCAGCCGGTGATTGTGGTGTAGTTGATAGAAATGTTGATGTCATNGTNGCACCAGTAGAAAATAAGTAATGGAATGAGCAAGATAGAGGNGTTTGGTACTTATTATCCATATGATAAAACGCTTGAGCTGAAACTATNTCCAAGTCAGTCATAAACCTCATNTAGTCAACNGCATGNCATCCCCAGTCGAAGGCAGAAAATCCACCTTTTTCATAATTGGCCTGCCAACCATCGTTATTCTGATGTTGCAAGCGAGGCAAACCACCAAAACTACTAAATTGAGAGTGTACAATCTTCTTGTCAGATAAAAAAGATCTAGCCTGCTGATAGATTGGACGATAACGTTCCCGAAAACCAACAGTACTAATTACGCCTGACTCAAGGATTGCCTGATCAATTCGTTGCACTAAACTAATGTCCATAGCTTGTGGTTTTTCACTAAAAAGGTGCTTCCCTTGTTTTGCGGCGGTAATTTCGACATCTGTACGTACATATGCAGGCACAATGGAATATAGCGCATCGAAGTCTACTTCCGTTAACATTCGATGACCATCGGTGAAAACGTGGGGGATTTGAAAGGTTGCTGCCGTCGATTTAGCTGATGTCAGGTTGATATCACAGACTGCTACGACTTCAGCCAACTCAATTTGCATTAAGTTAGGCAAATGTGTTTTGTTAGCGAAGTCCCCTGTTCCATAGATGGCTACTTTGACTTTTCGACTCATTAGTCTTAAAACTCACCAATCAAATGTTTTTTGCCAGCTGTTTTTTAGGTCAATAATTTCTGATTTCAGAATGGTTCTACCTGTGATGCCTTTAATTGTCAAAATCGGCTGCTCAGTCGTCTGTCCAATTAAACCATTAGGAATTCCCNCCACCAAACGCTCGAACTGGTCCTTTTTATCAGGGGTAATCTCAATCACAAACCGACTATTAGATTCAGAAAAGAGAATACTATCGTCTCGGTTAAGGTCTGCTGAGCGCGGTAGCGAAGACATATCCAAATCCATACCGAAGCCACCCGAAAATGCCATTTCAGCAACAGCTACACCTATACCACCTTCGGAGCAGTCGTGGCAAGACGCGACTACCCCTTGGTTAATAGCGTGACAAACAGACTCCATCACTGATTTACCTTCCGTCGTCCTAACGATAGGAACATTTTCTCCTAGTAATTCTTGTAAGCTAAGATAGTGAGACCCACCCATTTCATCATAAGTTTTCCCGACGACATAGATCAAATTCCCAGCGGATTTAGCATCCATTGTCACTGCTTTACGAATATCGTCGATAACTGTAATAGCACTGATCAGTAGTGTTCCTGGAATTGCCATTTGTTCGCCAGTTTCATTGTTACGATATTCATTATAAAGGCTATCTTTACCAGAAATAAAAGGAGTTCGGTAAGCTATGGCGACGTCGTGACAAGCCTGAGCAGCTCGCACCAAACCGCCCAGCCGATCTGGTTTATCCGGGTTACCCCAGCTAAAATTATCTAGGAGAGCGATTCTATCGAAATNCCCACCAACAGCCACCGCATTCCGTATAGCTTCATCAATAGCAGAGGCTGCCATGTGGTAAGGGTCAAGGTCGCCATATTTAGGATTAATACCATTTGCGACTACTACACCTTTTGATTGACCTAGCACAGGAACAGTTATACAAGCGTCACTGGGGCCATCGTTAGTTTTTCCAACTAGTGGCTTGACAACCAATCCACCTTGAACTTCATGGTCATACTGCCGAATTACCCACTCTTTACTTGCAACATTGGGACTGGATAAAATTTTGTGCAANCTATTAGTCAGATCAACGGGCTCGTTAATTTGGGGCGTCTGAAGATTGTCAGGCCGTCGCCAAATTGCTTTCTTAGTAATTCTTGGAACACCATTATGAAGAAAATCCATTTCTAGGTCNGCCACTAATTGACCATCATAGTAGACCTGCAGTTTTTTGCTGTCGGTGAATGTACCAAGGACCGTCGCCTCAACAGATTCTGAATCACAAATCGCTAAAAGTGAAGGTAAATTTGGAGGTGGTACAGCGACAACCATCCTTTCTTGAGCTTCCGACAACCATATTTCCCAGGGCTCCAGACCATCATATTTAAGAGGGACCCTTTCTAAATGAACTTCAGCCCCGGTATCTTGCCCCATTTCTCCGACAGCTGAAGAAAATCCTCCAGCTCCACAATCAGTAATAAAGCTGTATAAATCTGCATCGCGCGCTTTCATCAAAGCATCAGTAATTTTTTTTTCTACTATTGGATTGCCGATTTGTACCACGCTACCCAAATTTTCTGAAGTCTCATCTAATTCTAGTGACGAAAAAGTTGCACCATGAATTCCGTCACGGCCTGTTCGCCCTCCGAGAGCAACAATCAAGTNTCCNGGTGAAATCTGTTTTTCGCAACGATTTTTGGGAATCAGACCAACGTTACCACAATATACTAGGGGGTTACTGCTGTAACGAGTGTCAAATAAAATAGCCCCATTAGCTGTGGGAATCCCCATTCGATTACCGTAATCCCGGACCCCAGCCACAACGCCTTTAAAGACACGTTTGGGGTGTAAAGTACCTTTTGGNAGGCTTTCTGGATCAGCTGACGGAAAGCCAAAACAGAAAACATTAGTATTGAGAATTGGTTTGGCCCCTAATCCAGTACCTAGAGAATCACGAATTACTCCGCNAATACCAGTACCAGCACCACCATACGGTTCGATAGCAGATGGGTGGTTATGAGTCTCAACCTTAAAAACAATGTTGTAGTTATCATCAAAAGCGATAATGCCAGCATTATCGACAAATACAGAAACACACCAGTCTCGATCGAGTTTATTGGTTGCTTCGGCAATGGTAGTTTTGAGAAGACCATCGATTATTACTGGTGCTTGATCGTTTTCAATATATTCTATAATGCCACGGAAGGTTTTATGTACGCAGTGCTCTGACCAAGTCTGGGCTAATGTTTCTAGTTCTACATCAGTCGGATCTCGGTCTTGGCGTCGAAAATAATCTTGGATTACCTGCATTTCGGTTAAATTGAGAGATAATAAGCCTTGACGGCTGATTTCTTCTAATTCAGTGTCGCTAGCGAGGCAAATAGGTACGGTTTCTAAGCTCATACGGTTTTCTAATAACTTTTGGATATAGGTCATGCATTGGAGTTGCCCCCAACAGCGGTATAACAGACTGAAGGGCAACAAGTATACCATACAGAGTTGATGTCCACATGTTGAACCCAATAAAACTTTATTTTAAAATCACCATTTTTCTCGTTTCTCGATAATCGCCAGCCTGTAACTGGTAAAAGTAAGTACCGCTGGAAACCAATTCTCCGTTTTCAGTTTGACCGTCCCAGTATATCGCCCGGTCGGGCTGGGCGTAGTTACCAGCTGTCAAACAACCCAAGTCTATTTTTCGAACCAATTGCCCCTCAACATCATAGATGTTTAGGGTTACTAATTCAACGTGGCCTAGTTGAAATGGTATCCAAGTTGACGGATTAAATGGGTTTGGATAATTAGCCAGCAATCTTGTTTTGATTGGTCGTTTTTTTTCTTTTTGTATTTGTCCCAAGTTCAATATGCCAGATCGGAACATTATTCTTTCTGTGTCCGAAATAAGAGGTAATTTGGCATTGGCCAATTGAATCCACTGTGCAATTAGCAAATCAGTATTAAAAATCGCAGGCGCAGATGATGGCTGACCGAATTTTTGGCCAATCAATATTAGATCAGTTAAGTTAATTAAACCATCTTTGTTTACATCCAGACGATTTTCTCCAATTGACGGTTGTTCTAATNTTTCNGCGACCATTATGAGATCAAAGATATTAATTTCTCCGTCTAAGTTCACGTCACACTCATCTGCAACCATGATCTTTATATNCTGCTCTATGAGCGTCGAACTAGTAATGCGCTGATCATTATTATTAGTAATTATTAGTTGGCTTACTTGAATGGTTGTTATTTCTGTTTCTTGATTTGCTCTAAGAGCATGGAAAGTAACAGTGGCTAATGTCCCNCTACCACTACTAGCACGCGGATCAAGAGATGTTGCACCCAAACCAATAATTTCATTACTCTTTAATCGACCCGGCTGGAATAAAGATTGCGTTTTCTTTAGAAAGTCTCCTTCTTCAACACTGACAATTGCTAATTTGTCAGCATCATACTCAAGATTTAGTTTCCAACTGACCAAACCCGAACCATTGCTAACCCGAATATGTGTTTCAAATATTTGATTCTGATAAACATTTTCATTTAATTGGCTTAGAAAAAAGTAGTTCGGCTGATCGGCTGGCGATTCTAATCTTAAGGTTTCAGTTGCTGATCGGCCATTGTCGGTAGTAGCAGTAATTTGAATTTTTCCAGGCTGAAAACCGGATTTGTAAGTCGTGTAATAGTTACCATCAAAACTATCTTGTACTGGATTTAGTTGACCAAATTCGTCTTTTTGAGTAGACGCTATTGGTTGACAACTAGACAAGTCTTTAAAAACAGATGACGGTTTGTGCTCATTACAGCTACCTAAGATCAGTTGTAGTAACTGATTGGGCAATCCTTGACCATTGCCGTCTAAAACGGTGATTTTGATGTCAACTACTGAAGTACCATCGGCCCAAGTAGTTGATTTAGAGAGTTCTATCGTTACTTTTTCTGTGGAACCTACTACAGGCTTCCTAATTTCTTCGCCTGTTACATTGATATGAACTTCAGACTCAAGTTGGACCTTATCACAAAAGGCTTGAATGATCTTTTTGCCGGGTATTGATGGGGTCAAAAGAATTGTTGTCCGCCCATATTTATCTGTCGGCGTGTATCCATTTACTGATATACCCTCTGGCGGAAACGCTGTCAGGCGCACTTTCCGATTAGGCAAAGACATTCCATCTGAGCTGGTTAGTTTGACAAATAACCGGATAACTTCTCCTGTTTTTGCTGTCTCCGAACGACTAGCCTTAAAAATCGATTTTTGACTGGAGACGGAAACAGGACTTAACACAAGCGAAGTACGTCCAACCTTTGATCTTATGTTTGGTGGTAAGTTACCAATTTCTACCGTCAGATGGGCTAACCCAGGATCATTGAGTCCGTAAAAATGAGTGACATAGTTACCACCACCAACGTTAGTTGCTGGTGAGTCCACACGACCTCGGTCTGATTTAACAAGAACTAAAGCTGTATTTATGGGTTGTCCGTTTTTATCTTTTACGGTAATAGCCACGGATGTTTGTGCTTGAGGGTGTGCCAGAATATTTGTTTCACTCGCTTGAACAAATATGTCACCAATTCCCTTAATACCAAAATCGACTGTTACNCCCAACTTTTCTATTTCACTGACTTGTGTTTGAATAGTTGTGTGGTTCAATGGATTTCCTGATAGTTTAAGCGATTTTAGGGAAAGAAAATTTTTCAGAAAATCAATATCAACTTCGGCTAATCCTAGAGCAGAAAAATCTAAATCGGTTATCGAAACTACATTTGATGATGTGAGTTGTTCTATCTGAGATGATTCAGATAAAGTGGAGCGTACTCGCGATTCGATATCAGGTCGTACTATAGGTATAATATCGTCTGGAATACGATCCAAATAAATCACTTGTAACCCTTCTAACTGTAGTTGTTTAAGGTCATGGGTAACTGAAACATTGTTGAGCGGATTTCGAGTTAGCCAGATTTGACCTGTTGGTTTTTGTGTCTGATTATTTATCGAAATTAAGCTGTCTCGCAAAGGTCTGATNTGACGAATAGAATTATTGGACNGGTCAAGCCAGTTGGTAACTTGGGGTAAATGCGACAGTGGCCTGATATCGGTAATATAATTATGGGATAGATTCAGTTGACGTATCTGGATCAGAGACGACAAGGGAGCAATATCGGTCAGATAATTACGAGAAAGATCCAACTCGACTAATTGTAGCAGTTTTGCTAATGGCGTTAGGTCCGAGATGGTATTGGNACTCAATTTTAGCCTCTTGAGGTTAATAAGTTGAGTTAGTGGGTTGATGTCGGACAGACGAAGTTGGATTTTTCGGTTGTAGTTACCTGTCAGGGTTAGTGTTGTCAATTGCTTCAAATTAACCAACGCTGATAGATCAGTTATTTGATTGTGGCTACAATAAAGATTTTCTAACTGGTTCGTTTGTTGGAGAGGAAGTAGATTGCCGATTTGATTCCCATTGAGAGATAGAAATACGAGATTAGTCAATTTAGATAAAGGTGTTAAATCTTTGATCTGATTGTTGTCTAAAGATAAATGCGTAAGTGTTGGGATTTTGCCAATAATGGATAGGTCAGTAATTTTATTCAGAGATAAATTGAGCCGTTGTAAGTTAATACAATTGGATAAGCCTGCTAAATCGAAAATGCTTAGGTCTATAGCTTTGAGTTCAGTCAATTGGGCTAAATGGTATTCTGTTAACCGGGATCCAGGAATTCTATTACCCTGAGTCATTGCATTAGCAGTAATTTGGTTTCTCAAGGCTCTTTCTAAATTTGGATCTTTAAAAGCAACCACAGGAGAAACAATTGGTTGTATCGAGCTGTTCTCTGTCAGAATTAATTCAACCGGTTGTTGCAATTGGGTGGTTATATGCAAATCATCTAAGCGACCACTTGCCACTTCGGTTGAGGATAAAGTGTGAGGCACTGTCACTATTTCGTTTTGATAGGGTTCTACGTATGCTAGAATCGTATCCCCTGTAGAAGCTAAAAAACCTATTTGGTTGGTTAGGGTAAGAGAGTAATAGCCATCATGATTGGTGGTTGTTTCTTGCACTAGCTTGTTAATTTTTACGGATACCTTCAGACCTTGACCAACACCTGAAACACCGTCACTCAGGTAGATTTTACCATTGATCTGTAAACGATTCGCTCGAGCTAATAGGGCTGTTTTTAGGTCGAGTGAAACTCGGCCACTCTTGATATGCGCCAGAGTCAAAACCAAATTCGTTTCTTCAATTCCTCCAGCTGAATCATCAATTGTGATCTTTAGCTCATCTCCCAACTGAGCCACTGGCTGTAATGGATCAAAAAAGGTGATATTGTACCTACTATTTTCATCAGTCTCGACTGTTTGACTNAGATTTAATCGTTCATTGTTTATAGTTGCCTTTAGGCCAGCAGGAGCATTAACACTTCCACTCTCTAAAAAGACTTTGCCTTCTATAACCAATACCGTAGTCAGAAGGAGTGGGTCAGCCGGCGCTTCTTCCGTTNAACCTTCAAAGGCAATGAATAGAAGATAGGCCAAAAACAGAAAATAGATCCTCATTTCGACTTATTTTATAATAACCATTGGCGATTTCGTAGTAACTTCTTCGCAGCTACCGACTGCCAGAGTACAGAAATAAACACCACTCGGAACCAGTTCACCTCTGTTGGTTCTACCATCCCAGTATGCTGATTGGTTAGGGGATAAATAGGCTCCGCTCGCCAGGGGGCCCAAATCAAGAGACCGTATTAATCTTCCACTAGAGTCGTGGATGGTAATAGTCCCATCCTGACCGTTGTTCTCGGGNCTGATAGTAAAGGGTATCCATGTTTCGGGATTAAATGGGTTAGGGTAATTAAGTAGAATTCGTGTCGAATGTATTTGATTCAGACGNGTTGAACGTTTTAGTAAGCTAATTACGATTTGAATGTTTTTATCGGTATCAGTCCAGCTTTCTAATTGCTCAAGTAAATGAATTAGTAACAGGTTTTGGTCGTGGTCTAAAATTAATGAAGGTGCGGCAGTAGCTCCCTCGCCTTCCCCATAGTACTTGGCAACCATCACCAAATCCAAAATATTAACTTGACCATCTGCATTAACATCGCCGGGTAATTTGTCGCCTTCTTGAGAGAAATGGCGACCCACCGTAACTAAGTCGAGTATATCAACTTGTCCATCTCTATTAGCGTCTCCTGGTAGAACACCAATGATTNTGATAATCGAGCTAGAAATTTGAGGCGCTAGTATTTGGCCGTTTGGGGCACCCAATTGTGCATTTTTCAGCTCTAACTCACTTGTTCCAATACCAATCGTTTTGAAAGATAACTCCACCAGTTGGCCTGTCCCTTTCGATCCGCCAGGAAACAAGCGCGTTGCTAGCAAGCGCCGAATAAGCCCAAGCTCGTCATCCAGAATTCCTGGCTCAAAGTATATTTTATCAATATCAACACCCAAAAAATCGCGAATCGTAGCTGCCTGAAAACTTAAAATTTTCGGATCATAGGAAACATCAAAAGACCAGCCAGCCAAGGAAGTTTCAGTTTCAATTACAACCTCAACGGTCAGATTTTGTCCGAGATATGCCATTTGAGGGTGCACTAGATCAATTGTTGATTTAGGTATATCAGGCAAACTAGGTGGAATTATCTCGTCTAGTACGGTCACTGTTGTTAATATTGGCCGAGCACTTTGGTTTTTGGATTCTGCGTGAAATAGTATGGTGTAAGTACCAATTTTCTCGAAATTACTATAGATTAGCTCATAGGTATTCGTTTCGCCTTGATTTGTCTCGACTTGAACTAATTCTTGGTTAGTAAAAAAAGGGTCTATTCTACCGTGATCGTCGTCTGCAGNCTCTATATCGGAACTCGGTGAAAAAATGGTAGCAAAAACACGGTCAGCTGACTGACCTGAGACTTGAACGGGTATGATAGCATTACTGGTTTCACCAGACCGAATCATAACTGGGTTGGGTGAATTTTCAAAAAATAGAGTTGGATCAATAGTTTGCGGGCTCAGAGATATACGTTGTTGTCCCAATTGACTGAAATCAGTCCATTCATTAGGTTGATTATCCCCATCACTTACCAATTGTGGTAATTGGCGTTTGTAGGGTACTGGAACATGGCGTANAGTTTCAACTGCATACTTGAAAGATTGAGCTATCGTCTGGTTTTGCTTTAAATATTGGCAAAATAAGGAAGTAAAGCTAAAAGAAGGAAATGTATAACTTGGTTGGTCTGCTTGGCTACTAGTGATTATAGTACCGTTAGATATGGTAAGTAGTGGTTGTATAAAACGTCCACTGTAGTTGGCTTCGACAATAACTATCGTTGATTTTAAAGGAGAGATCCAAGAAGCTAACCACGATGGAGATAACTCGACTAATTCATTATTGTTATCAGTCAATAAAATTTGCCCGCTCTGATTACCTGATAACAAATACAAATAGAGGGGCCTATTTGAAGAAGGATCAGACCATTCAGTAAGAGTTGATTTCAAGGTCTCGATCGTAGCTGCGGTCTCTGAAAGATCTGTTGGTACTGCAGATAAAAAACGAATATCTTGATTTGAATCAAAACCACTCTCGAAAAAGGTTTGATATACGATCTGACTTAGTTCGTTAAAAAATGGCTCATTCTTTTTCTCTAACAGGTGTCCTAACACAATGACTACTTGCCCAGNTTGATTAACTACCATAAAATCAAATATTTCTTGGACTGGTTGATAATTGGCGTCTCCTGACCAAGTTAATTTCATTTGCCATCGGCCAATTTGACCAGGTGTTAGATCATAGGTGTACGCTCCGTTTGGTTGAGTTGTAATCCTTTTTTGAATGTGGGTTCCATCAGGTGGAGTAACGACTAAATTAATTAGGCGTGGTTCAGATATACCAGCTTGCAAGTAACCTCGAAGAGTAACATCTTGACCAAGCTTAGTCACAGATTGACTGAGATTCAAAACATGAGCCTGCCCTTTTTTCACTAAAATGGAACTTTCTCTTTGTAGAAGCCTTAGGTTTTCTTTATTCCTAATTTCCAAACGAATTAACCACATACCAACAGCATCCATTTGGTACTGTTTGCCGAGACTAAATTGGCCATCTACACCTGCTTCTATCTCAAAGTTGTCAAAATGCCCACTCGGACGGACCAGAGTAATCATAATAGTTTGATCAATTAAATTGCTGTCTACCACGCCTTCAATTTTCAAAGATTGACCATAAGTAACAACCTCTTGTTCAAAGAGTGAGAAATAGATCTGAGCAGGTGTTCTTTCTGCTAATTGTGCTACAGCATAGTTAAAAAAAATAAAAGGAACGATGAAGCAAAGTAGACGCGAATTCATTAGACAAATATGTTTGGGTATTTTGACTACTGGAATAAGGTATGTAAATACATACTATGTGGAAAAACAAAGATATGAATTATCAGCCAAACGCAGGATGCCAAACGTGCATAAATGACCAAAAAGGGGAAGTGTTGTCCAAGATAATATCCAATAACTAAGACTAAAGGGTCTGTAATTAGGCGATTCCCCCAAAATTCGATTCCTTGAAACCAGTTAGAAACAGCAGAACCCATTAAGCCTGTTTCTAAGTAATGCTCAGTGGTTTCCCAGAAGTAAGCTAAAAACAATACACCAATCAGATCAAAGTAACTGGTTCGAATTAACGATCGGTCTGATCCTAAAAGATTCGTATAGATACGTTGGTGCAAGCTACTGACAATTTTGCCAACCGAGATCCCACTGAGCAGATGTTCAATTGACCAAACGTCTAAAAAGGCAATGGTTTTCAATCCCCATAAACATTCAATCATCAGGCTATGGTATTTTAGATCACAGCTTTTTTAAGCGGGCGAAAAGCTCTTTCCCGGCACGTTTTTCAATCGAGTGTGGCGAGACCTTCATCTCTATAACTTCAAACTTGTCCGAAAACAGAGATCGAACTTCATTCTCTGTAGTACCAAAGGGAGGACCTTGGTCGGGTGGTANTAGATAAAAGACCGCCAGTAAAACCCCCTTAGGCTTTAAGATTTTATGAACCATATTAACGTACTCCGACCTTCGTGATGGGTCAATGGCACAAAAACACGTATATTCGACAATGTAATCAAAAGTGAGAGCGTGTGACCTTGGCAAATCAAAAATATCCGCTTGTTGTAGATCTACCTGAAACTTTGTCGTTTGGATTTTTTCCTTAACCGCTTGAATTGCCGGAGCAGAGAAGTCGACTGCAGTTACTTCAAACCCCTTCTCAGCAAATAGCAGAACATCATTACCGCGTCCACAACCAATTACTGCTACCTGACCCGATTCTGGTGCATCTGATCGATCTAAATAGTCAACAAAAGGTGGCGCTGGCTGACCAATGTCCCAACCCGGAATAACTTCTTCATCGTAAATCTGTTCCCAAAAATCAGCTTGATTGATGTCATTTGCCTTTGTTTCTGTCATGATTCAAGTTTTTTAAAGCCGATAAAATTGGCCCGCATTTTCTCTATAAAGTTGTTTTTTTTGTTGNTCTGATGCACCTTCGACAATTTCGTCCAAGGCGTTGATCCACTGAGGGTATGTTGCGGCCAAAGTTGATACTGGCCAATCACCACCATAAACTAATCGGTCCCAACCAAAAGCCGATATAACATCGTCAACGTAGGGTGACAAATCATCGGTGGACCAATTTTGATGATTGGCAGTTGTGACTATTCCTGACACTTTGCAGTAGACGTTATCAAACTGGGCCAATTTTTGTATTTGGATCGACCACGATTCTCGGTAATTACTAGCAATGAGGTCAGGCGATCCACCAATGTGATCCAGCATAAAACTAACTTTTGGGCACTGGTCAACCAGCTGTACAATTTCCTCTAGTTGGTCATGCCGACAACAGATATCGAAGCTCAATCCGAAATCAGCCAACATGTTGATTCCATTGACAAAATTAGCGCTCAAGCAGAAACCAGTTTCATTAATTACTTGCAATAATCTTCGAACACCTTTGACCAATGGTACTTTCACCAGCTGATTTAGGTAAGATGATATTTGTTCCTCTTTTTCAATTGGAGCAAAAGCCACAATACCTTGAATGCGGGAATCCTTTTGAGCTAAATCGGCGACCCAACGAGCTTCTTCAATTCCCTGCTCATCGTCACAATCACACTGCACAAAGACCATCCGGTCGACATCTACCGACTGACAATGTTGATCATAATCAGAAAGGGAAAATGAACGGTTAAGCAATTTAATACTCTTTATCCAATCATAGTTGAGTTTCTTTGTATCCCAAAGGTGTAGATGTGTATCAGTGATGGGAAAATTAGGCATCTATTATTATCCTCACTATTTAAAATCTAAAATGCAGTTCCACTAGTAAAATTGAAATTTTTGACCATTATCGGTGGTATATAAGTTGAACCGCTGGCACGTTGAGCTTGTCCTATCATTTCGATATTGGCTAGCACATTAAGTGGGCTTTCATTAAAACGAAGATTTTTAACACCATACTGAATTTGACCATCCTCAATCCAAAACAGACCATCTCTGGTCATACCGGTCAACAACAACGTCATCGGATCGACGAATCGAACATACCAAAACCGAGTTACTAGTAGTCCTCGTTCTAGGTCAGTAATCATTTGCTCAATTGTATTGTGATCGCCACTCATAATCACATTCGTTGGCGAACCGGTATATTTATGTCTAGTTTGATTGGCCCAAAAACGGTTGTAGGCTAGATTTTCTAGTATACCAGCCTTGATCCAGTGGGTTTTTTCAACGGGTAAACCGTTGAAAAAGAAGGGCGTATTTGGACAAGCGGGATGATTAGACTGACTATACAAGTCGACAGTTGATTGGCCAATTTGTGTNCCTTCTTTGTCGGCGAAGGCGCTCCGCCCTTCGTGTGCCGACCGGGCGTCTAGACTGTAAAACATTGGTCCTAGAATACTTGCTACTGCGGATGGCTCTAGTATCACCGTATATTTACCGGGCGTAATATCCTTCGGGGACTGGGAGGCTATAGCTTTTTGACTAGCAATTTCGACAGTTCTCAATGGGTCGATCAAATCAAGGTGTTCTCCTACAGTCTCAGCCCACCCCGAACTTGTATTACTCATTACTGTATTAGTGTAGCTTGCATAGCTTTGACGGTGATAAGCCAACAAGCCATTGGAGTTGGCGACCGATCGAAAGTTCCAACCAGTTGAATAGTGTCCGGCTAATTTTAGCCCCTTAGGCTGGCACTGTTGAATTGCCAATTGTATTTCCTCAGCTCTTGCTTGAGGACTAGTCATGGCTGTTTGGCGATCGTAAGCTGACACTTTGGCGTAGGTTTGGGTCGAAACAGGTGGAAGGTATTCACTATCTTCTNCCGCTGACTGGGCTATTTTTTCGGCACGAGAAACTACCTCTTTTAGTCCATCCGCCTGCAGTCGGTTGGTACTGGCCTGACCCACCTTTTGTCCAAAAGAGGCTGTAACACTCAAACCACTATCCTTTTGGACCGTATTTTGGGTGATAGTATTGTTGGCAAACCGAGTATTAGCTAATTCGGTACCCGTCAAAGATAATTGGAGGTAGTCGGAGTTTTGGTAAGATAGTACTTGCTCAAAAATCTGCTCGACTTCTGTTTGTATCATTATTTATCTCCGTTTGTTTTGCAAATTAACTCTGGCCGACATTAATTTGTCGAAAACGGGCTGGTGCAGCACCATGTGTCATTTGCGAAATTTGCATTGGGTCTCCCTTGCCACAGTTAAGAATACCGTTTGGCACCCAAAATCTTTGGTCACAAATCGCATCGCAAGCATTCCAGAAATCAGTAGTGACGGATTGGTAAGTGACATCCTTTAGCATACCAGTGATTTTACCGTTTTTGATCTGCCAAAACGCATCTCCACCAAACTGAAAATTACAACGCATTTGGTCAATACTAAAACTCCCCATACCTTCGATGTAAATTCCATCTTTAGTGTCACTAATCAGTTCATCTAGGGTCAGACGATTTGGTCCAGGTTGTAAGCTCAGATTAGGAATCCGCACAATTGGTGTATTACTCCAGTGTGAAGCCCGACAAGTTCCATTACTTCTTTCTAGATTAATTTCACTAGCTACCTCACGGCTTGTACCGTAACCAACAAACAATCCATCTCTAACAATATCCCATTTCTGTCCAGTTACACCATCATCGTCGAAACCGTGCGTCGCCAAACCATGTCTGAGTGTATTATCGGCCACAAAATTGACCAATGGTGATCCATATTCTAAGTTATTTAATAATTCTGGCACTGCGAAGCTCCGGCCGGCTAGACTCTCTTCGTAACCTAAAACACGATCCAACTCTGTTGCGTGTCCAACTGATTCATGAATAGTGAGTGCTAAATTAAGGGGATCTAGAATTAGATCTTTTTTACCTATTGGGCAGGGATCAGCTTTTAGATGCTCAACTGCTTGGTCGGCAACCCGCTCGGTATTTGACAATAAATCATCAATATCGATGTTTTCATAGCCCATACTGCGAGGCGGTGGGGCATAAATTCTAGTTTTGGCCATCCCGGTACCGACGGCAGTTGCCTGATAGCGGGCAGAAGTAGTGATAACCAAACTTTCTAACTGTGTACCTTCGGTATTAGCAAAGANACGTTTAGTTTTACGTAAGTCCATCAAAGCATTAGCTTTCTGAACTTGACTTTTCTGTTTTAAAGCATTTGTAATCTCGAGCAAAAGTCCGACTTTCTGCTCAATATCAACGTCAAACGGATCGATACTGTAAGGTGTAGTGAATATGTCTTGATGTGGTTGTTCAGGTACTAGTTCTACGGGTTGACATAAAGTAGTAGCACTAGCCTGAGCAATGGATTTGGCTAAATGAGTAACCCGATGAATTTCTTCAGTATTAAGGTCGTTACTACTCGCGAACCCCCAAGCCCCATTAACTAAGACACGAACACCAAATCCGATGTCGTCTTTGTCACTAATTTGGCTGACACGGTGATCTTCAGTGGCCAATATCTGCTGACGGTAATTGGCAATTCGAACATCGGCATATTGAACACCGATTTTTTGCGCTGTATCAATCGCTAAATTTGTCAGCTCGTACATTTGGTTTGCTCCTGAACAGTGAAATGAGTACTTAGTTTCTTCGGGGAATTTTATAGATGCAGCTTAATTTAACAGAAATTGGGTTTGCAGGCAAGTATCAGTTACCAAGCCAAAATTGTCTTCAAAAATAGTAAGCTTCTGTTAAAAGGACTGATTTACGCTCGGTATTGTGGAGAAAATGATCATACAAAAGCTAATCTTCATAATCTTCAGGTCATTGCCTAATTCAAATGTAAGAAATGTGGTAAAATTTTCGGGTAATTTCACCGAAAAAAGAAGATTACTTCGATAGAAGTTCCGCCAACGCCCATCTCAAAACCAACGAGATAGAGAGAAAAATGGTTCGAGATAGATCTGTAATTAAGAGGCGAAAATAGTCATTAAATGTTGCTCCTCGTATTTTTATTAGCTTCGATTTGGGGTAGTTTCCTCAATGTATGCATCTATCGCATTCCACGAAATGGGTTATCAGTTTTTTTTCCCTACCGTTCATTTTGTCCCAACTGCAAAGAAACCATCCGTTTCTACGACAATATTCCTTTATTTAGTTATTTGTTATTGGGTGGAAAATGTCGTTACTGTCGGCAGGCGATTTCTGCTCAGTACTTTTTAGTCGAACTCGGGACCGCCTTAAGTCTAGTCTTACTGTTTACTTATTACCAACCTTTGTTAGAATTAAGCCAGATTACAACACTGGTAAGAGTTATTATTCTTTTGAGTCTACTTATTCCGGTTAGTCTGATCGATTTCGAAAAATACATTGTACCTAACGATTTGATTATAGTTGGACTGATTGTAGGTTTTTCTGTTAACTTTGCTGATTCGATTATTAAAAGAGATTTTTTGGTTTTAGGTCAACATATCTTGTGTGGTCTGTCAGCAGGTTTAGGTCTGCAGAGTATTGCGATATTTGGTAAACTGACACTTGGCCGAACAGCCATGGGGTTTGGGGACGTTAAACTGGCGGTTGTTTTAGGATTATTTTTGGGGAAGTGGCAAAGTCTAATTTTAGTATTAATGATCGCGTCTACCAGTGGCGCAATTATCGGAACTATAGCTCTAATTTGGCGACGAGGANACGACCGTAATCGAATTCCCTTTGCGCCCTTCTTATCTTTTTCTGCTATGATAGATCTAGTCTGGCATGAACAGATCTGGTCGACCTACCTTGGATTAATTAGTTGGACTGTGTGATATAATTTTTAAGAGAAATTGAGGAGNCTTATTCTTGAACAGCATGAAGAAATCAAAGAACCGTAGAGAGTTCATACAAATTGTCAGCTTAACCACCGCTGGTATGACTATTCCTGTCCATTACTTGGGGGCGAAAAATGAAGCCAATACTATTGTTGAGCCTGACACATTTATCACTGACAATGATGAATTTTATATTTTACAAATTGGAGAACCAAAAGAAATTGATGTTAATCACTGGCAGTTGAGTATTACAGGTCTGGTGGAAAAACCGACCTTCTATCGGTACAATCAAATTCGAAAGATGGAATCAGTAACAACGAAGCGTACACTCAAGTGTATCGGGGATCCAATTGGCGTTGAGCAAATGTCTAATGCGGAATGGACTGGTGTACCTTTACGAAATTTGGTTGAACCAGCCAAAATCAAGAGTCAAGCTAAACAGTTCGTATTTCAGTGTGCAGACGGCTATCATNCCAGAGTTCCTNTTGAGCGAGCCTTGCGCGAAACGGTCTTACTCGCTTACCAAATGAATGGCGAAGACTTACCTATGGAACACGGATATCCAGTTCGGTTGCTTAATCCAGGCCATTATGGGGTTAAAAATCCGAAATGGATTCTCAATGTCATGTTAGTGGAAAAGCATGTCGATTATTGGGAAAAGCAGGGGTGGGACCCAATTGCCCGTGTAAAATTAGCAACAGTGATACGTTTACCGGATGGTGAATTGCCATTAAATAGCGGTCAAAAAATCACGATTAGTGGTGCTGCGTTCGACAGTGGTAACTATGGTGGCGTTCAAGCTGTTGAGGTAAGCACAGATGGCGGACATAATTGGCAGCCTGCTGATATTTGGGCCAAAGAATCACCACTAACCTGGTATTTGTGGCGATTCGACTATCAAGTCCCGACAGGTATAGAACAATTAGAAATTTGTGCCCGAGCCATCGCGAACGACGGTACGATACAAGGAGTCAATGGGATCGACGATGACCAGAAAGGTGGCATGATCGGTTACCATGTCATCAACGCGCCGGTGAGTTAGTCATCATCGGAACCAGATTGTTCCAAAATCTCTTGAATCTCTTCTACTGACGGCAAATCGGCTAAATTTCTCAGACCAAACTGCTCTAAAAACTGATTACTGGTGGAAAAAAGTAGAGCTCGCCCGGCCTCTGGTTTGCGACCGGAAATCCTAACCAGTCCCTTTTCTATGAGCGAATTGAGGACACTATCACTATTAACACCACGAATTTCTTCAATTTCGGTGCGAGTTACTGGTTGCTTATAGGCTACGATTGCTAAGGCTTCCAACGCCGAAGGAGACAGCTTTACTCGAACTTGGCGAGTATGAAATTTTTCTATTTGGTTAGCGTACTCAGCTCGTGTGCTTATTTGCCACCCATTAGCGATTTCTATAAGTTGAAAACTCCGTCCATGTTGATCGTAAAAGTGTCGTAATTTGTTCAGTTGTTGACGGATGATGTGTCCCGATACTTCTTGGTCGAAGATGCGCCTTAGCTGCGAAACAGAAATTGGCTCATTGACCGTAAACAGTACCGCTTCTAAAGCCAGCTGGATTTCTGTTTCAGGTAAATCAGTATGTTCAATTGCATCTTCGTCCGCAGATTCCGGTACAATTACTTCATCTAAAAGACTTTCTTGATTATCCATCCTAATTTTCGAACTAAGCTACTTGTCGTTGCAGGTAAATTTCGGCCAAATGCTCCGACTGAACAGTAGTTATTTCTTTCAGCCGAACCAACTCCAAAATCGCTAAAAAGGTAGCGATTTTTTCTGTTTTAGAACTAAATTCCGAAAACAGTTCTGTGAAACGAAGAGTGTCGTTATCAATTAGCATGCGCTGCACAAATTCCATCTGCATTTCAACTGTGATAGGATCTTCTTGAATTTCTTCGTAGTAGTCGTCTTCGTAATCCTGATTGTTTGAGCGTACTGTAACCGACTCGAAAGCCGACATTAAGTCGAATAGTGTAGCGGAGATTTCATATTCTCGTTGACCACTGACGGCTTCTGGTCGACTGTAGGTTAAACATTTTTGATCCGCGTACTGATCGAGTATTTGACCAGCTTCTTTAAACTGCTTGTACTCTAATAGATGTTTGACAAGCTCTTGACGGTCTTTAAATTGTTGATTTTCACTGGCTTTAGGATGCACTGTTGGCAAGATTGACTGTGATTTGAGTTGAAGAAGAGTTGCAGCCATCACTACAAATTCGGATGCCAAGTCCAAATCCAACATTTCCATTAAATTTATATATTCCAAGTACTGATCGGTAATGGCTGAAATGGAAACTTCAGTGATATCCATTTCATTCTGCTGAATCAAGTGCAATAGTAGGTCTAATGGCCCTTCAAAAATATCAAGCTTGATGGCATAAGTGGAAGCGGTTGTTTCAGTCTGATTCAACTGTTGCATAATATCCTCTATTACAAATCTTACGCCAAACCCATCGCAATCCTAGCGGAGTCCAGTGTTGGAGTGATTTTTTCTTTAGCTCTTTCGGCTCCATCGCTCAGTACGGATTCAACGTAATCCAAATTATTCTGTAGATCTTCTCGCTTCGCACGCATAGGAGAAAAATGAGACTCGAATTTAGCCCACAATTCTTTTTTTGCATCGCCATATCCCATACCACCAGAACGGTAACGATCAGCAAGGCCTTGGCATTCGTCCTGATTTGCAAACAGTTTATAGAGAGCAAAAACGTTGCAAGTATCTGGATCTTTTGGATCATCCATTGTTTTACTATCGGTCAAGATTCTCATTATACTTTTACGAATTTTCTTTTTAGAACCAAAAATTTCAATGGTATTATCGTATGACTTAGACATCTTTTGACCATCTACTCCAGGAATAACAGCAACATCAGACTGGATCATGGATTCAGGAATAGTAAAGGTTTCACCATAATTCGCGTTGAATTTGAGGGCCAAATCTCGAGTTACTTCTACGTGTTGTTTCTGATCCTGTCCAACTGGAACAAGTTGAGACTGAACGGCTAAAATATCTGCGGCCATTAAAACCGGGTAAGCAAACAATCCGTGATCTGCTGGCAAGCCTTTGGCAATTTTGTCTTTGTATGCGTGGCAACGTTCTAGTAATCCCATCGGTGTGATTATTGACAAAAGCCAAGCAAGCTCGGTAACTTGAGGAACATCGCTTTGCCTGTAAAAGACCGTTTGGGCCGGATCTAGGCCGCAAGCCATAAAATCGAGAGCTACGTCTAAAGTTAATTCTCGTAATACGTTAGGATCCCTAACGGTTGTTTGAGAGTGGTAATTAGCTATGAAAATATAGGCTTCGTGTTCTTCCTGTAATTGGATGGCTGGTTTCATCATGGCAAAATAATTGCCAATATGCAATTTGCCCGATGGTTGAATTCCGGATAAAACTCTCATAATATGTTTTTCGTCTCCAGTGTCTCTAGCCGGTTATCCTAAGCTGGATAGCCCACTAGTAATCCAAGTAGACTACAAATCCCCCTAGCTAGCAGCAATAAAAGTCTCAGTGGGCTGGGAAATCTGAGTAGATAAGGAACAAAAATTAACCCCATTAAAATCGGCATCCCATACTGTTGTAACCTAGCGAATTTACGAGCTGCGGACGATGGTAAAAGACCATAGACCACACTGAAACCATCTAATGGATATAAAGGCAACATATTGAAGACAGCCAAGATAACGCTATAAAAAGCCGTTAACTCCAACAGACCTATTAACATCCTCTTTTCAGCTGAAACTATGCTACCTACTTCTCCTGTTATTAATCTTAGACATACATAAATCAGTATGGCACAAAAAATGTTGATGGCTGGACCAGCACCAGCAATAAGCATCATATCTCGCTTGGGATTGATCAAATTCCTAGGATCCACAGGCACTGGTTTTGCCCAACCGATCACAGGAAAACCTGTCAAAGCTCCCATCAGTGGCAGAATTACAGTGCCCAAGATATCAATGTGAACAGCTGGGTTAAGCGACATCCGGCCAAGATCTTCCGCTGTTCGGTCCCCAAGTAAGTTTGCAGATTTAGCATGTGCCCATTCATGGAAAGTGAGTAGAACAACAAATTGTACTACACTAATAATCGCCAGAAAGATTTGGTTTTCCATTTTAACAAGCTTGATTTTCGACTTTGTCAGCTCTGGCTTCGTCGTCCAACTGTTGGGCAAAACGTTCCCATAAAATCTGAGCCAATTTAGGTCCAGCACACCAACCTTCATCTATCAAATCTTTCCCATTGATATTGGGCTGAATGTGTCGTAATTTAGTTAAATATTGCTCAATTTGTGGTTGAGGTAAGTGATAGACTAACGGTTCTAGCGAGTATGGCTTCAGCAATTTGTAGACATTGCTTGGTTTTGTTCTCCTTGTCAAAGTTCCTTCGAGCAATCTATGTGCCAGCTTTGTTTGTTCTACCAATTTTTGTTGTAAACTTGGAGAAAACGAGAGCATTTTTTGGACCTGATTGGGCAAGTCAAGTGCCATCCAGAAAAAATCTTGAGGGTTAAACTGATAACTGGTTAAGTACTGAGAAGCCCACCCTAAATTCTTTCGAATTCGTTGCCATCTTTCACCTAGCTGGGGAACGACTTGCCATTCGGGGCAAAGAATTGTTTCAAGCCCAAGGGCAGATAATCGTTGGATGATTTGGACTGCCATTGACTCTTCAAAAATATGGTTAAATTCGTTTTGAAGTCGAGATCCGCTGACTGATTTAATTTGGTCTAGGGTCGATCTGAGAAGTGCTACCGTTTGATTTTCAATTTGGAAATTGTAGCGACTGGCATAACGAACAGTCCGGAAAATTCGGGTTGGATCATCGGTAAAACTTTCCGCATGTAGTATTCGAATAAGACCTTTTTTTAGGTCATCCATACCACCGGTTGGATCCGTAATCTGACCAAATTGGTCAGGAGTAATCGAAGCAGCAATTGCATTGACTGAAAAATCACGCCTCCACAAGTCATCCAATAAATTGCTGAATTCAACCTTAGGCAGAGCACCCGGTTTCGCATAGGTTTCTCGGCGAGCAGTAACTATATCAACTTTCCAACCATCACGGCACTCCACCGTTGCTGTACCGAAATTCAAGTGCATCTTGACTTTGCCATTCCAGTTCTGTGCTAATTGTCGTGCCACGGTAATGCCATTCTGGTTGTCGGTGGCAGTGACAACGACATCAATGTCGAAGCTATCTCGACCTAAGAGCGTATCTCTCACAAAACCACCCACTACGTGGGGCTGCATATGCCTTGCCTGCTGTCCGATTTTCTGCAACATTTCCAATGCAGGTGAATTTTTCAACTGATTTAATATGCTGGGACTTCTCATGATCAAAAGTATAACATGCTAAAAAAGTCGACTCAATATCAAACCCTGACTGCTTAAAGAACAGTAGCTAGCAGCCTTGACACTACGGGTTAATATTTGGTATTCTCTGCGGCTATCGACTACGAACAATTTCTTAAAAGTACAATACTATAAATACTTAACGATTTGTACCAATCAATAGATTCGACTGCCCTATTTCTCACCCAATTTGTTTCCCATTCCGACCTTTTATGAGGAACCGTTTATCAAAAACCTAAAACGGTTGGCTCATTATGCCATCCGACATAAATGGATGGTCCTGGTCTGTGTGGTGATGGTTTTTTTGACCAACATCACGACCTTGGTTGCTCCAATTTTGTTGAAATGGGTAATTAACAAGTTAGAACAAAATATAGAAACCATCACTCAAGCACAGATTCTGCCTTATGCTGCGGGTTTGTTAGGTTTGGCTGTTCTGTCAGGTTTTTTTCGATTTGGTTATCGGCGGCTCATTGGTGGCTTGGCTGTTCAAATTGAATACGATCTACGCAACCATCTTTTTCGGCATTTGCAAAAAATGCACCAAGCATACTTTGACGAAGAAAGTATCGGGGATCTAATGTCTCGGGTTACTAATGATCTAGAGTCTGTTCGTCGTCTAGTCGGTTTCGCCATCGTATTTATGGTTGATTCTATTGTGTTTTTCTTCATGGCACTTGTGATCATGTTGCGAATCGATCCAATCTTAACCTTACTAGTTCTCATACCTTACCCTATTTTAGCCATTCTAGTACAACAAACTACCGGTCGACTTCATAATCTGTACGAAGGAATTCAAGAAAGCTTTGCCGAAATGAACAGTAAAGTACAGGAAAATTTATCAGGTGTACGGGTGGTTAAAGCTTATAATTTGGAACAAAGAGAAATAACCGATTTCGATCATAAGAACTGTCAATTTATAGAACTTAACCGTCGTTTCTACCGTTTAGAGGCTCTTTTATTTCCAATTTTCCGCCTGTTACCTGGTGTTGGTGCGATGGTTCTACTCTGGGTAGGAGGTATTCGCGTAGTCGAGGACAAAATTACTATTGGTGATTTTGTTGCTTTTACGGCTTATCTAGCAATGTTGACCAGACCAGTGGTGATGCTTGGTTTTATCGTCAATCGTTTCGCTCAAGGTGCAGCCTCCATGGATCGAATATGTGCTATTTTGGATACTCCACCCTTGGTTAAAGACGAACCTGATGTTCGCCGAGATATTGAACAAATTCAAGGAGAAATACAGTTTCGAAATTTGAGCTTCTCCTATCCTAATTTCCCACCAACGCTAAAGAATATTAATCTCACAGTACCGGCTGGTTCTACGATTGCTATTGTTGGTGGAACTGGTTCAGGTAAGTCAACTTTGGTCAATTTAGTTCCTCGAATATTAGATGTGGAGCCAAATACTTTGTTTGTCGATGGGATAGACATTCGGCAAATTCCATTACAAACATTGCGCTCCCAAATTGGTGTAGTACAACAGGAAGCGTTTCTATTTTCTGATTTACT
Organism: Candidatus Poribacteria bacterium; assembly: GCA_002714785.1. Classification (GTDB taxonomy): domain Bacteria; phylum Poribacteria; class WGA-4E; order WGA-4E; family UBA9662; genus TMED15. The sequence goes on along the minus strand of PAYP01000024.1, from coordinate 11,569 downwards.
TAAAAATAATATTGCTTTTGGTGTCGAATCAGTTTCATCAGAACAAATCAAGACTGTTGCTCATCATGTAGATTTACTGACGCAAATTGAGGAGTTTCCGGACCGACTGGAAACATTTGTTGGTGAAAAAGGAAAAACGTTATCTGGAGGACAAAAGCAGAGAACTGCGATCGCTCGAGCTATTTTAACTCAACCTAAAATACTAATTCTCGACGACGCTTTCGCAAGCGTAGACACACACACTGAAGATATTATTCTTCAGCGATTAAGGAAAGTGATGGCTGATAGTACTACGATTATTATCTCTCATCGGATTTCAACGGTAAAGTCTGCTGATCTGATTATAGTTTTAGATGAAGGACAGATCGTAGAGTCAGGAACACACACACAACTCTTAGCTGAAGACGGTTTCTACGCCAGCATTCACCAACGACAATTACTAACCGAAGAAATTGAGACTATGAACTGAGACTATGGAGAGAATCTGATGCAAGATACTCTACACGAATATAGCGAAGAGGAAGAAGAGCTTAATAAAATCTACGATCGTGCTCTAATGCGACGGTTACTGACTTATCTTCAGCCGTACCGGTGGGAAGTAGTGTTAATTATGTCAGTCACAACTCTGGCAACTGCTGCTCGTCTGGCTATGCCCTACCTGACTAAGCTTGCTATAGACAACCACATTCGCCCTAAACAAATAGATGGACTAGAGAACATTATTAGTTTCTTAGTTGGCCTAACTGTCCTTGGATTTTTCTTCGGTTACATTGAAATCTTTCGTTTAGAGATGCTAGGTAAGAAAATTACCTACGATTTGCGAAATGAAATTTTTAGCCACTTGCAAAAACTAGAAGTTGCCTTCTTTGATCGGACTCCAGTTGGTCGTTTGATGACACGGGTTATGGGTGATGTTACCCGTCTAAACGATCTATACTCGGAAGGTATTATTGCGACCTTCGCTAATCTACTGACCATTTTTGGTATTATCGGAGTGATGCTGTATATCAATTGGCAGTTGGCAGCAGCTATTTTTTTGGTTTTTCCTATTATCTTCGGAATGACTATTGTCTACCAAATCTACTCTCGCCGAGCTTTTCGAGATCAGCGTAAGTTTCTAGCTCAGATCAACGCTTTTTTGCAAGAAAGTATTAGTGGTATGACGACTATCCAGTTATTTACCCGCGAGATGCGTAATTTCAAGCATTTTCAGGAACGTAATCGTTCCTATTTCAATGCGAGTTTACGATCGATATTTTACTTTGCGGTTTTTTTCCCTATGATTGAGATTACGGCTGCACTAGCAACTGCAGTTGTAATTTGGTACGGCTGTGGGCAAATCATACAAAACATGTTGACTTTTGGTGATTTGATAGCATTCCTGCAGTATGCACAGCTTCTTTTTTGGCCAATCAGGGAGTTAAGTGAAAAATACACAATTTTTCAAAACGCTATGGCCTCCTCTGAGCGAGTCTTTGACTTACTGGATACAAAACCCAAAATCGAAGTGCAACAATCTCCAAAACTTCCAGGTGGGAAAAAAGATCACGAAGGTACTATTGAATTTGACCATGTTTGGTTTGCATATAACGAAGGTGATTCAGTTTTACGAGATATTTCTTTTGAAATCAAGGCCGGTGAAAAGGTCGCAATTGTTGGTGCTACCGGTGCAGGCAAGACTTCAATTATCAATCTATTATGTCGTTTTTACGATATTGACCAAGGTCAGATTTTGCTCAATGGAAAAGATATTCGGTCAATTCCACTGCCCGAGCTACGTCAGCAAATCGGCCTTATTCAACAAGATATTTTCCTTTTTAGTGGAAAAATTGAAGATAATATACACCTCAAACATCCTCAGATTTCTACACAACAAGCCATTGCGTCAGCCAAAGAGGTGCATTTGGATCACTTCGTTTCCAAGATGGCTGATACTTACCAAACTGAAATTAAAGAAGCAGGTAGTGGCTTGTCTGTTGGCCAAAAACAACTGGTTTCGTTTGCCCGTGCATTAGCCCATAATCCATCTATTTTGATCTTGGATGAAGCTACTTCTAGCGTTGATACTGAAACCGAGCGATTGATTCAGGATGCACTGAGTCGATTAATGAAAGGACGAACAACTATTGCCATTGCTCATCGTTTATCAACTATCCAAAACGCCGACAAAATTTTGGTTATGCACCGAGGGAAACTGAGAGAAATCGGGACTCATAACGAATTAATTAACCANCGTGGCTTGTACTATCGACTCTANCAACTCCAGTATAAAGATCAAGATNTTGNGTGATTACAATTGCATATCTACAAGAAAAAAGAAAATCAATTTCTTTATGTCGAGCAACCGACTCAAAGACTTGACCAAACAGAAAGCGGAAGGATTTTNCAATNCATACATAGCTATCCGGAGCGGTATTCTATCTAGAGTCATGACAAATAATAGGATAGGCCTGCTCAATAATCAAAAAAGACCATCCAACTAGTTTTCATGACACGCATAATGTACATTCTATNTCTCGANATTCTGCTTGTTACCAGGTNTCATTGAAGAGTTTTTCTTCAAGCATTCAAATGGATTTTTTAAAACAACACACTTTGGNCTTTTATTTAAGTAGGTGGATTCGAGTCGTACCTATTTATTAGTTCACTTATCTATGTACCTCACTAGCTGAATATTCGAATTTTTATGTCTATTCGANGGATTTGAGATTGATCAAGTGTTTGGCAAAACTATCTTAGACATCCAGATATTAATTCAAAAAACTATTCTAATAATACCAAGCTATTAGACTTCAAATTTCAAGCTTTAATTTCTAAAATGATGAAGCACTTATTCTCAATTTCCTTGATTGTTATCTTGTTAGTAGCTTGTGATAAACCATCTCCACTTGACGGGACACGAATCAAAATTAGCCCTCGAATACATCTAGAATTGAACCATAATTCCGTAACTGGGAATCTGAATATCATTACAATTGAGCCTAAGTCTAGACAAAGCATCCCAATCGATCAATACTCCATTGATTTACAGATTTTTACTACTGTTATTACCACCGAGCCGATTCAAATTACTTTGGATAGCGTGACCAACAGCTATTTCAACGTTCAGGCCGATGAATTGGTCGGTATCTACGAGTTTCGAGGTTGGATTGAGCAACTTCAAATTCACGAGCAAACCTACCGCCAAATTCGATTTATTCATCCTGAAGTCAGATGGTGGGAAACGACTCGCGCTAGGGATAAGCGATTACGCCAAGAGCTGAAACAACAACTGAGTCAGGAAAGACTTTAAGTGCCAATTCTATGAATCGTAACCGCGATTTTTCACATGATATCAGAACCATAATTTGATTTAGTTAAGTGAAAAATTTCAAGTTTAGTATTCTATTTACCAAAATCTTTAATAATTAGGTTGATTTCANAGAGAACTCTAACCGCTACAAAATAAATCCAATTAGAATNANGGANGAATTAGTAGTGGACTATTAGTTGATGAATNTATGGCCTATTGGTTTCATCCACGCCTCAAGCCTTAGGAGTACATTTACCCNGACTTTAAAACGCTCCCTGACAATTACTCAATAGTAATATAATCACAAACTAACANCCTTCTTCCAACCTAGAACTAANTGGGTGTTAACTTTCCNNTCGTAGAAAACTCTTTTTTCGGGGACGTCCAGTCCTTTATTTGGTTCTGATCTCATACNAACTAAACCATTTTATAACTCTTCTCTTTGTGGTAAAGGATAAAGACTATATTTTTGCTGGGTAAAAGCAGACGAGCGAATTCAATTCAATTGAGATGGTATGNACGAATCGAAAAAATTAGCTGGAGAGGAGTTGAAAAATCGATCCGTTGATATCTTCTTCAGAAGGGAATANTAGATTTCTTGATTCTCAGGTGAGATGACCAAGTATATGTTTCCTCGATAAGAGAGTTAACGTNAGACCACGAGACAATGTAAAAAGCATTAGGGCTGTCCAAAGACCATGATTACCGAATCGAATTAATAAGTAATAAGTAGGAAAAAATATTACAACAGCCGAAAAAACCATGGCATTTCTCATTGGTTGTGACGCGGAAGCTCCCAGGTAAATCCCATCCCAAACGTAAGCCGCAACGTTAAGAATCGGAGCGATAATAACCCAAATAAAGTACTGATTGGCTTGTTGAATCAAGTTTGGTTGATCGGTAAACAAATATAGAATTTTTGTGCCAATCAACCAGAAAGCGAAGCTGAAAAATAAGCCAAAAGCGTAGCCCCAAAGAAACGTATAGCGAATAGCTCGATTGAGTTGTGATTGATTGGCCTCCCCCTTATATTTCCCTATTAGACATTCGGCAGCAAAGGCAAAGCCATCAACGGCAAAGGCTAAGAGAGAAATAAATTGTAGTAGTAAGGTATTGACAGCTAAAATCTGGTCACCAAGAGAAGCGGATTTGGAAGTGAAAAAAGCGTGACAAAGAACCAAGCTAAGAGTACGAATGACAATATCTCCACTGATGNAAAAAAAACGCCGCCAAAGTACTCGATGAGAACTGCGATACTGCCATAGATGGCGATAGTGATACCAGAATAAGACTACTGCCATTATTAATCCAATATACTGTGAAATTACCGTACCCAAGGCAACGCCATCTACTTTCATTCCTAAGCCCATAACCAGNACCAAATTGAGTATGATATTAGATAAATTCGTAATGATTACTAAAAACATGGGGATACGNGCATTTTGCATACCCAAGAACCAGCCGTGAAAACAGTAAAGCATTAAAGTTGCTGGAGCAGCTAAAATACGGATGCCAAAATACTTCTTAGCTAGATACTCCACTTCGTTGCTGGCTTCTATCAGTCGAAAACTGACCANCGATATAACTGNTTGTAGCAAAATTAGNAGAAANCCACTGACCAAAGCTACTTTTAAAGCCATTTCTAACATGGCAATAGATTGACTTTGCTTTTTAGCTCCAGAAACTTGTGCCGTCATTCCCGTAGTGCTCATTCTGAGAAAACCAAATCCCCAATATAAAACATTGAAAATCGTAACCCCGACAGCAATGGCACCTAATTCCTGCGTTGATGCTAGGTGTCCCATCAATGCCACATCAACTGCCGATAGAACTGGTACGGAGATGTTGCTTATGATATTTGGAATGGCCAGTCGTAATATTTCTTTATTCATTTATTTGTATTCATAGAAATCTAAATTCAAACCAGCTTCTGAGACTTCGATAGGAAAAGGTCCTACCGGACTTGAGATTTTATAGGGGACCTCTAGTATATTTGGGAGAGCCTGCAAATCTGCAATGGACTTTGTGATTCCTCGTTAATCTTCGTTCTAGAGGACAGAGACCATCAATTCGATCTGCTAAATAGCACTCATAAAGTTAAAATAATAACAATAAAACCAAGCAAAATGTGCCTAAATTTAACCTTTTTATCAGGTGGACTTTTCGCAGCCNTATAAGATTTCAAAGTCTCAGTGATTCAATGTCTGGAGATTGTAAAGTTCTCTTAGAACCATTCGGTAGCCATTTGTATGAGTAGTATTCTACAAATGACTTTCTGANTTCAGGTTCGGCACAATATTTACAAGACTTTTCTTCGTCATAGCCAGGCTTATTATACATATCATGACGACATACTCTACATACCATTAGAACCGATTGGGTATTTACCCATTCTAGAAGTTCATTCTGAGGAGGGACAAAATCTTTCTCGCCACAATTAGGATAATACTTTTTACTTATTGGAAGAGGTTCCTTGCCACAATTTTTACAAAACACTTCCTCATTTTGTAAAGTTGTGTTAGGTGTTTTCCACTCTAATTATTCTAAGTTGACTTATTCTGAATTAGCCTGATCTTATGGACCTTGCAGGTTTTTTCAATTTTAATCGAAAATGTGTTGCAAGCCAAAAAACTTTGTTGCGTATCAGTTTTATTCGCTAATATTTGTTGAGTGTTTACTCGGATGTAGAGTAGAAAAATATTAATCACACTACAACGAAAAAATCAGAAACGNAGTGAAGGTTTATAAGGCAGCATTTTTTTGATATCTACAAAAGCAGAAAACCTTTGAATATCTTGCCGAAGGNTTGTGCAATCAAGATTTAATGGGTGAATTACTGGTCCAAATCGATTGTGAATAAATAAAATATTATGCACAGATTAATACAATTAATAACAGTAATATAGAGTTCAGATAGAAATGACTAGGGGAGATATTATCGCTTTATCAATACCGGCTTTACTGGGTGTCACAATATACTCAATTNNATATACGGTATTTTGGAATATTTTTTCTTTCATAGCCTTAACCGTGATGGGTGACTCAAAATTTCAACATATTTTCCCAACATGTATCTCTATTGGTCATTTATGNTGTTATCTGCCATTGGTTTCACCTNCATTTTCTATCNGCATTGCATGATGACTTTGTAGTCAATGNGGTTATTTCCCGTGTTAGAAGATTTATTCTTTTTCATCCCTCTGGGTTTATACTAACAGAAATATNCATTTCCCGTCTCCAACTGGTATGACAATGCATTTTGGGTAGCTAAAGTTTTGAAATTGGGTCAGCCAATAACATTTTTTCCCTATACCCCTAAGTTCTATCTAGAACTATCATTCATCTACCTATTTGGGATAATATTGTTAATTAAGTTCCAAATACGAAAACAAAATATTTGATAGAAANAGGACATGTAATTTGTTTTTATATAGATGTTACTACCAGATTTTTTGCATATAACGAGATATTTAAAAGAGTTCATCGTTTTCTGCATGAGTTTCTACCNGGGNTGAATCTTTAACCTTAAAACCATATAACTCGATTTCATGGACAAATGGTGCACCTCTCTTAACCGTCTGNCTGTGTATACCCGTTCTAGAGTGAGTGAATTTCTCGGCAATTCTTTGATCGTCCGAAGTCGCGCCGATTAGAATTCGGATTCTTTGAGCGTTGAAGACTTTACGNATTTCGAATGTAGATTCTCGATTNCTATCGATTTGCTCCCATTTCATCCAATCATTTTCATCATCATTATTTCTATCGATATAAAGTGTTAAGTCCTGGATATTAGTTTGCCGAAAGACGAGTCGGTGAATAGTCTTTCGCTCGGGTAAGTTAATCCTAACTTGGTATCCAGAACTACCGACTGTTTTTATATCACCATCAATCATTTCCTGAGCGGAACAGGTAACACCTTCTGTCAGGGCATAATTTTGACTCCATTCCTGAGCAGAAAAGACTGTTGATGTAAGTTCTGATAAGCGGCAAGATGAAAAGAGTGATATAGATGCGATTATATGAAGGATAAAGAAAGACTTGAGTTGGATAGTCTTTAGAAATAAAAGAGTTGATCGTTCTTGAAACTTCAAATTTATTCTCCTACTAACTAGTTGTTAATTTTACCTTTTGGTATGATCAGGGTTATTCTGGGGGTTAATCTTACTCAGTCAGAAGAGCCCATTCATAAAAGACTGACAGATAAGTCTCGTTGCCAATAANGTTAGCACCGTATTGAAGGCTGGGTGAAAATTTTTCTCNCCATGTGNACCTATGGTACCCAACAGAATCGTGATTGTAATCAATAGAAGATAAAATTCGAAAGTAAATCCTAATAAGCCGAAAGTCGGGACTTTGCCTCATNTTGACATGAGATAAAAGTANCATGAATAGAGACATTAATAGAAGTTTGATGAATAGATGTGTCGTAAAAACTTAATCAATCAGTGTTATTTNAAGTCTGATTTATGTGAAACCAAGAGAAAATATCCCTATTTAAGTGGAATGTTGAATCACGAATACCAATCCGATTTTTTTTGAAGTAATCCTGAATATGAAATGGAAAGTCATCACAGATTAGATTACAATTTCTGGGGTAGACTACTAGAAAACAAAAGCTAAGGTAAATTTTAAAAAGAATTTGATTAAAGATCTAAAATTTAGATGCTTTTTTCCTGACAGGACTTGACCTTTAAACAAGTATGAAATTTCGAAATCGAAGCCAAGTCAGAATATGAACAAAATTCTGTCGAAAGACTCTGTCTACGTAGTCGCGCATAGATTGAGTTATGGGTTTCCTTTCATGTTAAGGAACTTGCAGGCAAACCGGATTTAGTGTGAAAAGTATAAACTAGTCATATTTGCGCATTGATGTTTTGAAAATAGCCNATGAGAATTGCAANCTTTCCACTGTTCCAAAAACGAACTGTTATTTCTGGCTAGATAAGTTTGAATCTTATGTCGAGCGAGATCTGAATGATGATCATAAATCAGAAAANTTAGTTTGGTATCCTGCTGTGGAGTGGGAATTCTTAACCAAAAGTCTGTCCAACTTACTGATGTAAATAAATGAAACATTTCGTGAAAGCATTACTATTTTGGAAGAGTCTTTTCAGGCAGTAGACAGTGGCCAAGTCTAAGAGATTACAAATGAGATGGATGCTCATGCCAACTGGTAGCTCTTGCGGATATGAGTATTTAGTTTGACTTAATTTATGGTTTGCTTTTTCTGAANTGACTAGTGGAGAATGTTGTTAAATATGAAGAACCCAATTATAGTTTTTTTGATATGCNTTGCGACTTTATTTGGAAAGACCAATATCAGTTCAGCTAAAAATGCNGTTTATTTTGAGTATGCGGGTACCGCTTTAAATTCTTCCATCAATTATGAACTTCTTGCTCGAAATGATATCCCTATTCGAATTGGTTTAGGCTACATTAACGCTGAACAATCAGTNAATTTCGGTGATAAGTTTTCNGAGAACCAAGAGGNATCTTTANTACCAATANCGATTGGGAAATTAATCGGGCANAAACAACATAATCTTGAGTTAGGAGCAGGATTTATAATTAAGTATTTTCACAGAGAGAGCCAATTTGAAAATGAAAAAAACGGAGTACTGTTAAATGGCTTGATTGGTTATCGTTATCAGAGTATTAAAAATAGGGGATTTTTAGTTCGTCTGACGCTAAGCCCAATATACCAACCGATTGATGAAGGGTTTAAGGTTTACACCGGTGTCAGTATCGGTTATTTATTTTAATAATTCAGCGTATTAGAGATTAGGNCGGCACAAAAATAAGGTAAGCTAAAAGAGTTTAGCCCAGCTCATAGAAGACAGTATTACCATCTTATTCAGCTANAAATTGACACCAGACACAAAAAAGGCGAGCATTTTATTAGCCCGCCGTGTGCATCAACTTCTCTNGTCAGATAAATATTTTAATTCGCTTGCTCTATCTCTTATTTTAGGTTTGAGTCTTCGTTTGTGTAATAGTCAATTAGCCAACCAGTAAATTGATACAAACTCGGNCTATTTTACTGATATTTCGATCCATTTTTCGTAGCTTTTAATTCCTCGGCAGTTTTACCCCCATGTTGGCGTAATAGATTCTCGATTTCTGGGTTTTTGGCTCTATCAACAGGTGTTTTCCCCCAACAGATTGGATTTATCTGAGCGTTGTTCACTAGTAGTAGTTGTACGATTTCTAGGTGTCCCGCAGACGAAGCATTATGGAGTGGTGTTTCACCATCCCAACCTTTCCCATTAACGTTAGACCCAGCGCTTAAAAGCTTAATCACTTTCTGCATGTTACCATTGTGAGCGGCTTTGTTAAGTCCGATATCTGTTTGAACTCTATCACAGGATAATCCGATAAAAGCGACAAAAATCCAAATAAACTTTTTATATTTCATCTTTGGCTTGTATTCATCAATCAGTTTAAGTCAGCTACGCATCTAAAACCGGTGTAGTTGTTTTTCATTTCTGGGTTTTGATAATTTCTTAATGCAATTCTCAGGAAGTGTTTGAAACTCATCCAACTTCCTCCTCTAATCACTCTTCTTTCGGTTTTGGTTGATTGTGGCCCCTTAGGGTTTTTGATTTCTGAGACTAGATAATAATTTTCATCATATAAATCTTGACACCATTCCCACACATTTCCCATTACATCAAATAACCCATAACTGTTGGGTTCAAAACTTGCCACTGGTGATGGGGTCTCCCAGATATCTGTACCACCTTTACCTTTGAAGTTTGCATCTGTTTGTTTTAGTTCATTACCATGAGAAAATCGTTGTCCAATTAACCCACCTCTTGCACTATATTCCCATTCGGCTTCACTTGGTAAACGCTTGCCAGCCCATTTCGCATAAGCTTGAGCATCAAACCAATTAACCCCGATTACTGGATAATTGTTATCCGGTGTGATTTTTTCTACCCAATTGGGCAGTGGAGGATGTTCAGTTGCTTTCAAGAATCTTTTGTATTGGCCCAAAGTTACTTCACAAATATCTATGTAGAACGCATTAAGGCTAACTTTGTGAGTAGGGCGCGAAGTACCCATGAATTCTTCAGTCTCTTCTAATGCATCTCCCATCTGAAAACTACCCTCTGGAATCAGTACCATTTTTGCACTGTCAATTGGCCATATGATTTCTTTTTCAGGTTCGTTATCGGCAGATTTGGTGTGGGTTTGACCTATATTTACTGGCCTAGTTAGATTTTCGCCACATCCAGAAAGCAGTACTAAGGTAAATAATAAGCTAGAGATGAAATGCTTATACATAAAGCTAACTAATTCCCGGATGAATAACCAAGCGAAATCTTAATCATTTATTCACTTTCTGATTCGAAGGCAGAAAATGAAACAATATGGTGGCAAAAAAGAAGATGAGCCAGAGGAGTTGACCCACCTTACAGAAGGAAGTTTTGAAGATACTACCATCATCGCCTGTTTTTACTTTTTCTTTAGCTTTAGGTACAAAAATGACGCCCTGTACACTCGCTTGGATTGTTCTTCTTCAACTTTCTACGTAAGGTTTTACATGTCAACACATTTCTTCTAAGCTCTATTTTAGGTTCGTATCTTAACTTATTTAATTAACTTAAATATGCTTAGTCTTTCTAATCAAGACTATCATAAACTATTCGTTCAAAAGAGGTAAACAAGTTATAGGAATTCATATCATTAAACGGCAGAATTTGTGTCATATAAACCAGAGCGAATTCGTTCTCAAAATCGATGGTAAAGTAAGTATTAAAAAATCCTGCCCAATAGGCTGTTCCCCTCGGTCTAACAACTGAGTTTTCTTCATATGCCCAGGCTAAAGTCCAGTTATCATAACTGTCAAAAAAGAAGTCTTTGTCCCCTCTGGGCTTCGTGTCAACATCCTCGGTATCAACGTGTCTGTGAATAGTTTTAAAATTATCAAGTTGAGGTGAATTAAGTAAATCAAAAGTACTTTCTTCCAAAACTTGTACACCATTCAGAGTCCCTTTATTCAGCATGCAGGCCAAAAACTGGCCGTAATCTTCAGGAGAACTCGATAATCCACCTCCCCCATTAAAATCTTTTGACGGACTCATTTTTTGATATTCTTTTTTTACAATAGTGCCATTATCAGGGTCTCTGTAGGAAGATCCAACTACTAGATGTTCTAATTCATCGGGCACGTTATACCAAGTACTATCCATTCCTAACGGCCCAGAGATACACTGTCTAAAATATTGTTCTAAATCGATACCAGAAATTTTCTCTACTAATCGACCAACCCAG
>PAYP01000023.1 GCA_002714785.1 Candidatus Poribacteria bacterium | reverse complement strand
CTCCTAATAAATAATGATCGTGATTGTAGGCCGTTCTGACCTTCAAGCTTGAAATTCTAGCACTATTCGAGCTTAAAATCAATCTATCAAGTCTAGGATTTACCAATGTTTTTCCAATTATATATCTTTACAATATATTGGACTGTTCAAGCCAATAAAGGATTGATATAATTGAACAGTTAGCCTTTGTTGTATGAGTAAAAAATGTTAGCATTACGCCTCTTTGGTATTCAATAAAGGTAAATTAAGACTAAATTGAAAGGTGATAAATGGGACAAAATGAACAGCAAGTCCGCCAACTAGGTCAGCAAATCGAACGACTGTGGGAACAAATATCAAAAAAAGATGAACAAATCAAAGATTTACAACAACTGATTGTTTCTACTCAACAGTCGCTTGACAAACTCTTGGAGCATCAATTAGCTGAGCGAAACAGACCTTCCAAGTGGTCTAGACGATCTAGCCGTCATAGTAGCCGAAAACCAGTTTATAACCGATCCTTTGTGAATCAACTGATCGAACAGAATTTTTCAATACAATCACCTAAAGACTTACAATTTTGCGGTCAAGGATCCAGTTTTTGTACTTATGCTTTTCGTCATGAACAAATGGACAAAAACTATATTGTTAGGTGTGCTAAACACTCTGATTCCATTCGACGGCTCAGATGGGAAGAACAGCTATTGCCTCAGCTAGGACCTCAAATGCCAATTTCTATTCCACAATTCGAAAAGATTAGTCATATGGATAACGGCTTGCCTTTTTGTAGCTACCCAATGATTGAAGGTGAGCCTTTTGAGGAAAAACACTACCATCGTTTGTCCAACCCAAAAAAGGACGTTGTTATTGAGCAGTTGGTTGGTTTTTTGCGGGTGTTGCACAGCTTTCCAGTTGAAGAAGCAGTTTCCTTTGGTATTCCTTACCGGCAGTTTGAAGCAGTACCAATAGAAGATATTATTCAGTTTGCTGAGAAACGACTTTATTTACATCTAAATTCGGATCAGCAGGAACGCTGCCAGTATTGGTTCGATTTTTACCGACGAAATTTGGGCGAATTTGATTACCAACCGACATTAATTCACGGCGATCTTCAATCGCGTCACATTTTATTCAATACCAATACAAACTTAATTGAAGGTATTATTGACTTTGAAGATATTAGNATNAGTNNTNCCAGAGAGAAGATTTGTATCATCTACAAGACAGCTACGGTGACGACTTTGGCCAACGCCTATTCCAAGCTTATGGCATTGATAAAAGTAATTTTTCTCATCAATTTCAATTTCGTNGTTTAACTGATATTATTAGTGAAGTTTTTATTGCCCTACTAGACAAACGAGATAGGGAAACTGAGCATAGATTACGTGAACTAAGAGAGTTTTTACTTCAACCCTTGCCAGACCTAAAAANTATCCCCACCGGNACATAGGTTTTATTAGGTATTGATTAGTTAATAAAGGTTATATAATGTCCTCTGAACAACTAGAGCAATTCATCACACAGTTACGCAGGCAATTAGTCAACCTTGGCGGTATCGCTGAATATATGGTACGAGATTCAATTGAATCAGTCGTTGAGAGANATTCAGACTTAGCCCAGAGAGTCATTNAAAGGGATGACGAGGCTGACTTATTAGAAAATAATATTCGAGAAAAATGTATNCATCTAATGGCCGAGCCTACAGCTAAACTAAAAGAAGTACAACAGTTGATGGTCATCAACGATATCAGTCGAAACCTTGAACGGGTAGCGGACAAAGCAGTTAATATTTCTAAACGGAGTTTGGAGTTGACCAAATCTCCTCCAATAAAACCTTACATTGATTTACCCNTTATGGCTGANAAATCCCAAAAAATGTTGAAAGATGTGATTGATGCTTTTGTCAACCGCGACNTAGTGATGGCAAAAAATGTAGTCGACCGTGACGCTGAGGTCGATTNCCTCTATGANCAGATGGTAGATGAAATTCAGTCAATGCTANAAAATGAGAGGAAAGTANNACCTTGTATTAGCTTNTTATTGGTCATTAGGCACTTAGAACGAATTGCAGATCTGGCAGTAAGCATCGGTGAAGATATTTATTATTTGATTGATGGTAGACTCATTCGACACCAAAAACTGAGTACTAGTTCTGTGCCCCTTAGTACTATTCCCAATAGCCACAATAGTTATGGCGTAGTTGGACAATCATCTGCTAATAGAGCCGATTAGTGATTCTTTGGGTTATCATCTAGATTCCAGATCTTTTCCTTTTTAACTTAGTATTTAGGTCGAAATGAGTTAATTCCTCCAAGCGAATTGTCTGGTTTAGCCATAAAATGTATCATGGCTACCACTGCGGGATATTCGATATGGTAGGTGGCTATCTAGAACTCCGGTGCCGTGCACTGAAGGCCGTTTGCGAGACTATTTCATGCTAAGTAAAGATGGTCCACACAGGATTCTCTCAGGAACTAAATAGTGAGATAGCTATTTAATGGTTAAAAATCATCTAGATAATTAAAATGTATCAGGATAGATCTAGCGCCACGGATCTTCCAGTATTCATGGACTCGTATACCGCATCAATGACATACATTTGGTTGATACTATTTTCAGGTGGAATTCGATGCGGTTGCCCAGTTGACAGACTATCACAGAGGTGCTGGAGTTGATGCGCAAATTGGAATGTGGGCTCAAAATCAAAGTCCTCGGAGTGATCTTTTGAACGAAATTCTAGCTTGACATTTTGCCCTTCATTATTCCAAATTTTGTCCAAACGTAAACCTCCGGCTGTACCATTGATCTCCCCATATTGAGAACCCCATGAGTTAAAACCTACTGAAATTTGAGCTGTACGATCATTGGGAAAAACTAACAAAATATAAGCGCCATCATCAACCTCTAACCCCGCCTGCTGGCTGGCAAAGACACGGACCGGCTCGGCTTTGTAAACCGTTCGAGCGTGATGCAGGTTGTAGCAAGCTAAGTCATAAATACTACCACCGCCCTTGGCTTTGTTGAAACGCCAATTTTGCTCCGGCCGTCGGGTTTCGGGGCCACCACCTCCACCACCAGTACAGAATGTGCTTCGAACGTTCATTACTTCACCAATCGCTCCGCTATCGATCAATTCCTGTGCCTTTAAATGCATTGGGTGATGACGGAACTTGAAGGCTTCTGCCAACAAAACGTTATTTTTTCTAGCAGCCACTACTAACCGTTCAGCTTCTTCTGCCGTAGAGGTGAAGGGCTTTTCGCATAAGATGGCCTTCACTCTTCCGGAATTTGCAATTTGTACACCTACTTTTTCATGAAAGGCACCCCATGTACAAATAATGGCGATATCGAGGTCTTCGCTTTTGAGCATCTGATCCAAGTCAGTATAACGGTTACTAACTTTAAACTGATCGCCAAAGCTATTAACCGATTCTTCCGAAACATCGCATACCGCCTGTAAAATTGCATCATCTATTTGCTGAGTAGCATTACCATGTGCACGCGCAATACCACCCGTACCGACCAGACCGACACGAAATGCCATGAGTGCCTCCCTTATTTAGTATTATCCAATAGAATAAAGATTTTTCATTTTTCTTCAGGAAATGGAGCACGAATATCGTAGCGTCCTTCTTTAAAAACCGGCATAAGTCCACCTTCTACCATTAGGTCTAGTGGGTTAGACCTAGTTTCTAATGGAAACTCAACTACATCATTGATACGTACTGACTCATAAATTGCCATCAGGATCTCGATAGTAATTTTACCGTGAATACCCGCATTTCGGTGTTGTTCAATATCGTCGTCTAACCACTGGATCATCTCTTCGTATTGGTTGGGCTCACTTTGTCGAGGTTTAATAGTTTGCCAACCGGCAGTCTGACTATTGAGAAGTTCAATTGTTCCATCTGGCCCTCTTCTCAGTTGCCCATCGTCCCCATAGACAGCATCGCCGCGAAGTCCAGGACCAGGAAGATCACTTTCGTAAATACCCCGAATTCCACCGTCAAAGCATATTTCACCAAAGCAAAGGTCTTCACATCTTACACGACGTTCCCATTTGTCAGTCTTACGCGAAGCTTGACCAATTAACCACAAAGGCTCTGGATCCCCCAAAATGAAGCGCATTTCGTCGACTTCATGTGTCCCCCGATTAAGCAAGCCAAGTCCATCTCGACGGAGCATTGCTTGTGGTTGACCTATAGCACCTTCTTGGATTAATCGCCGAGCCTCGCAATTTTGTTGGTTGAACCGACGTTGATGTCCAACGACAAGTTTTGTACCACTTTGGTCGCAGGCTGCCAACATATCATTAGCTTCACCAACTGATGCCGAAATTGGCTTTTCAGTGATGATACCTGCTAAACCAGATTCAGCTGCTGCAATTGTTGGTTCCAATCGGATACTTTGCCAAGTAGTAATTGAAACAATATCCAAATCCTCGGTGGCGAACATCTGCTCGTAGTCCGTATAATGAGCTGAAATATCATTAGCCTCAGCAAAATCAGAAGCGCGACCTTCGTCAATATCCATGGCCGCTACTACCTCGGTTCGTGGATGGTTTTTCCAAGCATTTGTATGTGATCGGCCCATACCACCACATCCGATAATACCAACTCGATAGATCTTATCAGCCATTTGTATCTCCTTGGGATCTCATTTATAACTAGATATTAAAAAAGCATAGTGTATTTGATATTTTTAGACTATCATATCTAATCATGGCTGTCAAAGTTCATAAACTCACCTTAACGCACGTGGCAGCAACGATTTCTCATTGACATTACAAGGGTCGATCAGCTACAATTTTGGTTTTGCGTTTCGGATTTTCGCAAGATTCATTGGCCACTAGGCCATGTATGTATAATATAACACAGAGAGAGTGAGAGATCATGTACGCAGTATTTGCCTCCGGTGGCAAGCAGCATCGGGTTGAGGTTGGTTCGGTTATTGATGTGGAAAAGCTAGAATCAGCCTCAGGTACGGCCGTCGATTTTACTGATATTTTGCTGGTCGGTGATAATGACGGAGCCACTCAGGTTGGGGTGCCCTATGTCGATGGAGCTTCCGTCGTAGGTGAAGTGATCGATCAAGTCAAGGGCCAAAAGGTGATTGTCTACAAGTCCAAAAGGCGGAAAGGATATCGCCGAAAACAGGGACACAGACAGAAGTATACCCGTCTGAAGATTACAGAAATTAACGCTTGAACAACCATTTTTAGTGGAAGAATAGGAGACAGATAATGGCTCATAAAAAAGGTGGCGGAAGTACACAAAACGGAAGAGATAGTAATAGTAAACGTCTTGGCGTCAAGCGTTTTTCCGGTAACTATGTTAAAGCGGGTAATATTTTGGTGCGCCAGCGTGGTACTAAAATTCATCCTGGTAGTAATGTTGGTTTGGGAAATGACCACACCTTGTTTTCTAAAATCGACGGTTATGTATGGTTTGAACGGAAAGACAAATATCGTCGCAAGGTTAGCGTTTACGGCGACCGACCTGATTTCTAGAGTTTTAAAAAATTAAGATCCTGAATTTGAAGCCTCGTTACGACGAGGCTTTTCGTGTTTTAGGGGGAAACTCCAATGCTGAACGTTGATACCGCACAAATACAAGCCAAAGGTGGTAATGGTGGTAATGGTTGTATTGCGTTTCGTCGCGAAAAGTTTGTACCGCATGGTGGACCTAATGGCGGTGACGGCGGTAAGGGTGGCGACGTTATTCTTGAATCAATAGAAGGCATGACTACTCTGATTGATCTCAAGTATCAGCAGCATCAGCGAGCTGATAATGGTCAACATGGTATGGGGAAATTGAGGAACGGTAAAGATGCAAATAATCGGATTATAAAAGTGCCCGTCGGCACGATTGTTCGCTGGGTAGACACTGAAGATTTAGAAGAAGCGGAGCAAGTACTCGATCTGAAATCTCCTAACCAACGAGTAATAGTTGCACATGGTGGGATTGGTGGTCGAGGTAACCCGCATTTTAGAAGTAGTACTTTCCAAACACCTCGTGTGGCTGAAAAAGGAGAACCAGGTGAGGAAGTTATAGTTGATTTGGAAGTGAAGCTCATTGCTGACGTTGGCTTAGTAGGATACCCTAACGCTGGTAAATCTACCCTTCTGGCTCGCACGTCTGCAGCCAAACCCAAAATTGCCAATTATCCCTTTACGACTCTATCACCTAACCTGGGCGTAGTCCGAGTTGCCACCGAACAGAATTTTGTTTTAGCAGATATTCCAGGGCTCATAGAAGGTGCTCATGCTGGCGTTGGCCTTGGGCATGACTTTCTCCGCCATGTCGAGCGCACAAAAATGCTGATTCATGTTATTGACGTGGCTTCGGTTGATGGTAGAGACCCAATTGAAGATTTTGAAAAAATAAATCAAGAGCTGGAATTATACAACCCAAGATTGGGAAGAATTCCACAAGTTATAGCTCTAAACAAAGTTGATTTACAATCTGCAAGTAGTAACTTGACTAAAATCGAAGACTACCTGAGGGAAAAAAAACGGCGAGCTTTTCCTATTTCGGCGGTGACCGGAGATGGAGTTCAATCGCTCGTTCGTTTTACCTATCAGCTCTTACAACGAATCAATGAAAAAATTAGGCAACAAAAAGCTGATTCGCCACCTGTTTTAATGGACTTGCCGCGAACTAAGAAAAAATTCCAAATTAGCCAAAAGGAAAGCTGTTATTGGGTAGTAGGACCTCAGCCCAAAAGAGCTGTCTTAATGACCGATATGGACAACCCACAAGCATTAGTCTTGCTCCACCGGAAGTTAAAAGGAATGGGTGTGATCAATGCTTTGCAGAAAGCCGGAATCAAGCAAGGAGATGATGTCAACATCCACGGATTTGAGTTCCAGTTTACAGCCGATGGAAAATAGTCTAAAGAAAATTAACCGCCCGACCCTGCTTTCATCGGTTCGACGAATAGTTGTTAAGGTCGGTAGCTCAACCTTAACCGAAGGGGTCAATTTATCTGTAGCTAAAGTGAGTCGTTTGGTTGAAGATTTATCCCAACTGAAACAGAAAGGAATCGAGGTGATTTTAGTTACCTCTGGGGCGATCGCTGCCGGGCGTGGGCAACTAACTGAACTTTTCCAAAATGCAAATGGGCCGAAGTTCAATCCATCTGGCCTTTGTCCTATTATTCCAGAACTTCAAGCGGCCGCGGCGGTTGGTCAGATTCATCTAATGAATGCTTATAAGCAGTTATTCGAGCAATTTGGTCATTTGGTTGGTATGATTTTAGTGACTCAAGATGACTTTGACCACCGCCAACGCTATACTCATATCAGCGATACAATCCGTACCCTACTCCGTTTCGGTGTAATTCCAATTATAAATGAAAATGATACTGTGGCTGTGGATGAAATCAAAGTTGGTGATAATGACACGATCTCTGCCTATGTTACTAATTTAGTAGAAGCTGATCTGCTAGTAGTGTTGTCTGACCAAGCCGGATTTTACACTCAAGATCCACGCAAACATTCGTCGGCTCAACTGATCGCCATCATCGACCAAATAACCGATGATATCTGGTCCGCTGCAGGTGAAGCTGGTACAGATAAAGGCACAGGAGGAATGAGAACCAAGCTTCGAGCTGCAGAAATCGTCACTGGTTCCGGTAAAATGATGGTGATTGCCGATGGATCAAAACCCATGATCGTTAGCAGCCTGTTAGCAGGAGAGTCTATTGGCACGCTATTTTTGCCAGCAGAGAGAACTAAGCCAATGTCTGCCCGCCAACGATGGATTGCCTACTCACGCCCTGCCAGAGGCGTATTATTTGTCGATGACGGAGCTAAGAGTGCCTTGCTAAAGGGTGGGAAGAGTTTGTTGCCCTCCGGAATCCGAAAAACTGACGGGAACTTTAAGTTCGGTGATACAGTATCTTGCAAAGATCAAAAAAAACGGGAATTTGCTCGAGGTTTAGTCAATTACAACACATCTGAAGTAGAGCAAATCAAAGGGAAACAAACCTGCCAATTACAAGAAACCATCGGCGATTTTTACTATGATGAAGTCATACATCGAGATAATTTGGTTCTACTCAATTGATCATAAATTCACCTAGACGCAGCAATCCGACCTATTGCTTGCTTCAAATTGTTGACAGTTCGGTCCACGTGGTGCAACTTGTCTAGGCCAAATAAACCAAGGCGAAAGGTTTGAAAATTTTTGGGTTCACCACATTGAAGTGGTACACCTGCCGCAATCTGTAATCCAATTTCTGCAAATTTTTTGCCGCTTTGGATATCCACATTATCAGTATAGCTGACTACTACACCAGGCGCCTGGAACCCTTCAGCTGCTACACTTTTAAAGCCTTTTTCAGTTAGTACAGTGCGAACCTTGTCTCCTAGTAGCTGCTGCCGCTCCTTAATCTTGTCTAAGCCATAATTTTCGGTTTCTTTCATAGTGTTTCGAAAAGTTGTCAATGCATCAGTAGGCATGGTTGCGTGGTAGGCATGTCCACCATTTTCGTACGCCTGCATAATTTGTAACCACTTTTTCAGGTCACAAGCAAAACTATTACTAGTAGTCGCTTCTAGATGATCCAATGCTCTTTGGTTAAGCATAACTAGGCCTGCGCAAGGCGAGCTACTCCAGCCTTTCTGTGGTGCACTGATGAGGATATCCACTCCACAATCGACCATATCTACCCAAATCGTTCCCGATGCAATACAGTCCAGAACAAATAAACCACCGACTGAATGAGTCGCTAATCCCACAGCTTTAATGTATTCATCAGGCAAAATCATTCCAGCTGACGTTTCGACATGTGGAGCGAAAACTACTCTTGGTTTTTCAGTTCTAATGGCTTCGACTACTGATTCGATAGGCGGCGGAGCAAAAGATGGCTGGTTTGTTTGTTCAATTGGCTGAGCTTTTAAAACTGAGACTTTAGAGGTAATGTCCCCCATTGCGAGAATTTGGCTCCATCGGTAACTGAACCAGCCATTTCGAATAACCAGACATTTATTATCTTTGGCAAATTGTCGAGCTACTGATTCCATGCTGAAAGTGCCTCCACCAGGAACAACCGATACGGCCTCTGCATTATAGGTTTTTTTTAGCATTGAAGAGATATCAAGCATAACTTGCTGAAATAATTGGGACATGTGATTCAGAGAACGATCGCTAAAAACAACCGAGTATTCCAATAAGCCATCTGGATCAATATCATTTCGTAGACTCATAAATAATCCTATTATTTTATTATTTTATTATTCTGAGATCTGACTATCTCCATTCAGCGACCCAACCAGATGTCTCATATTGACTTCGAATTCGCCATTCTCTCAGTACGTCTAATAATTCTTGCTTTTTGTAACTGAACTGATTGTGATGCCATAGGTTGTTGATTTCANCCGGGTCCGTTTTTAGGTCAAACAGTTGGCCATCAGGTTGATCAAGAAAATGAACGAGTTTCCAGTCTTGACTTCTGACCATTGACATAAACTCAGTGCCTTGCAAAATACCATCTTTCCCATGTTCGGCAAAAACGTACTCCCTAGCTGTCCATTTCTGACCCGCTAAGGCCGGTAAAATTGACTTTGCTTCAATAGTTGTAGGCACNTCAGCACCGGCTAACTCCAGAATAGCAGGTCCCAGATCCATTTGCTGACAAAGTCCATCAATTGTTCGTCCACTCTGAAAACGACCTGGAGACCATACAATTGTTGGTACTCGAGTGATGATATCATACATAGTCCATTTTTGGCTGTGTCCGTGATCACCTAAACAGTCCCCGTGGTCAGAAGTAAAGATGACAACCGAATTATCCAGATATCCTTTGTNCTCTAGAGCTTGCAGGATTTTNCCGATTTGGTGNTCGATCATTGTAACATTGGCCAAATAGTAAGCTCGTTGTCGGTGTAACTGTTCAGTTGTGGGACTAAGCTGATGAACGACCGAGTCATGGTCTACTTCACAGTTGTGCTGACGCATCTCCAAAAATGGGGCGGGTTGATTAGCCAATTCCACTTCTGTCACAACTGGCAATGGTAATTCTCGTTCCATATACGGTTGAGCATATTCCCAAGTTGGGTCATACGGTGGGTGTGGACCAGGAAAACCTATTTGTAAGAACAATGGTTGTGTAACTGGGTAACTATTAACCCACCATTGTGCTAAATTTCCAACAAACATATCTGGATGCATATCCTCTGGCAATTCCCATTCAAAAGCACCCAAGCGCTGATGGTAGTCGGAGCGCTGACGATAGAGTTCACGTTGTTGTTTAATTAGACCTCTAGCTTGTAAAGCCTTATCCCACTCATCAAAATAGTAGCGGCCTTCCAGGTACCGGTCTTTATTTTCTACCACGTAACGCTCATCAAAACCTAATGACGTTTCAAAAGGAAAAGTATGCATTTTCCCTATATTCACACAATGATAACCAACATTACTCAATCGTTCTACCCAAGAGCGAGTCCACCTATCAGCGTTTTTAAGAATACCAGTTGTATGAGGATAGTAGCCCGTGAATAAACTAGCACGTGCCGGAGCACAAGAGGGTGCCGTAATATAGCACTGTGATAAATTTACACCTTCATGAACCAACCGATCCAGATTTGGTGTGTCTACATAAGGAAAACCAAGCGCAGAAATAGTATCAAATCTCTGCTGATCGGTCATAATTAGGACAATATTAGGTTGTTTGATAGACATTGAAAAGTACCTAGGTGGCGCGATCAGTCATTTCTTGTAGGAATTGACTCGCCGGGTATTCTTCATCATTCGGTGAAATAGCATCGTACTTATTCAACACTGCCGTTTCTGGGGACGGCATTATTGAATGTTCTAGAGTTGGGTCCTTAGTTTCAATGCGCCAGTCTTCCAACCGTTGTCGCATTGATTGCAAAATCTGTTCATCCGCTTGCCCACTGGAGATTAGATTATGTCGCTCGAAAGGGTCAAAAACGAGGTCATACAGTCGTTCTGACTCTGGNCGATGTCCTTGCCAGCCATGATCTAAGAAAAAAGTTTTGCTAATACTATCGTCACAATTAGGCATTGCCCAATTCGGTGCTTGATCATATCGTCGAATATATTTCCAGCGTTTTGTTCTAATCGCTCGTTGTGGTTCATAGCAACAATGGTAGTTCACTTCCGCAAAAATCTCGGACCTAATCTTATCGGCTGTACCCTGTAACATAGGCAAAATTGAGTAGCCTTGTAACCACTTGGGGTGGTCAATACTAAGCATATCACAAATGGTAGGGAATAGATCAATCTGACTAACTAATTCGTCTATTACCAGACCTCCACTAAAACCAGCTGGACCTCTCATGATAAGCATGACACCAATTCCGTGATCAGTTAAACGAGATTTCATTTCAGGAAATGCTAGGCCGTGGTCAGTAGTGCAAATAACTAGTGTTTTATCAGCTAACTTATTTTCTTCCAGAGCTGAAAACACAACACCCATTTTCTGGTCTAATGTCCGAGCTGCGTCAATATAATCAGCCATGTCCTGGCGTGTTTCAGGTGTATCAGGAAATGGTGCTGGGGGCTTAACGTAACGAGGGTCAGTTTTTGCTTCACCATTAGGTTGAGGTGCAAAACCACCTGGTTTTACTGAACGAGCGCGGTGAGTTTCAAAAAATCCAACATCAAGAAAAAAGGGCTGATTATCACTTTTGGAGGCTTCAGCTATGAAGGCTGCAGCTCGTTCTTCAGTCTCACCTGAAAATGTGGTCTCTCTGGCTAAATTTCGACTATAACCTGCCTNATTGACATCTTTTACCACATGTTGAAAACCAGCTAAAACGGTTTCATAACCTACTTCAGCTAGAGTATGCATAATTAAATTTTTTGGGGTTGGCAAACTCCAACCACGATTGACAAGGCCGCCCATACCAGCCGTATGAGCCCACTGGCCAGACAACAAGCAAGCCCGGCTAGGTGAGCAAGTGGGGTTGGCGCAAAAAGCTTGCCGAAAAAGGACACCTTCCTCTGCTAGCTTCTGGATATTTGGTGTTGGGATAGAGTGTCCGTACGGTTGAATATATCGCCCTGTGTCATGAGAATGGATATAAATAATATTCATTATAACGAAATTTCCTCAATCTATTAGTAAATAGATAATGTTCGTGATNTCGTACCAAATATCAGTCGATTTGCTATTACTCAATCGGTGATTCATCAAGCTGAAGAAACAATAATTAGTATAGCTCATATTTGACTAGTCGACCATCAAGGCCTCCATTAGTAAATGGTTTTTTCCAGCTAGAGCGAAGACCGATATGCTTAATATATTTTCGATCACCAAAATAGATACAGGCTGTTGCACCTTGACATTGTTTTTTTAGAAAATCACCTAGTCGCTGGTAGAAATGAGAAAGGTCTTCAGAACGACCCAACCGGATACCATAAGGTGGGTTAGTAATAATGAATTGACCTTGTAACTTATCCAGATGGAACACATCCTTTTGCTGAACTGAAATGCGCCTGTCGGTAGTCAAGATATTAGTATTCCGCCTAGATGTGGCAACAGCTTTTTGAGAAATATCACTGCCAGCGATTAGTCCATTCCTGACTGCTCTTTGTTTTTTATGGCATTCTTTTTGAACCTCTTTCCATATTCTGGGATCGAAGTCAGGTAAGCGCTCAAAACCAAAAAGCGTGCGGAGCCCATTTGCTGGAGTACCAGTTGCTTGCAGGTAAGCCTCACATAGCAAGGTGCCAGACCCGCAAAACGGATCGTATAATGGTTGAGATTGATCCCAACCTGAGGCCTTTAGGAGTGCTGCAGCTAGAGTTTCGATCATTGGAGCTTCCACACTTTCTTTTCGATAACGTCGCTGGTGCAAAGAACCACCCGAAGTGTCAACGCTGATAGTCGCTCGATTCCTGTGGATCCGTAAGTTTAGCCATAAATCCGGTTTTTTAGTATCCACTGATGGACGTAAGCCGGTGACGGAGCGAAAATAATCAACTATGGCATCTTTAAGGCGTAAAGATGCAAACTTAGAGTGACTAATTTTGCTATCAGAAACAGTAGAAAAAATAGCAAAAGTTTGGTAACTAGTCAAGAAATCTAACCATCGTATTTGGTGGGCAGTCTTGTACAAATAACGATCAGAATGACAGTCGAAGGTCAGTAATGGTGCCAAAACTCTATTTACTAAGGATGACTGTAAATTAATTCGGTACAAATCCTTTTGCTTGGCATTAAAATAAATACCTTTGTAAGTTAAATCAACACTTTTAGCTCCAAGATTTCTGAGTTCAGTTGCAGCTAACTCCTTTGTATCATCAGCAACTTGAGCAAAATATCGACTATTCTTTTGGTAGGAATACATAATCTGACTCGGAATTAACCGTATATATTGACCGTTAATTGACGTTCAACGGCTCAGTTAGTATACTTGGAGTCAACCGTAGACGCAACATGCCATGAAGACTAGATGAGTAAATAGCAAATGCCAGAATGGGCTGAAGTCAGAATTACCAGTGACTTTATTAACCATACTTCAGAGGGAAAAACAGTTACATCCCTCCACTTTTCACCTTACCTCAAACTGAAGTCATTAGATCAGTTAATACTGCCTTTTGTCATTTCGGCTAAATCAAGAGGCAAAGAGCTTGCTTTATTTTTTCGCCATTCTTCCTCAATCATTACTANAAGTGAACAATATACAATCACATTGGGTATGAGTGGAGAATTTGTACACTTACGAAAAGATGAAGCCTCACCGAAACATAGCCATGCACACTTTGTTTTCGAAGATCAAACAAGCTTGGTCTTTGTTGATGTTCGAAGGTTTGGCAAGGGAGATTTTCGTCCCTGGGCTGATTATCGTGGGCCCGATCCTGTAGACCAATTTGATGATTTTAAGTCTCATATTTATGACCATATAAAGAAAACAAGCTTCCAAAAACCGATCTCTGAATTGCTAATGGATCAACGTTATTTTAACGGAGTCGGTAACTATCTGCGCGCTGAGATTTGCGGTCAGTATGGAATTAATCCCTTTTTACCCGCAATTGAGGTTATTGATGACATGTTTCTGGAATTTGTCAATCATATCATGCGACAGTCGTATACCTTAGCTGGTGGGTCTCTTCACCGGTGGAATAACCCATTTTCCGATTTGGATCTTAATGATAATATAATTGCCTTTGATGATTGGTTGGCTTTTTACGGGAAAGCTGAGAGTGTGGTAGATAAAACNGGTCGCCGGTTCTGGTTTGATGCTAGATGGCAATCATTTGCAGCGGCTCGTTATATTTGAGATGTTTAGTATATTCAAAATCTTCTTTTTGCTGATACCTGGTATAGGGCAATTGATGACACGCCAAATAAGTAAAGGAATCGACCTTATCTTATTGACGATTTTGGCTTTATTACCAATCATTTTTCAAAACGAACAGCTAATATTCTTATCGGCTATATGCAAGATCTTATTCCCTTTTATTTGGGTGTATAGTGCGGTCAATGTCTTTAGTTCCTTCTATTTTTCGTACCTTGACGTGACTCGACATCGCAGGTTAGTACTGGTCTGTGTCAGTATCGGTTTGCTTGCAGAAGCAGTTTTACTTGGTCGGACTCAAATATTAAAAGATTTGAGTNNGACTAATCAATCTGAACAGCTAGTATCTAATGATCAAGAGTTACTATCTAAAGCGACATTGGGTCAAACCGATTCAACTCAGACACCAGCAGTCGCCCCGCCTCAGGTTACTATCAAAACTGAACAGAGTATAACTGTTATAGATGAAGAGAAAAAAATAGAATCGGTTGACTTACTGAAACAGTTTATTGGCCAGAAAAAATTACATCTTCAAGCTAAAGATAAGGCTTATTTAGTTGTCGATGTATCCCAGCAGTGTTTATGGTTACTGAAACAACAGCAAGTTTTGAATCAGTACCTTGTCTCAACCGCCAAGGCCGGTACGGGAAATCTGCAAGACTCCTTCCAAACACCACTCGGTGGACACCAGATTTATGCCAAGGTCGGATCTACTGCGCCAAAGGGGTCCGTATTTGAAGGTGGATTCTTGACTGACAGAATTCAAACTAATCTCTGGGACTATGAATTGGCTGACCCAAAAGTCAACGATATCATAACTACTCGTATCATAAAATTAACTGGTCTAGAAGAAGGNAAAAACAAGGGGGGAATTGTTGATACATTAGCACGCCGCATCTATATTCATGGCACAACTAATGAAAAAATGATCGGCCAGCCAACCTCTCAAGGTTGTATTCGAATGAGAAATGACGACATTATCAATTTGTTTGATCAAGTTGAAGTCGGTGGGNTAGTGTATGTTGCAAACCGCTTAAACTAGAATTAGAACAAGTTGTAACCAACAACACGTGAAACATGCTGAAACAAAACATGTTTCATATACTAATGTTTAACAAANTTAACTTTGTATTTAAAAATGACAAGTGCGCGGAATACGAAATTTTTATAGATTTTGCCTTGTAAAACTCCACTGAAACCTTTTGTCATATCAGAGTAGTAGCTAATCCGTAATTTTATATCTCTCTGTTTTCGAGAAGGCAAATTGTTTTCAGTATATTGGAATTAGANTTAACACGTTTAGCTTTTTTGCATCTTTTNCCTAAATTCACTGAAATTATCCAGCCTGAAAACCTGAAAAACCTTACTTAACAAAAAGCATAATAGTCTTAAGGAAGAGGAATGAATTTTTATGATACATATCGGTATTATTGGTGCTGGTGGCATTTCAGAATCACACGCCAACGGTTATCTACANTTATCAGATCAAGTTAAAATTGTCGCTGTGGCCGACCTAGATCATAAGCGAGCTCAATCAGCCGCACATAGGTGGGGGGCGATTCACGCGTTTTCGGATTATCGGAAAATGCTAGAGCTAGATCAGATTGATGCAGTTAGCGTTTGTACTTTTACTAAGGCTCACTGTCAACCCAGTATCGATGCACTAGAATCAGGAAAACATGTCCTAGTCGAGAAACCAATGGCAGCGACATCTGAAGAAGCCATTCGAATGGTACAGGCCAGTCAAAAAAACGATAAGATCCTAATGGTGGGAATGAAATGGAGATTCATGCCCGAAATATTGGCCGCGAAGTCTTTTATAGAAAATCAGAAATTAGGCAGTATCTATTATGCTGAAGCTATCGGTTGGCAACACAGGGGGATTCCAGGCAAAACCTTCATTCGAAGAGAAACGGCTGGTGGTGGAGCTTTTATGGATAATGGTGTCTATACCCTTGATGCGGCTATGTACCTAATGGGACATCCGAAACCTATTTCAGTTTCTGGTACATCAGCTAACATATTCGGTCATTCGCCAGATGGAGACTGGGTGGCAGAAGATTTTAACGTAGAAGACTTCGGAACAGCCCTAATTCGTTTTGAGGGTGGAATCACCCTATTTTTTGCCCACTCTTGGGCCATTAATTTCAAAGAACAATGGCAGATAAGGATTGCAGGTAGTCGGGGTAGTGCTGAAATTTATCCTTTTTCAAATCCTAAATTACGCCTGACACATGGAGGTTATAGTGATCTTGTTGAGTCAACCCCAACAGATTTGCCATCTGGGTCAATCGAGATTGACTACGAGATTAAGCAGTTTATTAATGCTATTACCAACGGACTAGCGTCACCAATTTCAGCTGACAAATTCCTCTACACTAACCTAATATTCGACGCTATTTACCAGTCCACTAACCTCGGGCGCGAGGTTGAAATAGATCTCCCGGACTGGTTACGATAGCATTTCTATACCGTCTTAGTTTTATATATTGGATTATAGAAGGCACANTCCAATACTTGTTAATTGCCTAGCAGAAGAANACGATGATAATCTAAGGATAGGATATGATCACATTTTGTTTAAGGCAGCCTAAACCAGTATCAATCTTATTAGCCTCACTAATCATGTTATCAACTCATTTATCAGTCACTAAAGCAAACAATGATATAGNGGACGCCTCTAACGAGGNATTGACAAAAGAACAAGCTGATATAATTACAGCCGAACTTTGGGATTTACACTGCAGAGAGATTGAATTAACGCGCCAGCCTGAGATGAAATCTAGAAAGTTGAAGTTGGGTAAAGTGGAAATGCCCTTTTGGTATCAAGTTTACGGAGACAAGCCTGAGACAGGNCGTAGCTTGTATATTTCACTACACGGTGGAGGAGGAGTGCCAGAAGAGATAAATGATCNACAGTGGGAAAACCAAAAACATCTATACCAAATAAGTGAGGGTATTTACCTTGTACCACGCGCCCCAACCAACAGTTGGAATATGTGGCATCAGGCGCATGTAGATAAGTTTCTGAGCCGTCTAATTGAGAATTTAATTGTACTGGAAAACGTTGACCCAAATCGAGTGTATATAATGGGNTATTCTGCGGGCGGTGACGGAACTTACCAACTTGGTCCGCGTATGGCTGANCGTTGGGCTGGAGTAGCAGNCATGGCAGGCCATCCTAATGATTCAAAACCCGATAACCTTCGCAATACGGCTTTNACTCTTCATATGGGAGCTATGGATAGTGCCTATAACCGAAACCAAATGGCAGAAACATGGGAAAAATTNCTTGGAAGACTTCAGGAAAAGGATCCTAACGGTTATAAACATCTTGTCCAGATATACCAGGCTAAAGGACACTGGATGCAGNGCGAAGATCAAATAGCAATTCCTTGGATGACTGAAAACACGAGAAATGTATATCCAGATCGAGTTATTTGGTTGCAGGATAATGTGACACACAATCGGTTTTATTGGTTGGCTGTCAAAGGTGAGTCAATGCTAAACAGAAGCCAGATTATAGCAGAACGAAATGGACAGAAAATTAACATTAAAGTCGCAACAGTATCAACTGTAACTGTCAGATTGAATGACGATATGTTGGACTTAGAATTACCTGTTGAGATTCATTTCAGAGGTCAGCTTCTTTTCAAAGGAAAAGTTGAACGTAGAAAGGTCGTCATAGAAAAAACGATTTTGGAACGTGGTGATTACAAGAATATTTTCAGCGCCGAAGTCACAGTCACAATACCTGTAGAAAAATGATATTCCTTTAGACTCGATTATTGAGTAAATCCAAGAGCTTGGGG
Source organism: Candidatus Poribacteria bacterium (assembly GCA_002714785.1). GTDB lineage: Bacteria > Poribacteria > WGA-4E > WGA-4E > UBA9662 > TMED15. The sequence continues at coordinate 77,193 of PAYP01000023.1, read as the reverse complement.
TCATTTTGGGTGGAAGGTTGTATTGTAATCTGTAGGGTAAAATTGAGCTTCAAATAAATCTAATAGTATAGATGAAAGTTGAGCGTATTATCGAAACATGTCTTTATGTAACCGACTTAGATCAGGCCTATGATTTTTACCAAAAAATATTGGGTTTAGAATCTTTCTCGCGTCAAAATCAAAGGCATTTGTTTTTTCGTTGTGGNAATCAAGTTTTACTTCTTTTCAAAGCTTCCGAAACAAAAAAANAAGACTCTGAAGTTCCANCGCACGGCATGTCAGGAGAAGGTCATGTGGCTTTTTCCATATCTGAAACAGATTTAGGAAATTGGCGCAGACACCTTCTGGAATCCAACATCCCTATTGAACGAGAAATCAGTTGGAGTAANGGAGGAAAATCTATTTACTTTCGTGACCCTGCAGGCAATAGTCTAGAACTGACCACCCCAAAAACTTGGGGTTTGCCAGAACAATCCACAACAGAACCCAAAGATTAACAATCGANGCTACTACAAAATGCTGGAACTCTAAACCATATGACGATAGTAATTTACTTTTTTAGTTAAAATAGCGGCGAAATTCTGGAGCAGAAATAAAAAAGCGAAACGAATAAAAATGATAACTCTAGTANAAATACGCTACCTTGGGGTAAGTATTTGAGCTTATTTTAATTTTGTCGACTATTTCAAAAAGTAAGTAANAACCATCCGGCCATGAGACCATTTATTTGCATCTTCCATTGCAAATTTAGTAATTNTAATCTCATCAGAATACGGACGTAATATTGCTTCNATTTCTTCCTTCACCATATAATTTTTGANAACCTTATAACTNGTTCCATTGGGTAATNTTCTCTTCTGAATATNATTCCCNTCNCTATCAAATATGCCTTTTGTTAACGGAGATTCACCTTGTAATTCATCACAGAAAATAACTTTAGATCCGNGTTTCAANAGGTTATGAAGTCCTTGTAAAAAATTGTCCATTCTTGATTTAGGTACATGTGCCAACCAGTCAACCCCCATTGCNGCACTGAATTGACCTTTGACTCCGGTTAATTTGTAAGCATCAACTTNTTGGAAAGACACCAAATTTGGCGAGATATTTTTTCTCCTCGCTCGGTCAAGGGTCGACTGGTTAAAATCTGTAGCTAGTATTTTTTTAGCAAACTGACTGAGATGCTGTGTCCAGAATCCNGGACCACAAGCGATCTCAATCACGGTCTGGTTTTTGATTTCAGCTCCAATAAACTCTATGACTGGCTGTAGACTTGCCAGCTTGTNAGATTCGGTATATCCCATTGACTCGTCGTAAATAGGGGCTCGTTGGTCGTAGTAAGACTGCATTTCGTCAATGATGTTCATTCATAAACCTACATTATCTTTCTTTTCAACTATNATTTCCATTGCCATGNNGTATACCTTGGTTTGATCTTTTNATATAACCGTTACANGGTTAACTAAGTTTCATTTCCTCTGGTGTTAGTTGGATTATTTGTGCTTACACTGCACCTTCCAAAAGCCCGTTGGATATGTCTTCATCCACAATCAAGACCTACTTTGTTGGTGGGAAATTATCGGGTAACCACACGGGTAGAGTGGATACTGAGTTTTTTGCAGATTTGGAGATTGGTACACCCCACAATTCAAAGAATGGACCCAGATTTCGGTCGATTATTTTTGAAAAATTGGTCATCCACTGATCTCTCTTTTCTTGATCATTTTTGGGCCTTTGATTAGGAAGTAGAATATGATATCGGGCAAAAACTTGTTTAAAAGATTCCCAGCCAAATTCTTGTTGCAGTTGATAATACATGTATAGTGCTAGAAAGGGTTTTTTTTCCCATTGCTTGAACTGGCTTCCGTTTTTGAAATACAATCGATATTGTCTTTCTACNTTCGGTTTGGACATTCGACCGAATTCCGGTTTNATATTACAAAGCTTGTCCAGAATATACATTGTGAATANATTGACAGTAACTTCACCAGTTCCCTCAAAGGTCCAGTCTGAATTTTGAAACATGTGGCCAGTTTCATGGTAAAAGCCCCAGTCCCCCTCACGGATCAAATGGTTTACATCGACTAGGTTTTGAGCTGTAGTAGATGGAATCATGATGGGGTTACCAGCATGCATCCAACCAGCACAAAGTTGTACATCTGAGCAATATCTTTGTGGAGAACCTTTGCTCTTGGGCAAAACGGCCAGCTCAGCAGATAAATCTAAGATTTTATCCCAAGTCTGCATTAACAATTTTGGATCATCCAAAGCTCGAATTTCCGCGGAAGGAACAGTTAAGACAACTTTATCTGAGGCTATTTCTGCCCTAGGAGCTGGTAGATATCTAACNCGTTGTATCCAATCCACAAGATTGGTTTCACCTAATTTATAATAAGGGGATTCAATCGCACCTTCTATTGTTGCTATTGTTGTTCCCTCATCTTTAGGATTAGTTACCACGATATAAATTAAACCACCAAAAGGGCTTGCAATTTTTGTTTCTTGTTCNTCTAGTGGCCATTCGCTAATGATATCCGGTGCCCGGAGCCAAAATGGTTTGTTCCGCAGGTCACAGGTAGTTGATCCAATTCGTACTTTTAATTTTTTTTTAACTGATGTTGGAGTAAGAGAGACACGAATCAACTGTCCTGCATTTGCGAATAGCCCTAGGCTGTGCCAGCCTAGAACTGAGTGGTCAATTTCTATACTTCGTTTAACTAGAGGTGCTGTAATCTGAGGTATACCTGGAAAAGTTTTAGCAGATAGGTGTGCTTCTACATCTTCAGCGGGTAAAGATTTAGATTGACGGATTCTCTCTAANATGGCTATCCGTTGCAAAATATCTTCATCTGTGATTGGTCTATCTGGGGAAGGAATAGACTCACTTAATCGAGGCTCCAGAATTGTTTTTAGCCTAGAGCGAAAAATTCGATCACCGGCCGGAATACAATTAACTGCGGTTGTTAATGTCNTGGAAAGGATTTTAATTTCCTGTATGGGGATATTAAGCTCATCTGACGATCGTTCTGCTAACTGGTCAAGTGCGAAATAGGCATTAGTATTGGAGGNTGGAAGTTGCTGGACCAAGAAACCATCTTGAGTCGTATCAGAAGAAAAACCATCAGCGAAAACTAGACCCGCTTGAGCGTAGAATATATTGCGAGCAAAGTCGTCACTTAACTTTTTGCGAGGATTGATTTGTTTCCACCCCCATCCAGTAGCTGAATCGATAATTGCCCCTCCCCGTTTTAACCAGTTTTTTATCTCAATCTGTTGTTTTGTAGAAGTTTTTTCTATCCCACCAATAAGTAGGTCAACNGTGGCGAAACTTTCAATTTCAATCAATCTAGCATNAAAACCAATATTATTCAGATAATTGACTAAATAAAGATCATTAGTAATTCCTACTTTGGGTGCAGTTTTTCTTGTTGTCCACTTGATAGCATTACTTAGTAGCTGCCCAGTGTCGCCTGTTTCGATAGAACTTTTTTTTAAAAACCCATCGTGCCCCCAAAGGACGATCCTCCCTTTTTCATATGTACTACCAGCAACAATTATTTGTCCATTTTTGTCTTGAACTATGCCAAAGGAATNAGGACCAAAAACTGAGATNTTACCGGGAATTCCAGGGCTGGAAATTTGGCTAACACCCAATATCAGCATATTTGAATCAGAGTTTTTGTCCATATCTACATACGNGTAAAGATTTAATATTGACTGAAAAAATANTAAGGAAAAAGTAGTTATCATTTGTACCCACCTGTATAACCCATAATATGGATGTTAATTATTAAGAAACAACTAACAGNAGTTATTGGTTGTTTCTAAAGGGGCTTAGTTTCAGCGGCTTCTTGAGTTGAATGAAAAGAAACAAAAGAAACTAATTTTTGAAAAAACCAAGAACGTTGACTTAAAAACGCAACACTTCGTATCCAAACCTACCAATCCTTAAAAGGAAAAATCTGGGTGTTAAAGATAATGCCATAAATACTCCACAGACTCCCAGATATAAATTCACCTAATACAAGTCCTAGGAAAAACGGACCGAACCTACGGTTAACTTTCACCCCACCTTGTTTTAACAAAATCCACTTAATCAAGCTTGAAATTAGAAGGGAGAGCCAAAGCCAATTCATACACCAGTCATCAGCCCCAGAGACGGCATATCCAACAGCATGAAATGGCCACCATAAAAACTTCATCCGAAAAAACATCAAAATGAAAGTAACCCCCATTCCAATGGCGATAAAGACAATTTCGAGAGATTCTGGTCCTGTAGGGTAATTTATTTGCTGTTCCAAACGCCTAAATGGCTCAGCCCCGAACCCACCATTTGACCCAAAATGGTAACAATTATGCACATAAGCCCAGAAGGAAGAGATAGACCCAACAACTACCGCTAAAATCATTAATATTATTAACAGATTAGGCCGAAATCCAGCTCGGCTGGCTAATTTGAATCCTTCAAGCTGGTGCGGCATAGCGTGGCTACGATGAGCACGGTTAAAGAAAAAGAAAAATGTAATGGCAGTCAAATTCTGCCGACCCAGAAACCGGGTGCCTAGGAAGGCAGCCAAAGTATAGTCGGCTCCCATGATATGTAAATCGTGGGCTGGTGCTCCCGACTCGGCCCTCATACGAGTAATACCGACTGATAAAAAAAGATAAATCAAAAAGAATAAGGTGGCAATCCAAGAGGTTAAACCCATACTATGAGAGAACCCGATTAGATATGCCAACCCGATGACAATACCTAGAATAGCGGTACGGTATCTAACCGGCTCGTTCGACTCATCCAAGTCGGATTTTCGTTCTATGAGCGCATGTCTAAAAATCCGGATTAAATACTTTCGACTAATCCAGATAGCGATCACAGACAAACCCAGATAAGCCCCCAACGACTGTTGACGGTCGAAAGGAAACCCAAAGGAACGTAGTCCCAACGCCGANGACAGAACATGCTGAAATTTGCGAAATAGAAAGAAAAACCAACACGAAAATGAGAGATCCAGGGGCATGAAAAACCCTANGCCAATCACGAAGGGGTAAATTGAGAAACGAANAGTTCCCAAAGCGCTCCACGGTTTTTCTGTAAACAGGTAACCAATATCTTGAAANCGCACACCGACGATAGGAACACCAGGGAAAAAGTAGCTGAGACCATTGATNAGGTTCAATATGGAAACCGCAACAAAAGCTAGCCAAAAAAGCCTGTTGTTGAAGAATCTCATNCCATTTTCTTGTGCCATGGCAAATGGAAGTTCGATAATCGGATAGGCTAGTTTTTCATGTTCAATCCACTGTTTCCTAAGTATCACGTTAATGCAGGCCATTATTCCAAAGAGAGCGACGATGAAAGTTGTCCACCAAAATGTTGGAATTATCCAGGCCTTGAGTTGATTAATCTTGTAGAGCGTGGAGTCTCCATTGTAATAACCTTCCAGCACTGATTTTTCCTGAATGGTAAGCCATTCAGGGATATAAGGAAAAAATAGATCTTTCCATTCATTTTCCGGCGTCTCAAACCAGAAAGCATGGCCTATCAATGGCACTAGGATTTGACCAAAATCATGGGATGCTACTGTGGTNCCTATACATAATAAAATATAAATAACTAGTAGTTCTTTTTGAGTCAACATCCAATTGGGTTGGATATGTTTTATGGCTAAATTTAGCAGAATGATCAGAAAAAGGCAGAAAACTACATTAAAAAAAAGNGACATGGTCGTTGGGAACAGTCCCCACCAAATCATCTCGGTATAAACAATCCAGTAACAATTAATCNGAATAAGAAAAAAAGCTATTAGAACTGACCGGATAGAACTATCAGATGAATTGCTAATCATATTTTGAATGAACGGTTAGAGAAGATATCTTTCTTCCAATCGTGATTTTTCGATTGCAAATTTGAATGAGGATAAACCTATTTGCTTAGTTAAAACAAAATATCTGTCTGGCATGCCTGCGTGTGCCTAAGTAAAAAATAATGGTAGCTGCAACCCCATTCTACAAAATCCTACATCAATACTCAAATTGGAGTAGAATGACTTACACTTGTCGTTATCAGGCGTGATGATAACTATATGAANACTCATCTAAGTCAAGATGATAGATCATCAAGATAAACCAAAACAATTCTTAGCACACACGAAGCTGAAAAGAGAGATAAAATTCGATCGATATTATTCTATGAATTGATATTCAATAAATAATAAAATAANAAGAATAGTTTTAGTTTGTCGNAATCTTTCTGTTAGTAGACTTACTATAGGATGGTGGAACTACAGGCATAACATCCGATTTGTGCTCTTCGTTTCAGAACAATTTGAAAGAAAAACAACGAATGGAAATATTAAGGAAGATAAAGTAGAGAAGAGGATAGAAAACGAGTACCCANCCTAATTCAATCGGATGCAATAAAAGATGATGAGTTCGATATCTGAATCAGGNCAAACTAGTTTGGTAAATAACTTAATTAAGTAATAGCTATGTATCAGTATCAAACTGTGTCAGGTCAATCTAGAAGATAGATTTCTTATCTTTGATAGTTTTAGAAGTACTTTCGCAAGAGTTCACTTTTGGATTTATTCTTTGAACCAATATTTCCAAAGTCAGCCTACTATCGAATGGAGTCTTTGTTGAGAATTTATTCTTCGTTTTCTTGTTGTTGAAAGATAAGGATAGNGACTTTATNCTCATTATAAAGAGTGAGTTGTCCGTCTCGAATATAGTAAGCTTTAGCTCGAGACAACAACTGGAGATAGGTATCCTCTTGTTGCATGATACCAACCGGATCGGGNCAAGCCATTTCAGTTGCAACTATTCTTTCTATTGTCAAGTCATATCTATTTTNAAGTTGGTAGCCAGCGAAGTACCGGTTGCAACCAGCNGAACCAGATAACCTTTCGGTTGAGAATTGTATGGTTGTTTGGGTGTTGGCAATTACTTTCTTCTTNNTTCCNTGATCATCNAAACTTACCAAAAACCATTCCTGATCCAANTNNTCAGTAAGATNTANTGGCTGGNCTANTANAANATCTGGTTGCTCAGTTGCAGAAGGTGAAGATATTANAACNGTTTCAGTGGGNTGTCGGCAACCTAATATNCCAAATATCAATAGCCAAATTGATATTTGGTTGAAAGTAAAATTACTCAATTTGTTTCCTCTAGAACTTACTTTATAACCCTAAGTTTACTTGGACAGACGGCACAATCTAGTAGCGAACTATTGGTCNCGTTAGTTTTACCTAAAACAGCTGTTTTAAGGAGAAAAGGATCGCCCTACCTCCCATATGAGAGTCTCAACCAAAAAATATTAACCCAGTTTTGACCGTATAATAACGGCTGATAATGCACTTTATCGGCCGTTATTAGGTCAGTTGTAGTAAAATTCTCTAGTCATTACGAATGATTTTTGGTTCCGTTTTCCAGAAAACATAAATAGGATATTTAATCGTTTCTAGAATGATACTAGAAATCCCTCGATCAGAAGTCCACCAGTTTGTAGCATCAAAAATATCGTTATTTGCGGTACCAACTTCNACTTTAATNCCACTTTTTCTAAAAACCTTTTTAAATGCATGTAAAGCACGACGGCTGTGAAAATGATCGGTTACGATAATAATGTGCTTCCATTCTTGTTTCCNGGCGAATATTAATGAATCTTCAGCTTCATCAAAAGTGGATGTAGCTCCACCACTAATCGAAGGAATAACAGCCCAAGGAATATTATCAATGTTAGAATACTGCGCGACTCGTTTAGCAAATTCTAGATTAGAAACCTCTAGGTGTTGGTAACCAGAATTTCTCTGTTTTTCATCAGTCAGAAAAATGAGTGGCGCAAATTTTTTTCCCATAATTCGATTCCTTTGGGGGCTCGTGTTACTTTACCACCCGATAAAATGATGATGGCNTCAGCTTCTCTAGATGCGTTGTCTATGAAAAAAAATTAGCATAGTGTGTGAGAATAAAAGCCTTAAACAGCCAAACAAGCAACAGAAGTATTAGGGCACTAAATACNTATGACCAAAGTCTAAATTTTATTCCTGCCATAGCTGAATTTTAACCTAGTACTTTCCTTTATTGCCCCACAATTAGCCAATCGAAATATCCGATAATGGGGATTATCGGTCATTAGAATAAATTATTTAGGTATTATCTATTTGAAGAGTGAAAGACAAATAGAGGGAAAAGTCATAGAGAGAAATCCTGAACGAGTTAAAATTGAAGTTACCAGAATCAAGACACCTCAGTGGAAGAAACAATCCAGAATTATAAGTACCCCCATCCAGATTCTTACGAAGTAATCAAATTTATATCCAGTTCTCAAGGAAATANAGTCTAATAGGTNTCTCAGNTTAATTGGTCCGATTAACCTGAAGATACAACCTACCATCTGTTAATAGTAGTACTTTAACAAAGGCTTATGAAAGACTTTTGTAAACTCCTAACTCATAGCCCTTCAGATCGTCATAGCCGGCATGGATACAATAGAACAGGTGAGACAAAAACAGCCTGCAAATAGCCTGATTGAAACTAGCTAATAAGTCTTTAGTATCATCTATCAAAATTTCGTANTTNTCTCCATCTCTAATGACTCGCCAGTGGGGTGCANCATCAATAGTATNAGTTGTNGNAGGNNANAGTGCATTCANCTCTCTTTCGNTTACNTTNTAGTCGGGGTATTGANCCTTGAAATATCTTTCCTTGATACNTACATAATCCATAGCAGAACACCATCTGTCTATAATCTTGTCGTCTTTCGGCTGATCGGCCACCCACTTATCAATCAGCTTGACCAGATCATCATGCCAATGTTGAAATTCAACTTTAATGGTCCCTAGATTAATCGAGTCAGAATACTTTTTATCAGCCCAATTAGCCCCTACATACTCGCTAACCCGATCTTCTAACAGCTGTGGGTTGGCATAATAATCCTGTAATTTGTTGGGCGAAACAATATCTAGTATAGGCTTGATACCCCCAAAATGTAGTGTTCTCATAAACTTAGGTATTACCTTTTTCCACATCATTAACAAGCACAAAAATCATATCTTTTGTCAGGTCATATACTCTCTACTGTATATTTGCGCGGTACGCCCGTACGAAAGATGTAGTTTGAATCGTAAGCTATACTTTAATAGATAAGCATTGACTGTGCCAACAATAGCTTGCTCGGTTTGAATGGCTGTTTTGTTTAATCAAAAGAAAATATTTCTGTAATTGATAAATACCAGGCAAACAATGTCCAGTAACAATTACGGTATATAGCCCATTGTTAACTGATATATGATGAGTTTTTCAAAAAGTGGGAGAAATTTGACACCTAAATTTGGTAGAACCAGCGGTTAGTTGATTTAGTTGTTTCGGGTATAGGAAAGTGCCTAGATGGGGGCTAGGCACTTTTGTCATTAGGAGTTACCCTCAAGGAGTTAAGGGATTAGAATTGTATGGTTTAGATTGGATGTTTTCAAATAAATAGACTAGTGTCAAGCTGACAATTTTCGGCTTGAAACCTTTAAGATAATTGTAAATAGTCTGCAGACTAAGAGTTTAATTTGCGGAAGATGAATAATTAATAGGGAAGTGGTAGATTTACGAGTAAAAGTTGACCCAAGTATGGTTCAACTGGCGGAACATTGTAAACCAAAAAATCACTCAAGACTCGACTCTAAGACAACAGAAGCGATAAACTACTGATAGTCTTGGATAGAAATAAATGATTTTCCACCACGAATGGCATTCATGATGGACTGATAAACCTGATCACATTGATCCTGAGTTCCAATAAAAATAGTTATCAACCCATCAACATCAAGCTGATTATGAGATAGATAAGCAGCCACCGCAGCGTGCTCTTTTTGTAGTGGGTGTCCATTTGGTAGTTTGGAACCGGCCTTTGTACAGCTGATAGATTGTATTTGATCAAGGTTTATTAAGCTTTTTTGGTTGGAGTCAACTTCTAACCAAGCCATATGATGATTTCCTTTTTGATAATTCAAATAGAAGATTTATTATAAGTAAAGTTGTACTGTGGAAAATAGTGATCGACTTAAAAGAATTTTGAATGGATCTTACATTTGTAACGATCAATCAATTTAAGTTGAGTAAAGACAGATGATGTCAGCTGTAAAAAAAGATACAGCCAGAAGTTTTATTATGGCTTAGGGTAACTAATATCTAACATAGCTTCGATATCCATTGGATCAACGCAATATTGCTGCTTCAAGGCTTGGTAGGTTTGAGCTTCGGCTTCGGTTTTACCCACAATTGGTAAATGTATTCGTTCTCCTTGATTGAGAGCCGATTCCTGCGCACCGACCTCCATCATTAATGACATCAGTGCATCTTGTTCGTCAAATTCACTCTGTCGTAATCCACGAACAGACAAACAAAAATCAATAATATGGTCAGCAATAGCACTGCTGTAGCCTATGCTCTTTTCTCTATAACCATCAAGACGATATGGATTGAGATATTCGATTAAGGTCTCATCCGTCTGGCAGTATGTCCGTAACCACTGTCCATCTTCTCCAATCTCTTTTACTACCGGGTAGACTCGGTCAGCCCTACCACCACCTTTACCCGGCAGGTCATCTTGACTCTGTTGGTTGTTTTCAGAGCAGTAGCGCAACTCAGTCGTTTCAGGCCGATACAATAAAGTACCAGATTCTCCTTGCCATTCAGTATGACCTGGTCGTGATTGACGTCCCAAAAAGCCTTTGATATTAGAAGCTGAATCTACAACTAATAAGTTTTGATTAAAACCAAAATAACGTGCCCGAAAGTTTTCGTTGTGGTGAAATCTTTGGGGAGAAGAATAAAAAGATATAGTCGGAATGGAATGCTCGATAGATTGAACCCATAATGGATGAGATTGGGCAAAAGCAATCCAACGTGAATTATTATGATAACCGGTGTGATCGTTATAACTGAAGATTCTTTGTATACTACCCAGATAACCACTCTTATTAAGAACTTGAGCAAACCGATCAATAGAAAAGCGGAAAAAATTCTCCGCTACACGTACGACCACCTTATTATCCTCAGCCGTCTGTATCATCTGACGGGCTTGGCCTAGCGTGTTACACCAAGTAGTTTCACACATATTATGAATTCCATGACTGGATAAATAAACCGAGATAGAGTGATGTGAAGGTACAGGTGTTACGACTAATGCGGCCTCCATCGGTTTATCTTTGACCAACTGGCGAATATCATAATAGGCTGTTACACCGAGCATTTCAGCGGCCTGATCACAATTTTTTCGAACCGGATCACATACCGCCACGACCTCCACCCAAGCTTGCAGGAACTTGAATAGTGGACAATAGTGACCTTGGGCCCTACCACCAGTACCAATTAAGGCAATTTTGAGAGGGTCAGTTGGGTATACTAACTCATGATTAGTCATTTCATCTCTCCACTAAACAAAAAGTTACTCAATTAATCATCAGGTAATAAGTTGTAATCAATCTGATAAATCTCTAGCCCTTGGTCATAGATCAGTTTGAAGCCAGGGATTTTACCTTCTACCAACGGCTTTAAGGCCGGGCGCATGTTGCGTTTGGGAATAATATGAGTCACACCGTAGTATTTCATTACCGTGATGATCTGGTTCAAGTCAGCCAACGGTACCTGAATCGTTTTCTCTTCTGAGTAGAAATGCAACTGGGCTGGTTCACGGAACATGGTGATAGAATTCGGTAGATTTTCCTTTATCCACTTACCTGTTCTCATCCAAGAGATTCGTTTCTCCCCGTACGGAAACCTTCCATCTTTGTAATCATCATAGACGGCTCCCCAAGATTTGAGTAGAATTGGTAACATCAATACTACTATCAAGCAGGATGTGATTGAGCTAGTGTGATGAGACCATCTAGACCGTGCCAGAGTTTGAGAGACTAATAAGTGAAAGGTTGTCCAACCCAATGCCATATTGATAACGATAAACGGGTAAGCTAGCCGCTCAATTGGTTCCCAACAAACGGCTAAGAACACCAAGCACGTTGTGCTTACTAACCAAAGAAGATGAAAATTTGGCTGATACCAAGGCTTCAGTAAGATTCCTATTCGGTAGATAAAACTAGACTGGTCATATTTGGTATCTTTGAAGAATAAATGACGACAGAGAAAATAGAGGTTAGCCAATAAAAATATGAATAGCCCAATGGCTGCGGGAATTCCTGTGTAGTAAGTCAAGAAATCTTTAGCTTCAAATTCGTCCCATAATTCATCAATATCAATAAAGCTCCACCACAAATAGGTTAGCAGGAAACCCGTGCTTTTTTTCCAAACTTCAGGAAAACCAGCTTGCCTGAATTTGTCTATCAAAGTAGGTCTCTCTTGATCCCAGTAGAGTGAATAGGTTCCCTCTTCCCATCCTTGGTAACCAATGTAGCCGGCTGCATATTGCTGTGTACTAAAGGTGGGGCTACCGAAGTGAACCGTATTCCTGATGAACCACGGAGTCATGATTAATAATATAATGACTAGACAATGCCATAACTTGGGATTACCTAAAATCTTAGCCCCACCTCGAATCAAACAAAAAAGTCCATAAACAGGAATTAAGATTAAAGCATTTCCCTTGGCATAATAAGATAGACCAATCAAGATACCGGCAGGATAGAAGTAATTAGAGTTATCTATAGCTCTGATGATAAAGAAACAACTAGCTATCAATACACAATGAAATATTCCATCATCATCTGGAATGAGTGAATGTTCAAAGATCTCGGGGAAAACCATCACACATAGGCCCGCCGCTAGTCCTGTCAACCTGCTAGTGCTTAGTTGGGTAACCAATAAGTATAGGAAGATAGGCAATAAGATAGATGCGACTAACATCGCTGGTAGTTTTGCAGCTAGAGCAGTCTTACCCAGTAGTAGGTAAAAAGGAACAATTAGTAAAGAGTATAGGTGCGGGTAATGAGCTTCTGGCTGGGTGATTTGGGGGTATTGAAGAGGCGAATAGAAGTAAGAATATTGGATAAAATCGTTGGATAGACCTTTCCCTCGGGCAAAGCTGTCAGCGGCTTCTGCAAGAACGGCCTCATCGGTACCTCCGATCCAGTCGATTGGTTTGGCTATCCTCAGTTTGAAGCCTAGGATAGCCAAACCAGCAACAATAATCAACAGGAGAAATGGATCAACCTTCCACCGATTCATGTCAGTCTAACTAAATATCGATCCAACCTTGGGCTCGTTCATCAGTCAATTCACCATCGTAAGCAACTACGCGTAAGCTAACAGTCCAAGACTCCCCCTCAGCTACTGAGATCGATTGCGTCCAAGTCGGATTAAAGAGAGCCATACCATAATCACGAATGAACCAAGGTCCACGAATATCAGCATCCAAAATGTGCATCATAACACCAAACTGGCCATGTCCAGGTAGGTGATTTTCATAAGCCACGAAGTCAGACTTACCCTCATGCACCACTTTCACCCCACCTCGTCGGTTGTTGTCAGCTAATATCACTCCACCCATTACTGGTAAAAGTCGAGGCTCAACGCGGATACCAATACTACCGAATTTAGTTTGAGGGTATTCGACTGCACCGTAAGAGGCTACCTTCTGGCTACTCATGTCGCAGACTGTTGCATCTTCGACTGACATCAGATTAACTGTTCGTATCTCATCGATCAATGGCTCTTCGCTTTCATCTAACCAGACATTTTCCAGCCGAAACCGCGCTCCATTTCGGTGGACTTGACTCTCTGGTGTTTTAGGTGCATTAACTCTTCCGCTTAACGGACGAGTTCTAAACCCAGCGTAATGCCAGAACTGACNTTCTCGCTGATCAACAATTATNGGGCTTTGTCCAACGTAAAAGCCATTATGAAATGGATGGTCAAAGGCATACTCTTGGATTACCGTATGTCCAGAGGGTGTATAAAACGGGAAAACCCAAGACCGCTGGGCATTACTACCAACACCGCCCAAACACCGTCCGGTTTGGCTTTCGACTACCATATGTGTTTTTGCATTGACTAAAATTTTGAAGGGATAATCACTCATGACCTATCTCCTANCCTCTTGGTAAAGGTAGATAAACTTTGGCATTATCGCGTTTCTGTGATTCGAAAAATCCATAAATCACTTCTAATACATTGAGAGCAGACCGACCAGGTGAAGCCACTTCTTGGCCTGATTCTACAGCTAGAATCAGTTCTCTGACACCAAGTGGTATACCTGAGACTTCCCATTTCGGAGCAGCAATAGTTTCAGAATTCTTGCCACGGTGGAGCACGGCCTCTTTCTCGATTGTAATATAACCTTGGCTACCCATTACTTCAAATCTCCATTTGGGACCAGCCGTATTTTTAGATGTTCCGGTGTAGAATCCACGTACCCCATTAGCAAAGTGGATATAGCCACTAGCTGATGGCTCTAGTTCGGGTGTTCGTCCGCCATCACCACGATACTCTGTATGATCTTCATAGCCTTTTTCTAGCTCAGCAAACACCCATTCTGGTTGAGAGTCTGCTAGATAACAAATAGCATCAATCAAATGAGTTCCATTGCGAAAAAGCCCGCCACGCCTACCACTCAACCGACCATCAATATACTGCAATTCACCAATTTCACCGCCATCAATGACTTGNTCTTTGAGATGACGCCAGAGTGGATTAAAACGTCGAGTGTGATCAACTGACAATATAGTTCCATTTTTTTCGCAGGCCGTAATCATCCGATCTGCATCGTCCAGTGTGGTAGCGAGAGGCTTTTCGCAGAAAACACCTCTCGCACCAGCATTGGCTGCGGCTACTACTAAGTCAGCATGTCGATTATCAGGTGTGGCAATAGTCACAATGTTAGGTTTTTCCACCTCGAACATTTTGTTGTGATCGTCATATAGAGCAATATTGGGCCATTGGTCTTTCCATTTCTCTTTGAAGGCTAGTGATGTTTCAGCCGAAAGGTCGCAACCAGCTACTACTTCTACATTAGCCAAACCGATCGCACCCTGAGCGTGCTTTTGGCCGATCCCACCACAACCAATGACTGCAACTTTATAGTTATCCATTAATTAAATCCTTGATACAATATTGTTGAATTATTAACTAAATCCGAAAAATAGAATGAATAAAAGGTTGACCTATTCGTCTTTCGAAATTCTCTCCCTATATCAGGCAAGTAAAAAAACTGAAAGATTCTAATTAATAACCCCTTGGTCTCATCAATCAACTATTCGATTGATTGCTACTTAATATGATTAAGTNGTAAACTTGCGGTCAATCCCTACCAGAGACTCAATCANCTAAGCGGATAGTCGCTAAATTTTATTATCCGCAATTACTTGGGNACAAATGTTTAGGAATTACAGTACCAACTTTGGCAGTTAATCATTCTACCGTTCGATACTAATTTTTTAAATTCACATGTTAGGCAAATGATCCGGTTTTAGTGCCTTACCATNGGTAATGCCACATCCGGCAAACAGTGTTTCCTGAACCGTNAAATCATGAGCCAAAGTATAATCAGCTGTTTTTTCTCCACTGACACAGGCAACCAACTCTCGTAATAAGGTTGGGGTTTCATTGGCGGTAGTAATCTCTAAATCTTGACTCCCTTTTTTATAGCCTTGGTCAGCTCGTTCTAAAACTAGATGCAGTTTACTCGAACCAATTGGCGTATGGATGGCAGTACCCTTAGTACCATAAACCTCGATCCGCCGAGGAAAACTACTATCGATATGCATTGATGCGGTATCGATAGTCGCTAATCCATTTTCGAATTCATGTACAACGACTGCGTTATCGGTATGTTGTCGATTATTTCCATAATGCTGGCCGAGAGTAGATTGTACCCGCTGAGGTTTACCCATCATAGCCACCATTAAGTCGACCAAATGACCGGCCATTTCAAAATAGACAGAACCTTTGTAACAACCGTTTTCACTTTCCATAGTTTGATGCCAAGATTTCGGTTTAGGAATATGTCCACGATAGTAGAAAATATCGCCTAAGGTACCGTTTTGGACAAGACGAACTATCTCGTTAATAGCTGGATTGTATCGCCACATATAGGCCATCTGTAAGCAAAGGCCCTTATCAATCGATAGCTTTTGGACTCGTCTCAGCTGTTCTAAATCTACCCCAGCTGGTTTTTCCAACAAGACGTGCTTTCCTGCTCGCAAGGCTTTTTCTGCATAATCCAAATTCTGGAATACTCGCCCTTCTATAACTACGGCTTCTGCTTGACTATCTAATACTGCCTCGGCGGAGGGAAACATATCGACCCCGAACTCCTGACTCCACCTCTTTACAACTACTGGGTCACTATCGTAAGCACCAATTAACTCAACTTCATTGGGACGAGTTTCCGCTTCACGCAGATGCATCTTNGCGTGGCTGTGCCAACAACCCAGAAATGCAAATTTGAATGGCATGACATCCTCCTATCTATAGAAATTTTCATTTTCATATTACGTCGCTAACGACCAAAATATGTGCTCACAGTACGAACAAGGTCCTAACCATTTAGAAAAGCGAAAATTCAATCTATACCTAGGCCTTGAGCCTATTCGTAGGTGTCAATATTCAAATAGAGAAAGGTGGAAACTTAACTAACAGACTGCTTATACCTACGTCTCATTCTGGCACTCAAGCACACAGAGGTGGCATCTTATCACAAGAATATCCAAACTTCTAGCACAACGGATTTAATGGTGATTTCGTATGTTTGGTATCGTTTAAGCTAACTTACATTCAGTTTGCCCTATGCTTACTTCTATTTTGACACCTAGCGTAAATTTAATGCCAGAAAACATAAACTGGTATTTGAAATAAAACACCGATTAAGCTCCANCCGCCACCAATCACAAATTCTCCCAAAATTAAGCCTAGAAAAAGTGGGATTGANCGGCGGTAGAATCCCAAACCACCGTGTTTTAGAATTACCCATTTGATGACCCAACCAAGAAAAAATGAAAACCANAGCCAGACCATCGAAAACGTTGGTCCCAAAGGGTATCCTACCGGGTGAAAGGGAATCCAAAACCATCTTGTTTTACTAACCATTAACAAAAGGGTCAAAACAAAACCAAACCCCATGAACATAGTTGCTGGAACATCAGTATGTGTTGGTGTTGTAATCCATGATTCCAAGCGACGAATTGTTTCTCCACCCCACCCTGGGCGTAATGCGCCCCTTTCGTAAGATAAATCCAGTAAGATCCAAAACGATACAAGCGTACCAATTAGAATTGAGCACATCGTGGCCCAGACTAAACGCCGTTTGTTATCAATCGTTGAAGCAAGTTTAAAAGCTTCAAGTTGGTGTGGCATGACATGTCCACGTTGAGCTCTTGTAAACCCCCAAAACAGGGCAATGATAGACAAGCTGGATGACCCAATACCTTTTGGTCCAAGTGTGGCAAGCAAAATAGAGTCGGGGCCACGCCAGTATAATTCGTGTGCTGGGTGACCAATTTCGGCCCGCATTCGCGTAATAGTAATTGATAGTAGAAGATAAATGCTAAAGAAGAAGATAGCAATACCCAGTTTCATACCNGCTCGGTGAGCAAATAGGATTAGCAAGAAGGTNCCAAACAAAAACCCAATTACAGCCAACCGATATGGCATTGGTTCCTTTATATCCACTATTTCACTTGTGCTGACAATTGACTTCCAAATGCGCTGAAAATGGCGACGACAAAACCAGAGCGCAATACATCCAATACAAATGTATGATCCAGCGGATTGGGCTTCAGCATAAGGAAATCCAGGCAAGCTGTGCAAGCCAGCCATACTGCCCAAGATTCGTTGTAATTTCCAAAACAGAAAAAAGAACCAGCATGAAAACGATAAATCTAGAGGAATAAAAAAAGCAATACCAATAGCATAGGGAAAACAGCGAAGGCGAATTCGACCAATCGAACTCCACGGTTTTTCAGTGAAAAAGCTACTGATGTCTGTATAAAGCTGAATTTCCGGAACTGTAGGCATTAGGTAATGTAAGCTATTGAGCATATTCAACCCACCGGCAATTCCGAAACCAACCCAAAGGAGATAATTCCTAAGAATTCCGTTACTAACTTTTTTAGTCATCTCCAGTGGTAACTGNATATTCGGGTAGCTTAGCTTCTCACGCTCCGTCCACTGCTGACGAAAAATTGATGCTAGACATAGCATGACAAAACTCATCATTATCAAGAATGCTGACCACCAAGCTACTGGTCTGAGCCAAGCGTAGATGTGATTTTTAAGATAGAATGTTGAGTCGCCGTTGTAATAGGACTTCAACACGGTAAAATCATCAACGGTAAGCCAACGAGGGATATATCGCCAGAACAATTCTCTCCATTCATTTTCTGCTGTGGCGAACCAGAATGGGTGGCCTAAGACTTGGATTAGTACTTGGATAGTATCAAAACCACCAATTGCAGTTGCCACTGAAAGCAAACTATAAATGGTCAATAGCTCAGATTGATGAAAAGCTAAATCAGGAGTCAGGTGTTTTAGACCAATGTTCAGTACGGTTAGTACGAATACGCAAAAAATAACGTTGTAAAAAAGCGAAAGAGTTGTCGGTGGGCCACCCCAAATCAAACCTCGCTGGATAGACCAATAACAATTGAAGGGGATTAGAAGAAAGGAAATTAAAATACTACGCCATGTTATCCTTAATTGATTAGTCTTTTTCACTAGAGATATCCAAGGTACTCAATGAATTCCTATCAAAATNCATGAAGATTCTGAATTTTTTATAATCAGTTTAAAAATAGAATTAGTTAGTTCAAGTTTGATTAGTTATTTCAGATTTACCGTTATCAGTTATATCAATATATCAANGTAATTTAGTTAGTGAAGAGTTCTAGTAATTATCAAGCACGCNCAGTCATAACGATGAAAACTAGTAATCAATATGATCTTTAGGATATCAAGCGACGAAAATTTTCGATTCGATGAAAGGTTATTCTATTTGAATCATGGAAATTGTGAGCGCCGTCGTATGCGTTACGTACCAGACAAATTATATCTTCTCTATCAAACTGCCAGTCAGGATATTGAAATNCCNCCAACTCGATTGATTGATCGTNGGATAAACCGGAATCATCTTGTAGNAAGGTCATTTTATGTTGCCAATCGGTTAGATTTTCTGAAGCATGAAGTGAAAGTAAACTTCGCCGAGACGGATTTTCTATGTTCGGATTATTGTTACTTAGAGTTAAGTAAAACTCAGAGACAATGTCGAAGCGAATAGTAAACTTGGTCATTCCGCCTGGAAAATCAATAAATCCATCATTCGGTNGAAAAGTAATTTTTTGACCACCATCGTGAACCTGAATTACTACTGCCTTATCCCATATCGGAGCGGAATTGAATCGAAGAATATTCCAAACTTCACCACCCTTGGTTTCTACAAGATTACCTTCCAGCCAGCCGGGTTTTCTAATTTCCCCCATTCACTGGGTACATGTGAAGAGTCAAACGGGAGTTTATTACTCATCGCCCAACTAGAAGCTTGTAAAAGATCAGCGCTGGAATCAGCCGAAATTATCAAAGACTGGAAACCTGCCCCTCAGATACAGGGGGCACAATCCTCGAAGGCTCGATATAAGCGACCGTCCTTCTCTAGAATTGGCGTTGGCGCACAATGGTAGTTAGGTGGTTGGTGAAAAGGCCCACCTTGAAACAATNAGCCTGACCTGTCATCACTAGGATGGCTCCAAGTATAGCNACCATCGCTACTACGACGAATGACAATCGAGCCGTATTGTTGTGATGTTCCAATCAGATAGACGTCTCTCTGATAAGTAAAAAGCGTACGCCACAATATGTGTTAAGTTAGACCAAGTCACCCCATCGTCAGTAGAACGGTAAACACTAGTTAAGTGTTCCTCATTCTCATGATTCTTTGGACAGCCTGGACCGAAATAATCGTGGGTTGACAACATAGTACCGTCTATTAGTCGGATGATACTAAGACTACCCAAGCAAGTTTTTGTCTTTGGATGATGAAACTTAATTTGGTTAAATTTCATCAACTTTCCTTCGGATTCATATTGACTGATAGCAGAAATCTATAAGGGTTATATATAAAGCTCACTTCATNCCTAACCTGAGGTCAGATTCTGAGTTTTTTAGTAGGAGAGAAGTATAATTNACTCGAATCAAATTTATATTGAAGTTGGGTTCGGTTCGTTGAAAATGAATTTTCGGTGATTTGGAGCTGACTGTTAATATCTGTAATATTANATTTTTAGGACTACGAAGTACTCAAATTCTGAACAGAACTCTCAATTTCCAAATAGTGGGCAATTAATTCATCCGCAATCCTTTGTTGGAAGGAATCGAAGACGTAGTTGTAGCGCATCACCTCGGTGTTAAATATACCCTTGGCGACCAATAGCCGTTTAAAGAAAGCAATCGATGTTTCTAGATTCTGATTAGCAAAAGCGAGAATTGGTAATAATTTCCAGAATAGGTCTTTGGCTTTTTGACGATCGCCCGATCTATAGAGGTTGATAATCGCGCTGTATACTTGGACCATTGAGCTCTCAGGAATCATTGCATCAATGTCTCGGTCTAACGCCTCTAACATCTGTGGAACAGCCCATCCTCCAGCAACCAAAAAATCGAGACCGAATAAATGACGAATAGTTGTATATTTGGGTCCTGCAGGAACTGTTTCAATTTTCATGCCAGCCAAGGTCGGTATGATTTGGTGCAGCTGTTTGATAATATCAAGAGATAAGCCTGGACCATTGAATTGCAAATCTTGGATGATAATTGGAAGATTAGTAACGGGGACAATTGCCTGAAAGAAAGAGACAATTTGATACGGATTAGCGTAAAGTTCTGGTGTTACTGCTACTAAGTAAGCATCGGCCGAAACCTCATGAGCAAGCTTCGCAAAGTACCGACACTGATCTACTGTTTGGCCAGAGGCTCCAACAATAAACGGTACTTTTTCTTTTGTACTATCAGCAACAAAGTGAATAATATCTTGCCGTTCTGCCTGCGTCAGATAAATAACTTCGCTTGCTACAGCAGGTGCTAAAAAACCATTCACACCGGATTGAATCGAGTTTCTGATCAGCTTTCCGTAACAATTCCAATCGATCTGTTTTTTTGAACTGAAAGGTGTTTGCAAGACAGAAACGACACCCCTGACATCAAGTAACATTTGATTGTTTTCTTTTTCCATATCGGCAGCATTTAAACTCAGATTGTTTTTCTTCGTATCAGGCTGTGACAAGACTGTATTAGAGTTGAATAGCTGAGGGTGGGGGAGTGGTCAACCACTCAAGATTAAAAGTGTAGTGTTGCTTGCTACTAATGAGATGAATCAGGCCATCAGGTGCCTGACATGCCGCCATATATCCTCCTGGCTCTGAGCTGTCGAACCCCATCGTAAATGGATATCCATTCATTGTCTCAAGCTGGCGTCCTGGACCATCGTCACTTATTAGGCGAATATTTGCCCAAGTCTCAGCCTCATCAAAGGAGACCGCGGCAAACAATCCCTTAACCGGCCGTTTTGTACCCGAAGCGTCAGTAATGTCCATTGCCGGTTGATCTTTTCGATCTCCAGTAAAACTAACCAATAATAATGGTCCTTCTTGAAGTCGCATGAGTACTATCCTCTGGCCGCCGCCAATCTCAGGAAAAGGGCTTCGGTAGTAGGTCCAATTTTCACCCATGTCATTTGAAAGACTCATTGGCATCCTATTTTCAATCGTGTCCCCTCGTCCAAATGCTAATAAACTACCATCTCGAAGTTGAACGACACCTGCATGAATACCCGCGATCCATTGTCCAGTCCTACCAACAGAGAAATCCGGTTTCGGTGCACCTGCTCCTGGTTCTTTCCATGTTTCTCCGTCATCTTTGCTAATGTGAATTACTGTGCCACCACTTCCACCGGGTACGGCGTCACACGGTTGAATCAGGTAGCCTTCTTTAGTTTTGCTTGTGCCACTGATGACCTGATTACGATTCTGATGCTCAGGATGAACAAAATGCGGAGTTGACCATGTTTCTCCGTTATTGGTTGAGGTTCGCATAGCCAAAGCTAAAGGTCCCCAGGTTCCTGCTGCAGCTATTCCATTGAAGTGATATATTTTTCCATCTTCATTGGTAAAGAGTGAACAACCGGTCATATTTCTATCGGGAGCGTTAAAGAACTCGGATGGTTGATCCCATTCATTACTTCCAGATCGCAATCGAGAAGCCATTACAGCCATCTCTCGACCCCGTTCTGAATAAGTTGAAAACCAAATAGCGAGTAGATCCCCATTAGGACACCAGGTAATACTTGGTTGATGATTGTGTTTTCCAAAAGATGGAACTGTATAAGCTTGGGGAATATGAACGAAAGACTTTGGATCTTTGAAGAGAGGAGTTTTTAAAGTTTTGGAAGTGTCCCAATCATGTACCTTACCTGAGACATGAATTGACCACAATTTTTGACCAATTTTTGGTACTGGTACTGGTGCTGTCGTTGGTAATTGACCGATAACAATACGAAAACCAATCAGCCACGACTTATCCTCTGGTAATGTACCTAGCCGATTTGAAGAACGAAGATAGTAGATAGGAGTAGAATGGCTACCCCCACGCGTCACACGAAAAATCCCAGACTCGTAACCAACCGGATCAACTAAGTCCTCACCTTGATAAGGACCATACCAGTCTTGGCACCATTCTTCAACGTTACCGTGCATATCGTGTAGGCCCCAAG
Organism: Candidatus Poribacteria bacterium; assembly: GCA_002714785.1. Lineage (GTDB taxonomy): Bacteria > Poribacteria > WGA-4E > WGA-4E > UBA9662 > TMED15. Next base: position 54,500 of record PAYP01000023.1, on the reverse strand, counting down.
GGTTTGGTGATGTTTGCCCTACAGTTAATGGAATAACCTCTTCTTCCATAGTACCACCTCGACCGACTGAGGGGTACCAGCTTTCGTCAGGGTTTTTATGGAATGATTCAGGTAATGTTTCACCAGTATGAAAATGACTAGTAGTTCCAGCGCGGCAAGCGTATTCCCATTCTGCTTCCGTTGGTAGTCGATAGTTGAACCCGTCTATTGAGCTCATCCATTGACAAAAATCTACTGCCTCATACCAATTAACGAAGATAGCGGCTTCGTCATCTGTTTTAGAAAAGCCTAATTTGCCACGGGATTTACGGTGGGTGGGAGCGAACTGCTCATACTGGGTGTTAGTTACTGTTGTGATCCCCATATAAAACGGCTGGCTAATAGAGACTTGGTGTGGGGGATATTCGTCAAAGTCACCGTTGCGAAGGTATGGCCGCTCATTTGGTTTCCAAGATTTACATTGAGCCTTATTATCAGTAATCTCGCTTGATAAAGGTGTTTGACCAATACCCATGGTAAATATTCCCGGTTCGATTCGGACAAATTTCAGGCCAACCGGGTTAGTATAGGTTTTTCCTTCTGGTCTTAACATTTTAGGCCCCTTTGAAATTGAGTTTTAAGAAGTTGATTGAAATCAACTGTAGAAATCTCAATCTGGATTCTTGTAAAATGCCATGTATTGATAATCCACGATCACTTACTGCTCTTGATTATCCAATTTCGGCTTAATATTTCAATTCTTTTGAACCCAGAAGTGAGATACTGGCCTCGAGTTAAATTGAAAAAGACAATTTGATTTTGATACTATGAAGTATCTTTTATCACATTTGGACCAATTCCAAAAAGTCAGTTTTCTCTAATTCATTGTATAAACCATGTAAATCTTTTTCTAGTAGTGGTAAATTTGGCAAACATGGCTTACCAAAATCAAATCCAATTTTGCGCATAACAGGCTTAATAGAACGTTCAAAACCATATGATTGCATAATACGGGTAACTTTGTTGGCACGGTTTTGGAGTTCCATACTGTAGTGGTAATTACCTTCTTCAGCACTCTTTCGAATTTCGCGATAGACTCCCGGCATAAAATTTAACGTCGAACCGACGTTACCATGCGCGCCAGACATCGCCGCAAAAAGGCACTGTTCATCCATCCCAGAAAAGATAGTCCAATTTTCTTCACGAAGTTGGACTAGTTGACGAAATTCGAACATATCAGCTCCACTGTACTTAGCACCAACAAGTGTAGGTATCTTCATTAACTTTTGCATTAAAGACACGGCGTTAACTGTACCACCAAACATATAAGCGAGAAGTGGCATCTCCGGCACTGAGGAGCCAATCTGCTCGTAGTAGTGATAAAGACTATCAACGTTCTTGTAATAGGGTGTCACGACACTACTAATACCATCCGCCTTAATATATTCCGCATGCTTGGCTAATGTAATTGCATCATCCACCGAGACAGATCCAACGTGGATAATAATAGGGATACGGCTGTTGACCTGATCGATTACCGTCTCTGCAACTAGCTGNCGGGAGTGTAGCGACATAAAAATGCCTTCTCCAGTGGTCCCACCAATATAAAGTCCATCTACCTGTTTACCAACCAAATGCTCCACGGTTTNCCGNAGAACNGGGACATTGATTTCACCGTGCTCAGTAATAGGTGTAGCTAGCGCTGGCCATGCGCCAGTAAATCTTCTCACATTTTTCTCCTTTCNATGTGNCTATTGGTAAGTTTGATGGTTTATGACACCAGATTGACTGAATCACTACGTTAATTAGAAATCTGTTGGAACCTCTAAGACATCNTTAGCCAATATGAAATAATAGGATTTAACCATACATACATTACCGTTACACATTTACCTTCACACGATACCAAAATGACACTCAANTTTATCCAACAACTCTGGATAATGACATTGAAGATTATCTTTCCATACCATTATCTAGTCATAATTCTTCCAATCCAATTTTCGTCATTTACTAGTCATTTTTGACTTATACCAGATTGAATTTACATATTTATTCTAGCTAATACACCTTTATGGTACTTGGATATAAATTCACAACTTTTTACGAAAGGATTCAAGTATACTTTCATCATCCCGATTTCGTGCCTGCAAAAATCGGCCAAGCATAGCACAACCAACCATAGAATGCAATTACTGGTTAATATTGATCTGAATGGAAAAATTTGGATTAGCCAATTGCATNGTTTGATTTTATTTTCCAANTAATCCTGTAATATCATATNCTTATCAACATAAATTTATTTTTATTCTGTCTACGATCTTAATTTAGCAGATGGATTTTTGCTAATTAGNTTGATATTTGTTGGAATACTNGAATGGCCTCTCTTTCGGTTTTGGCGTATNTNGTGACTTATCTCTCAGCCCAAATCNAAAATTTCGTATTTATANGAATACCCAAACCTANAAATAACTAAGGAGGCAAACAGAATTACNAGAACAGAAGGGAGTGNAAATAACTAANAATGAGAGTGGAGCAAAAGAAATATTGGAAACATACTTAGCTAAACATCATATAATCTATAACGATACGGTATGAAACTTCCTAATATAGTAGTTTACCTACTTCATTTATCTCTGGAGACCTTTATTGTAGACATAATTACAGGCTACATCTTCGCCGTACTTCCATAGATAATCTTTAAGACTCTATTTGCCGTTTTCAAAAGTGTTTCCTGNNCCTAAGGGAAACAACCCCCAAAGACTNGGTGCCTAACTAAGCCAATATTTACCAACAACAATATTGGGTACTCATTCGTTATCATTACATCCGTGGATGTTGCTTCTTGAGAGCGTCAGACCTTTTATTAAAATCGAAGCTGAAATAGCAGAAGATATCAAATTTTGACTTGTGATAGATATTTTGGTTTATCCGAATAACCTTCGATCGGCTTTCTTCCCTATGGAATCAAGATTTTATTAATTAGGAAGTTTTACTTTAATATTGAACTTCACTTATTTGATTTTAATTCAACAAACTCATAGCCCGATTTTCCTAATAAAGATTCGTCTTCAACTGACTCAATCTTTATTTTTGTTACTCTAATAGCATGTTCCGATTGGTCGACGCCGATCCANTTTCTCTGGCTTAGATAAGCTGATTTTAGAGCAGTTCCAGAACCNCAGAAACAATCTAATACGATGCTGTCTTCATCGGACGAAGTGCGAATAATTAAGTCTAGTAAATCAGAGTTTTTTTCTGTTGGATAGGACGGATACTGAGGATCCTTGTATTCCCAAATATCTTGAACTCTTTTACCCTCNTGCTGGTCCGCAAAAATAATTTTTCTCGGATTTCCGGTCCGGGACCATTCGATTAATCCCTCTTGATCCCAACGTTCCAANGTTTTNACATCAGTTCNCCAATGTCTGCCCGGTGGTGGCAATAGACCCCTGAACGGCTGATTTGACTTTCCCTGTTTTGTTTCTCCAGGTGCGTGAATTGGTACAGTGGTATATCTTCGGCCTTCTGGGTCCATTTTCGGAAACAGTTTTTTCAGATCCCGGTCAGTATATGGTTCTTTTGGTTCATTCCAAATNGGTTTGTTTTTCGAATAAAACAAAATTAAATCTTTTATATTGCCATATCCNATGCGATTGAAATTTTTGGGATTGCACTTAATCCGTGTGATGTCGTTTCTAAAATTTTCAATTCCAAAAATTTCATCCATTAGTAGTTTAACGTAATGCCCCATTTTATAATCAATGTGAAGATAAATAGACCCCCGTTCTGACATAAGTTCTCGCAAAATCAAAAGCCTTGGTCGAAGGAAATCTAAAAAATCCTCACCGGTAATTTTATCGGAGTAGGCTAAATCGCCATCTCTTGGACTACTNATCGTAGAGGCTCTATTACCAGTTATGGTAAAATTTCCACCCGTTGCAAATGGTGGATCAATGTAGACCAAATCAATTTGTCCTTTCAACATTTTATCTTCTAATAAATAATGTAGTGCAGCCAAATTTTCTGCTTTAATCAGCAAATTTTTTACCATTTTAGTTGTGGTTCTTCATGTGATTATTCTAACAAGAAAACAATTTTTTACATTTCAGCTAATGGTCTTTTGTTCGATTTCGGTCAATGTTCTGCCCAAAATGTATAGTGATAACAAAAAAATGGAAATGACAGGTCAATTTTGGATGTCGAGACTTGCCGATGATATCTCTCTGTCTGATTTGAATATTCCTGGCACTCATAATAGTGNCGCACGTTANGAGCCATTTCCCAAAACAGCTAAATGCCAAAGTTTGTCTCTGACGGCACAACTTCAGGCAGGTGTTCGCTTTTTCGATATCCGCTGTCACCATAAAAAAGACCTATTTTTTATTTTTCATGGACCGATTAATCAGCGTCTTTCTTTTGATCAGGTATTAGCTCATATGATTTCATTTCTAATACAGAATAACCAAGAANCACTCATTATGAGCATTAAAGAAGAACATGTACCGAAACAAACAACGCGGCCATTTATGGAAACTCTTCACTCATATATCAATCAAAATGNGACCTATTGGTATACAAAACAAANAATTCCCAACTTGGGTATTGTTAGGGGAAAAATAATANTNCTTAGGCGTTTTTTTTCATCTAATCCTATAGGAATACCTGCTACCGACTGGCAACATGACGGTTTTCATCAAACAACCAACCTCTTTATACAGGACCAATTCGAAATNCCAAATGCTTCTGTAAAATGGGAAACGGTGGAAACTGCTCTAGAATATTCTATCCAAGACAAATCTCCAGNTCGCCTCCACTTACATTTTGCTAGTGGTTACATTAAAAATAGGTTAGGTATCCCCAATATCACCAAATTGAGCTCGCAAATCAATCAAAATCTAGCTCGATACCTTAGTAGTACCTCACAACACCGATATGGGTGTCTCATTTTCGATTTCATCACTTCTGATCTAGCCAAGCAGGTCTACGAGCTCAATTTTTATAAATAATAAACAAATCATCNGGGGAAGAAGTAGATGATCCATTATTCTAAAAAAAGTTAAGCATATAGAAAATAGTNCTTCTTAGTATCAAAAACAGCAGTTACTCACCNTGAAGACTAATCGGGCTAGCTNATTTTTATTCATAATTGATAGCATCGCTCAAATAAACAAATGCTCTCTCCACAGGTCTGTGGNTCTGACATTTACTNACCAATCGTAGGATCAATTGAGAGCTTTTTGATAAAAACTAACAATTCTTTTTTCGTATTTACTTGGATAAGCGATTGGAGCCTCGAAATGTTCTACTTCATCCATGATCCATGAGGTTAAATTAGCTTTAGCTCGCTCAGCTTCTTGAACCATCATTTGTGTATGGTGCACGCCGACTCTTTTGTCAGATAAGCTGTGAATAGCTAACATAGGTCTGCCATTTGAGCGGGCAACTGCAGAAAGAGGTGGCATGGACAGAACATCATCTCCACTATGCCATTTAGCAGTTAAAACTGCTCCTCCTGACAACCAAGTGGGAAATCCATTTCGACCCAGTTCCTCTTCAATAATCATTTTCAAATTTGCATANGGTGATTCCATGATCACTGCAGGAATACGTTGATCCATCATGAAAGCAACGGCTACATAACCACCTCCCATGGACGAACCATAGAGGCCTATTCTGTGGGCTGGTATTTTCTTATGTTGAATTAGCCAATCAAAAACGGCAATGATGTCCCGATACTCACGTACACCTAGTGAAATCATCCCATCTTCCTGAGTACTAAATCCATGGTCCCTATAGTCAAATAAAACCAAATTGTATCCATTCTTGTTTAACATTCCAGCAACTAATAGCAGGGTACTATTGGCTTTACTGGAATGGATACCNTGGCACATAATTACAGCAGGAGCNCCTGGTTTTCCCAAAACCCACCAAGCAGCTAAATCGATGCCTTCATCTCCACCAGGAATGACCACATCTTGGTAATTGGGACATANATATTCCGTCAAATCAAAGGGTTTTCGCTCGCCCCAGTCCAGGTGNAAATCAGCTGGTGTATTATTTTTGTTATCCCCGTGCCCCTGGCTACCGGTGGCCAACTGCAAATAGATATAGTAACCAATCGATAGATAACCAATACAAGCGAATAGAGCNAGTCCACCTATAACTACAGCCAATCTTGTGCGTCTACTGAGTCTTTTTTTCAACTGTTATCCTTTCGAATAAATAATTTGAGTTATGAATAATAAAGAAATTACTGCATCTAAGTGTACACTGTAGTTAGATATAGTTGCACCGTAAATGGCTGTCATTTATATTTACCTGTTTGTTATACTTGCCCACGCTCCTAGTAGGCTAATAATTGGTANAGGATAATTTATGCTAACATCCGCTCAAATCACTCAATACCAAACGGAAGGTTTTTTGATTTTTCCACGGTTCCTATCTGCTAAAAAACTTGGGAAGTACCTACCNATTCTAGAACATATAGTAGACGAAGGNCGTACTTTGACCGAACCTAAACCTCACTGGTCCTTAGAAGTTACAGAGGATCNTCAACCAGTTGCCGGTCAAGTACATAAAGTGCAGGGTGTATGTGTTGTGGAACCTCGCCTTTTAGANCTAGCTANAGAAGAACCATTATTAGGATCAATCACCTCATTATTAGGTCGTAATCTAGATGTTTTCGGCACTAAATTTTTTCCCAAACTGCCACCCAGTGGTACATCTGTAGGGTGGCACCAAGACAATTACTACTTTGGCACTAACCAAGAGAAAATTGTTAGCTGTGCGATTTACATGCAAGATACTNATCGTNCCAATGGATGTTTACGGGTAATACCTAAAAGCCATCAATCTCAGAATATCCGCCAGCATCAACCTATGACCAATGGACAAAGCCAACATACTAAGGTTGATGAAACAAAATCTATTGATGTTGAGGTTCCAGCTGGTACAGCTATCATTTTTTCNCCTAATTTACTACATGGTACTTATAAAAATTGTAGCCCACGAAGCCGTTATTCAGTCATCTGGCACTATATACCAAATGATTTTAGCCTCACTCGTTTCCCCAAAAGTGGTGAAGGCGACCGACACGCCATCAGCCGTTTCTAGAGATTGTTTTTCAAATGAGTGATTCTACCAGTTATCATCGGGCTATCGAAGTGGATAATTTTTCTGGCTTGGACAATATTCGTATTATCCTCTGCGAACCACAAGGTCCACTGAATATCGGTTCAGTAGCACGTGCTATCAAAGGTATGGGGATCAATGATCTTTGGTTAGTTAACCCAATTGAATTCCTTAACCAAAAAGAAACCTGGTATATGGCACATGGTGCTCAAGATGTTATCCAAAATTGCCGAGTAGTTGAAAATTTGAGTCAGGCACTAGATGGTGTTCATTTTTTAGTTGGAACGACTCATAGGCGCAGACGGAGAAGATTAGCTGAACCTGTAACGGCGAAACAAGCCGCAATCGAGATAGCAAGTATTTCTCCACAACAAAGGGTCGCGGTTTTATTTGGTCGAGAGGATAAGGGGTTGACTAATGAAGAACTCTGCCGTTGTCAACTCACGGCAAGTATTCCGATGGCAACCAAAAACCCATCTCTCAATCTCGCACAGGCGGTACAAATTATGACTTATGAAATCTTTCTAGCTAGTAGCCGCCAGGTGGAGACTTCGGTCATGGAGTACGCAACTGTTGACGAAGTAGAAGCTTTCTACCAACGGATAAATAACTTAGTACAAAAAATTCAAATCAAGCCAATCAATAATAGTTGGCAGTCATTCATGTATACCATACGTAGAGTCTTTTCTCGCAAAGGGTTAGAAGAACGAGACATTGCAGCACTCGATATGATTTTCTCGACCGCTAGTCGACATATTAATCGATTAGAAACCCAACTTGATTCNACTAAAAATGATAATTCACCGCAGTAAAAGCTATTTCGGGTAATAATTTTCCGTCTTTCTCTTCGTCTTTGAAAAACAGGTAAGTGTCGACAATAAATGAATAAATTTTTGTTTGATCAAACAGGTCCAAAGACAAAGTGGGTTCAATCGTTACCTAGCTACTTTTAGAAATCAATAGGATTAATAGTTGAGTAATGNCGACTGGCTCCGAAAATACGATCGCTATTTGTAAATTACCACCAGTATAGGTAATAGATCCTTCGTTGGTTGAAGCAGTCTGAGAATTTTGGCTACTGTAATGTAATTCTATTAGTCCATAAATTTGGTNTCGAAAATTATAATCCGAATTTAGGATAACAAGAACTACGAATAGCTATTCAGGTGCNCTCGAATTTGTGTCGGTCAGTTCGTCTCGAAAACCCAACCTACCAATATAGCCAGCAAAAATCACAGCCGACTGCGTTTAGGCGACTAAAGCGACCGAAAAGAACTGAGGAATTATAGTTGCTTGAGTTACNACTTAATTGGGTAGAAAATTGAGATCCTCATCATCGCAGGTTGTAANTATTTCAGACTGAGTAAATTCGTCAANTTCTCTATATGAATCCNGTCCCCCAAGCGACCCACTATCGACCAATCACTATAGTCAAAGATCAGTTTGGAATGTCAAAAAAGCTCTTAGCAACGATTGTTGAAGATCGTAGCTATTACCTTCAATTAGTATCCAGTTCAGGTTGAGGCATCTATTTCGANGGTTGACATTTGATACGCGGACCAGACTTAGGACACCCAACGCAAGCATTCACGGAGGAGATGCGGTATACCACATCCAATTTCAAAAAGATTGCTACTGGCAGGCAGAACAGAGTCCGGAAACTTCGATTGTATGGTCTTGGATTTTGAAGCCCATCTCTGTTGCAGTAATCTCAATGCTGTCATTGACTGATTGATTGTTAAGTTCAGCAGCAACACCACAAGCTATACAGAGAAAAAACTGGCTGATATGCGGTAGACCAGGCTCAGTGCACCCAACGTAAGCATTCATAGAAGAGATACGGTGGACCACACCTAACTCCAGTAAGAAATCGAGGGCACGGTAGACCGTAGGTGGTGCACCTGACCTACCTTGGTTTTGTAAGCTTTTTAGTATGTCATAAGCACCAATTGGCTTATGGCTAGACCAAACTAATTGCAAAACCTGCTTGCGTAAATCAGTTAGTCTGGAACCACGTTCTTGGCAGAGGCGAGTCGCAGACCGGATGGCTTCATCGACACAAAGTTGATGGTCATGGGAGTGGACAGTCATACCCACATATTATCGAGTAATAAATTAAAAATGTCAATGTACAAATTGTAAGACTTACCAGCAGACCATCGAATCTTCAAATAGATGAGTCAATACTTTTGAATCAACCGGGATCGGAGAAAGTTTTGTTACGCGATGTTGTGGTAGTGTCGCATTCACTAACTTTGGAATGTCAACTGGTTGATAACCAACAGCACTTAATCCATTAGGAATACCTGTGGCTTTCATCAGATCAATAATAGCTTGCGCTAAGATTTGGCCTGATTGATCAATCGAAACTCCTCGTACATCAACGCCCATCAAACTGGCGGCCAATAAATGAAGGTCTGGGTTCGCTGAAGCCGTAAATCGAAATACCGCTGGAGCATTCAAGATAACGGACATACCATGTGGAATGATGGGTTCATTGTTATCTTTAGGACGTGGAAAGCCCTTTGGCACAAACTTACTAACCATCCCAGCTACTGGATAAGACATACCATGTGGTAAATGAACACCAGCGTTACCGAAGCCAATCCCAGCATACGTTGAGGCTAGCAACATCTGGCCGCGAGCAAAAACGTTGGTTGGATCTGAAACAGCCGAAACTAAGTTTTCAGCAACCATCCGTATTGCCTCGGAGGCCCATATATGGCTGATTGGATTAGCACCTTGATAGGCTGGACGATAGAGGGGGCTTGGTGGTGCCGGTCGGTCGGTGTAAGGTAAGGCTGTCAACGATTCCAATGCATGGCTTAAAACATCCAGTCCAGAACAGGCCGCAACAATTGGTGGAACAGTACGTGTGTTTTCTGGATCGATAATGCCCAACGTTGGCCGTAATGCTCGATCGGCAATACCAGTTTTAGCCTTCATTTCTAATAAATCAAAGATGGCAACACCAGTCGTTTCGCTACCGGTCCCAGCTGTAGTTGGAACTGCTATTAACGGCTTGACGGGACCAGGAACGGGTTTACCTTGTCCAATTGGTTGATTGACATAAGTAAGTAAATCAGATGGATAGGTTGAATATAGATTGGCCGCTTTTGCTGTGTCCATACTCGAGCCACCACCGACAGCTACAAAACCATCAAATTCTCCATCCTGTGCGAAATCGATAGCAGATTGAAAAGAAAGATTAGTCGGTTCAACTCGAACTTGATCAAAGAGAACAGAATCAATTCCTACCTGTTTGAGTGATTCCAATACTCTTGAAACTGGTTCACTACCCGACAGATTAGGGTCGGTAAGCACCATCACGCGATCNCAATTAAGCGCTTTTATATCTTCCCCGATCTCNCTGGTGACACCTATTCCAAATTTGATACGAGAAGTATCCATAATGAAGGCAGTTTCAGCTCTGCTTATTATTTCTTTGCCCATTTAGTTTGCTTTGCCTTACTCATTTTTAATTTTTTCTTTTTATGTTAACATTAGACAGGTAAGCCTGTTACTTACCCGCTGGATAGAACCAATCTGCCATGTTAGTTAAAAGAAGTCAAGTCTCGACTACTCCATTTAGTCGTCTGTTGAAGGCATGACCATTATTACCGTCCATGTTCTGATCAATTTTATCAGTTTCTAAGGTTAATTATTTTGGAAAACTTAGAAAACGGAAACTTGGTGCTGGTTTGCGGTATAGAATTTGAAAATCTGAAGACCCGTCATTTATTACTTAATTACTGTTAATTTAGCAAAATATTATATAGGTTTGTATCTTTCACACCCTATAAATTTGGGGATTCTTCCTGTTGGNAGGTTAGANTCGATTCTGAAAAACTGAACTCGNATGANATGAAACTGATCTACAAGAATAGTANCTAATGTTTCTATCTTGACAGTTACTGTTTCTTATTTTAAGAAATTATTTTCTTAGTCGCTGGCTGGTAATATAGAAGTTTTTCGTTTGGGAGGGAAAGTTAGCCATGAAAAGTTGGTTCAAACGTCTAGTTGGTAATACTTCTTGCGAAGTCCACTTTGAAGATGGCCCCACTGTAGCTGTAAATTCTGGAACAACTATCATGGATGCTAGTAAGCAAGCGAAAGTGGATATAGATAGCTTTTGTGGCGAGAATCTCTCTTGTAGTACTTGTAAAGTAATAATTGTAGATGGAGCTAAATGTCTCAGTAAAGCTTCTGCTGAAGAACAGGCATTGTTAGGCCAAGCCATGGTGAAAAAAAACTATCGTCTATCTTGCCAAGCTAAGNTTGATGGTGTAGTACACGTTAAAGTCCCCGAATATTTCTAGGAAAATATAGAAATGATAAACGCGAAACTCAATTCTTCCATAATTTTTGCTCGATTNGTGTCGGGCTTGATCATAATGGTTTATTGCTTTGGTCATATGATCAACCATTCTCTAGGTATTATCTCAGTAGAAAGTATGGATAAGTTTTTAGAGTATTTTATGATATTTTGGCGAGCGCCAGTTATCTACTATCTAATGCCCATATCTATTCTAATTCATGCTTTAGCAGCTTTGTTTACCTTCCTTCATCGAAGATCCATGCGTGGTCTTACTAGAGCTGAAATCACACAGTTTGTTCTCGGTCTGTTACTTCCTCTTTTGCTGTTTATGCACATCTCCTATGGTCGTGTTACTTATGATATGACTGGCCGATTGGGATACTACACTTACTTTTTTGATTCAATAGAAAAAGAAAATCAGTTTACTTTTTTCTTCATTTTTTATGCAATAATGCTGGCAATGGTGTGGGTGCACGGTTGTCTAGGTATACATCGATGGTTATCCCTTAAGTCTTGGTACAACCGTTTATGGCTGTTTTTTTACACTTTAGCCATAATGCCTTATGTTACATCGATGATTGGTGTAGCTGTTGGATATCGAGAGGCTGTACTTAGAAAATTCGATTCTAGCTGGATGGAGATGGTTGCTGAAAAAACTCCGTGGCTAAATTCGGCCGGATTACCAATGAGTCCCGACCAGATGAAGAAAATTTCCGAAGATGCAGTCATGCCCGTTTACTTTAAATTTACAATGGCATTTATCCTTTCTGTAATCATTGGTGTGATTCTAAGATTTATATGGTTGCAAATAGAAAAACGTCAATCCAACATTGAGGTCAGTTTCAGCGGTGGGGAGAAAGTCAGAGTTTCTCCTGGAAGTACTATCCTTGAAGCAAGTCGTTTAGCTGGCATTTCACATGCCGCTATTTGCGGCGGAAATGGCCGATGTTCAACTTGCCGAACACGTATCTTGAGTGATCCTGACATCCTTGTTCCGCCAGCCTCAGAAGAATCAAAAGTTCTCCACAGGATTAGTGCTGCGCCCAATATTCGTCTAGCTTGCCAAGTAAAACTTCATCAGGATATACAGGTTCATCCGTTGCTTAAGCAAGCTAACCCGTCTGACGGACACCAACGCCCTACATATGCTGATGGGGAAGAAGTTGATGTAACTCTGTTGTTTGCTGATCTTCGAGGCTTTACCCAAATGGCTAATCAACGACTTCCATTTGATGTTGTTTTCATTTTAAACCAGTACTTTGAGCTAATGGGTGAGGCCATCGAAACCTCAGGTGGTTACCTAGACAAATTCATTGGGGATGGAATTATGGCTATTTTTGGTATGCATAGTGGCTCAGAAATTGGAGCTAAACAGGCTATTGGTGCTGCCATTAAAATGGGACAACAGTTAGAAGTACTGAACTCTCGTTTGGAAGATGAGCTTGATAGACCTTTAGAAATTGGTATTGGACTACATCGTGGCAATGCCATCGTGGGAAACATGGGGTATGGAGATGCAATGGCTGTTACTGCTATAGGGGACACTGTCAACGTGGCTTCACGTCTGGAAGGTGCCTGTAAGACCCTTGGTGTTCAGTTAGTCGTATCGGAAGAAGTTCTTCAAGCCGCTAGTGTCGAGTTTCCTGATGTAATCCAAAAAGACGTGGAAGTACGTGGTAGTGCAAAACCTGTATCTGTTTTTCCCGTTGACAATGCATCAACTCTGAAACCAGTGGTTGTAGGAGCCTAACTCTATAATTCTGTTCTCATTATATTTTTTTATAACACTTTCTTCTTCTAATCTTATTGCTTTCAGAATGATCTGTAGAAATTATAAAGTAAATACTAATATCTGTAGTGGAGGTATGCATAAAAAGTATGCATGCCCTAGAAAAATAAAACTTACTGTGTTATTAAATGTTAGTTCAAGATCTATTCTTGACATTTTTGACAATAATCCTTGACATAATTACAAAAGGATCTATAATCATCGCCATTACAATATCGGGCTGTTTAGTCCTTCAAGGAGAGTAAATTTGAAGAAAACTACGCTAATTTTAACTGTCTTATTGGCTTTTGTATTAGTACAAACCTTGGCACTTGCTGGTGTTGACAATAGTAAATTTGTTATTCTAGATGAAAATGTGGATGAGGTAATAAAAGCCATTGGTAGTGGTTCTGGTACGCCTGAGAAAGTCGACGATGCCTATCAAGGGAAGGAAGCATTATACATCGGTGGTACAGGTGGTGATGGNCAAAACTTTAACCCNGCTATGCCTGGCTGGAATTTTAAGATTACTGAAACACCTAGTGCCGATGATGAGTTTCGCTATATAACTTTTGCTTGGAAGAAAAAGAGTGGGACAGGATTCCAACTTCAGTTGCATGGTGATCCCGGTACTTGGGGACATCGCTATCACGCTGGTGCTAACATCAAGGATTGGAACCCATCTATACAAGTCAGTGAAGAAGTTCCCACCAAATGGGAAAAACAGACTAGAGATCTCTTCACAGATTGGGAAGCCTTTACTTTGACTGGTATCGCCTTCACCGCTTGGCCAGATGGAGACGATAATGGTGGATTTTGGGACTATGTGATTTTACATAAAGACCCAGAAGTTCAAACTGCGGTCGAATTGAAGAACAAACTGACAACCAAATGGGCCCAACTCAAAAAGTAACTTTACTGAGTTGAGTAGTTTGGTAAGTTATCTATAAACAGAAAAGAGCCGGCTTCGCTTGGCTCTTTTTCCTACGAACGAAAAGGAGAAAGTTAAATTGAGACTTTTGAATATTAGTTTGCTNTTGTTTTTGATGCTNGTCGTTGTTTGGGCGCAGGCTGCTGATGTAGAAGGGGCCTTCGTGGTTATTGACGACGAAGCCAGTGTAAAAGATATATTACAAAAGATTACTAGTGGTTCCGGTAAAAAAGAATTGGAAAAGAAAGACGTTTACAAGGATGATAATGATGGTAAAGCCGCNCTTCGTATCAACGTTGCCGGTGGAGATGGCCAAAATTTCAATGCTAACATGCCTGATTGGGAATTAGAAATTGAGAAAAAGCCAGTTGGAAAAAATCAGTTTCGCTATATCACCTTTGCTTGGAAAGATATAGGAGGCGATGGTATTCAGCTCCAACTTCATGCTAACGTCAATACTTGGGGGCATAGGTACCATGCCGGAGCTAATGTTAAAAACTGGAANCCNTCNATCCAAGTTAACAAAAAAGCTCCCGAAAAATGGGAAGTCCATACACGTGATTTAATCGAAGATTGGAAGGATTTAGCTAAAGGTGGGCAATTGATCACCGGTATCGCTTTCACCGCTTGGGACGGAAAAGCTGGGTTATTTGACCATTTGGTATTTCACCAAACACCAGAAGATCCACTGGCGCCACAGGCTGTTGATGCCAAGGCTAAGTTAACTGTTAAGTGGGCCGAAATCAAGCACTAAAGGTCCTTCTCTCGAATCAAGACCAATTTTCAGCCTCGCTTCAAAAGCCTTTTCTCGGAGGGAATGTTAGGCGAGGCCTTTTTATGTCTTCTCCTGAATAAGATGAGTAGTAATCCTCAGCCAAAAAAAATCGTCATTTTGAGTGATGGTAAGCCTGGGCACTACAACCAATCTTTAGGGATTATGGACCAATTGTCCGACGATGAATATCAGTTAGTTGAAATCAATTTTCGAAGCAAATGGCATGACAACATACTAAGAATCTTCCTCTCATTGTTTCCTGGTGGCAAACTTACGGACAAAGTGATCTGGTCAATCTTGTTCTTCAGTTTGACCGAAGAAACAATATCTAAACTGAAAAATATACAATCCGTAGCTTTGATATTGTCAACAGGTTCGTCTGTTGCTGCCGTTAACCTATTGCTTGGACAGTTGTTGGATGCTAAAACGGTAACTTGTCGTCCGCCGTCGCCGGTTGGTACTAGACAATTCGACTTGGCTATTCTCCCACGCTTGTACTGGCGACAACCTGAACGAATAAATGTGTGTCGAACTTTGGGCGTTCCGAATCGAATTAGCCCTGAACGTCTAGAGCATTTTCGACCGTTAAGTCAAAAGGTCTCATCTTCTCAACGGTCGAAAATTGGCTTATTGATTGGTGGAAACTCTCCACTTCATAATATGTCCAAGAAAGTTGCAACNCGCTGGATNGATTTTTTANTACAACTNGTAAAAAGTCGTAAATGGCAAGTTCTGCTTAGCACCTCACGTCGAACACCAAAGGTGATAGAAGAATACATTGCTGATATTGTTAAGGATCGTAATGATGACTTCCCAATAAATCTTTTTTCTCATCAAACCCCTAGTTCATCTCAATTCAAATTTGAACATATTCTAGCTAATTCTGATCTTCTACTGGTAACTGAAGATAGTTTTTCTATGGTTTGTGAAGCTTGCAGCAGTGGTAAACCAGTAGTAATTCTAGAAGTTGAACGTACTCAGCCCAATTGGCGTTATCGTCAGTGGGATACTATTTACCAGGAATTAACTGCCAGACAAATAGCTGAATGGGAAACGGATCAACTTACTAATCAAGTCAACGGAATAGTGATGGCCGAAAAACCAGCGATAAAAGNACCATGTTTGAGAGACGCAGAAATTGCCGCTCGTTCCATCAACCAATTGCTAGAATGAGTAGATTAGNACCGACGGCGACTGCTGGGCCGACGACATAGATCATATACTAACTCTTCCAAAATTTGCTCCGCTGGTAAAGTACTGCTTTTTAGATCGATGTCTGTTTGNAGAACGACGGCTAGAGAATTTTCTAGTTCATTTTGATCGAAAAAGCGTAGCGCCTGAACAATCTTATAGGCTGCGTAGGGGTTCTGTTTGAGAAGGTTAAGTTGTGCGTTGTCAGGCAAACGGTGGCCAACTTTCTCAGCTAATGGACGGAATACTCTCTGGTTAAACATTTGGTAATTCGATCGACCAGCATCTTCTTGCAGTAATCTTTCTTCTACTAAAAGACGTGCTTGAAGTAATAATCGTACTTGACGCGCTATCAGTGCATTGACNTTGATTGGTGCTTCCCCGCTTCTTATTAATCGATGTAAACTCAGCAANGCTTGAGAGACATTCTTTCGTCCAATAGCATCTGTTAAAGCAAAAATACTCTCGTTAATTGTTTCTGCTATCAAACCACGAATGTCTTTTTCTTCGATTCGTTTCTTTTCACCAATATAAGCAATAGCCTTTTCGAGTTCTTGAAAGACTCGATGAGCATCCTGGCCGACTCGTTGTCTTATTATATTATAAGTNCCAAAACTAATTTGTTTGTCAGCCTGTTTCANTCGTTCAACTACTCGTTGAAACAAAGGGTCGTTTTGAGTCGGACGGTCATTAATTGAGAATTCAAGGTGTTTTCCTTGTCGACTAATTTCTTTTACTATTCGACTGCGAGCATCAACTTTATGCCGACAAGCTAAGATTAGAACGCTTGACTCTGGCAANTTTTCAGACAACCAAGAACAAAATTGCTCNGAAGGACTTAAATCAGAAAATTCTTCTGCTGTCTCAGTTTGTACCGGACTAAGTTCGGCTNGCTGACCAGTAAACAAAGGNCTATCTGTCTGCTGATTTTCATCTTCGGCTGTCTCTGGGTTTGGTATATCTGTAGTTGAGTTTTCCGATTTGCCGCTTGAACTAGTAGATAAGAACGTAGGCTCATTAACTAAAACTACTCTGCGATCGGCCATTGTAGGGTAGACTTCAACTGCGCTTAGGATTTCTCTTAAATCAGCTTGTGTACCATCGAATACATCAAAATTAAAGTCGCGCGTAGTTGGCTCCAATAGGTGTTCCACAAGTTGTTTAACTGTTTCTGCTACCAAGAATGTTTCTTCACCAGATATCAGATAAATCGGCGCAATATTACCTGATTTTATGTCTTGATCAAGATTTAAGGGCTGAACAGTATTTTGCCGCACAATTAACCTGAATTGAATTCAAAAAGTTACGGAAGATATGAGATATATTTGTTCTATGATTATTAGGCTAGAGAACTAATGTCGATATCTAGTAATTTGTCAATGATATCCACACTAGTAATACCGTCAGCTTCGGCATTAAAGTTAGTCAACACCCGGTGACGTAGAACAGGTTTAGCCACTGCTTTCACATCNTCAAAACTGGCGTTCGGTCGACCTGATANAACTGCTTTAGCTTTGGCCGCCAAAATTAGGTATTGAGACGCTCTTGGCCCTGCCCCCCAGCTTACCCAATCCTTGACGAACTGTGGGGTAGCTTCATTTTCTGGTCGAGTGTTACGGCTTAATGCTACAGCATAATCAACAATTTTTTCTGCTACTGGCACCTTTCGGACCAACTGCTGTAGTTCTAGAATCTCCGGACCTGTTAAAACGTGATTAAAGCTGGCTGCGTAGGCAGAAGTAGTCGACATGACGATCTGTTTTTCTTCAGCTTTGTCAGGATAGCCAATATGAATGTTGAACATAAACCGGTCTAACTGGGCTTCCGGTAAGGGATAAGTACCTTCTTGCTCAATCGGATTTTGAGTTGCCAGCACAAAAAAGGGTTCCGGCAGAGAATATGTCTGTCCCCCTGCGGTAACATGGTGTTCCTGCATGGCTTGAAGTAGTGCTGCCTGTGTTTTGGGGGGGGTTCGATTGATTTCGTCAGCTAGAACAATATTGGAAAATACAGGCCCCTGAATAAAACGGAAAGAACGATCACCCGTCGAGGTGTCGTCTTGAATAATATCAGTACCAGTAATATCTGCTGGCATCAAATCAGGAGTGAANTGGATACGATTGAACTGTAGATCCAAAATCTGAGCAATAGTACGAATCAAAAGAGTTTTCGCTAATCCCGGAACTCCAACTAATAGGCAATGGCCTCCGGAGAAAAGTGTAATTAGCAACTCATCGATNACTTGCTTTTGCCCNACGATCTGTTTTTCTAACTCTAACAAAATAGCAGATCGTGCAGTTTCCAATCGCTCCATTTGCTGAACATCAGATAATCCATTTCCCAAATCCNTTGCGGGAGAAAATTTAATGACATTTTTAATTTCAGTTTTTGTCACTGTTCAATTCCTAGTTTCGTCAACAAAAAGCCAAATATATTCTTACGAATGAAGTATTTCTTAATGGTTACTTACCCACGTCTGTAGACCTAGAAAGTCGAAGGTAAAATCCAAAATAGTCACACCGGATTCAACCAAACTTCGACGAACCTGATGTTCTTTATCTGGCTGGCAATAAAATAATAAACATCCACCACCACCAGCACCACAAGCTTTACCACCGATCGCACCGTTAGCCATTGCCACCTCGAATAAAGACTCAATTTCGTCGTTGGTGACAGAACTATGAAGCCGTTTTTGATTCTTCCAATTTTCTGATAATAACTCACCAAAAGTTGTCAAATCACCATTCATCAATGCTGATTTAACTTGCTTAGCAATAGACCGTAGGTTACTTAGTGCANCAANAGTTTCAGGTNCTTCAGCTTGATAGGACTCGGTGACATTTTGGTGTATATTGCCCGAAAGTCTCGATTTACCAGTATAACAAAGAAGAAGGTTCTTTTCTAGCTCATGTTGAACATCCTGTGTCAATTTGAGCTGAGCAGTTTTGACCATTTCTCCTCGAAATTCCATATAATTAATACCACCGATTGCACTGGCATAGTGATCCTGTTTCCCACCTAATATTTGTAGTTCTTGCCGTTCAATCTGACTAGCTAGTTCCGCTATCTCAAAGGGAAGATATGTATTCTGTTGGTGGCGTGCTAGCGCCGAAATCAAGGCCACTCCCATTGCTGCAGAAGTACCAAGACCACTACCGGGAGGAGCAATCGACTGAGAGATTAGGTCAAAACCTCCACTAGGAACTGACATACGTCTAACCGCGGCCTTAACCAAGTCAATACTGCCGTCATATTCCAATTCCCGAATATCTTCGGCTTCGATAAAAGTATCAAAGTCAGCAGAATAAATTCGGATGCCTTTATCAATATTTTTACTATTTATACCCAGCACAGTTTGTTTTCGTGTGAGCATNGCAAAAGAATAGATCTGGATGCTAGCATTAACCACTGAGCCAACTTCAGACTCAGCAAAAAGGGCCACATCTGTCCAACCGCCAGCAAAATCAATACGGACCGGCGCACGAGATCGAATCAAAGAATAAACCTACTAATTGATGAGAATATCTAGAAGAAATAGAAGGAGAGAAAAGCAGGAGGGGAAAGTACTCCCCCCCGTAGCGACGTAAACAATATAAATTAGCTAGCTAATTTACACCGTCTTTGAGCTTTTTTCCAGCCCGGAAGGAAGGAACGTTTTTAGCTGGAATCTGAAGTTCAGCACCCGTTTTGGGATTACGACCAGTCCGAGCCTGACGTTGTTTTACTTCAAAAGTTCCAAACCCTACAATCCCTACGGANTCGCCACTTGCCAAAGCNTCTGTAATTGTATCACACACAGCATCGAGAGCCGCTCCAGCATCTTTTCGACTGAGTTCTGCTTGTTCCGCTACCGCATTCACAATATCTTGTTTTGTTAGTCTCTGGTTCGCCATTTTAACACCTCAACAGAATAAAAATCCGAGACAATCGTCAGAAAGTTCCNCTATATCTAGATTTAAACTAAAANCTGAGCCACATTATACAATAGCCTATAAAAGCTGTCAAGCGGAAAGGTTAAATAAACTCAGTTATACTGGACATTTTACCGAATTAACCTGCACCTTCCTGAGGCTGATTTAAAGTGAAGTTAGAAGGTTAGACATTATCAACCTAAGGCCAAATACCAATCTCTTTATAGTATTTGATTGCCCCTTCATGAAATGATATACCCGTATTTTTGACTACATTTTTCGGATTTATAGCTTTACCAACTGGGTGTTTTTCCNCCACATCCATTCGGTGTTCATANAGAGATTTAGTAAACTGATACACAATCGAGTCATCAACATTGATTGAGGTGATCAGATGCATTGAGCCGACATTCATACTACTAAAATCTAGATCTTGGTTTTTATAGGTATCGGCAGGGATAGTCGCAGGCATGAAAAAAGCATAGTCTTGAAAAAGTTGTTTAGTCGCAGAAATGTCGAAGGGAACAAACTTGACTGAGTGACTTGAAGNTACACGAACAACAGCGGGGTTAGGAACAGCCCCACCAAGGAAAGCAACCTGAGCAGAATTATCCGTCAACATATCGACTGAAGCGTTATAGTTACCATATACCGGTTTGAAATCGTTGTATGTTAAGCCATGTGCTTCAAATATAGGTCGTAGAAAATATCNGAACCCGGCCCCTTCGGGGCCAACTGTAACNCGTTTCCCTTTCAAGTCAGCCATCGAATTAATTTGACTTGATTTTTTTGTGACAAACAAGCCAACATTTGGAGCCAATGTCATTACTGACTGAACATCATAGGGTTTTTCCCAGTCGCCTTCGCCACGAACAGCAAAATACGAGATTGCAGCATTGGCTATAGCAAAATCGATATCTCCTTTACCTAAGAGCCGGATATTTTCTTGAGTTCCTTTCGTAGATTCCGCCGAGACAGTGGATGCTAGATAGTTATCTGCCACATCAGCAATGGCACTTCCAACAACGAAAAAGGTCCCACCGGGAGGCGCGGTTCCAATTGTCAAAAATTTAGGCATACTTGTTTGTTTTTTTNTCATTTGGCCTGACTCTGGACTACTGGAGTTTTCAGGATCAGATTTTCCACATCCAAACCAAAATATTAATAAAACGAGCGCAATTTTTGTGATACGAGAATGGATAGTATTGATCAAGTCTAAGCTCTCCTTNAGAAAATTATGAGCCTAGTCGGCTGATAATTTCTGTTTGTGGGTGAACAAATTCAGCGGCA
The DNA here is from genome assembly GCA_002714785.1 of Candidatus Poribacteria bacterium. Classification (GTDB taxonomy): domain Bacteria; phylum Poribacteria; class WGA-4E; order WGA-4E; family UBA9662; genus TMED15. Next base: position 33,203 of record PAYP01000023.1, on the reverse strand, counting down.
GGATTTTCAATTCGGCCGTAGGCATTCCAGATTTTGAAACCCAATAGGGCAAGCAAATCATTAGTAGCACTCTGCAGTATAGATGGGTGAGTACCAATACAGTAATTTTCTTGAGGCCGAAATTGTGGGGCACAAAAAGTGGTTAGAATAGCGCGTCGGTCATTATCACTAGTATTTGGCCCTGTACCATGCCAAGTACGACCATCTAAAATAAGGGCTGTTCCAGACGGTGCTTCTGCTATAGCTGTTTGGGTGGAATCAGGCGGTTGTTTACCTGATAAGTGGCTACCCGGAACAATATGGGTTCCCCCATTTTCTTCTGTAAATGCGTCTAACATCCATAGTACGTTAACTGCTACACAAGGAGATATCATGGTTGTTGGGACTTCATCTGAATCAAATCGATCGCGAGTCATTGAACCGACTGGTAAAGGTTGACGTTCTCTACGAGTTGGTGCAGGCATCCACCATTGATCAGTATGTAAACGCATAGCAACACTACCCGGCTTGACAATATTAGCGCTATGACTGGATAGTAAATAAGCGTCNCCTAATAATTGATCCATAAGAGCTCGAATGACCGGATGAGCTAGCATATCGACGAATATCTGGCCTTTGTTGACTAACATCCAGACCCTTTGATTACGACCTCCACCAGTTGAGGTGAATGCTTCTGGACGAAGTGTNCCATCCACATTCCGAAAATCACCCCAATTCTGGTCAGGGCCACCGTCTTCGAATGCTANGCCTTGTTCTTTTTCAGCGATGGCTTGCTGTNTCAGCCTATGCTTCAGAGATGAGATACTAGTAGCATCCAGAGCGTCGGCTATAAAGCAATACCCGTGTTGACTGATGTCAGATTGTGCCTTATTCAGATCAGTTGTGGGTTGTGGATGAGATACTGGCATANCGGATTAGTTGTTCGTTTTGTTCATTCGTCGATGATCGGTGAAACGACGGGATTTCAATTCGTAACGAGGTAAAGACCCCGTAGCAACAGTAATAACTTTTGCTCGTAAACCAAACCTCTCTCGGAAGGCTGATTGTAACTGTTTGGCGGTTGGATCGGAACCTTCAATCTGAACTTCAATCTCATCCAATAATTGTTTTTGATGTACAAAAACTGAAAATTCATCAATGTCGGAAAAAGAACGAACCAGATTCTCAATAGCGCTTGGATAGAGATTAACCCCACGTACGATCATTAAATCGTCAATCCGCCCAATAATACCACCGTCTATACGAGGCGAAATTCGACCACAAGAACAAGGGGACGGGTTTAAACGAACGTAATCACCAGTTCGGTAACGAATAACTGGACTCCCAACACGACCTAAGTTAGTGATAACCAATTCCCCCTCTTTCTTATTGTTTTCCATCGTTTCAGGATCAATGATTTCAAAAATGAACTGCTCTTGATTAAGATGGACTCCATCTTGGGCTTCGCACATAAAACCCCAAGCACCAACTTCTGTTGCTCCTGTATGATCATAGCAAACAGCGCCCCAAGCTTCGGCAATTCGCTGACTGGTTGCGGGTAAACTTGCNCCAGGTTCACCCGCATGGATAGTAACTTGAACATCAGAATCAACAATGTTAATGTTCTCAGAATGAGCTATTTCTGCTAGGTGTAAGGCATAAGTTGGTGTACAGACCAAAACCGTAATTCGGTTGGCTATTATGGCCCGTAGTCGTTGCAGCGAGGTCATTCCTCCACCGGGAATACCTAAAGCCCCTAATTGTCTGGCACCTTCGAAAGCACTCCAAAAACCAATAAAGGGGCCGAAAGAGAAGGCAAAAAAAATTCGATCCNTTGCTGATACACCAGCGGCCTCGTATACATCCTTCCAGCATTTCCCCCACCAATTCCAACTATCAGTATCATCAAGCCAGCGAAGAGGCTGACCTGTTGTACCCGAAGTTTGGTGAATACGAGTGTAGTGTGATTCGGAAAATGTTAGATTAGTACCGTAAGGTGGGTAACTGATTTGATCAGCTACCAATTCATCTTTTGTGCTCAGTGGTAGTTGACAATAGTCTTCCCAGAACTTGATTTGTTGAGCGGAATCAATTCCACTAGCACCAAACTTTTTTTTGTAAAACTCGTTTTTTTCTAGAATTGTCCCTAGCGCAGATTGAAATCGATCTTTTTGGCCAAAGTCATTCACTACCACAATACTATTCCNCTCATTGACTCAGGTCCAAGCAAACNATTTCATCCATACTTCTTAGATAAAGCTTACCATTAGCTAGTGTTGGCATCGTCCAACAACGTCCACTCAAGACTTTGGCTGTAGCTTTTGCTTTGAAATCTTTCGGATTTGCGGCTCCAATAGTTAACTTACCCTTATCTGATAGAATAATCAGCTGATCTTGGGCCAAAATTAAGGTCCCTTTACCATATCCACGCTTTCGCCAAGCCAACTCGCCAGAATTCGCGTGAATACATTTCAAGATCGAATTATCGAAGCCGTAGAGGTAATCGTCAAGTGCGACCACAGTCGCAAAATGATTTTTCATTTCTTTGTTGCGCCAAATTTCTTTCACTGAAAATTTGTTGTTCGTAGAGGCATGCACCTGTACAACAGCAGCACCGGTATCATAACCTGAGGAAATAAAGAAACGATNATCAGATATGACAACAGGTGTTGCCGCATTAACCTGATAGGAAGTTTCCCAGTCATATTTCCAGTATTCCTGTCCGTCCTTGGGATTTAGAGACACTAGGCCACTAGCTGTAAAAAGGATTGCTTGTTTGGTATTGCTATTATTGATGACAANGGGGGATGAGTATCCGAGTTGATAGTTTGAAGACTGCCAAAGCACGTCNCCATTAATTTTATTGAAAGCAACAACAGAATTTTTCCCGCCAACCTCTGTAATCAATTGGTCACCGTCAATAACAGGGGACATACTGTATCCCCAAGTTGGCCTCTTACTACCAAAATCTTCTGTCATACTAACTGACCAGACCTGATCACCATTTGCACTATTGAGTGCCAATAGTCGACCATCAACGGCTGAAACAACATATAGCAGATCGCCATCGATCACTGGTGTGGAACGCGGTCCATTACCACCCATTTTTTCNTCGTAAAAAGCNCCTGATCTGACCCGCCAAATTTCATCACCAGTCNCAGTCTCCAAGCAGACNACGAATTCGTCAGTACCGTCGGTATCCATTGTATAGGCTCGTCCGTTGACCACTGAAATAGCGGAGAACCCTTCTCCAATTGTTTTGCGCCAAACTTCTTTTGGCTGTTTACCCGACCAAGCCGAAATTGATTCTGACGAAATCCCATCACGGTTTGGGCCACGCCACTGAGGCCAATCGTCGGCTAAGGTTTCCACCGAACTGAACAGTATCAGGTAGCCAAACAATAAATAACAAAAGCAGATTTTTATCTGCTTTTTACTTTCTAGTACGTTGTTGTTAGGTATAACGAGCATTTTGATATTTCTCAGCATAAAATTCAGGTAGTAGTTGATCGACGCGTAACAAACCTTGTACAGTTAATGTTACGCTATCTTTATTGAAGTTGAGCAATCCTTCTTTTTGTAATTTTCGGTAGGGCTGAGCAAATTTTTCTAAAATGTCAACCCCAAACTTTTTCCGAAAGTAGCCCACTTCGATCTGGCCTAATTTCAGTTGTANGATCATCTCGCGAGTCATCTTCTCTTCTGCGCTAATTTTGAAAGCGCGGTTCAATGGTAATCTGCCGGCTTCTAAAGAATCCAAATATCCTTTCCAATGGGTCTGATTCTGAAAATGAATCCCATTTAAGTGGGAAAAAGACGCTACACCAGCACCTATCATATCGCTACTGTGCCAAAGCGCATCTCGGTAGATAAATTGATTTGGCCTGTCTTTTTTTACCATTGTATAAGCACTTGAAACTTCAAAACCAGCACCAATTAATTGTTCTATNGCNTACTGGTGCCACTCACGTTTGGTTTGCCAATCAGCTACGTAGAGATTTGTACCATCTTTATCCAAGATTTGTTTGGAATAAACTGTATTGAATGGTAGCTCCATTTGATAGATAGTNATACTATCCGGGTTAAGTTCGATTGCTTTTTGAACTGTCTCTTCCCAAGTTTCTCGGACTTCACCTACCATTCCTGCGATTAAATCTATATTGACTTGATCAAACTCTAGTTGGTGAACCCANGGCATAATTCGATAGATTTCCTTAGTTACATGTGCACGCCCATTTTCTCGCAAAACTGCATCATTTAGGTTCTCCACACCTATGCTTAGCCGAGTTACACCGACTTCACGTATTGTCTCTAATTTACTTTGTGTTAATGTNCCTGGTTCACATTCAAAGGCTACCTCTAAAGCTTTATCCCACGGCATTGCNGCCGTTACTCGGGTTACCAGATTTTTGAGAAACTTACTACTAATGAAGGAAGGTGTTCCACCTCCGAAATAAATGAAATGTAAATCTCGATCAGCAATTGCTGGCATGTCAGCATAAAGTTCAACTTCTTTTGACAACAAATCTAANTAGCGTTCGATTTCGTGACTATTTTTATCGGTATAGACCCGAAAATAACAGAACTTGCACCGCTTCCGACAAAATGGAATATGAAGATACAATCCTAAGTTGTCTTGGNCACTAGAAGTTTGCTGTAACGTTTGCTGAACTTCAGTAATATTATCTTCTGACCAGAAAGAATAAGGTGGATAATTGGAAACAAATACACTACCAACTTCAGTTTGAGGGGTATCGGTTCGGGTAGTTGCCGGTTCAACCTTAATTTTTTCAGGACTGGAAAGAGTCTCTTTTTTCATTNTACTTGTAACCTACTCATTTTTCAGATTTACCTGCATCTACGCTGGGTGATCCAAAACAGTATACTGTACCATTAGTATCACCAATAACCAATCGTTCGGCTGCGATTGCTGGACCTGCTACTATTGGGAAACCAATTTCGAAAAACCAATTTTGTTTTCCGTTTTCAATATCTATTGCATATAGATTGCCAGCAGTCGTAGCAAATAAAACGATATTGTTGGCAATTACTGGAGAAGCTTCGATTCTAGACTTAGTACTAATCCTCCATTGCTCATGCCCAGTCATCGGATCAAATGCATAAACATTTTTATCTTTACTNGCCATAATAACTGTTGTGTCCGTNACGGCAGCTGAAGCAAAGATTGGGAACTGAGANTTTGTATTCTCNTATTTCCAAACGGTTTGTGCAGTCTTCAGGTCAGCACAAAAAAAGCGACCACTATAGGTTCCNACGAANACAAGATCACCCAAAATCGCGGGACTGGCAACTATATAATCACCTAGTGGTAGCTGTTGNCTCTGTTTGCCTGTTTCTAGATCGATTAATCTNAGATAGCTATCACAACCAGTAACTGTGGCTTGATGGTTTACTATAGCTGGCGTACCATTGATATAACCCTCAGTTTCGTATTTCCAGACAAGTTCTCCACTATCCTGCTTGAGGCAATAGAGGTACTGATCGTAACTACCAAAGACGACCAATTTTTGATCAAAGTTAGCTGCCGAAATTATACCTGCCTCAGTTTCGAACGTCCACCGTTGTTGACCGGTTAACCCATCGACAGCATGAAAAACGCCCGATTCATCACCAAAATAAACAACCCCAGCCGCAACCGATGGAGAAGACTTTATTACGTCTGTCGCCGAATATTGCCAACGCTTTTGACCGGTTTTCATTTCCAGTGCGTACAGGTTACCATCGAGTGAAGTAATAAAAACTGTGCCTGCAAAAATTGCTGGTGTGGATTCGATAGCTTCATCAGCTTGGAAAACCCACAGAGGCTCCATTACTGTAGGTAAACGGGTGTCGGCTACACCAGTCAACCGAGAATTACCACGCAGAATTGGCCATTCATCAGACTGTGTTACTAAAACACAGAAGAAAAATAGCATCAAGGACAAGCTTTTTAGCTTTATTATTATCAATTTGGTTTTAGTAATCACCGCTTTAGTAAGCCCGCTCATAAAGTTGTACCAAAACTTCATCTGTCAACAGAACTGGATTAAAATTTCCTGTCCATTGTTCAGATGCCGAGATCGCCAAGTCATTTATTCCAGACCGAGGAATTCCAGTGTCTCGTAATCTACTCGGCAGATTAGCTACAGACTGGAAATGACGAATACTACTAGCTAAATCAGTTGATAATTGTTGATAAAGATTCCCAACTTTTTTACTATTAAGTTCTATCACATGAGGCAGCATCAAACTAACAGCGAGACCATGTGTGATTTGGTATTTGGCGGTCAGAGGATTGGCACAAGCATGTGCTGCACCCAACATTGAACATTCGATCGCCATGCCTGCGAGGTTTGCACCTAAGAGCATCTGCCCCCTCACATCTGAATCTGAATTTGGTTGCAATGCTAATTCGAAATTTTGAGACAGCATTTGCCATGCTGATTTAGCAAACAATCGGGACATAGAGTTGCCTTTGGTACTAACATAACTTTCAATAGCGTGTGAGATAGCATCAAAACCTGTTAAGGCCGATACTTGAGCCGGCATAGTCTCAGTTAGTACTGGGTCTAAAATAACAGCTCGAAAGCGAGCTTTTCTATCTCCACATGCCATTTTAATATGGGTGTCTGCTTGAGAAATGAGGGCATAAGACTGTGCTTCACTACCAGTTCCAGCAGTGGTAGGTATACCAATCGACGGTAACATTGGCTGGGTGGCTTTCCCAAATCCCCAGTAATCTTCCATTGTACCACCATTGGTTAGGAGAAAATTTACGCCTTTGGCACAATCCATCGCACTTCCCCCACCTAACCCTACAATCAGACCAATATTTCCGATTTTATGAGCCAAGTTAGTAGCATTCTGTACATCTTTCGTTGTTGGGTTAGGCGTCACTTCTTGAAAGATATGCGTATCAATATCCATAGATTTAAGTGCATCAATCGCCCTATCTAATATACCTGCTTTGGCAACACCCTGATCTGTTATTAATAGAACCTTACTGGGATGTGCTAATTCTTTAGTAAGCTGGCCCAGTTGATCTATTTGGTTTGGACCAAAAACAAGACGGATACTAGGTTGAAAATCGAAGGTCTCCATAATTCCCATATTAGTTATTATCCTTCCACTCCAGTATTTTAAGGACACACATCGATGTTGTCAATTACTCAACCGAATCATTCAGTTGATAAAAGAACACTTAATTCTTCTGATACATTTGGTATACTTATTTATTCACCAACTGGAAAGATAAAAATGAATCTTGCACAATCTATTAAAACTGTCTCAGAATTAAAAGGCCAGTTTACCCTTCGTTCAGGTATGGTTAGCAATACCTATTTTGACAAGTATCAATTCGAGTCTGACCCTAAGCTATTAAAACAAATCGCTGAGGCGATGAGTGTACTCATCCCCAGTAACACAGATATTCTTTGTGGCCTAGAAATGGGAGGAATTCCAATAGTAACCATGCTAAGTCAAATAAGTGGCCTCCCATCAGCTTTTATTCGAAAAGCAGCAAAAAGTTATGGTACCTGTCGTTATGCAGAAGGTCCAGATTTAGCAAACCGACAACTACTTATTGTGGAAGATGTTGTTTCTAGTGGTGGTGCGATTATTGAAGCGGCCAGCAAGATGAAAGCAGACGGTTTATATGTTGAATCTGCTATTTGTGTTATTGATCGTCAAACTGGTGGTAGTGAAAAGTTAGCTGAACATGGTATCAAGTTGAAAGCACTACTCACCGCAGATCAGCTAACTTGAGGGTAGAGGATAATTCAGACCTAAAATTTTTCATATTCAATTTGGACTTGACCGTCTAAATTTTGAAAAAGGGTTATGCTTGCCAATCCTTACTGAATCCAATTTACTCCGTTCTTTCGACGGCCCTGTGTGCAATATCTGTTCGGTAATGGGCTTGGTCAAAGTGTATTTTGCTTATTCCCTGATAGGCACGATCAATGGCTAATTGTATACTGCTCCCAACAGATGTTACACCTAGTACTCGTCCACCATCCGTAAGTAACTCTCCACTTTGATTACTGGTACCAGCATGGAAAATATTTGTGTGTTCAATACCTTTGAATGATTCGACACCAGTAATCTTTTTGCCTTTTTCATAACTCTTTGGGTAACCCCCCGAAGCCATAACTACACAAACGGCGGGGTCAGGTCGTAGTTTTACTTCTGTCTGCGCCAAAGTACCATCAAGACAAGATTGCAAAATAGGTACCAAATCACTTTCAATTCTCGGTATTAATACTTGGGCTTCGGGATCGCCGAGTCGACAATTGTACTCAACTACTTTCGGTCCTTGGTCAGTGATCATCAAGCCAACATACAGTATACCTTTGTAAATTCGGCCTTCGGCTTTCATACCCTTAATTGTCGGAAGAACAATTGTATCAATAACCTCTTTGTGCAAAATGTCGGTTATGACAGGAGCCGGCGAGTATGCCCCCATACCACCGGTATTGGGCCCTTGATCGTTATCCATAGCTCTTTTGTGATCTTGTGAAGTGGGAAGTGTTACAACATCATTACCGTCAGAGAGTACAATAAAAGAGGCTTCTTCGCCTTCCATCCATTCTTCAATAACTACTTTTTGTCCGGCCTCACCAAAATTCTGCTCAACTAGTACACTTCGAATAGCTTGAATTGCATCCGAAATGGTAGGTCCAGGGATGGCCCCCTTACCAGCTGCTAACCCATCAGCTTTGACAAAAACTGGCTTGTCTAATTTTTTCACATAATCGATAGCTGCTTCAGCATCAGTAAAAGTCTGGTAATCCGCCGTGGGAATATCGTATTTTTTCATCAGTTTCTTGGCAAAGTCTTTACTGGCTTCGATCTGCGCCGCTGACTGATTTGGGCCAAAAATATTAAGTTCATGTAATTCGAACAAATCTACTATTCCATTGGCTAATGGATCTTCTGGACCAACTATAGTTAGGTCGATTCCTTCTGATTTAACAAACTCAACTACTTGTCTGTAACTGTCCATTTCGTTAACGAACGGGATTGAAAGGTTAATGGAGAATTCATCCATTCCGGGATTACCTGGCCAGCAATAAATTTGATCTACTAGCTGGCTTTGGGCAATTTTCCATACTAAGGCATGTTCACGTCCACCTTGGCCAATGACCAATACATTCATTTACGTTTACCTCTGAGTATCACAATTTGGGTTCGTTGAGTAAATAACAAAAAATCAGTAGTGAAAGTACAACCTTTTTCTACCAATCATAATAGAAATCGATAGGCAAAAAAATAAAACAAACAACTGACCCGGAAATTATATCATATAACACAACAATAATAATGAATTTACCCATCTCTATTAGTCAGCGATTAAAACACTATCTATGTTAAAATCAGCCACGAATAAAAATAGGAATCCTGTGAATATTTATTTATTTGTCGCATTAGTAGCCTGGGTTAAACTAGGTATGGCTGATGAAAACCAAAACATTATTATTAAACACGCCGATCAACTGAGACATATTAAAGCTGAGAAAATTACTTGGTTGAAAGACGGTGCGGAAATGGTAATAATTCGACCTTCTCTTTCATACCAAAAGGTAATAAGTAACCCCTTCTACATGGATAAACACGAAGTGACTGTGGCTCAGTTCAAGGTATTTTTGAAAGATAGCGGCTATCAATTTTCTGGCCGTCTCGAAGATGTATATCAATATTCTGAGACGGATCAACATCCAATGATTTACGTCTCGTGGCATGATGCTATAGCCTATTGCCAATGGGCTGGAAAAAGGTTACCAACCGAGACTGAGTGGGAATATGCTGCACGAGGTGGATTGAATTCTAAGCGTTATCCTTGGGGCGACCAGTTGCCAAGTGGAAAACTTTGCAACTTTGCCGATAAAAAAGCTAAGTCTATTTTGCAAGAGGCAACTAACCAAACCAATTGGGCAGATACCAAGGTAAATGACGGACATGCGTTAACAGCACCTGTTGCGAGTTACATACCGAATGGATACGGACTCTTTGACATGGCAGGAAACGTTTGGGAGTGGTGTCAGGACTGGTATGATAGGCAAGAAGAAGCACGTGTACTAAAAGGTGGCAGTTGGTACAGTAAAAAGTCTGATCTTGCAATAGCNAAACGTAACGGAAACTTCCCCATCAATATTAGTGGAGACTATGGATTCCGTTGTGTCGTTGACACTCAACGCTGAAGACATTCNCAACCTATTTAAACCANAAAAAAATTAGAAAGGAAANTTTAATGTGCATCCTTTACATTGAAATTGATTCAATGTAACCAGGCCATCTTTCTTTTTATGGATATCACCGGCAAACATCGCCTAATATTGATCAACTTGCGACCGCAGATGTAATCTTCCGAAACTTCTATGCAACTGATACGCCATGTTTTCCTAGCCGAATCGCTTTTTTGGTGGTTGATTTGGCATCAATGCTGGTGTTGTCAATCACGGTGGCGTCTATGCTGACCTGCCAAATCAAGGTCAAAATCGCCAAATTTCGCTCACGAAACGCTTGTCAGCATTCTTCNTCAAGTCGGTTANCATACCGTAAGCATCAGTCCTTTTCCCAATAGGAATACAGCTTGCCAGATTTAGCAGAGTTTTACAGAAACTTATTATACTGGTAAAGTGGATTAGAAAACGNAGATGAGATATATCCTCCGGCAAACTCAATAGCTACAGACCAATGGGAAAAAGGATAACTGTTTCTTCACCTCAATTTTTGGCANCCCCACACACCTTATGATNGNCTAACCTCATACGGNAACTCTTTTGAAAATGAACCTATTAATAGCTGGATTACAACTGATCTAGTTAGNCCGCAAAACCAAAGTTTTGGTCCACCTAGAGCAAACGAAGTTCCCGGCTATAATTCATAATTACTATCACGTTGGACTATGGGTGTTGGTCATATTCAGACAGCAGATGAAGTAAAATCTCATTTGGGCGGTTATGATACTGACATTCATTATGCCGATTACTTCGTGGGCAAATTAATTCAAGATTTAAAGGATTTAGATATTTATGATCAAACTGCCATCATTATTTACGCTNACCATAGAGGGANTCAGNGTGAGCTGAATGTTTGGGGGGATCACCNAACTGCTGATTATATCACCAACTGAATCCCTTTAATTGTTCGTTGGCCTGGCCTTGCCGACTCCACAGATGGTAGTAAACGAGATAGTTTACACGAGAGTCTCGACTTGACAGCAACACTAGCCGAGTTATTGGGGGCTTAGCAACCGAGCACTTGGGATAGTCAAAGCTTTGCTGGCGAATTGTCCTAAAAAACTAATCACGGTAGAGATTTTGTCATTTTGAGCCAGGGTGCTTGGAGTTACCAGCGTAGTATCATTGGATTATGATTCGTACCTACCATACTGGTCTAAAGGNGTTTCCCGAGTACATGCAGTTCAATATTGAAAATGATCCACACCAAACCATTAACTTTGCAGGAAAAAAAGATCGCAATCCTAGGCCATGGACTTCGACTGGTAGATCAGTGGATGGCTCAACAAATGAACCGNTCATTGAGAGAAGACCCATTCGGGGAAGTCATTCAAGAGGGAGGGGCACTACACGTTAACGAAAAACTGAGGTCTGGCAAAATACATAGAGAGGTTACGTACTACTAGTCATCGCCATGCTGANAATTTGGATAAATTTAGCGGTAGAACCTTTAGAGCTGGTCTAGAAATATACACATTTCAGGTTTGCCAAACTGTCTGCTCCGAAGTTTCATCGTGTTGATTGTAAGCATCTAGATAATCTTCACGAGGTGGGCCAAAAATATCCAGTACTTTTACCGGACCCTCAATTACTTGGCCTGAATGTACCAGATTTTTAGGAATCAGAAATGCATCTCCTGNTCCAACAATACGTTCCTCATTCCCGATACGAAACCTCAACTTACCTGATAAAACCAGACCTGCCTGTTCATGTGGATGACTATGTTCTGGAATGATACAATCCATTTCCATTTCTAAGAAAGAAAGCATAATTTGCTCACCTGCGACGATACGACTTAGCGCTTGTGGGAACAATTCAATTTGTTTCAGTTGGTCAGTCAAAATAAAAGGCATGTATTACTCCAATCAGCTTATCTTGGTCTAATTCGAAATTGGAATGTGACATCCGAGTCTTTATCTGGGGTTGCCCCGTTTGTCGAATAGTAAGTACGTTCCATCAGCAACGTACTACCGTCTCGTTTAACTAAAATTAGAGTAGTCGAACGAGTACCATAATCGCTATTGGCTACAAATATGGACGACTCGGTATCATCATCTAGTTGCTTCATAATATCCAGTAGTTGCTTTTCTTCTATGTGCTCTTTTTTCAGCATGGATTTTAGTTGGCACTTGCCCTTAATAACCCTAGACTCATCAGTACCTAGGGTATGATTACTAAGTCCGTAAATGCCTGGTGGTAAATTGACTGCCTGAGATTTAGCATTAGTTAAATAAACTACTTCTGGCCGAGACAAATCGATTTGTCCCAATAGCAGATTGTATCCATTGTATTGATAGCCATTGTTTCGTTGCTGCGTAACAAAACTACCAACCGGAGACATAGTCGTTAAAAAATCTTTTACTAGGTGCCCACGAGATTTTTGATCAGTTATGTGGGATGTAAAACAACGAAGGTTAGATACTGCTGCCCAGCGACCAGTTCTATTTATTCCTAGCCAAGTTCCGTTAGCTACTAAATCTCGCCCAGCTAGCACTTCTTTTTCGTCAGGCCAAAAATGGGCCGCTGCTGTTGGTCGAGCGTGATCTTCATCTCGATTTGCAAGTAAAATTAGAGGGAAGTTTGGGCTTACACTATGAGCTAGCAGAATTAGGCACATGTCTTGTGCTCACAGTATAGATTTGGTGCGCGATGCCAAAAATCGTGACCAGGAGTACGTTGGAATAAGACAAAACGTAAAAAGTAAGTCATCAGTTTTGCTATTTATTCCCACGTTGATTCCAAGACACGATACCAATTGCCATACATGATAGATGTAATGTCTGCGGAAGAATAACCCCGACGTTCTAAAATAGCCGTTAATTTTGGCAAATCAGCAATACTATCGACATCGGATGGGCTTTGCTCTCTGCCAAAGCCACCATCTAGATCAGTCCCAATTGCAGCATGATAGGGATTACCTGCCAGTTGACAGACGTGGTCAATATGGTTCGCAACTGTTTCTAACGTAATCGTTGAGTTATCTGGCTTTTTTTTGTCCCACTCAGGATCAAGCATCCATACATCAAAAGCTGTACCGATTACTCCATCTCTCTCAAAAATAGCTGTCAGTTGTTGATCGCTGAACTGCCTTTGGTTGGGAACGAGAGTTCGGCAATTACTATGGCTGGCAATCACTAAACCCGAGTAATGTTCTAACGCTTGCCAAAAAGAAGTATCTGATGTATGAGTCAAATCTAGAATAACTCCTAGTCGAGACATTTCTGTTAGAAAAGGTAATGCCAAGGGGGATAACCCCTCCTCAGTTCCAGTGCCACCACCATAACGACCGACACCGTAGTGAGATAAGCCGATTAGCTTCAATCCTTTCTTTACCCAATCTTCCAGCTGATCGGCTCCTGAAATAGGATCAGCCCCTTCCATACTAATAATCAGACCCAATGGAGGAGACAAACCTATCTGCGTTTCTTCCCATTTTTTCCACTTTTGGAGGTGTGTTTGTAAGAGCTCAATTCCCTCGATGATGGTCACATGCCCTTCACGTTCTAAAGCTCGGTAGTAGCCCAATTGTCCTTCTACAATGCCATTGGCTTGAGCAACCGATCCATAATCTACATTAGGCGATGGTATTCCTGTGGATCTGGCAAATAAAGTCGCAAAAGCAATTGTTATATTGGCTTTTTTCATCTCTGGTAAGGCAACAGTTGTCGTATGTCTACTTTCTCCTTCTGCTTTTCTGGTTTTTTCGACCGACTGCAGTAAGTTACGATTTCCCTGCAGTGCATTCCAAGATAAGTCCAAGTGGCCATCGATAATAATCATTTTTGGTTACCTTTTCTATGTTGGCTCTTAATAGGCATATTGCATTTGAATACCTTGCTCTTTTGAACGGCGAAGTTTTTCGAATTTTTGGATGTTCGATTGCTGAATGGATTCTTGGCTGCGATTTAGATTCATTCGATAGTTAGTTGTTTGAGGCTTACCCACTTGTTTTTTATTCGAGTCTCTCTTTTGAACAGAGCCAATTCTTTCTTTCCCTCGATAAAAAGCATAAGCTACTACCTTCGAATTATCTACATTTAATTTGGCGATCACTGTTGGTTGCCCAATTAGACCATCAATTAAAAATACACCCCGCATGTCCGTTTGACCACTAATAAATTGTCGGCTGTCGGACCCAATAGCTTTTAGGTGGACTCGGGGTTGGTATTGACCAGTGACGGTATCCTTCAAGTAGACTCTAAGTCGATCGTCGACTGTTTGTACAGCTATTTCCAAAGGAGTAACGAGAAGTAAACCACTAGTAAATTGAGAAGATGAAGAGTTAGCTTGGTCCCCTCGACAAATAATCAAATAAGCTCCAATTTGAGGCAAATCAAGTTCGAACTGTTGTTTATGATCAATATATGGCTTTGAATGATCCAACTGAATTTCTATTTTTAGTTGCGGTTCAACTCCAGCTAATCGAATCTGGTTCATTTGGCCGAGGCTATTCTGCCGTAAAAATAGCTTCATTAAATCAACTTGGTAAATTTCGATTTGTACTCTGTCAATATTTCGGTAGGTTACGTCTAGTATCTTAGGTGCCTTTGGTTGCTTAATAGTAACTTCGGGAATAGATAATTTTTTCTGCTGAAAATACTCTATTGATTCCTGCGCATCAGAATAAACTGACTCGATTTTTTGATACCACTGAATCGCCTTCTCTGGCTGATTGCGGGCATGGAAAATTTGACCTAAAATATACTGGGCGAGATTCTTATTTTCACTATTTCCATCAGCAATTAGGGTTGCGGATTCGATGGCCTGCTGGAAGTTATTCTGGTAAAAAGCAGCCAAAGAATTCATATACTGAAAACTACTTAAAAACTGACTACCAGCAAAGATCTTAGTACTTTGTTGTGCTACTAAGCTAACATTATCGTAGTCCTCTAAGTCTAGTAAGAGGTTAACCTGTGATAATGCGGCATCATCGGCGAGTGGATCCATAGGATAAAGAGTGCGAAAGGTTTCGAGTCGATTAAGAGCTTGCAACCGTAGAGAAACTGACTCAGTTGGTGAACTACTGGCCTGATTGGCGAGCATCTGAGTAATACCAAAGTAGGTGTTCGTAGTAACAGGTGTATCTGGATATGCCAACCACAAATCTGAGGCAAAACGAATTGAGTCTTCGAACTGCTGACGATCGGCAATGTCACCGGAAACTTTTATATCTCGCTTAAAACTAGCATTGATAGTAGCCTGATGCACTAGCACAGATCGCTCAAACTCCTCAATCTGTCGATATGCATTAGCAATAATTTGAACTCGTTCTAGTGGTACGAAAAGGCTTGGCTGACTCTCCCGCAACGCTTCAAATACTTCAACTAGTTGTTGGCTATTAGTTAAATCATCAGTAGTCAAATTTTGTTGTTTTCGGTAAGTGATATCGGTATAGATCCACATTAGCATGCGAGCAATTTCAGCAGTATTATAGTGGGGATACTGATCACGCAGTTGAGATAATAATGGAAAGGCTAGCGAATACTTACTGTCGTTGAAGTAGCGTTTACCCAAAACAAATTTTTCTCGCTTGTTCAATAGTTCTAATTCACGAGCTACTGAGTCAGTAGAGTCTATACTAACTAGGGACGTACTACTGTCCAGAATTACTAATTCGTCCTCAGCTATAATGGGTTGATTAGTAAAAGTTCTAGTAGGACTGAAGTTCTGATAACCAAGAGGGTGAATTATCGTGGGCAATATTTTGTAAGAACCTGGGAGATAGCCTGCTAACTGATAATGAATACTGAACCTGCCAGTACGTTTTTGAGACTTTTGCCTGGAGGGAAAGTAAAAGCGGACATAACCTGCCAAGACTTCAGAATGAATGAAATCACCTTTCAACGAATTATCAACCATAACCGCACCAGCGGGTAAGAAGTCATCGATTATAAAACCGTTTATGTCTCTACCGAGCGAGGTCATCAAATCGACTGGTATTTGAATTCGTACCTCAGTGTGTTGGCCCAAATGTAAATTCTTTAGATTAGCAGTACTTTTAACTCCTATCGGCTTGCCGTGATAAGTCAGTTCAGGATAATAATAATTCTTTTTAATTGATGATAAATCTTTGGTAGGTTTTGATGACTGGTTTAAAAACTGATCAGAAAACCCGCTAAGTGTTACTAGGTATGCGTATGAACCATAACCTTGTAACTGGAATTCGACTTGGCAGGATAATTCTTGATGAACTGAGCTTTTTATCCATTTTTCATTTGGTACTTCTATTTCAAATAGTGAATTTTCTTGTTCTAAGTCATCGGTAAGGACTTCCCCATTGACTAAGATTCTTAAGCTATAGTCTTCATTGGCAAACTGGTTTCGACCAAAATAGTTTGCTAGAGCCGTTACTATGATATCTTGGTTGATCCAAAAACTTGGTGAGCTCTGATGGGAAAGTAATAAGCGAATTTGTTCTTCAATTACTTGTTTCTGATGGGTCCTATTGATTCCCTGCTTAGCTAGACTACTGATGGCCACTGTTTCCAAATCAACTCGATCTTGAAGAGAAGGTAACAAAGACAAAACCTGGTCCGCCATATCTAACCGTTTCATATTAACTAGCGCTAACGCAGTATATGATTTGGCCCTATCACTTAGTCTATTTCGGTTCCGGTAAAGACGATTGGCTATGGAGAAATCAGTTTGGTTGACAACTTGGCTTTGCATCGTTTTGGGAATCGTTAAAGCATGTAGTAAAATTGCAGCTTGTTCATCTGACTTCTGCGTTGAACTACTTAAAGTTCTTTGTAATGCATTTCTCAAGTAGTGAACAGCCTGGTCAATAACCTGATTATTGAAAGCAATACCCGCTTGGCGTGCTTGGATTAAAGCCCATAAGTAACGGGCTGATAATTTTGGGTCGCTAGAAGAATTTTCCCGTCGGTCTGGCAAAAATACCTAATTCCACCCACCATCTTCCCTTTGATTAGAAATTAATCGAGATAACAATTTCCATAGACTTTGACTTAATTGAACATTATCAGTCGGTGAACCTCCAACTTGTTGTAAATATGCCAATGCAGAGGCTACAGATAATAAACCAGAACGGCGGCTAGGTTGAATGATTTGCAATTGCCGAGATCGAAGAAAAACCGGCTGATTAGCGATCGCCAAGTCATAAATGAGCCGATTAACATGTTTACCTAATTGAATAATCAGTTTTGGATTGGTATATGTTTTATCTTTAGGTAATTTAAGAAAGAGAGTTTGATTCTCTTTGGTCCAACCCGATTGACTGACGACATGGGGTATCCCCCAGGGACGGATCGGAATCTGGGTCCGAATTTCGTCTGACCATTTTTCACAATTAACCGTAATTCTGATTTCCAAGATTTCATCAGCTATCTCAGACGGGATGTTTGCCTCGATTGCTGGTAGCGTAAAATCGTTTACACAATTGGCTTCCAAATCAACTGATTTCGAAAAGGTCTGCAGGTCAGTTCCTTTTAGTCCCTTAATTTTACCTTGATCTATTAGTACTTGAAGATTAGCCGTACCAGAAAAATCGGTTAGATTGTGAACACTGACTTCAGGTTTAATTTGATCACCTTCGACTAAAAATGGTGGGAGTTTAACTTGAACGAAAAAGTCCTTTTGAGTTTTCAGACTTGACTTACTTTCTCCAACTAATACACCCTTAGTACAACCAACTGCTCGCATATCCCACTGCGTACTTTTGTTGGGCAGATTAATAGAAAAAGTTGCCCTGCCATTTCTATCGGTTTGAATGGATGGTATCCAAATAACTTGAGCCAAAAAGTGTTTCCTAACATCTGGTATCGCCAGATTTTGAGCGCGCAATAGTGAGTTCATCTTCAGAGCATCGGTTCCTGATTTATTTGCTCGGATTTTTCTGTTTCTTGCGGCCATTAGAGGTACCGGCTGTCTATCCATCCGGCTTTTGTCAGGTGTTGGAAAAGCTGATTTAGAGTCGGCTATCTCGTCATCATTAGTATGACCGAATAATAATTCTCCTAGTTCTTTCCGACCTTCATTTCGGTCTTGAGCTAGTTTTTCCTCTACTTTTAGTCGATTAGCTTCTTGCCGAACTGCTAAGGCAATTTTTTGAGTTCTGGGCTGATAAGAAAAACCACAACTAGAAACAGTCCGAATGGAGTGTGTACGACGACGATCAGTGTAGAAGAAATGATCTATTTCTACAAGTGGATTTGGAAATATCTCCCATAATAAGGATTCGGATAGTGACAGCGACAATTCAGCAGACACAGGTCTCCCTAGCTGGTTTGTAGTCAAAATTTCGAATTTGCTTGATTGGCTTGGCTGATAAACCCCGAAATCGGTTTCTTGGTAGTCTATATTCTTTTTGTGCTCATGTTTGGGCTTAATTCGGATATGCAGTTTTTTTTGGACAGAAAATTCTTTTTTTGTTGTTCTCAGCTGAGAACCTTCAATAGCAGAAACGGTAAGAAAAAAGTTGGGAAAGTAATCAGAATTAGAATGGAATGTAATTGGATTCTCGCCCGACTGTAATTGAATGATTTGGTAATTAATAATTTTATCCGACTCAAAAGTCAGTAAGGCTGGTGTTAATTTTTTGTTGTTTACTTTTAACCGTGAATGAAGAGTAACAGTTTTTGGCTCTCCCAATTTAGTTTGTGTAGAGTCAGTAAAAACACGCAGCCGAACACTATCGTCTTGATCGGAAATACTGAACTTACCCACAGCCACTACAGGTTGATTAAATTGATCGCTACCAGTTGCCCGTAGGCGGTAATTGCCACCCTTCTTTATTTTAAAGCGAAATATACTTTTACCTGTTTGAGATGACGTAGTTTGATTCATAGTAAGAATTCGAATCTCAGCTGGTTGAATTGGTGATTGCAGGTCCAACCAGCTAAGTTCTTTGAATAAGTCATCCTTAACCGGCTTTGTCAAACGAAATAGGTCAAGTGTTATAGATTGATTGGTAGGTTTACCATCTGGGGCATGGCAGGTTACTTCTATTTCAACTGTTTCTCCAGCTAATACCACTTGTGCCAAAGGTCGTGCAGTAAGTACAAAACCAACTGGTGCCAGTAGGACAGTAGCTGTATTAGAAGAATTTTCACTAGCTATATTGGCTGAGAAAACCAAGGTATGTGGTTTAAGGTTGTCACTATAATAATGGGATTTCTTTTCAGTTAACGATTTTGTATCAAATAAAATTTTTATTTGACCTGTTTCATCAGCAATACTTGTAGCTGTTTTTCCATCAGGTAAGGAGTAGGTGATTTTAGCTCGAGACACAGGCTGGCCATAGGTGTGCTTGGCATTAATCGTAGCCTCAATGGTCTCGCCCCGAAAGTAGATGTTTCGATCAAAATTGAATTCCAGTCGAACGTTTGGTAGTTGATAGTGTTGGACCAAAAACTGGCCATTAAAAGTTGAACTAGAGTTTCCAAAATTGAGTTGATTGCCTTCTTCTTTTTTGGTGACTGTAATACGGTATTGTCCAACTACTACTGTTGAGTCTAAAGAAATCGATGATGAGAAAGTCCCAAAAGGCGTCAGCACAACCGGATGGTTATAGATTTCTCGTCCTTGAGAGTCGATAACTCGAACATCGTACTTGGTATTTGGACTGATCACATATTTCCCGTCTGCCTCACGAATAATCCCGCGAATGGAAACTGTCTGACCAGGTTGATAGACCGGTCGGTCAGTGTAAATATAGCCTTTGGCTGTTAATTCTCTTGGCCAATTCAAATCACCTATTTGCAACTGGTTAGTTGCGATATGGTCTTCTTGGATTATCAGGACACTACTCACATTAACTGATATATCATTATTGGTGTCAAGACGATACACACCATCTTTACCAGTTAAACCTTGCTCAATTGATATATTTCCCACTACCTGTGACGAGGCACTTCGTTTAGTCGGATCATTAGTTTGGTACTGTACCAAAACTTTAGCCCCTACTACTGGTTGTTTCTGTATTTGATTCTGTACAAATACTAAGATTTCTTTTCGGGTCGTTTTAGCAATTAGTTCCAAATCCGAGCGAACAACTAATGTCGTTGACTCCAGCTCCCCATCTGAGATGTGGACAGCGGAAACTCCAGCTTGACCCATTGGAATTCGTATTTTCTGGTCAATCAAGGCATATTGTCGATACAAATCAATTTGGTGGAACCACGATTTGTCAGGTTGAATCAATGCTAAATCTAGTTCTTCTATTCCTTTTAAGGTACCCATTTTCCGCCAGTATACTTCAGGGTTCAGTTTGTATACGTTCACTTGTACTTGTTCGATATTTCGGGTCTTGAGTCGAACCGTTACTATATCACTCGATCGAAAAATTTTCTCAGTTGAGAATATCAACTGTTTTTCTTTCATCTGTTGAAGCTTTTGTTCGGCTTTTGTTTTCCAACTTCCCCAAATGACACGACTATAGGTTTCCATGGCCTTTGGCAACTGCTTAAGCTCGTTTTCGTAAATCTGGCCAGTCTGGAATAAGGCATAGGAACTAGCTTCTGTTTTTGGGTATTTACTAACCAACTGTTCCCAAATAGAAATAGCGGACTGAAATTCTTTCTGGTTCAACAAGATTTGACCTTTCAGTACTAAAATTTTGGCCACGCGATCATCCAATGGATATCGTTTTTGGAACTGATCTAGAAACTGCAAGCCTTTTTGATAGGATTTGATTTCAATAGTTTTAGCCTCTTTTTCAGTCTGTGATCTTGATATTAAAGAAATCAAATGAATACCATTCTGGAATTCTGCGTCAATAATACGTCTTTGAACCTGCGTCCACATAGGACCATTTGGGTAATCCACTAGGTAGCGATTCCAGTTATCAATAGCTGAAGAGAAATTTCTTTGATCAAAATAGAGTTGGCCAAGCTGAAACCTAGCTTGCATACACAGGTCATCTAATTTGATACTCATCCTATTTATCGGTAAAACAACTACTGTACCATTCGTGTCCAAGAGATTAAAATCATCTAAAAAGCTTTGATAAGCTGAAATCGCATTCTCAGTTTGTCCGATCGAATGATAAGCTTGACCAATCTCAAATGCTAGTTGGCCTGAACGCAGTTGTTTTGGATATTGGTTGATAAACTGTTTAGCAACAGCAATACCTAATGCTACTTCTTGTTGATCTTTGGCTGACGGATCATTTTTCGTTTTTGGTAAATAGTAAGTACGAACAGTTAAAAATTTTGCGGTCTGGATTAGTTCACTTTTGTTGTTCTCAGACTCGTCAAACGAATATCTCAATAAATTTGTCAAATTTTTACGGGCTATTAGCCGTTTGCCCTGATGAATTTGGCACACAGCTAAGTTTACGGTAGCTGTGAAAAATCGTTCATTGACTGCCAGAGATGGGTTAGCGGGAAAAGTAATCAAGAATTTTTGGTAGTCGCGTTCGGCAGCAATGTAATCACTAGCCAGTTGCATCATTCGTCCCATTTGAAATAGCACTTCACTCTTGAGCTTACCATCAATTTCTAC
This sequence comes from Candidatus Poribacteria bacterium, assembly GCA_002714785.1. GTDB lineage: Bacteria > Poribacteria > WGA-4E > WGA-4E > UBA9662 > TMED15. The sequence continues at coordinate 11,520 of PAYP01000023.1, read as the reverse complement.
CTCTAAAGCCTGCTTATAAAAAGTATATGCTTGAAGGAAATCTTCTTTTTCTGGTTGATCTGAGCTAATAGCTTCAGACACTTCAATGGATTTTTTAGCAAAATCGACGTAGACTTGCGCAATCCGATTTTTTCTTTGTTTGGAAAGTAATCGTTCTAGTTCAGACCGGTAAACTTGTTCTGCAGCGTCGAAATCGCCTAAACGAATATAGGCCTTGGCTTTCAAGAAAGCTGTTTTATGTTGCCAAGTCGAGTCAGGATACTTATCAAGTAATTGATCACAAGTTTGCAGAGAAGACTTATATTTTTTTTGGTAAAAATAAGCCAAGGCTTTCAAGTACTGATGATGTACTGTGATTGAACCAAGAGTCTCAATCTGTTGGATAGCTAGTTGGAATTGCTCCGATTGAAAGGAGGAACGTATTTGAACCAATGAGTGATCAAGAAAACCACTAGAAGTAACTTTCGCTTCAGTGCTAACTGATAGTAAACATAAACACAGTAATAGAGCCAATTTACCTTTGTTCATATCAATCAGATAAAGAAAGCGAAGATTGCTACCAGTAGGCAGTAGTATGAAAACACAAAAAATTTAGCCTTAGCGATTAAGTTCAGTAGCAAACGAAGGGCGATAAGGCCAATAAAAAACGATGTACCTATACCTACAGAAACGGTAGTCAGAGAACTAACTGTGGAGATATCACCTACTTTAAGTACAACAGCCCCGAGAATAGCTGGAATTGAAAGTAAGAAAGAAAATTCTGCGGCCATGACTGGGCGAACGCCTAGCAACAAGGCTGTCGAAATAGTAGCTCCAGAACGAGAAATACCTGGCAAAACAGCCAAACCCTGCACTATCCCAATCAACAAGGCATGCCAGATTTTTAGCTCCGGCTCACTTTGTAATTTTGACTGATTAGTCTTTCGAGATCGAAATCTCGGTAATTGTAAAAAGGAGGCAGTTACCAACAGCATTAAGGATACAGACTTCGGTTGACTAAAGAAATAATTTATCTGATCATTTAGCAAAAGACCGATAATCCCGGTTGGGACTGTTGCTATGAATAACAGACCGACCATTCGTTGTGCCGAGGAGAATTGCCTCGTAACGAAATATTTTAAGGTCCCTGAAGTAAACTCTTTTACTAAGTGAAAGATCGATTTCCGATAAACAGTTAGGATTGCCCCCAGTGTACCGACGTGTAACATAACATCAAAAAAGATGTTAGCTTGACTGAAGCCCAACATATGGTGGAAAAGTACTAAATGTCCTGAGCTACTTACTGGTAGGAATTCTGTTAAGCCTTGTAGGGCTCCTAATAGAGCAGCCTTGACAACTTCGTCTAATCGTTCACTCACGAAATAGTGAAAGTGGCGATTTTCTCACCACTCTCTTTATAACCAATACGGATGGCTTTTGTGCGAATAGTAGTCGTACCTGAAGTCAACCGTATTGGTTCGGTATAAAGATTCCAATGATTATTATCCTCAATTTGATAAGCTATCGACGCTCCGTGTGTGGAACAATTTAGCTGAACTAAAATCGGAACGTCATAGGTCCCTCCAATATCAGTTGCTGATTGGCCTGGATGATAATCGCTGTGAGGTGCAATTGGGATCATGACTGGCTTAGCCGTCTGTTTTTGTTTACCTTCTGGGTACCATTTCCGAACCATGATTTCCTCAGGAATCTGACCCATCTCATCATACTTAGCTTGCCATTTTTCCATCTCTTGTCGCATTTTAGAAAGTTGATCTATGAAATCTGGATTCTGAGCTAAATTATTCAGTTCGTGAGGATCGGTAGCTGTATCGTAAAGTTCTTCTGGCAGCCTTTTTTCGAACATTATTTTTTGATAGCCTTCAAGTTTGTCTTCAGCCTTAAGCCTCCACAACTCTTGCATAATTGGGTGGCGATTTCTATAAGGCACCCAAACTAACCTTTCTTTATTGGGATAATAGTTGCGAATATACTTGAATCGCCGGTCTCTTACAGCTCTCACCATATCATATGATTCATCATATCTATCTCTGGTTGCATAGGCGTACTGCCTTTCAACTTTATGAGATCCTAAAAAAGGTTGACCGTGTATATGCGTTGGTAACGGAATTCCGGCCAAAGAGAGCACCGTTGGCCCCAAGTCGATTAAGCTGACAAGTTGCTCGTTGATACTACCTGGCTCAAGACTTCCTGGATACCGGACAATCAATGGAATTCGAATTCCGGCATCATAAGGCCAGCGTTTAGCACGAGGCAAACCTTCCCCGTGATCACTCCAAATCATAACGATCGTGTTATCAGTTAGTCCATCTTCATCTAATTTCTGAAGTAAGTTACCTACAATTTGGTCGCTAACTTCGAGATTATCGTAATGTCTAGCTAAAGCACGCCTAGATTTAGGTGTATCAGGTAAGTAAGGTGGAAGTTTAATCGCTGTAGGGTCAGTTTTAACTGGTTGGCTATCTTCTTGTTCCCACATACCACTTTCATGTGTACCTGTAGGATTAAAAACAGAAAAAAAAGGCTGATCCTTTCTTATTCTGTTTCGCCAGTGCGCTTCGGAGTGGCATTCATCCCAGGCAGTGATAGGCGCAGGAAATTGATAATCGGTTTTTGCGTTATTGGTACAGAAATAACCTGCTGCCCTCAGGTATTCTGTAAATGTTTTGACGTATGGCGGTGGTACAGCCGCGTAAGGTGTTGGTAAACTAGGTGCGTTTTCATTGGTATGCGTCGTTCGCATGTGATGTGTACCAATGGCAGTTGGATACATCCCAGTGATAATAGCAGACCGACTAGGAGCACAGACCCCTGCAACTGAAAAGGCGTTAGGAAATCGACAGCTCTGAGTCGCAAGTTTATCCAAATTCGGTGTCCGAGCTATTTCATCGCCATAACAACCAAAACGTGGACTTGTGTCCTCTAAAGAAATCCATAATATGTTAGGTTGACTTACCATAGTTAATTATTCTAGCTTAGTCGATGGGTACTTCTATCTCACGTTTTTCTTCCCATGATCGTACAATAGCATCAATGACTCGCATGGCTTGCAATCCATCGCGCCCACTCGGTTGAGGCTCTCGACCTGCCACTAAATCTTTGGCCCAGGCATCCATCCGAAGCGCAAATGTTCCATCGAAGGCCAATTGTTCCATGCGGAATATGGAAGGCCTATATTCTTGTACAACCTGATCATCTCTCCGAAGTAAAGTTGCTTTGCTGAGAACATTATCGACAACGATTTCGCCTTTATCACCACAAATCTCTAACCGTTCGATAGGATGTATGAAGTCGCTATCCCAACTTGCTAACAAAGTAGATACCGCATTATCGGCAAACCGAAGTGAGATTGCCATACTCGTGTAGCATGCTGTCTCACCTTCAGGAACATCGTCTATTCTAGGTCTGGCCATCTGAGCGCAAACAGCGACGATTTCGCCACCAAACCAGCGCAGAAGGTCAATGGCGTGTGTTTGTAGTTCGTAAAGTAGGTAGTATTCACCTTTCCAAGAGTGGGTCATTCCTCCTTGTGAAAGTTTCATGTCGATATAAGCTAGACGGCCACATTCACCAGCATCAAACCATTGCCTAGCCTTAGCATATCCGGGAGCAAAACGGCGGTTATAGTCCATTGATAAATAGACATCTTTCTCCTTAGCTTTTTCCACCATTTGTTCAGCTTCATCTAACGATAAAGAAAGAGGTTTTTCACACAAGACATGCTTACCAGCTTCCAAACATTCCATCACAGGTTGGAAATGTAGATGGTCCGCCGTTACCACGTCAACAGCGTCACATTCCTCATTGGATAACATTTCTGAAATGGATGGGTACCAACGCTCAATACCCAATTCCTTTGCTCTTTGTTCAGCCTTTTCAACATCCATATCGCAGACTGCAACTAATTCCGTTTCTGGACAAGCAAGGTGGCCTTTCTGATGACGTAAGCCAACGCCACCACAACCGACCGCAGTAATTCTCAATTTCTTTGCCATGACTCAACTCTCCTATCCTGATTTAAAGGCACAAAGATATTATCTTATTACCGGTTAATGTCGAAAATAGTAACAAGGAATGAGATAATACAGAAGGAAAAATCTCATAAGTGCTAATTTAGCTATCAATGAATAAAATTTCAGACTTGTGCGATCGCACAAATTTTTCTTGATTTCAGCGATTGAAAAAAGAGATAAACAACAATACACTAAATGTAGTGATCAATTTAACTAGAACGCTTCTCTGAATATAATATACCAAATGCTAAGGTGAATGGGGATGAAAAGAATAAATAACATCGAATCTGAAATTAAATTTTTGAAAAAACAACTAAAAACTCACACAATCTACGAAAATTTAAGAACCATAGAAGATATAAAGATTTTTATGGAAAATCATGTTTTTGCTGTTTGGGATTTTATGTCTCTGTTAAAATTTCTTCAAACTCAGCTTACTGCTGTAAAACTGCCATGGATCCCAAAGCCTAACCCACTCCTAGCCAGATTTATAAATGAGATTGTCTATCAAGAAGAAACTGATATTGATGAGGTTGGAGTACCAAAAAGCCATTTTGAAATGTATTTGGACGCAATGAATCAAATTGGTGCGAATACAAGCTCTATAGAAGAATTTATTCAACTTGTTAGTGAAGGAAATTCGGTTAGCTCTTCATTAAACAAAATTGATATCAACCAAGGTACTGCTGCATTCGTAAAATTCACCTTCCAATTAATCGAAAGTCAAGAAATACACCTAGTTGCTTCAGCTTTTACCTTCGGTAGGGAGGACGTAATCCCATATATGTTTCTAGAAATCCTCAAACAAGCTGATTCAGAAAAACAACAATTTACCAAGCTCGCTTATTACCTAGAGAGGCACATCGAGCTTGATGGAGACGAGCACGGCCCTATGGCGCTTGAGATGATTTCGGAACTATGTGGTTCGAGCTCTTCCAAATGGAAACAGGTCACGGATGTGGCCAAAGAATGTCTAGAAAAGAGAATTCAACTATGGGATACCATCTCAGAAGAGATTAAAGAGAAAGGCCCCTACTCCAAAAAATGATAGAATAATCATGAAATGAAGGAGTTCAAGATGGAGAATTTTCTTATCATTACCATTTTAGTCTTGACTTTTTTTTCTTGTTCACATACTGAAGATAATCTGGTGAAAACAAACCTGACTGGTGGAGACTTATTTACTCAGAAATTGGTACACGATAATATTGACAGGGAATATACTATTTATCTACCATCTTCCTACGATGACACTTCAACAGTACCACTTATGCTTGGTTTTCATGGGTTTGGTGATACTGCGAGTACCAGCCATATTTTTTCAGATATGAAGCCGATAGCAGAAATTGATGGATTTATCTTGGTTATTCCTCAAGGCGTTTCTTTAAAGGGCGAAAAAGAGGGATCACACTGGAACCATGAGCCAAATTCGGCCAAACAAAATAAAAGTAATGTAGACGATTTAGGTTTCGTTTCGGCACTGATTGATAAAATGACCTCCGAATATAGAGTTGATTCGAAGAGAATTTATGTTTATGGTTATTCAAATGGAGCTTTTCTTGCCAATTCATTGGCTTGTTATCTAAGTAACAAAATAGCAGCTGTAGCTTCTATTGCAGGATTAATGTCAACAGAAATAATCAAGTCTTACCAACCACTACACCCGACAGCTGTGATAATGTTTCACGGAACAGCAGATCAAGTAATCCCGTACGAGGGAATTGAAGGGTACGCTATGTCTATTGACCAAATAATCGATTATTGGATAGAATTTAATGCTGTCAATACGACTCCCCAAATCAATATTTTCAAAAATGACATTATAAAATTAAAATCCTCTTCATATGACAAGAAGAATGGCTTTGATGATACTACAATAGAACATTATTCCTATAGAGATGGTAAAAATGGAGTTTCTGTTGAGAATTATAAGATTATTGGAGGAAGCCATTGGCCTGAGATAAATTATAAAGGCTCTAGCATCAGTAGTCTGATTTGGGATTTTGTTTCAAAATACGATATCGATGGATTGAGATAATCACCGGGTGGCACACTGTATCGTTCCAAAAGCTTCTGCCCAAAGAGTATCTGTTATAACCAATAGAGATTTGATCTCCAATTTTTCCCTACTCAAACTGAATTACGTTAGGCTAGTTGCAGTAATCCAGTAAGATACCTAAGAACAAAAATCTGCAAAACTGGATATACAGTTGAGCTTTTTTCAGATATTATTGGGATTATAATCATCTTCCATTTTCAATATACCTCACGAGGCAAAACAAATCAGAAATGGCACATGCATATACACCAGGGCTAAAAATTTCAGCCCAAACTATAGTTCGTAGTGAACGACGACTTCCATTAATGGGAGACGTACTAGTGGAAGTTGGGAATCAAGTCTCAGCTGAGGATATTGTGGCGCAGACAGATCTTCCGGGTAATGTTCAAATGATCCATGCAGCTAATTTGATGGGAACAAGCCCAAGTAGTGTTGGTCGATTCATGCTTAAGAAAGTGGGTGATCCTGTGGAACAAGAAGAGATTATAGCCCAGTCTAATGGCTTATTTGGTCTTTTTAAATCAGAAGTAAAATCACCTATCTCCGGTACTATAGAAAACATTTCTGATGTAACTGGACAGGTCGTTATACGAGAACCCTCTACACCTGTCCAAACCTGGGGATATATCGATGGTCAAGTAATCGAGGTTATGGAAAATGAGGGTGTAGTGATCGAAACATGGGGAACACTAATCCAAGGCATTTTTGGCATTGGAGGTGAAACTGTCGGCCAACTCCAGACGATTGTCAGCTCACCTAATCAGCCATTGACTCCTGAATTAATCCAGACCGATCATGAGGGACAGATTCTTGTTGGAGGTTCTACAGTTGATCGACAAACTGTTGAATTCGCAATTGATAAAGGAGTGAAGGGAATTGTTTGTGGAGGTATTGATGATCGTGAGCTCTATCAATTGCTTGGATACGAATTAGGAGTCGCGATTACTGGTGCAGAAAACATTGGTCTAACATTGATGATCACCGAAGGTTTTGGTCAAATCTCAATGGCTAGGCAAACTTTCGATTTATTGCTACACAGACAAGGTATGAAAGCCTCACTAAATGGTACCACTCAGATTCGCGCAGGTGTCCAGAGACCTGAAATTGTTATTCCTCTGGAGAAAGATAGTAATTCGTCACTAGATAAGGATAGAGTTATAATACCAAGTGCCTTAGATGTCGGGACGCAGGTTCGCTTAATCAGATCACCGTATTTTGGCCAATTAGGAGAAGTCACCAAATTGCTAGTTGAACCCCAATCTCTAGAAACAGAAGCTCACGTTCGAGTGCTTGAGGTTCAACTTCATAACCAAGAAAGAATTGTCTTGCCACGTGCCAACGTTGAAATTGTCGAATAAAGATTCTCTAAAAAACGTTTGGCTAGAAAATAAACAAGCTTTATGAATCGACAACTAATTAGTTAAGCCCCCCTTTATTTTCGTGGTATTCTTTGCTCTCCTTTGATACATTTATTCGCCCTTATCCTGAAAAGGATAAGTAATTATGGGAAATAAAGTTGTCGAGGGTTCAACTCCGTAAAACCTCAGTTAGTAGTAACACTATAAGCTTTCGACTTATTTATTCTCAATCTCCTTCTGTTTTTGATCATGCTTTCACAATACCTGTGAACAGTTTGTATGGTACTCGGCTAGGATGGTAGGGAAATATGAATTTTATCGATCCATTATGTGAGAAAGATCTAAAATGACCAATCAACTTAGAAAACCCATAAGATTGGGTATTGTCGGAGCAGGACGTGGTAAATCTTATATGGGTGTTTCAGATTCCACTGGTTTTAAATTAGTTGCAATTTGCGATACTTGGGAAGAAAAACTGGAGCAGGTTGGCAGGGAGCTAAATGTGGCAACCTATGTTGAGTACGATCAATTTTTGTCCCATGACCTAGACGCTGTGGTATTGTGCAATTATTTCCACCAGCATGCACCATTTGCTGAAAAAGCTTTATTGGCAGGGAAACATGTGATGAGTGAATGTGCTGCTTGTCATACCTTAGCTGAGGGGGTTTCTCTTGCACGTACGGTTGAACAGTCGGGTAAAGTGTACATGTTTGCCGAAAATTACCCATACAGTGCATATAATCAAGAAATGCGCCGACTATACCAGAGTGGCCTAATTGGCGAATTCAAATATGGTGAAGGTGAGTATGTACATCCAGACCTTGCTGAAGTGAAATTAGCCAGAAGTTGTGGTTGGAACCATTGGCGTAATTGGATTCCTGCTACCTACTATTGTACGCATTCTATTGCTCCAGTTATGTACATTACTGATACTCGGCCGGTCAAAGTTAATGCTTTTGTCGTTCCCTATGATTACGATGATCCAACACAAACAAAACATGTGAAGCGAAGCGATACTAGCGCTATTATCATGTGTCGAATGAATAACGATGCGGTGCTGAAGTCACTTCATGGAGCATTACGTGGCCATGGAAATTATGTTCGTATACATGGAAACAAAGGGTTAATGGAAAACTGTCGGCATGGCGATAAAAGCCGACTTCGTATTTGGCAGGAGCCTTGGGAAAATGATAAACAAGAAAAAGCCGAAGTCGTTTACAAACCTAATTTCACAGTAGCTGGAGACTTAGCTCGCAGAACGGGTCATGGGGGAGGAGACTTTTTTACCAGCTACTATTTCGCGCAAGCAATTCATCGTCAAGAACAACCCTATCTTGATGTATATCGAGGGATCGATATGAGTATCGTTGGCATACTCGCTTGGCGGTCAGTACTGCAAGACTCGATGCCGATAACTGTACCGGACTTCAGGCAAGAAACTGTACGCCAAAAATATGAAAATGATAATTGGTCTCCAGATCCTGATCGTACCGATAGCAACAAGCCTCCATCCAGTATTCTAGGAAATATTGAGCCTACCCAAACAGCTAAGGACTTAGCAAGAAACATTTGGACCAATCAAGGATTTGACATGGATTCTTAAAAGGTCAAGGTAGCAATGCTGATGAAGATTTCTGATCGCATCATTAGTGGACTACTTTTCGTCAATAAATAGCTACCAGATGAGTAAGGTCTTCATTGCCTAGGTTCAATTAATCACGTTTAATGATTTTAGTTTTATTCTTGGTTCTAATCATACTATTATCCGGCTAATATTTACTTCTGATACTCTAATCCTAGAATGAGCTCAAACATCATCAACCGCAATCAGCCAAGCTGAATCTTACCTAAAGAAGCACGGTTATACTGATTTACAATTAAAATCCTCGATGATTTTGGCCTCTTTTATTGGATCAACTCTATTTGATATCGAACAAACCTGTAGTGTTCTTAAGCTGGTACATCTTAAATAACCTATGCATCAGACTACCTTAAATACAGAATTGAGAAAGAGATCGCTCGCTTTTAAATACTGACAATCGTCTTTTAAGTAGAGTTCATTATATATTTGACCAACACACGTAAATTCAGGTAGGAGTTAAAGAACCAATGCTGTATATGTAGTAATAGTAGCTAAGAGTAGAGCTACTATTACTAATTATCCTGACTACACACTCCACAATACCTTTTAGTATTTTTTTATTACAACTTTACAGATTTAACAGAGAGGACAAGATGTTTGAAGATATGATGACTGGACTAGAAGAACGTAGTGCGTTTACTTGGGATAGTGCGGCATGGATTTATTCAGTCATAATAGCGGTTGTATTAGTCAGATACTTCATGTTTGTATCCAACTTACTACAAGAACCAAAATCAGCCAAACTTTACTACCCATATCTGGCTTTTATGTTGGCAAATATAATTCAACTCTATACTTCTTGGTATCTCGGAAAGGGAACTTACATGGATATTGAAGGAAGTCGACTATTATTTGCCAGTAGAAGTATGTCTGATATGATTATGTGTATACAGGGATTAATGATTGTCCCTAAAGATAATTTATTGGATGATTTCTTTGATATGAAATCATGGTTTATGAAGATAAAAAAAACATATCTTGTTGTTTCGATATTATATTTCTTTGGACTAATGAATCACGCTATATTAGTCTCTGTTTACACGGACAATTGGGGAACAAGTCAAGAATTAGTGCAAACGGCTATACTTTCTGGAATAATGATACTTCTTAACTTAATATCACTTGTAAGTAAAAATGATTACTATCTTTCATTTCATGGAACATTGGTTATAGTTGTTTGGTCCTCAATCTTCTCACAGCTGTAGAGAGGTAAATTTCAAGGAAATGAACTGCGAGTATCAACTTTTATAGGTTGGTTCGAACCATTCAAAAGGCGATACGAGAAACCTGAACAGAGTGGANATTGGGTCTTTGACTGTCCAGATCNTGNGACTATACATTACTTTGTCAGACGACCCAAAANATTAGATTTACAAAAAATTACTGCCAATTCAATGTTAGTCAATGCATCTGCAGNATTTAACATGGANNTGGCAGTNATATAAAAGATCNNGTGAAAACNTNAANCACAGCATNNATTCAATANCACAGGAAANGAAGTCTTGATATCTTTNAATTNGCAGGNTTGGTGTTTTTATGGCTACCTAATAATAAATACTATAAGGTGAGCGTGAAATCACTAGGACTTGGAGTGGTGATTAAGGCACCACTCCTAAGATGTAAAAGATTGGTTGATTTTATAGGATCTTGAAGGAAAATTTAGCCCATTTTCCATTCGTTAAGTGTTGATTTATGTTTAGCAAACAAACACTTGCTTGGTCTAGTAGAAAGTATGCTAAAAGGCCTACTTTTTGAATGATTTCTTAAGAAATAGCGAGAAAAAGAAGCAGACACTAAACTCCTCTTGTGATTTCAGACAGATCTGCTATGACTTCAAAATCTTTAGATTCCGCATTCAAGAATGCAGGATTTGTGCTAACACTACGAAAAAGGTCCGATTCAAGATAACTCTGCATTGCTTCTTTATTTTCCCAGATATAAACTCCACCATAGGTGTTATTTTCTTCATTCGCTAACCAGTGTTTAGAAATGAGTCCTGGTAAAGAAGCAAAATCGCCAGCTACGCCGTGACAAGCTGTTTCATATTCATCTCGATTGATTCCATCAAGATTGAAATTGATTATTTGAATATGCATGTGAACTCCTATTTTCAATTTGGCTTTTCTCACTTTTGGGTGAATTAGTAAGAGCAGCCCGAAGACGGTCAGCCGATTTTATCATAAGGCACAATTCTCTACAAGATGTCAGGTAGATTTCTACTATCCAAGCAGAGAATTCGCACAATCTATCAGTAGTTCTTTTGGTTTTCTTAGAATCCAGTTAAGAATCTGATATAAACTCAAAGGATAATGCCTGGAATCCTCTCATTTCTCATTTAAGCCAATATAACAATTAATTAGATTTACAAATGTACTTGTAGATTCTCAGGATAGGTTAGGTACTGAGAGATAAAGATAGTTCGACTTAATAATGAATATGATTTACATT